>CAZOHI010000145.1:0-1527 GCA_964579695.1 uncultured Caulobacter sp. | reverse complement strand
GCCGGCGGCCCGGACCTGATCACCCAGGTCCCGAACATGACCTTCACCAAGACGAACTTCAGTTCGTATTCGATCCAGATCCGCGGCATCGGCACCCAGGCCATCTCCGCCACCACCGATCCGGCCGTGGCGGTCGCCTTCAACAACACCCCCTTCATCCGCAACCGCTTCTTCGAGCAGGAATTCTACGACCTGGAACGGGTGGAGGTGCTGCGAGGCCCGCAGGGCACGCTCTACGGCCGCAACGCCACGGCCGGCGTCGTCAACATCATCAGCGCCAAGCCGAAATTCGTCTACGAGGCCAAGGCTTCCGGCGACCTCAGCAACTACAACTCCTCGCGCATCGAGGGGATGGTCAACATCCCGCTGGTCGAGGACGCCGTGGCTGTGCGCCTGGCCGGCGCCTGGACCAAGCGCGACGGCTACGCCACCAACGAGATCACCGGCAATCCGATCGACGGCCGCGACCTGTGGTCGACCCGGATGTCCCTGCGCTTCGCGCCGACCGACGCCATCGACGTCAACCTGATCTGGGAACACTTCGAGGAAGACGACGACCGCCTGCGCTCCGGCAAGCAGACGTGCAAGAAGCATGTGGTGAACAGGATCGGTCCTTATGACACGCCGTATACCGGAATTCTGGGAGGTAACGGGGAGTATTTCCAAGAAGCGTTCAGCCAAGGCTGCGAGCGCAATTCGCTCTATGATTCAGCGTCCTTCCAGACGCCCAACGGCTTTGCGCTGCCGTTCTATCATCCGCTGAGCAAGATCTTCCTTCCGATCAACAGGAGCATACAGGACTTCGACCCCTATCTCAGCACGGTTCAGTCCCCGGACCTGAGGGTCATAGAATCGGCGGTCGATCCGGAGTACCGGGCGAAAGCCGACCTGTTCGAGCTTCAGGCGAGCCTCGACCTGCCGAACGGCCTCACCCTGGCGTCGGAGACTTCCTACAGCGCCGATTTCATCTTCTCGAGCCAGGACTTCAATCGCTTCAACACGACGCCCGACGCATGGGCGGACGATCTGGACGCCGGCTATTACCGCGAGAACGTGCTCAACGACGGCGTCTTCTGCGACCCGCAGATCGGATGTTCCGACCGGCTGGTGGGTGTCGACCTGTCGACGGCGAAATCCAGGCAGTTCAGCCAGGAGTTCCGTCTGTCTTCCGAGTTCGACGGCCCGCTTAACTTCAGCCTGGGCGCGAACTATCTGCGTTATGACACCGAGGACAAGTATTACGTCTTCATCAATGCGCTGAGCCTCTTCGCCGCCGTTTCACCTTACCATCGCTCTTCGGATCTGCCGCCCTATGTGGCGGGCCAATCCACCAACGACGAATGCTTGGTGATGGGGAACGTGCCGCCTGATCCGTCGATCGCGCACAATGTGGTCTCCTGCATCTACATGGACCCTAACCCGATCGACAGGCTGAACGATAATGGGCACAACTATTTCCTCAGCAAGAACCCATTCAAGCTGATCTCCTATGCTGCGTTCGGCGAGGTTTATTACAATATCACCGAC
>CAZOHI010000144.1:0-1698 GCA_964579695.1 uncultured Caulobacter sp. | reverse complement strand
AGCAGAAGTGGGGTGAATGGAGCGGGCGCCTGGGCGTCGACTGGAAGCCGGAACTCGGCTTCACCGACGAGACGATGGTCTATGCCTTCTACTCCCGCGGCTACAAGGGCGGTGGAGCCAATCCTCCGTCGCCAGACTTCGCGACCCGCGAGGAGACGCTGGCCTGGCTTCTGGAGTTCGGGGGCGCGCAGCAGGCGACCATCGACCGCTTCAGCGATCCTGACCAACTTCCGCTTATACAGCTTTCGGCCGTCGAATACGGCCCGACCTTCGAGCCCGAGTTCGTCAATGCCTTCGAGGTGGGCGCCAAGAGCACCCTGCTGGGCGGCGCGATGACCTTCAACGCCACCGGCTTCTACTACGACTACAAGGACTACCAAGTCTCGCAGATCCGCGACCGCACGGCGGTAAACGAGAACTTCGACGCCACCATCTGGGGCCTGGAGTTCGAGACCACCTATGCGCCGTCGCGGAACCTGAGGTTCAACGCTAATCTCGGCTACCTCGACACCAAGATCGCCGATGGCGAAGCCTCCATCGACATCATGAACCGGACGCAGGGCAACCCGAACTACGTTCTCGTCAAGCCGTGGGTGCAGCTCCCGTCGAACTGCATCATCCCGGTGGCCGTGATCGAGAGATGGCTGAACTCCAACATCGTCAAGCCGGGCGGCATGCAGGCGTGTTCTCCTGTCGGCAGCCTGGCCGGAGCGATGGCCGGTGTCGTGGTTCCCGACCCGAATTTCGGCGATCAGAACTACGACCCTGACAACTATCCCGAGATCAACGGCGGCGCGGGCATCCGGGCCCAGCTCGGCGGCAACGAACTGCCCAACGCCCCGCACTGGACGATGAACGCCGGCGCCCAGTACGGCCGCGATATCCTCGACGGCTCCTGGCGGGTGACCATGCGCGGCGACGCCTACTGGCAGTCGCAGTCGTGGGCGCGGGTCTACAACGCCGTCAACGACAAGCTGCACGGCTGGTACAACTTCAACGTCGCCGTGACGCTGGAGAACCGCGAGCGCGGCGTCCAGGCGGAGTTCTACGTCAAGAACCTGCTCGACAAGAGCCCGATCACCGACGCCTTCCTGAACTCCGACGACACGGGCCTGACGACCAACGTCTTCGTCCTCGATCCGCGCATCGTCGGCTTCAACCTCCGCAAGACCTTCTGATTTCGAGCCGGGGCGCGCGCAGCCGCGCCCCGGACCTCGTCCTCAATTCCTCTAGGGAAATCATCATGTCTCTGAACAAGAGCGCCGCCCGCCGCCTCAGCCTGCTGGCCGGCTCCTCGCTGGCCGCCGCCACCCTGTCGGCCGCCGCCTTCACCCTGCCGACGATCGCCCTCGCCGCCAACGAATGCGCGCCGGTCGGTGTCGCGCCCGGCGACAACGGGGCGGCGGCCGACACCTTCGCCTGCACCGGGACGACGGCGTATCAGGCCACCGGCATCACCTATAATTCGAACGGGAACCTGATCGTCAATTCGACCGGTGTCATGGATGTCGGAGCGCCGGGTATCAACCTGACCGGGGCGAACGCGGACAACGTCACCTTCACCGCCACGGGCACGTTGACCGGCACGTCCGGCGCGACGGTCGATATCACGACGGCCTCCGGGAATATCGTCGCCACCGCCACGGGCGTCACCGCCACCACGGCCGGCATGACCAACGCCGTGCGCCTGCAATCCAC
>CAZOHI010000143.1:0-1711 GCA_964579695.1 uncultured Caulobacter sp. | reverse complement strand
TCCGAGACCGCCTACAGCGTCGATCAGGTCTGGTCGCTGCAGGATTTCAACCGCTTCAACACGGCTCCGGGCGCGTGGATGCAGTCGTGGCAGTTCCTCGATCCTCGCGAAGGACTGCTGCACGAGGGCCCTGACGGCGGCATCTTCTGCGATCCGCAGCTCGGGTGTTCCGACCGTTTGGTCGCCGTGGATATCTCCACGGCGAAGGCCTCGCAATTCAGCCAGGAATTCCGCCTCGCCTCGAACTTCGACGGGCCGTTCAACTTCAGCCTGGGCGCAAACTATATGCGCGCTGACAGCCTGGATAAATACTACGTATTCTTCAATTCGATCAGCCTTATCGCGGCGAAGGCCAATCTCACGCCTATGTCCGAGTATGTGCCCGGCGTTTCAGACAATGTTGAATGCCTGTCAAACGGGTACCTGCCCGGCGATCCCAACGGCGCCCATGGCGTTCAAGGCTGCGTCTATATGGACCCCAATCCGATTGGGCGGCTCAACGACAAGGGACACAACTATTTCCTGAGCAATAATCCCTACAAGCTCATCTCGTACGCCGTGTTCGGTGAGACATATTACAATATATCCGACAACCTGAAGGTGACCGCCGGTCTGCGGTGGACGGTGGACAAGAAGGAAGCGCCGATCATCCCGAGCTGGGTCCTGAACATCCAGTCGGTGGGTTATCCGGTCGCGGAGGTGATGGAGCGGGAATGGCGGGAGCCTACCGGACGCCTGACCGTGGATTGGAAGCCTGATCTAGCCTTCACCGACGAGACGATGGTCTATGCGTCCTACGCCCATGGTTACAAGGCCGGCGGCATCAATCCCCCTGGGTTTGTTCGCGGATATTACGCGGACATCACCGTGGCGCTACAGGACGCCGCGGAATCGGCGACCCGGCCCAAGACGTTCGAGCCGGAATTCATCGACGCCTACGAGATCGGAGCCAAGAGCACCTTCGCGGACGGCAAGGCCACGATGAACCTGGCGGCCTTCTACTATGACTACTCGGACTACCAGATTTCCGAGATCGTCGACCGCTCGGCCTTCAACCGCAACTTCGACGCCGAGGTCTGGGGCGTCGAACTGGAATCGAGCTGGCGTCCGCTGGAGAACCTGCGCTTAGGCCTTAAGGGCGGCTACCAGAAGACCCGTATAGGCGACGGCGAGCAGGCCATCGACCTGATGGACCGCACGGCGGGTGATCCATACTGGGTCTTGGCCAGACCGTTCCCCACCTTCGCATCGAGCTGCATCGTTCCGACCTTCGTCTTCGTCAATTCGGACGGCTCGGTCGCCCGCACCGGGGGCGTCGGAGGCGGCGGGCCGAGCGTGTGCGAACTTGCCTATTCCATGGGGCTCGATCCGGTGACTGCCAGTCCCTATGTCGATCTCGCCAACGGAGGCGTGCCCGTCCCTTCCCAGACCATCGTCGACACCCTGGTCCATCATCCAGGCTACCCCGGGTTCGATCCCTCCACGGCTCCCAATGGCGGCGAGGGCATCATGAAGCCGCTGGGCGGCAACGAGCTGCCGAACGCCCCGAACTGGACGGCGACGATCACCGCCGACTACACCATCCCGCTGCCGAACGACTGGCTGGCGACCCTGCACACCGACCTGCACTGGCAGGCCGAGAGCTGGTGGCGGATCTTCAACGACCACGAGTACGGCAAGCTCGACGAATACTTCACGATGAACCTGGCCG
>CAZOHI010000142.1:0-1768 GCA_964579695.1 uncultured Caulobacter sp. | reverse complement strand
CTAAAGCACCCGCAGCTTCGGCGTCCGGCCGCCGCCCAGCAGCAGCTCCGTCAGCGCCCAGACGAGCGCGTCGGCCCGGTCCGGGCTGTGGGCGAGGTTCGGCGAACCCAGCGCCATCAGTTCCTCCTCCAGCGCCGGGAAGGCGCCGCAGTGGACGACCCGGCCCTGCTCGTACAGCGCCGCCACCGGCTCGGCCCGCGTCCGCTTGCCCTGGCTGGCGCGGACGAGCTTCAGCCCGCACGGCGGCTCGCGGGTGGCCAGCGTGGTGCGGACCATCTCGCCGCCCTGGTTGGCCTCGGCGACGATCAGGTCGGCGCCGTATTCCTCCGCCGCCGCGATCACCCGCATGGCCCAGCCGTTGGGCGACAGCCCCCGCGCCGTGCGGTCGGCGAGCACGTAGCCGCGCCCGTCATGCCGCGCCGCGACCACGATCCCGCAGGCGTCGCCGGTCTGGGTGACGGGGGGGTCGACCGCCACCACCACCTTGTCCAGCTTCACCGGCCGCGAGCCCCGGCACCGCGCCAGGTCCTGGGCCCGCCACAAGGCGCCGTCCATGTCCTCCACGATCAGCCCCTCCAGCTCCTGCGCCGCCAGCCGCGTGCCGCCGTAGAGGGCGTTGAGCGTCTCCACGAAGGCTGGGGCGAGGTTGGCCGCATTGTCGGCGGTCGGCGCGCGCACCTGCGCCACGCCGGGCTCGGCCAGCAGGTTGCGCAGGTCGGCCATCGGCTTGGGCGTGGTGGTCAGGGCCAGCCTCGGGTCGTCGCCCAGCCGCAGGCCGAAGCGCAGCATGGCCAGCGTCTGCGCCGGATAGCTCCAGGCGCAGAACTCGTCGGCCCATCCGGCGTGGAACTGAGGCCCGCGCAGGCTTTCCGGGTCCTCCGCCGAGAAGGCGTAGGCGACCGCGCCGTTGGGCCACTGCAGCATCCGCCGCGACGGCTGCCAGCGGGGCCGGAAGCTCTTGCCGACGATGGCCTTCAGGCCCGAGGGGCCCTCGACCATCACCTCGCGCACGTCGTGCAGGGTCGGCCCCACCAGCGCCAGCCGCTCGCAGCGCAGCGCCTGCTCGGTCAGCCAGAAGGCCCCGGCGAAGGTCTTGCCCGCCCCGCGCCCGCCCAGGAAGACCCAGGTGCGCCAGTCGCCTAGCGCTGGGGGAAGCTGCCCCTCGCGGGGCTCAACCTGACTCGCCGCCCACACCCATCTCCGCTGGGCCTCGTTCAGCGAGCTCAGCAGCGCGCTTGCGCTCGAGCATCCCTGTGAGGCGATCCAGCCGAGACTGGAGGTCGGCGTAAACCTGCTCGATGTCCTGGGGTTCTCTGTCATCCATTTCCGCGTTGTCCTCGGTGTGGCGGCCAGGGTTAGCCTGGCGCAGGGTCTCCAGCGCCCGCATCGCCCGCTCCGCGCCCAGCGTCATGGCGGCGATCTCCTTGCCCGCCCGCGCCGCGAGGCTGATGAGCTTGATGCGTTCGGCGGCGGGAAGGTCCGCGTCGCCGGGATCGGGCAAGCCCTCGATCTCGGCGGCGAGCTTCTCCGCGAGCTTCGTCGCCAGTTGGGTCAGGAGCGCCTCGGCGCTGTCGCTATTCTCGGCCATGACACAAAGCTAGCCCCGCAGCGGGCGCCGCCGATTTGTCGTCAGGAGAATTGCAGAAGCTGTTGAAAAGGCTGGGGTGTGGGGCGAGAACTCCGCGGACGCTTCACATCTCCTCCCCCATTCATGGGGGAGGGGGACCGCCGAACGGCGGTGGAGGGGGCGGCCGCTACCGCTGAGCCC
>CAZOHI010000141.1:0-1848 GCA_964579695.1 uncultured Caulobacter sp. | reverse complement strand
TGGACGGTAGCTGGACCCACGGCTTGACGAGGGCGTAGTTGGGGTTGCCCTGCGTCCGGTTCATGATGTCGATGGAGGTTTCCCCATCGGCGATCTTGGTGTCGAGGTAGCCGAGGTTGGCGTTGAACTTCAGGTCCCGCGACGGCGCATAGGTGGTCTCGAACTCCAGGCCCCAGATGGTGGCGTCGAAGTTCTCGTTCACCGCCGTCCGGTCGCGGATCTGCGAGACCTGATAGTCCATGTAGTCGTAGAAGAAGCCGGTGGCGTTGAAGGTCATCGCCCCGCCCAGCAGGGTGTTCTTGGCGCCCACCTCGAAGGCGTTCACGAATTCCGGCTCGAAGGTCGGGCCGTACTCCACTGCTGCCAACTGCAGGACCGGCAGCTTGTTGGGGTTGCTGAACTGAGTGATGAGGCCGGGATCGCCGTTATTCGCCAGGAGGAAGGCCAGTGTTTCCTCGCGAGTGGCGAAGTCCGGCGACGGGGGATTAGCGCCGCCGCCCTTGTAGCCCCGCGAATAGAAGGCGTAGAGCATCGACTCATCAGTGAACGGAAGTTGCGTCTTCCAGTCCAGGCCGAGGCGACCGCTCCATTCGCCCCATTCCTGCTTGATGGGATCGTCCTCCGGGTATCCGCGGCTTACAATGCCGCCGGCGACATAGCCGGGCGCCAGGAGCACCTGGCTGGGAACCGGAATGAAGGTCTTGCGGTCGTTCGTGTATCGCAATCCCGCAGTGAGCTTCAGGGCGTCGTCGATGTTCCAGTATATTTCACCAAACGCCGCAGCCGAACTCAGCTTATAGGGATTTTTCGAGCGGAAGTAATTGTGACCGTCACCGTTTATGCTCTCGATGGGATTGGGGTCGACATAGGGACAATTCGCAGTCGGGTCGCCCGATGGCACAGGGCCGTTCCCGGCATCCACGATCCCGAAGGCGCCTCCCGAACGGGGACAGGTCGCGAGGTCGATCCCTGTCTCTGGAGGCAGATAGAAGGGCCACGTAAGGGCGATGCCCGTCAGCATATTGCTGAAAACGTAGTAATCTACAATCGTCTCGAATTTGGTGTAGTTGGCGCCGAAGCTGAAATTGATCGGCCCGTCGAAGTCCGACTGCAGCCGAAGTTCCTGACTGAACTGCTTGCCGGAGGATTGCGAGATGTCAAAGGTCGCGATCCGATCGGAGCAACCGATCTGAGGGTCACAGAAGATTCCGCCTGGCGCCAGGCCCGCCCAAAGACTAGGCAGCGCGGGATTTATCTTCTGCCTCACCTCTGAGGTATCGACGAAGGCGGGCGCCGTATTGAAGCGATTGTAGTCCTGGAAGGAATAGACCTCATCCTCGTTGTAGACCGTCTGCGAGGAAAGCGTCAGCGAGTCGCCGATGTCGAAGTCGATGCTCAGCTCCAGCAGATCGGCCTTGGCGCGGTAACGTGGGTCGCGGATCGACGCGATCGTCCGCAGGTCGCGCGATTGACTCAGCCCTCCGTAAGGGTCTTCAAGTCTGATGAAGGACGTTTCCCGACCGTCGAGCGTGCGGCCAATATCGCCGAAGGTCGAGCAGTCCGGACCGCAATACGCTCCCACGATAAGCGGCGCGAGGATGAACGGCAGCGCCAGACCGTTCGGCGCGTCGAAGGCGCCGTCGTCGTACAGGCTGCCGGGCCGGCAGGCCTGGGAGAACTTGGCCGGCATGAGCAGGTCGTACCAGGGATTGTTCTTCCCCACGTTCGATCCCGCCCCGATCGTCGCCGGCCCCGGGTCGCGGTGGCAGAGCTGCTTGGAGGTCCGCGAGCGATCGTCGTCTTCCTCGAACCGTTCCCAGACGAAGTTTGCCCGGATGGACGGCGTCG
>CAZOHI010000140.1:0-2004 GCA_964579695.1 uncultured Caulobacter sp. | reverse complement strand
GGGAGCGGTCAACGCCCCACGACCTGGAACCTGGCCCCCGGACAGGCGGCGAAGGTCACGATCGACACCTCCCACAGCTCCACCTGCGTCAGAACCCGCAGCCGCCCGCTCTCGTCCGGCCGCGCCTTGACGGTGCGAAAGCCGATGGACAGCCCGTCGAGCGCCCCGGCCCTGGCCAGCGCCGCGACCAGCCGCCCGCGCGGGGTGTCGTCCACGATGCGGCCGCGCACATGGAGGCCGCGCCCGTCCTCGGCGATCTCGTCCCACACGCCCACCGGCTCGGCGGTGTCGTGCTGGTGCAGCATCTTCACCCCCGCCGCCCCGGTGCGGGCCAGGCTTTCGGCGAAGGCGCCCGCCGCCGTCACGTCCTCGTTCAGGTCGCGCGTCCAGAACAGCGAGGCATGGCCCTCGATCTCGATCATCCCAGCTTCCTTTCGATGCGGTCGAGGGCGGCGCGCGCGGCGGCGGCCTGCTCCTCCAGGCGGGCGAGGCGCTCGGCCAGCGGCCCCTGCGCCTGCACGCGGCTCTCAAGCTGGTCGATGCGCGCGGCGGCCTGCCCGGCCCACAGAAGCGCGCCGCCGGCCTGGAGCACCACCGCGACGATCACGGCCAGCGAGACCTGGCGGTCCAGCCTCCAGTCACTCATCGCCCAAATCCGTCGAACCAAGGCCCGCCATCCGGCGCCGTTCCTCGGGCGTCAGGAAGCTCGCCGCCTCCAGCCGCGCCCACAGGGCCTCGCGCTCGGCCGACAGGGCGGGCACGGCGTCGAGGTCGCAGGCGATGCGGGCGCCGGGGAATTTGCCCCCCAGCCAGGCGGTCATCGCCCGCGCCGCCCGCTCGGCCAGCGGCACGACGGTGTGGCGCCAGAAGGCCCCGTTGGCCTCCTTGAAGTTGGCGTAGGTGTTGTCCCCCGGCACGCCCAGCAGGGGCGGCGGCACGCCGAACGCCAGGGCGATCTCGCGGGCGGCGGCGTGCTTGCCCTCTATGAAGTCCATGTCGTGGGGGGTCAGCGACATCGGCCGCCAGTCGAGCCCGCCCTCCAGCAGCAGCGGCCGCCCCGCCGAGCGGGCGCCGGTGTGGGCCTCGGACAGCTCGGCCTTCAGGCGGTCGAACTGCTCCTCCGACAGCTTGTCGCCGCCGGACCAGACCAGCGCCCCCGACGGCCGCGCGGCGTTGTCGAGCAGGGCCTTGTTCCAGGCCCCGGAGGCGTTGTGCGCGTCGATGGCGAAGGCCGCCGCCTCCAGGGGCGAGAAGCCGTAGTGGTCGTCGGCCGGATGGAACAGCTTCAGGTGCAGGATCGGCAGCCAGCCGTCGCCGTCGCGCCCGATCCGCACGCTTCGCCCGCCCGCCTGGTAGTCGTAGGCGTCCGGCCAGCCCTGCCGCCCCGGCACGACCCGCATCCGGTCGGGGCGCAGGGCGTAAAGCTCGTCCGGCCCCTCCCCCGCGGCTTCGAGATAGGCGTTGCCGGAGGTCTGGAGCCCGCCGAAGAAGGCTTCCATCAGGTCCGCCCCGCCCTGCTCCGGGTTGGGCCGGTCGAGGAGCCGTTGCAGCGGATGGTCCGCCGCGCGGCGCCCTTCGTGGAAGACGATGAGCGGCGCGGAGGCCGCCGCCTCGGCGATCATCCGCACGCAGCGGTAGGCGACGGGGTTCTTGGCGAAGCCTTCGCGGGCGAGGGTCTCGTAGTCGCGCGGCGTCCATTGCGGCCGCCCGGTCGTCGTCAACGCCGCCAGCCCACGCGCGGCGGACGCCTTCGCCTCGGGGGCGCGGCGGGGGAAGAGGGGCATGAGGGTCCTGTCTGAAAAGCCCTTCCCCCTGGATGGGGGAAGGGTTGGGATGGGGGTGGCGCCGTCTGACGACTTCACGCAGGCGGAGCCATTTCCTGAGAGTCTTCCACCCCCATCCCCGGCCCTTCCCCCATCCAGGGGGAAGGGAGGAGAGGAGGCTCGGGTCTAAAGCACCCGCAGCTTCGGCGTCCGGCCGCCGCCCAGCAGCAGCTCCGTCAGC
>CAZOHI010000139.1:0-2023 GCA_964579695.1 uncultured Caulobacter sp. | reverse complement strand
TGGGCAGCGGGATGGTGTAGTCGGCGGTGATCGTCGCCGTCCAGTTCGGGGCGTTCGGCAGCTCGTTGCCGCCGAGGTCCTTGAAGAAGCCCTCGCCGTTGTTGTTGCCGTAATCAAGCGTCGGGTCCCAGCCCGGATAGCCGGGGTGGGTGTTGGCATGGAACGCCGTGCCCGGCCGGGGCGCATTGGTCGTCAGGTCGATGTACTCCACCTGCGTCACCGGATCGAGGCCGAAGCTGTAGGCGAACTCGCAACCGCTTGCGCCTCCGCCCCCTACAGATCCGACACGCCCGAGCGTGCCGTTGGGATTGGCGAAGACGTAGGTCGGCAGGACGCAGCTCGAAGGGAAGGTGGGGAACGGCCTGGCCACCACCCAGTCGGGATTGCCCGCGGTGCGGTCCATCAGGTCGATGGCCTTTTCGCCGTCGCCGATGCGGGTCTTCTGGTAGCCGCCCTTCAGGCCGAAGCGCAGGTTCTCCAGCGGACGCCAGCTGGCTTCCAGTTCGGCGCCCCAGACTTCCGCGTCGAAGTTGCGGTTGAAGGCCGAGCGGTCGACGATCTCGGAAATCTGGTAGTCCGAGTAGTCATAGTAGAAGGCCGCCAGGTTCATCGTGACCCTGCCGTCGGCGAAGGTGCTCTTGGCGCCGATCTCGTAGGCGTCGATGAACTCAGGCGCGAACGTCTTGGGACGGGTTGCCGATTCCGCCGCGTCCTGGAGGGCCACGTTGATATCGGAGTAGTACCCGCGGACATACCCAGGCGGATTGATGCCGCCGGCCTTGTAGCCGTGGGCATAGGAGGCATAGACCATCGTCTCGTCGGTGAACGACAGGTCGGGCTTCCAGTCGATGGTCAGCCGCCCAGTCGGCTCACGCCACTCGCGCTCCATCACCTCGGCGACGGGATACCCCACCGACTGGTAGGCGAGCGTCCAGCTTGGGATGATCGGCGCTTCCTTCCTGTCCACCGTCCAGCGCAGGCCGGCCGTCACCTTCAGGTTGTCGGCGAGGTTGTACGAGGCCTCGCCGAACAGGGCATAGGAGATCAGCTTGTAGGGATTGTTGCTCAGGAAGTAGTTGTGACCCTTGTCGTTGAGCTGCCCAATGGGATTGGGGTCGATATACACGCATCCCTGCACGCCGTAGGCGCCGTTAGGGTCGCCGGGGAGATGCCCCCTCGTGAGACATTCCAGGTTATCCGACAAGCCGGCCACGTAGGGCGACATCGGCGTGAGATTGGGGCCCTGGGAGGCAAGCAGGCTTATGGAATTGAAGAACACATAGTATTTGTCACGACTATCGGCCCGCATGAAATTGGCGCCGAGACTGAAATTGAACGGCCCGTCGAAGTTCGACGACAGGCGGAATTCCTGACTAAACTGCGAGGCTTTCGCAGTGGCGATATCGACGGCGACCAGTCGGTCCGAGCATCCCAGCTGCGGGTCGCAGAAAATGCCCCCGTCAGGCCCTGGCTGCAACACGCCCTGACGGATCGGAGCGCCCGGCACGCCCGGCTGCAGCCAGGCTCCGGCGGCCGTATTGAAACGGTTGAAGTCCTGCAGCGACCAAACCTGATCGACGCTGTAAGCCGTTTCCGACGACAGCGTCAGATGGTCGGTGATATCGAAGCTGATCTGAAACTCACCCAGGTCGGCCTTGGCGCGATAGTCCGGATCAATCGTCGATTGTATGACCCTAAGATCCTCAGGCTGGTCATTGGTCGCCGAGATCACATGTGGGTCTGAAGAGTTGACGACGCTGACATAGGGATCATTCAGGGCGGCCGGCAGGGCAATTCCCATCAACGGCGCATAGTATGGGAGCATCAAGCCGTTGGGGCGCTGGAAGGAGTCCCGCGCGTACAGCGAGTTGCGCTTGCATCCTTGGCTCAACGAGCCCTGCACGCCCGCGAAGACCGAATTGGTTTGCCCACCTGCGACGCTGGTGTCGAAGTAGTTCGTGATCGGCACGTCGCCGACCTGGGTCACCACGTCCTTCTTGCAGAGCTGCTTGCCCGAGCGGAG
>CAZOHI010000138.1:0-2103 GCA_964579695.1 uncultured Caulobacter sp. | reverse complement strand
CGTAGATCGGCATGATCCCGGCCCTCAGCCGCTCGATCTTGCCCGCGTCCTTGTCTATGCAGCAGACAGTGTGCCCAAAGTCCGCGAAGCAGGCTCCCGAAACCAGGCCCACATAGCCGGTACCGATCATCGCGACGTGCATGAAAAGCCCCTAGTCAGGGTCTGCAGGAACACGAAACCGCGCCGGGTCGCCCCGGCGCGGTTCATGCCGCTCAAAAGGCGGAAGAGAATTACGGGCTGGTGGGGGTCTCGTCGTCCGACAGGGCCGAACCGACCACGCCGATGGTCAGCAGACCGAAGCCGAGGTACATCCACAGGTCGGCGTTGCCGGCTCCGTCGGAGCCGTCCGTGTCGCCGTAGCCCTGGGTGCTGACGCGCACGACGTTCGAAGCGCCGCCGCAGGGCGAACGCTCGCCGATGGTGGCCATCGAACGGGCGGCGATGCTGACCGTGCAGCCATCGGCATACTTCAGGCTGGCGGACCCGGCCGTCGCCATCACCCGGTCGCCGGCGCGCAGCGCGGTCGCGGACTTGGCGGGCACGAAACGGCCGTTCTGGTTGACCAGGACCGAGCCCTGGACGCCGCTTAGCTTGACAGGCTGGGCGGCCACGGCCTGACCAGCAAGGCCGATGGCGGCGATGGCGGCGGCTACAGCAAACTTACGGATCATTTCAATTACCCCTCGGACTCACCGGTGCGACCATGCGCCACAGGTTAGATTGCCTTACCTCACCAAGCCCCCTTGCGCAACGGCGTTTGCAGCCTTCTTGCTGCATTGCGATTGGTAAGCGGACACGCAAGTTTGGATAAGCTACGGCGACCAAAATCGTTCCCAGCAACCGCCTTTTTGTGGCGAGAGATGGGCGAGGGACGGTTTCACCCCCAGTTGCTTAAAATTCCGTCTGCTTCGCCACAGGTTTGTGAAAAATCGCGGCGCGAGGGGTTAACGGTTCGTTGCCTTGGACCGGGCGAGATGACGCAGGTAGTCGGCGTAGGCGCTCTTCGAGAGCGACGCGAGCCGCTCGAGGTCGTCCGCCCCGATCCAGCCGTTCTGGAAGGCGATCTCCTCGATGCAGCCGATTCTCAGACCCTGGCGCTGCTCGATGGCGCGGACGAACTCGCCCGCCTGGATCAGCGATTCGTGGGTGCCGGTGTCCAGCCAGGCGAAACCCCGGCCCAGCACCTCGACCTTCAGGTCGCCCGCTTCCAGGTAGAGGCGGTTGAGGTCGGTGATCTCCAGCTCGCCGCGCGGCGAGGGCTTCAGGCTGCGGGCGAACTCGCAGGCCCGGTGGTCGTAGAAGTAGAGCCCCGTCACCGCCAGGTTGGACTTCGGCCTGGCGGGCTTCTCCTCCAGGCGGACGACGCCCCCGGCCTCGTCGAACTCCACCACCCCGTAGCGTTCGGGATCGGCCACCGGATAGCCGAACACCGTGCCGCCTTCCGTCCGCCCCGAGGCGGCGGCGAGCTGGGCGCCGAAGCCCGAGCCGTAGAAGATGTTGTCGCCCAGCACGAGGGCGCTGGGCCGCCCGCCGACGAACTCTTCCCCGAGGATGAAGGCCTGCGCCAGCCCGTCGGGGCTGGGCTGGACGACGTAGCTCAGTTCCAGCCCCATCTGCGAGCCGTCGCCCAGCAGGCGCTGGAAGGCGGGCTGGTCCTCCGGCGTGGTGATGATCAGGATCTCGCGGATGCCGGCCAGCATCAGCACCGACAGCGGATAGTAGATCATCGGCTTGTCGTAGACCGGCAGCAGCTGCTTGGAGACCGCCAGGGTCAGGGGATGCAGCCGGGTGCCGGACCCGCCCGCCAGGATGATGCCGCGCCTCATTTCCCCTCCAATGCCTTCAGCGTTTCGGCCAGGCCCTCGCGCCAGGGCCGGGGCCTGACCCCGAACAGGTGCTCCAGCTTGCCGCAATCGAGTTCCGAATTGCGCGGACGCCGCGCGGGCGTCGGGAACTCGGTCGTGGTGATCGGCGTCACCGCCGGGCGCGGGCCCGCCGAGGCGTCGAAGATCGCCTCCGCGAAACGGCGCCAGGTGGTGACGCCCTCCCCCGCGAAGTGGAACACGCCCGTCAGGCCCGCCTCGCGCCGCACCAGCCGGGGCG
>CAZOHI010000137.1:0-2133 GCA_964579695.1 uncultured Caulobacter sp. | reverse complement strand
GCAACAACATCAACGGCCGCGACCTGTGGAGCGGCCGGGTCAGCGTCGGCTTCGAACCGACGCCGGCCTTGCGGGTGAATTTCCTGTGGGAGCGGTTCGAGGAGGACGACGATCGCTCGCGGACCTCCAAGCAGCTCTGCCACCGCGATCCGGGGCCGGCGGTGATCGGAGCAGGATCGACCGTGGGAAGGAACAATCCCTGGTACGACCTCCTGCTTCCGGCCACCTTCTCGCAAGCCTGCCTGCCGGGCAGTCTGTATGACAAGGGCGCGTTCGATGCGCCCAACGGGCTGGCTCTGCCGTTCATCTATGCGCCGCTCGCCACCGGGGCGGCGTGCGGTCAGGGCTGCTCGAATTTCGGCGCGCTCGGCACGATGCCAGACGGTCAGCTCACCACCTTCCTGCGGCTGGAGGACCCCTACGGCGGGCTGACGCAATCGCGCGACCTGCGGACCATCGCCTCGATCCGCGATCCGCGTTATCGCGCCAAGGCCGACCTGCTGGACCTGACTGTTGCATTCGACATCGGCGACGCCCTGACCATCACCTCGCAGACCGTCTACAACGAGGACGAGGTCTATTCCTTCCAGGACTACAATCGTTTCAATACCGCACCGGCCTTCGTCGATACGCTGACCGTCAAGCAAGTCGCCAACCCGTCCTTGCCGAGCCTTTGGGCGGACCTGGCCCCCCACGGCGAGCTTTGCGATCCCCAGATCGGCTGCTCGGACAGGGTCGCGACTTTCGATATCTCGCAGTCCTCCGGCAAGCAGTTCAGCCAGGAACTTCGGCTGCAGTCGGACTTCGACGGACCGGTCAATTTCAGCTTCGGCGCCAACTACACGAAGTTCGAAACAGTCGTCGACTACTACGTCTTCAGCAACCTGCTGACCGCCATCGCCCTGACGTGGCCCTTCTATATCCCACCGGCGACGGGCATCGATATAGCGACCTGTCCGCGCTCGGGCGGTACAGAGTTCATCTATGTACCAGGAAACGGCCCGGTGCCGTCGGGCGACCCTTCTGCGGTCTGCCCCTATGTTGACCCCAACCCAATCGAAAGCATCAACGGCGAGGGGCACAATTATTTCCGCTCGAAGAACCCCTACAAGCTGACGTCGGCCGCCGCCTTTGGGGAGGTGTACTGGAACATCGCCGACGACCTGAAGGTCACGGCCGGCCTGCGATACACCCAGGACAGCAAGACCTTCACTCCGGTCCCGAGCCAGGTGCTTCTGGCGGGAGGGTACTTTGCCGGCGGCAACGTCAGCCGGGGCTACCCCGAGGACGAGCCGATCAAGCAGAAGTGGGGCGAATGGACCGGCCGCCTCGGCGTCGACTGGAAGCCGGAACTCGGATTCACCGACGAGACCATGGTCTATGCCTTCTACTCGCGGGGCTACAAGGGCGGCGGGGCCAATCCGCCGACGCCCGACTTCGCCACCCGTGAGGAAACGCTGGCTTTCATGCTCAAGTACGGAGGCGCACAGCAGGGCACCATCGACAGGTTCAGCAATCCGAACAACCCTCCGATCCTGCAACTTTCAGCGGTGGAATACGGCCCGACGTTCGAACCCGAGTTCGTCAACGCCTTCGAGGTCGGCGCCAAGAGCACCCTGCTGGGCGGCGCGATGACCTTCAACGCCACGGGGTTCTATTATGACTACATGGACTATCAGGTCTCGCAGATCCGCGACCGGACGGCGGTCAATGAGAACTTCGACGCCACCATCTGGGGCCTGGAGTTCGAGACCACCTATGCGCCGTCGCGGGACCTGAAGTTCAACGCCAACCTCGGCTACCTAGATACCAAGATCGCCGATGGCGAAGCCTCCATCGACATCATGAACCGTACGCAGGGCAACCCCAATTACGTCCTCGTCAAGCCGTGGGTGCAGTTGCCCTCGAATTGCATCATGCCGGTGGCGGTGATCGAAAGATGGCTGCTACAGCCCAGCGGTTCTGGTCCGGGGGGGATGCAGGCCTGTTCGCCTGTCGGAAACTTGGCGGATGCGCTTGTTGTCAATCAGCCCTTTGATCCGAATTTCGGCAACCAGCGCTACGACCCCGCCAACTACCCCGAGATCAACGGCGGCGCGGGCATCCGGGCCCAGCTCGGCGGCAACGAACTGC
>CAZOHI010000136.1:0-2243 GCA_964579695.1 uncultured Caulobacter sp. | reverse complement strand
CACCTGGATCACGTCGTTGAATTTCCTGGAGTCCTGCCACGGCGCGAAGTGGCTGACCCCCGGCAGGACGACCATCTGCGCCCTGGGGATAAGCCGCACCATTTCCCGCGCGTGCTCCAGCTTCACCACCTCCTCGCGGTCGGCGTAGACCACCGCCGTCTGGACCTTGATCGCCCCGAGCTGCTCGGCGCTGTAGGCGGGCTCCTTGGCCCACATGGCCCGCAGGTCGGTGAACAGCCGGTCGAAGTTCGGCGCCGGGGACAGGGCGTCGTAGTCGGCCACCGCCTTGCGCGAATAGGCGGTGAAGGTCGGCGTCTGCTCGGCCCCGGGCTTGAGCCCCGACAGGTTGTAGTTGCCGCCGAACAGGATCACCTCCTCGATCCGGCCGGGGTCGTTGACCGCCAGCTCCAGCGCCGTGACCGCCCCGTCGCCCCAGCCGACCACCGTCACCCCGCGCAGCCCCAGCTTCTGGATCAGCGCGGTCACGTCCGACGCCATCAGGCCGTAGCTGAACGGCCTCGCCCCCCGCGTCGAGCGCCCGTGCCCGCGCGCGTCCAGCACGATGACCTGCCGTCCCTGCGACAGCGGCCCGACCTGGTTGCCCCAGTGGTCGGCGTTGCCCAGCGCGTCGTGCAGCAGGATGACCGGCTTGCCCTTGCCGTAGCTGGCGTAGTGCAGCTCCACGTCGCCGACCCGCAGGCGGCCGACCTCGCGGGTGAAGGGCATCCTGGCCGGGGCCTTGATCGTCTGCCAGACCGGCGTCGGAGGCGCGGCCGAGGCCCCGGAGACGCACAGCATCACGGCCAGGACCGCCGCCAGCACCTTCGCCATCCCATCCCCCATTTTGCTGTGGATCGCCGCAAGCCCATGAGTAGACGGAAAGTTTCCACACCCATCCACAACTTGTCCACAAGCAATCCACCGGATCGCCGGCAAGGATTCATACGGGCGGAAACTTGGGCGGTTGCTTCATAGCGGGCCTGGGCGCACAGTCAAGGCGTCGAAAGGAACTGCGGCGCGGGCGAGACCGGCAACGGTAAGGCCAGACGAGCAAAGGTCCCGGGAACGAGCCGAAGGGAGACCCTCGGAAACCGGATCGGAACCGTACTTTCGGCTACAGGTCCCCTCGGGGACTTGGGGAGAGGGCGCTGCCGCCGGTTCACCGGAAGCAGCGCCCTCTTGCTCGTTCGGGGCTTCCCCACCTACCCTCCCCGCCTTCACGTCCGGGAGCCAGCAGTCCATGAAATCCCTGCGCCTTGCGGCCGTCGCCGTCCTCGCCGCCCTCGCCGCCGCCTGCTCGCCCGCCGCCGGGAAGAAGCAGACGGGCGTCGACACCGAGACCCAGATCCGCTTCGCCACCGACTGGCGCGCCCAGGCCGAGCAGGGCGGCTTCTACCAGGCGCTGGCCACCGGCGAGTATGCGAAGCGCGGCCTCGACGTGACCATCGTCCAGGGCGGCCCCGGCGTGAACGTGCCCCAGCTCCTGGCCTCCGGCGCGGTCGAGATGGGCATGGGCTCCAACAGCTTCATCGTCCTCAACCTCGCCCAGGAGAAGGTCCCGGTGAAGGCGGTCGCCGCCTTCATGCAGAAGGACCCCCAGGTGCTGATGGCCCACCCGGATACGGGCGTGAAGTCCATCGCCGACATGAAGGGCCGCCCGATCCTGCTGGCCGACGCCTCGGTCACGGCCTTCTGGGTGTGGCTGAAGTCGAAGTACGGCTTCACCGACGACATGGTCCGCAAGTACACCTTCAACAACGGCCCCTTCCTGGCCGACAGGCGCGCGATCCAGCAGGGCTACCTGTCCTCCGAGCCCTACACGCTGGAGAAGGAGGCGGGGCTGAAGCCGGCCGTCTTCCTGCTGGCCGACGAGGGCTACCCCGGCTACGCGGCCATGGCGCTGGCCCCCGACAGCCTGATCGAGGCCAACCCCAAGGCCGTGCAGGCGTTCGTGCAGGCGACGGCGGCGGGCTGGAACAGCTACCTGAACGGCGACGCCCGCCCCGGTGACGCCCTGATCCTCAAGGACAACCCGGAAATGACCCAGGACGTCCTCGACCAGGCCCGCGAGAAACTCCGCGCCCACCAGATCGCCGGCGACGGCTCCGGCAAGATGACCGACGAACGCTGGGCGGAATTCTTCGCCGTGGCGTCCGAGCAGGGGGTCTACCCCAAGAACCTCGACTACAAGGCGGCGTACACGCTGCAATTTGTCGGCAAGTGAGCACTTCTCCTCCCCCGTT
>CAZOHI010000135.1:0-2256 GCA_964579695.1 uncultured Caulobacter sp. | reverse complement strand
ACTGGGCGCCGATGTTGGCGGTCCAGTGCGGGGCGTTCGGCAGCTCGTTGCCGCCCAGTTCGTCCCTCAGGCCCGCTCCACCGTGCAACTCGGGGTAGTTGTTGTAGTCATACCGGGTGTTGCCGTAGGCGGGATCGGTGATGAGCGGGGGGAAGAAACCGGCGACCAGGCCCTTCGCCCCGCCGCACAGGCCCAGATAATTCTGAAGACCCGGGCTCGTCCTGGCCCATTGCGCCGCGACATGGGTCGGGACGACACAGTTGGACGGCAACTGCATCCAGGGCTTGACGAGGGTGTAGTCAGGGTTGCTCTGCGTGCGGTCCATGATGTCGATGGAGGTCTCCCCATCGGCGATCTTGGTGTCGAGATAGCCGAGGTTGGCATTGATGCGCAGGTTCCGCGTTGGTACGAACAGAGCCTCGAACTCCAGCCCCCAGACCTTGGCGTCGAAGTTCTCGTTCACCGCCGTGCGGTCCCTGATCTGCGAGACCTGATAGTCCTTGTAGTCGTAGTAGAAGCCGGTGACGTTGAGGTTCAGGGAGCCGTCCAGCAGGGTGTTCTTCGCGCCGATCTCGAAGGCGTCGACGAATTCGGGATCGAACGTCGGTCCGTACTCCACCGCGGTTAGCGTCAGCGGCGGGAGCATGCCCATGGAGATATAGAAGTTGAGACCGGCCGGGGAGACACCGTCGGCGATGGCGTTGTCGATAAACTCCTGTTCGCCCGCGAAATCGGGACCGGCCGGATTGGCGCCGCCGCCCTTGTAGCCGCGCGAATAGAAGGCGTAGAGCATGGTCTCGTCGGTGAAACCCAGCTCCGGCTTCCAATCCAGGCCCAGCCTGCCGGTGAACTCGCCCCACTTCTGCTTGATGGGCGGATCCTCGGGATAGCCGGCGGAGATAACGCCCCCGGCGAACATCGAACGGGCCAGCAGCGCCTGGGACGGCACCGGGATGAAGGTCTTCCGGTCGTCCGTGTAGCGAACGCCGGCCGTCAACTTCAGGTCGTCGCGGATATTCCAGTAGGCCTCGCCGAACGCCGCCGCCGACTTGAGCTTATAGGGGTTCTTGGAACGGAAGTAGTTGTGGCCGTCGCCCGTTATGCTCTCGACAGGATTGGGATCGACATAAGGGCACATGGCCTGCGGGTCGCCATGCGGAACCGGTCCACCGCCGCCTCCGGCCGTCCCGTTCAGGGTGTTGGAACCCGGGCAGATCGCGGGATTCCACGGCGTCGTAAGATCGGGGAAGGGATTGTAGCCGCCCGACCAAGCCAGGGCAGTCAGGACGTTGTACATGACATAGTAGTCGATCAACGTCTCGAACTGGGTGTAGTTGACCCCGGCGCTGAAGTTCAAGGGTCCGTCGAACGACGATTGCAGGCGGAATTCCTGGCTGAACTGCTCGGATTCGGCCTGGCTGATGTCGAAACCTGCCACCGTATTGCTGCAGCCGATCTGCGGATCGCAGAAGATCCCGCCCGGAGCGAGCTTCCTGTACTGGCTTGGGGCGCCGGTGTGCTGCAGCAGGCTGGACGTGTCCGTGAAGACAGGCAGGCTCTTGAAGCGGTTATAATCCTGGAACGAGTAGGTCTCGTCGGAATTGAACGCCGTCTGGGATATGAAGGTCAGATCGGGCGTGATGTCGAAGTCGAGGTTGAGTTGGATCAGGTCCGCGCTCGCGCGGTAGCGAGGATCGCGGATGGAGTTGATCACCCGGAGGTCGCGCGACTGCATCAGCCCACCATAGGGATCGACGGGCTGAATAACCGATTGCAGCTGCGATCCCCCTGGAAAATTGCCGATTCCAGTTCCACTTTGCCTCAGCGCGACAGCGCCCAGGATGAAGTTGAAGGACAGTCCGTTGGGCGTGCCGAACGCCGCGTCGTCATAGAGGCTGCCGGGCTTGCACCCCTGCGCGAACAGAGCGCGCCTCTCCTGGAGATTGGTGAAATTATTCACGTTGTCGGCCAGGTTCACCCCGCCCACATGGGTCGGCCCGTCGTCGCGGTGGCAGAGTTGCTTGCCGGTGCGGGAGCGGTCGTCATCCTCCTCGAAGCGTTCCCAGATCAGGTTGGCGCGGAAATTTTCAGTGGGCTCGAAACCCATCGTCACCCGGCCCGTCCACAGGTCGCGACCGTTGATCGCGTTCTTGGTGGTGTCGTTGAAGTCGAAGCCGTCGCGCTCGGTGAACGAGCCGGCAAGGCGCACGGCCAGCACGTCCTCGATGATCGGTATGTTCATCATCGCCGACAGGC
>CAZOHI010000134.1:0-2377 GCA_964579695.1 uncultured Caulobacter sp. | reverse complement strand
GACCGACCTCTTCTTCCAGGGCATCCGCCCGGCGGTGAACGTCGGCATCTCGGTGTCGCGCGTGGGCTCCTCGGCCCAGATCAAGGCGATGAAGCAGGTCGCCGGCCCCATCAAGGGCGAGCTGGCGCAGTACCGGGAAATGGCCGCCTTCGCCAAGTTCGGCTCCGACCTCGACGCCTCGACCCAAAGGATGCTTGCTCGCGGCGAGCGCCTGACCGAGCTGCTGAAGCAGCCGCAGTACGCGCCGCTGGCCGTCGAGGAGCAGGTCTGCGTGATCTACGCCGGCACCCGCGGCTACCTCGACAAGATCCCGACCGCCTCGGTCGGCCGCTTCGAGGCCGAGTTCCTGGCCCGCCTGCACTCCAAGCATAAGGGCCTGCTGGACGCGATCCGCACCAAGAAGGCCCTGGACGACAAGCTGGAAGGCGAGCTGAAGGCCGCCCTCGAAGCCTTCACCGCGACCTTCGCCTAAGCCCCTCGGACACCGGAGAACGGAACGCCCGAATGGCTAGCTTGAAGGAGATGCGCAATCGGATCGGAAGCGTGAAGGCCACGCAGAAGATCACGAAGGCGATGCAGATGGTGGCGGCGGCCAAGCTGCGCCGCGCGCAGGAGGCCGCCCAGAACGCGCGCCCCTACGCCGAGCGCATGGCGGCGGTGATCGCCAACCTGGCCTCGGGCGTGAGCGGCGATTCCGCCCCGCGCCTGCTGGTCGGCACGGGCGGCGACCAGAAGCACCTGGTGGTGGTCGCGGTCGCCGACCGGGGCCTGGCGGGCGGCTTCTCCTCGGCCATCATCCGGGCGGCGCGCGAGCGCATCTCGGCCCTGCTGGCGGAAGGCAAGGACGTCTCGATCATCGCCGTCGGCAAGAAGGCCCGCGACCCGCTGCGCCGCCTGTTCGGCGAGGATCGGATCGTCGAGGCGTTCGACACCTCGGCCCAGCGCACCCCGAACCTGGCCTCGGCCCAGCCCATCGCCGACGCGATCCTGTCGCGCTTCGAGGCGGGGGAGGCCGACGTGGTCACCCTGTTCTACAGCCGCTTCAAGTCGGTGGTCTCGCAGATCCCGACCGCCCGGCAGCTCATCCCCGCGCAGGTCGCGGACGGCGGGAGCCTGGACCTCGGCGGCGCGACCTACGACTACGAGCCGTCGGAAGAGGGCATCCTCGAGACCCTGCTGCCGCGCAACATCACGGTCCAGATCCTGTCCGCCCAGCTTGAGAACATGGCCGGCTTCTACGCCAGCCAGATGAGCGCGATGGACAACGCCACCCGCAACGCCGGCGACATGATCGCGGCGCTGACCCTGCAATACAACCGATCCCGCCAGGCGCAGATCACCAAGGAGCTGATCGAGATCATCTCCGGCGCCGAAGCCATCTGACGAGAGAATCAGCCCATGCCCGCCGCCAAGAAGCCCGCCGCCCCGAAGGCCGCCGCCGCCCCTAAGGCCGCCGCTGCGGCTCCGGCCAAGAAGGCCGCCCCGGCCAAGAAGCCGGCCGCCGCCGCCGCCAAGGCCGCGACGCCCGTCAAGGTCGCGTCCGACGGCGTGGCCACCGGCCGCATCGCCCAGGTCATCGGCGCCGTCGTCGACGTGGAGTTCACGGGCGCCCTGCCGGCGATCCTGAACGCCCTGGAGACGACCAACACCGACCAGCGGACGGGCCAGCCCTTCCGCCTCGTGCTGGAAGTCGCCCAACACCTCGGCGAGAACACCGTCCGCACCATCGCCATGGACACCACTGAGGGCCTGACCCGCGGCCAGCCCGTGACCGACACCGGCGCCGGCATCCGCGTGCCCGTCGGCCCCGGCACGCTCGGCCGGATCATGAACGTCATCGGCGAGCCGATCGACGAAGCCGGTCCGATCCAGACCGAGACCTTCAACACCATCCACCGCGAGGCCCCGTCCTTCGCCGAGCAGTCGACCTCGGCCGAAGTGCTGGTCACGGGCATCAAGGTCATCGACCTGATGTGCCCCTACACCAAGGGCGGCAAGATCGGCCTGTTCGGCGGCGCCGGCGTCGGCAAGACCGTGACGATGCAGGAGCTGATCAACAACATCGCCAAGGCGTACGGCGGCTACTCCGTGCTGGCCGGCGTGGGCGAGCGGACCCGCGAGGGGAACGACCTCTACCACGAGATGATCGAGTCCAACGTCAACGTGGACCCGAAGAAGAACAACGGCTCGACCGAGGGCTCCAAGTGCGCCCTGGTCTACGGCCAGATGAACGAGCCTCCCGGCGCCCGCGCCCGCGTCGCCCTGACCGGCCTGACCCAGGCCGAGTACTTCCGCGACGTGGAAGGCAAGGACGTGCTGCTGTTCGTCGACAACATCTTCCGCTTCACGCAGGCGGGCTCGGAAGTGTCGGCGCTGC
>CAZOHI010000133.1:0-2380 GCA_964579695.1 uncultured Caulobacter sp. | reverse complement strand
ATTCTCCTCCCGCTTCTGCGCCGTGACGATGAGCGCATCAACGTCGCCGGCGCTTACGCCCTGGGGGCCGCTGCCGCCCTCCTGCTGGACGATCATGAAGACATCGCCTTCGCGGCGGAACGTCAGGCCCGTGCCTTCCAGAAGCTGAGCGAGAGCAGACTGCTCATCAGCGCCGCCGATGACGCCCTGGGTCGTCCTGGAGGCCGCCAGCCGAGGTGAGAACATGACTTGGCGGCCGGTCTTTCCGCCGAATTCATAGAGCGCCGAAGCTAGGGGTTGAGGCGCGATGTCTATCGAGGCCCTATCCTGCGCCATTGCGGCGCCCGCACTGATGGAAAGGGCGCCCACCGCCACGCTGAACATGAGCCCGGTGCGCCAAGATTTCGCGAAAAGCCGCATTGTCTTCCCCCTAATTTTTTCGGAGCTATTGCTCCCCCTAATTAGAAAGAGACACTGGTGAGAAGCTGCCCCTACCTCGCCACAAGAACTTTTCATTTCAATGCGACGATCTGCAGCTCTCCTCCCATTTCTTCCTTCACCTCCGCCACGCCATAGGCTCGCAGCGCTCGCGAAAAGCTGTCGAGATCGCCGGGCTTGTAGATGCCGCTGAGCCGCTCCCGCGCAAGGGACTCGTCGGCGATGACGATCTTGCGGGTAGAGTAGCGATTCAGCTCCGCGACGATGTCGCGCAGCGCCTCGTCGTCGAAAACGATCTGGCCCTGCAACCAACTGGTCTCACGCGCGACATCCGTGCGCATCAGACGCCAGTCCGCATCGTCCGAGACCACGAGCTGCGTGCCGGCGGACATTTCCGTCGCCTGCGCGGGAGGCTTGGCCTCAGCCGGGCCGGCGCGCTGTGGAGTAGCGGGCGCCACGGTCTCCACGCGCACCTTGCCCTCGACCAGCACCACCTTCAGTTCGCCCCGGTCCATCCTGACATCGAAGGCGGTCCCCAAGGCGGTGACCGTGCGCCCGGCGGCGGACACCACGAAGGGGTGACGGGGGTCCTTGGCGACCTTGAAGAAGGCCTGCCCTTTTTCGAGATAGACCAGCCGCCGCTCCCGATCCTCGCGGGTGCGGACGACGGTGTCGGTGTTCAAGGTCACGATCGACCCATCGGGCAGGGTCACGGTCGCCTGCTGGCCGATGGCGGTCCGGAAGGACTGGTCGGCCAGCGGCTTCGGACCGCTCAAGCCGTAGAGGCCGACGCCCGCCACGGCGACGACGACCGTCGCCAGGCCGGCGACAAACGCGCGACGCGTGCGCCTCGTGCGCTCGACGGCTTTGACGACCGCCTGGCGCCGGACCCCGACGTGAGGGTCGTCCTCGATCTCGGCCGTCACTGACCAGATCCGCTCCATCGCGACATAGGTCGCCCGGTTCTCCGGCGATTGCGACAGCCACGCCTGGAAAGCTTCTTCCTCGTTCAGCGGCAGCGGGCCGGTGCTCCGCCGCACGAACCAGTCCACGGCCGCATCCTTGCGGGTGTCCTCGGTGATGACTTCCCCGGCGCGCGTCACAGGCTTGGCCCCACCTTGTCCAGCAGATGCCGCAACGCTCGGCGGATGAACTTTTCGACCGCCTTGACCGATACGCCCATCCGCTTGGCCACCACCTCCTGCGAGAGGTGCTCGAAGCGGTAGAGGAAGAACGCCTGGGCAGTGCGCGGCGGCATGTCGTCGAGCGCGCCCAGCACCAGCCCCAGCGCCTGCCGGCTGATGAGGATGCGCTCGGGGGACAGCTCGTCCGCCAGGTCGTCGATGTCGTCCAGCGCCTCCTGCGACCCCCAAGCCCAGGTGAGCCGCTTGCGCCGCCGCGCCAGGACGTTGGCGGCGGTGCGGAAAAGATAGCCTTCGACATTGTCGATCGCCGAGGCCGCGCCCCGCGCCTGCAGGGCCAAGAACACGTCCTGCACCAGATCGTCGGCGTCAGCCGTCTTGGCGCGGCGCAGGAAGTAGCTGCGCAAGGCCGGGCCGTACTGCAGCATCCACGCGCTCAGCTCATCGCCCCCGAGCTTATGCCCGGACGACGGCGTTGCGTCGCTCAACGGAGGCTTCGGCGATGACGCCATACTCTCCCATCCAACCAGGCGATGACACGCACTCCCTACAGGGAATGAGACCCGAGCGTGCAGTCGCCCCTACCCGAGGTGTGCAATTTTTTCCGTATCGCGCCTCGTTTTCGGTTCCACGGGCAGGAGCGTTCAAGCGGACTCTGCCAGCCCAGACCGCTTCCTTCTTCAAGCGGGGGTTCGAACCCCGGCCTGCCGCGGCGCAGGCTCCGGCTTTCGGGCCCCGCGTCTACATAGCGCCGTCCCCAAAGGAGAAGGCGGCGCGCCTTTCGGCGGCCGCCTTGAGTGATCCGGGTCCGGAGGGGACCG
>CAZOHI010000132.1:0-2471 GCA_964579695.1 uncultured Caulobacter sp. | reverse complement strand
GCGCTTGCCGAGCAGGTTCTGGCGGAACCGGCCCTGCTTGCCCTTCAGCATGTCGGCCAGCGACTTCAGGGGCCGCTTGTTGGCGCCGGTGATGACGCGGCCGCGACGGCCGTTGTCGAACAGGGCGTCGACGGCTTCCTGCAGCATCCGCTTCTCGTTGCGGATGATGATGTCCGGCGCGCGCAGCTCGATCAGGCGCTTGAGGCGGTTGTTGCGGTTGATGACCCGGCGATAGAGGTCGTTCAGGTCGGAGGTCGCGAAGCGGCCGCCGTCCAGCGGCACCAGCGGGCGCAGCTCCGGCGGAATCACCGGGATGACCGTCAGGATCATCCATTCCGGCTTGTTGCCGCTTTCCTGGAACGCCTCGATGATCTTCAGGCGCTTGGACGCCTTCTTCTGCTTCATCTCGGACGGCGTGCCGGCCAGTTCCTCGCGCAGGCGGTCGGCCTCCTTCTGGAGGTCGATGCCCTTCAGCAGGCCGTGGACCGCCTCGGCGCCGATCTCGGCGGTGAAGCTGTCGTCGCCGAACTCCTCCTGGAAGCGCATGAACTCGTCTTCCGACAGAAGCTGGTTCTGCTTCAGCGGGGTCAGGCCCGGCTCGGTGACGATGTAGTGCTCGAAGTAGAGGACCCGCTCGATGTCCTTCAGCGGCATGTCGAGCATCAGGGCGATGCGCGAGGGCAGCGACTTCAGGAACCAGATGTGGGCGACCGGGCTGGCCAGCTCGATGTGGCCCATACGCTCGCGCCGGACCCGCGCGAGGGTGACCTCGACGCCGCACTTCTCGCAGATGATGCCCTTGTACTTCATGCGCTTGTACTTGCCGCACAGGCACTCGTAGTCCTTCGTCGGACCGAAGATCCGGGCGCAGAACAGGCCGTCACGCTCGGGCTTGAACGTGCGGTAGTTGATGGTCTCGGGCTTCTTGATCTCGCCGAACGACCACGAGCGGATCTTCTCCGGCGAGGCCAGGGCGATACGGATACGGTCGAAGGTCGGAGCGGCCTGGACCGGATTGAAGATGTTCAGGACTTCCTGGTTCATCTTGGTTCCTTCAGTGCGGGTGTCCCCGCGAAAAATTCAGAGCAGGGCGGCGGAGCTGGGTAGCCCCGCCTAGCTGTTCTCCAGCTCCACGTTCAGGCCCAGGGAGCGCATCTCCTTGACCAGCACGTTGAAGCTTTCGGGGATGCCGGCCTCGAAGGTGTCGTCGCCGCGGACGATGCTCTCGTAGACCTTGGTGCGGCCGGCCACGTCGTCCGACTTCACCGTCAGCATCTCCTGCAGGGTGTAGGCGGCGCCGTAGGCTTCGAGCGCCCACACCTCCATTTCCCCGAAACGCTGGCCGCCGAACTGCGCCTTGCCGCCCAGCGGTTGCTGGGTGACGAGCGAGTAGGGGCCGATGGAGCGGGCGTGGATCTTGTCGTCCACCAGGTGGTGCAGCTTCAGCATGTAGATGTAGCCGACCGTGACCTTGCGCTTGAACTGCTCGCCGGTCTGGCCGTCGTAGAGGATCGACTGCCCGCTGCGGTCCAGCCCGGCCTCGGCCAGCAGGTCCTCGATGTTCTCGATGTGGGCGCCGTCGAACACCGGGGTCGCGTAGGGCACGCCCTTCGACAGGTTGCGAGCCAGTTCGATCAGCTCTTCCTCTTCGTCCGGCAACTCCTGGTCGGGGCCGTAGATTTCGCGCAGGCGATCCTGGAGGGCCTTCTTCTGCCCGCCGTTCTGCCAGGCTTCGAGGAGGCCGGCGATCTGCTTGCCGAGGCCCGCGGCCGCCCAGCCCAGGTGGGTCTCGAAGATCTGGCCGACGTTCATCCGCGAAGGCACGCCCAGCGGATTGAGCACCACGTCGACGTGGGTGCCGTCTTCCAGGTAGGGCATGTCCTCGATCGGCAGGATCTTGGAGATGACCCCCTTGTTGCCGTGACGGCCGGCCATCTTGTCGCCGGGCTGGAGCTTGCGCTTCACGGCCACGAAGACCTTGACCATCTTCATCACGCCCGGAGGCAGTTCGTCGCCCCGCTGCAGCTTGTCGACCTTGTCCTCGAAGCGGCGGTCCAGGCGCTTGCGGGCTTCGTCGAACTGGCGGCGCAGGGCCTCCAGCTCGCCCATGGCCTTCTCGTCGTCGAGGGCGATCTGCCACCACAGGCCGGGGGAAATCTCGGCCAGCTTGTCGGCGGTGATCTCACCGCGGCCCAGGCCCTTCGGACCCGAGACGGCCGTGGCGCCGGTCAGCAGCTCGCGCAGGCGCGCGGTCATGTTGCGGTTCAGGATGGCGAACTCGTCGTCGCGGTCCTTGCCCAGGCGGTCGATCTCGGCGCGTTCGATGGCCAGCGCCCGCTCGTCCTTGTCGACGCCGTGGCGGTTGAACACCCGCACCTCGACGATGGTCCCCGCCACGCCCGGCGGCAGGCGCAGGGAGGTGTCGCGCACGTCCGAGGCCTTCTCGCCGAAGATGGCGCGCAGCAGCTTCT
>CAZOHI010000131.1:0-2535 GCA_964579695.1 uncultured Caulobacter sp. | reverse complement strand
CGGCCAGGTTCATGGTGAAGTATTCGTCGAGCTTGCCGTACTCGTGGTCGTTGAACACCCGCCACCAGCTCTCGGCCTGCCAGTGCAGGTCGGTGTGCAGGGTCGCCAGCCAGTCGTTGGGCAGCGGGATGGTGTAGTCGGCGGTGATCGTCGCCGTCCAGTTCGGGGCGTTGGGCAGCTCGTTGCCGCCGAGCGGCTTCATGATGCCCTCGCCGCCATTGGGAGCCGTCGCCGGATTCCAGCCAGGGTAGCCGGGATGGTCGTAGAGGTTGTCGAAGATGGTCTCCGGCTCAGGAATGCCGCCGTTGGCCAGGTCGACATAGGGGCCGGTAGTCACCGGGTCGAGTCCCATCGTATAGGCAAGTTCGCACACGCTCGGCCCGCCGCCGCCGACCCCCCCGGTGCGGCCGATCGACCCGTCGGAATTGACGAAGACGAAGGCCGGAACGATGCAGCTCGACGCATAGGTGGGGAACGGCCTGGCCACAACCCAGTAAGGGTCGCCCGCCGTTCGGTCCATCAGGTCGATGGCCTGCTCGCCGTCCCCTATCCGGGTCTTCTGATATCCCCCCTTCAAGCCGAAACGCAGGTTCTCCAGGGGACGCCAGCTGGCTTCCAGTTCGGCGCCCCAGACTTCCGCATCGAAGTTGCGGTTGAAGGCCGAGCGGTCGACGATCTCGGAAATCTGGTAGTCCGAGTAGTCATAGTAGAAGGCCGCCAGGTTCATCGTGACCCTGCCGTCGGCGAAGGTGCTCTTGGCGCCCAGTTCGTAGGCGTCGATGAACTCCGGTTCGAAAGTCTTGGGCCGGGTCGCCGATTGCTCGGCGCTCTGAAGAGCCACCTGGGGATCTGAGTAATAGCCCCGCACAAATCCCGGAGGGTTGATGCCGCCCGCCTTGTAGCCGCGGGCATAGGAGGCATAGACCATCGTCTCGTCGGTGAACGGCAGGTCGGGCTTCCAGTCGACGGTCAGGCGGCCCGTGGGCTCACGCCATTCGCGCTCCATCACCTCGGCGATCGGATACCCCACCGACTGGGTGTTGAGCGTCCAGCTCGGAATGATCGGCGCTTCCTTCCTATCCACTGTCCAGCGCAAGCCTGCCGTCACCTTCAGGTTATCGGTGATGCTGTAATAAGCTTCTCCGAACACAGCATAGGAAATCAGCTTGTAAGGGTTTTTACTGAGAAAATAATTATGCCCTTTGTCGTTGAGCTTTCCGATCGGGTTTGGGTCCATGTACACGCATCCCATGACGGGATAGGCGTTGCCGGGATTTCCGGGAAGGTAGCCGTTCGTCAGACACTCGCTGCCGTCGGTCACGCCCGGCACATACGCCGGCAGATCGATGAAGAGAGGGTCGGCGGCTTGCAGGCTGAATGAGTTAAAGAATACATAGTATTTGTCGAAGCTGTCGGCCCGCATGAAGTTGGCGCCGAGACTGAAATTGAAGGGGCCGTCGTAGTCTGACCCGAGGCGGAACTCCTGGCTGAACTGCGACGCCTCGGCCGTGGAGATATCCACGGCGACCAGTCGGTCGGAACATCCCAGCTGAGGATCGCAAAAGATGCCGCCACCATTGGGGCCTTGCGTCAGCACACCCTCGCGGGTCCCGGCATCCGGTTGCTTCCAGGCCCCTGGCGCCGTGTTGAAGCGGTTGAAGTCCTGCAACGACCAGACCTGATCGACGCTGTAGGCGGTTTCGGAAGACAACGTCATTGTATCGGTGAGATCGAAACTGATCTGCAGCTCACCCAGGTCAGCCTTCGCACGATAGTCGGGATCGATGGTCGACTGAATAACGCGCAGATCTTCGATCTGGTCGTTGGTGGCGTCGATGACAAATGGGTCCGTACTATTGGTAACGCTGACATAGGGATCGGTTCGATTCACCGGCAGGCCGATTCCACCGAGTGGCACATAGTAGGGAAGCATGAGCCCGTTCGGCCGCTGGAACGAATTGTTGGCGTAGAGCGAGTTGCGCTTGCAGCCCTGACTCAGTGCAGCCTGTATGCCCCCCCATGGCTGAGGCTGACCACCAGAGTTCCTCATGTCGTAGTAATCCACGATCGGCACATTGCCGACCTGCGTCACCACATCCTTCTTGCAGAGCTGCTTGCCCGAGCGGAGGCGGTCGTCGTCTTCCTCGAAGTGCTCCCAGATCAGATTGGCGTCCAGGCGGTCATTCGGCGAGACGCGCAAGCTGACCCGCGTCGACCACAGGTCGCGGCCGTCGGTGGGGTTGCCGGTCAGTCCGTTTTCGCCATAGCCGTCGCGCTTGGTCCAGGCGCCCGCGATCCGCAGCGCCGCGATGTCCTCGACCAGCGGGATGTTGAGCATCCCCTCGATGCGGGTGGAGTTGAAGTTGCCGACGTCGGCCGACAGCTTGGACTCCGGCGTGAACTTCGGCTTGGCCGAGATGATGTTCACGACACCCGCCGTGGCGTTGCGGCCGTAGAGCGTGCCCTGAGGTCCGCGCAGCACCTCGACCCGCTCCAGGTCGTAGAATTCCTGCTCGAAGAAGCGGTTGCGGGTGA
>CAZOHI010000130.1:0-2670 GCA_964579695.1 uncultured Caulobacter sp. | reverse complement strand
GGCCGTACAGGCGCGGCTCGGTCAGGAAGACGTTGGTGGTCAGGCCGGTGTCGTCGGAGTTGAGGAAGGCGCCGGTGATGGCGGTCTCGTCGGTGACGTTCTTGACGTAGGCCATGATGTTCCAGCCGCGCTCTTCGTTGGTGAAGATGGCGGCCAGGTTCATGGTGAAGTATTCGTCGAGCTTGCCGTACTCGTGGTCGTTGAATATCCGCCACCAGCTCTCGGCCTGCCAGTGCAGGTCGGTGTGCAGGGTCGCCAGCCAGTCGTTCGGCAGCGGGATGGTGTAGTCGGCGGTGATCGTCGCCGTCCAGTTCGGGGCGTTGGGCAGTTCATTGCCGCCCAACGGCTTCATGATGCCTTCGCCGCCGTTCGGGGCCGTCGTCGGGTCCCAGCCGGGATAGCCCGGGTGGGTGCTGAGGACGGGGGCTGCGCCCGCCGGCGGCGGATTGCTGGTCAGGTCGACGTAGGGCTGTTGGGTGACGGGGTCGAGGCCGAAGCTGTAGGCCAGCTCGCAGCCGCTGGCGTTGCCGCCGCCGACGCCGCCGACCCGGCCCAGCGTGCCGTTCGGATTGGCGAAGACATAGGTGGGCAGGATGCAGCTCGACGGGAAGGTCGGGAACGGCCGGACCACCAGCCAGTTCGGATCGCCCGCCGTGCGGTCCATCAGGTCGATGGCCTGCTCGCCGTCGCCGATGCGGGTCTTCTGGTAGCCGCCCTTCAGGCCGAAGCGCAGGTTCTCCAGCGGACGCCAGCTCGATTCCAGCTCCACACCCCAGACTTCGGCGTCGAAGTTGCGGTTGAATGCCGAACGGTCGACGATCTCCGAAATCTGATAGTCAGCGTAGTCGTAGTAGAAGGCCGCGAGGTTCATCGTCACCCGGCCATCGGCCAGGGTGCTCTTGGCGCCGATCTCATAGGCGTCGATGAATTCCGGCGCGAAGGTCTTGGGCCGGGTCGCCGATTCCGCCGCGTCCTGAAGGGCCACGTTGATGTCGGCGTAGTAGCCCCGCACGTAGCCCGGCGGGTTGATGCCGCCGGCCTTGTAGCCGTGGGCGTAGGACGCATAGACCATGGTCTCGTCGGTGAAGGCGAGGTCAGGCTTCCAGTCGACGGTCAGGCGGCCCGTGGGCTCACGCCACTCGCGCTCCATCACCTCCGCGATCGGATATCCCACCGACTGGGTGTTGAGCGTCCAGCTCGGGATGATCGGCGCTTCCTTCCGGTCCACGGTCCACCGCAGCCCCGCCGTCACCTTCAGGTTGTCGGTGAAGTTGTAGTAGGTCTCGCCGAACAGGGCGTAGGAGATCAGCTTGTAGGGATTGTTGCTCAGGAAGTAGTTGTGGCCTTTGTCGTTGAGCTGCCCGATGGGGTTGGGATCGATGTAAACGCACCCCATCACCCCATAAGCGCTGCGGGGATCGCCGGGCAGGTTGCCGTTCGTCAGGCACTCGATGTTGTCACTCACGCCACCGACATAGGCGGGCATCGGCGTGCTGACAGGCCCCTGGGCGGCGATGAGGCTCAGGGAGTTGAAGAAGACGTAGTATTTATCCAGGCTGTCAGCGCGCATATAGTTGGCGCCCAGGCTGAAATTGAACGGCCCGTCGAAGTTCGACGCGAGGCGGAACTCCTGGCTGAACTGCGAGGCCTCCGCCGTGGCGATGTCCACCGCCACCAGCCGATCGGAGCATCCCAGTTGCGGGTCGCAGAAGATGCCGCCATCGGGACCGCGCTGCAGCACGCCCTCGCGGGTCCCGTCTCCCGCAACCGGATTACCCCAGGCGCCAGGCGCGGTGTTGAAGCGGTTGAAGTCCTGCATCGACCAGACCTGATCGAAGCTGAAGGCCGTCTCGGAATACAGCGTCAGAGTGTCGGTGAGATCGAAGCTCATCTGGAGCTCACCGAGGTCCGCCTTGGCGCGATAGTCCGGATCGATGGTCGACTGGATGACCCGAAGGTCCTCGGGCTGGTCGTTCGTCGCCGAAATCACACGCGGATCGGAAGAACTGACCACGCTGACATAGGGGTCGTTCAGGGCGGCCGGAAGGCCAATCCCGGTCAGCGGCGCATAGTAGGGCAGCATCAGGCCATTGGGCCGCTGGAACGAATCCTTGGCGTACAGCGAGTTCCGCGTGCACCCCTGGCTCAGCCCCGCCTGCACGCCCGCGAAGACCACGTTGATCTGGCCACCCGCGATGCTGGTGTCGAAGTAGTCGGTGATCGGCACGTTTCCGACCTGGGTCACCACGTCCTTCTTGCAGAGCTGCTTACCCGAGCGGAGGCGGTCGTCCTCTTCCTCGAAATGCTCCCAGATCAGGTTGGCGTTGAAGCGGTCGTTGGGCGAGACGCGCAAGCTGACCCGCGTCGACCACAGGTCGCGGCCGTCGATGGGCTGGCCGGTCAGTTCGTTCTCGGCGTAGCCGTCACGCTTGGTCCAGGCGCCCGCGATCCGCAGCGCCGCGATGTCCTCGACCAGCGGGATGTTGAGCATCCCCTCGATGCGGGTGGAGTTGAAGTTGCCGACGTCGGCCGACAGCTTGGACTCCGGCGTGAACTTCGGCTTGGCCGAGATGATGTTCACGACACCCGCCGTGGCGTTGCGGCCGTAGAGGGTTCCCTGCGGGCCGCGCAGGACCTCGACCCGCTCCAGGTCGTAGAATTCCTGCTCGA
>CAZOHI010000129.1:0-2681 GCA_964579695.1 uncultured Caulobacter sp. | reverse complement strand
GAGTCCGGCATGAAGTCGTAGAGGACGTTCGCCATCAGCGTCCAGGCTTCGATCGAGCCTTCCGGACGGTTGCAGGTCGGCGTGTAGGCGGCCGAAGGCGCGCAGAGGCGGTTCGGAGCCGGGCCCGACAGGTCGCCATCGACGCTTTCGATGTTGCCCGGGCGAGCGCCGCCTTCGAGTTCGATGCGCCAGTTCGGCGTCAGCTGGTAGCCGAGGCGCGCGAAACCGACGACGTCGTTCTCTTGCTGGAAGTTGAAGTTGAACACGTCGCCGGACGAGGTGGCTTCGAGTTCCTCAGGCCAGTGGTAGCCCAGGTCGAAGGCTCCGTACCAGCCGATCTCTTGGGCGGACGCCTGCGGCGCCAGCGCCAGGACGCCGAGCACGCTGCCCAGCATCAATGCTTTCTTTCTCACGGTGAGCCCCTCACTCTTATCTGCCGACACGCCAATCGCCCGGCATCGCCAAACGCCACCCTAAGGAGATTTGCGAGCCCACGGCCCGCTCGCTTCCACTAGTGGCCGACGCAGCAAGCGCATCAAAGGGAAAAAAGTTCCCGAACGCCGCCAAACTGATTCTGCGCAAAGCTTGCGCGGCGGCAGGTTACTTCAGGTTAGGGTGATTTGCCAGTATGCTAAGTGTCGCTGCGGCGTCAGCGGTCGGGGGTGTTGGCGTCCAGTTCCGCCAGCCAGGCGTCGGCCTGGGCGTCGGACGGCATGCGCCAGTCGCCGCGCGGCGAAAGCGACCCGCCGGACGAGATCTTCGGCCCGTTGGGGACGCAGGACCGCTTGAACTGGTTGGCGAAGAACCGCGTCAGGAACAGCCGCAGCCAGCCCTTGATCTCGGCCAGCGAATAGGCGCGCCGGTCGGCCGCAGGCAGGTTCTGCGGCCAGCTTCCGGCCGCCTCGTCGCCCCAGGCCGCATGGGCGAGATAGGCGATCTTCGACGGCGCCATGCCGAAGCGGGCGAAATGATAGAGGTTGAAGTCCTGCAGGGCGTAGGGGCCGACCTTGTCCTGCGTCGACTGCATCTGGCCGTCCTTGGCGGGCACCAGCTCGGGCGAGATTTCCGTGTCCAGGATGTCGGCCAGCACCGCCGAGGCCGCTTCGCTCACGTCCCCCGACCCGGCCGCGAAGCGGATCAGGTGCTGGATCAGCGTCTTGGAGACCGAGGCGTTGGGATTGTAGTGGCTCATGTGGTCGCCGACCCCGTAGGTCGCCCACCCCAGCGCCAGCTCCGACAGGTCGCCCGTGCCTACCACCAGCCCGCCGTTCTGGTTGGCCAGCCGGAACAGGTAGTCGGTGCGCAGGCCCGCCTGCACGTTCTCGAAGGTGACGTCGTAGACTTCCTCGCCCTTCGCGAATGGGTGGCGGAGGTCGGCCAGCATCTGGCGGGCGGCCGGGCGGATATCCAGCTCGGCGGCCGTGACGCCCAGCGCCTCCATCAGCTTCCAGGCGTTGGATTTCGTCCGGTCCGAGGTCGCGAACCCCGGCATGGTGTAGGCCAGCACCCCCGTGCGCGGCAGGCCGAGGGCGTCCATCGCCCGCACGGCGACGATCAGCGCCTGGGTCGAATCCAGTCCGCCCGAGACTCCGATGACCAGCTTCGCAAGGCCCGTAGCCTCCAGCCGCCGGGCGAGACCCTGCACCTGGATGTTGTAGGCTTCGTAGCATTCCTGGGCCAGGCGCTGCGGGTCGCTCGGCACGAAGGGATAACGCTCCAGCCGCCGCAGCAGCGGCAGTTCCTTGCCCGGCGGCTCGAAGGCGAAGTCCACGACCCGATAGCCCGCATGGCCGCCCGCCGCCACCGCATCGCCGAACGAGCCCATCCGCATCCGCTCGGACCGCAACCGGGCCACGTCGACGTCGGCCAGCGTCATGCACGAGCCGCTCGGGAAGCGCGGCGTCTCGGCCAGCATCTCGCCGCGCTCGAAGATGGCCGCCTGCCCGTCCCAGGCGTTGTCGGTGGTCGATTCCCCCGGTCCCGCCGCCGAATAGGCGTAGGCCGCCACGCAGCGCATCGACTGCGACGCGCACAGCAGCCGCCGGGCGTCGGCCTTGCCGATGACGATGTTGCTGGCCGACAGGTTGACGATCACCTCCGCCCCGGCCAGGGCCGCCGCCGTGGAGGGCGGATTCGGCATCCACACGTCCTCGCAGATCTCGGCCGCGAAGGTGAATGGGCAGGTCCCGCCGGAGCGGAACAGCAGGTCGGTCCCGAACGGGACCTCGCGCCCCGCCACCGGAATCGTCCCGCCGCGCACCCCGTGGCCGCTGGCGAACCAGCGCCGCTCGTAGAACTCGCGGTAGTTGGGCAGGAAGACCTTGGGGACCACGCCCAGGATCTCGCCCCCGTGGATGACCACCGCCGTGTTGAACAGCCGCCCGTCGCAGCGCAGCGGCGCGCCCACCACGAAGGCGGGAGACAGGTTCGCGCTCTCGGCCGCCAGCCGCGCCAGCCCGGCCTCGACGGCGTCCAGCAGCACGTCCTGCAGCAAAAGGTCGTCGATGGAGTAGGCGCAGACGCCCAGCTCCGGGAACACCATCAGGGCGGCGGACTTCTCGTGCCCCTCGCGCAGCTGCTCCAGCGTGCGCTGCACGTTCTCGGCCGGGTCGGCGATGGCGATGGCGGGGACGCAGGCGGCGACGCGCACGAAGCCGTGCCGGTATGGCGACAGGAACGGG
>CAZOHI010000128.1:0-2807 GCA_964579695.1 uncultured Caulobacter sp. | reverse complement strand
GCACGGGCGAGGCCGCCTGCAACGCCTCGGCCATGGCGATGCGCCCGGCGGTGCGGAAGGCCATCTCCGACGAGTCCACCGAATGGTAGGAGCCGTCGAGCAGCGTCACCGCCACGTCCACCACCGGAAAGCCCAGCGGCCCGCGCTCCATGGCGTCGCGCACCCCCTGCTCCACGGCCGGTATCCATTGGCGCGGCACGACGCCGCCGCTGATGCGGTCCTCGAAGCGGAAGCCCTCGCCGCGCGCCAGGGGCCGGACCTCGATCAGCACGTCCCCGAACTGGCCGTGGCCGCCGGTCTGCTTCTTGTGGCGGCCGCGCTGCTGGACGCTCCTCTTAATGGTCTCGCGGTAGGGCGTGGCGGGCGGCCGGGTGGCGACCTCGACGCCGTAGCGCCTCTTGAGCCGGTCGAGCGTGATCCGCAGGTGGGTGTCGCCCTGACCCGTCAGCCGCATCTCGTGGTTGTCGGCGTCGTGGACGAGGCGCAGGCCGCCGTCCTCCTCGACCAGCCGGGCGAGCGCGGTCGACAGGCGCACGTCGTCCTTGCGGTCGCGGGTGGCGATGGCGAGTTCGTAGAGCGGATGGCGGGAGATGGGCTCCACCCGCGCCGCGCGGGCCTGCCGGTCCGCCGCCAGGAGGTCGCCCGCGTGGGCGGCCTCGACCTTGCCCAGCGCCACCACGTCGCCGACCTCGGCCTCGCCGATCTTCCGCGTCTGCTGGCCCTGGACGGCGAACAGGCCGCTGATCCGGCCGCGCTCGCCGTCCGGCAAGGTCAGTTCCGCCCCGTCGTGGAGCGGCGCGCCGAAGACGCGGGCGAAGGCCAGCTTGCCCGCCTGTCCCGCGTGGGTGGTCTTCAGGACATAGGCGCCGGGGCCTTCCGCGCCGAGCCGGGCGGCGGCGGCTTCCGGCGCCGGGGTGTCGTGGCGCAGGGCCTTCAGCAGCCGCCGCAGGCCGAAGCCCTGCGAGGCCGAGCCGAAGAATACGGGGGTGATCAGGCCCTCGCGCGTCTCCTTCACCAGGTCGGCGAACACCGCGTCCCGGTTGGGGATGACGTCGGAGAGGAGCTGCTCCATCAGTTCGTCGTCGAAGTCGGCCATCTGCTCCAGCATGTGGAAGCGGGCCTGGGCCTCCTCGTCGGCCAGCTCGGCGGGAATGTCGGCGCGCTCCGACGGCTTGCCGGCGCGGTAGACGAAGGCGCGCTCCAGGGCGAGGTCGATGAAGCCCGTCACCTGCTCGCCCGTGCGGATGGGAAGCTGGCGGGCGACCAGCGGCAGGGCGCTGACCGGCTGGAGGGCGGCGAGCAGGCTGGAGACGTCGCCCCGCGCCTGGTCGATCTTGTTGACGAACAGCGCGTGCGGCAGGCCCAGCCGCTCCAGCGCCTTGAGATACGGCTGGAGCAGCACGGCGCGCTCCGGCTCGGGATCGACGACGACCAGCGCCAGGTCCGCCGCCGGGATGGCGCGGTCCATCTCGCTGCCGAACTCCACCGAGCCGGGGCAGTCGAGGACGGCGTAACGGTCGCCCATGAAGTCGAAGGAGGCCAGGTTCAGCTCGACGCTCTGGCCGGCGGCGCGGGCTTCGGGCGAGGCGTCGCCCACCTGGCCCTGCTGGCCGCTCATATGCAGCAGCGCCTCGAAGAGGGTGGTCTTACCGGAGCCGTTCGGGCCGACCAGCGCGATCGCCCGAACGGCGTCTGCCCTGCGAGAAGTCATGGCGCAATCTCCCACCGTCCGGCGGCTGGGCGAGGCCCGCCGCTCATGAGGGCGCAAGGATTTGCGCCCCTGCTGGCTGCGACTTCACACCCGGCGGCGAAAGGCCGCAAGACCAACTGACGCTGGGGAACCCTTTCCAACCGCCGGGGGAGTGGCGATATTCCTTCGAGGGACAAAGGAAACGGGCGGCAGATGACGGGCGAACTTGACGCCATCGTGATCGGCGCGGGCTTCGGCGGGCTGGCCGCCGCCATCAAGCTGCGCGAGGCCGGATACCAGCGGCTCGCGGTGCTGGAGAAGGCCGGCCGCCTGGGGGGAACCTGGCGCGACAACACCTATCCGGGGGCGGCGTGCGACGTGCCGTCCCGCCTCTATTCCTACTCCTTCGCCCTGAACCCCGACTGGAGCCGGGCCTATTCCGGGCAGGTGGAGATCCAGCGCTACATGGAAGACTGCGCCGACCGCTTCGGCGTACGCGGCGCCTTCCGCTTCAACACGGAAGCCGACAGGGCCGAGTGGGACGAGGCGGCGGGCCTGTGGCGGGTGACGGCTAAGGGCGGCGAGGTGTTTTCCGCGCCGGTGCTGGTGTCGGGCCTCGGCCAGCTCAACCGGCCGAGCTTCGCGGGCATTCCCGGCCGCGAGGCGTTCAAGGGCGAAAGCTGGCACTCGGCCCGCTGGCGCCACGACGTCGATCTGAAGGGCAAGACGGTCGGCTGCATCGGCGCGGGCGCCTCGGCCATTCAATACATACCGGAGATCGCCAGGGACGCCGGGCGCGTGGTCGTCTTCCAGCGCTCGCCCAACTACATCGTCCCGCGCCTGGACAAGCCGACGGCAGGCTGGATGAAGGCCCTGTTCCGCGCCTTCCCGCCCGCCGACCGGGCGCTGCGCTGGTTCATCTGGCGGATGATGGATTTGCGGTTCCGGGCCTTCAAGCGCGGCACGAAGTCGTCGGACGCCTTCCGCAAGCTGGCCATCGGCTGGCTGGAGAAGGAAATCCCCGATCCCGAACTGCGCGCCAAGCTGACGCCCGACTATCCCATCGGCTGCAAGCGCATCCTGATCAGCGACGACTACTACGCCGCCCTGCGCCGGG
>CAZOHI010000127.1:0-2823 GCA_964579695.1 uncultured Caulobacter sp. | reverse complement strand
GATGTGCGTACGCAGCGCGCGGCGGCGCGGTTGGGCATGCTTGAGCCGTCGAGGCTGAGGCGGATCGGCTGGCCGGTGGCGAAGTCCATCCCCAGGCCCTGCGACCCCTCCTGCTCCGAAGACCAGTAGTAGGCGCCGCCCCACGACTGTTCCGACAGGGCCGTCAGGTAGGACAGCGCATCGTCGCCGCCCTGGCCGCCCTTGAACCCCCCAACGGCCTTGCGCCGGTCGTGGAGCAGGGCCAGCTCCCGCCGGTCGGGCAGGCGCCAGTCCGAATGGCCCAGCACGTCGAGGCCCTCGCAGTAGGCTCGCGCCTCGGGGAAGAGGAGGCTTGCCGGGCTGTCGGCGGGCGCGGCGAAGACCGCCTTTCCGGCGACCTTTCCCGCCGCCTTCTCGCCCGCCGCATGGGCGGGCGGGGCAATGGCCAGGACCGCGAGCATGGTGAGGACCAGCGGGCGCATGTCGTCTCCCGTCATGGGGTGGCGGGCGCGACGGCGATGCTGTCGCGGATGGCCAGGAACGCCTTGGCCTGCTCCTGCCAATAGGATTTGGCGGAGGCCTCGCTCTTGACCAGCATCATGCATTGCAGCTCGTACCCGTGCCGTCCGGCGGTGAAGGTCGTCATCTGGCTGACGACATAGGGATAGTTTTCGGTCGCGGGCAGACGGTAGGCGGCGGTGCAGGTCTCCCGCAGGCCCAGCGCTCCCTCGTCGAGGGCTACGCCATAGAAGGTCGGCGAGACGCCTTTCCCGTAGATGGTCCTTTCGCAACGCGCCTTGCCGTCCGCCTTGCCGCCGTCGGGCGCCGCGCGGCTTTCGGCCAGGAGGCGTTGCAGGAGGGCGCCTTCGCCGTCATAGCGCAGGCGCATCACACATGTCGTCGACCCCACCATCACCGGAAAGATCGGGTCGTCGTTCATTATCACCGGCCGGTTCAGCGCGAAGACCTGGTTGCCGATCAGCGGCGCGCTGTGGGGCTTGAATCCCTTCAACAGATCGCCGGTCGGAAAGGCGATGGAGACGCCGGCAGCCTTGTCCACCCAGAACCGCTTCGTCGTCTCGTCCGCGAGCGCCAGCCTGGCCGACAGGCCGAGCACAAGCGCGCCCGCCATCAGGGCCTTCCTCATGGTGCGGATGTCCTCGTGATGCTGGAGCGCATGCCGACGAACGCCGCCTCCGATTGCTGGAAATGCTCCATGGCGGCGGCCTCGTCCCGCGCCGCCAGGGTGCAGGTCAGGATCACCACGTCGGGCCCGGCGGTCAGCATCGACTGCTGCCGGATCGAGTAGGCGAGGCCGAGGGCGTCGAGTTCGGGATCGTCGGCCTCATAGCCGACGACGCAGGCATGGCGCGGCCCCAGGTCGGTGTCGTCGGTCGCGCCCGCGAGGTAGGCGCGGCTCCTCAGCGGCTTGTCGGGATAGGCGGTGTCCTCGCAGACCGAACGGACCCAGTCCGCGTCGCCGCCGAGTTGGTTGATGGTGGCGGCGATCTCCTCCCCGCCGGGACCCCGCCGCGCCGAGCACCGGCGGTAGACCCCGCCCTCCTCGCTCTCGACGGCCAGTTCGCCGAGGCCGTCGGTGGCCTCGTCGTCCACCGTGAAGCCGGGAGCGACCTCCATCGCCAGGCCCCGTTCCTCGTCGATCCACCGCTGCGAAGGCGCATGCGCCAGCGCGATGACGGTGGCGACGGTCAAGGCGACGGCCGGGTTCATCGCCGCGCCTTCCGCAGTTCATCGACCGCGACCTGATTCTGCAGCGCGAGCGCCTGGAGGGCCAGCCGGGCGTAGTTCTCGGGATCGACCTCGAAGCGTCCTTTCGCGACCTGCTGGGAGACGTAGCCTATCCTGCCCTCCCAGGTGTCCACCGCCTTGGCGCCGGCCGTGGTCGCCAGCGCCGGGCCCCGCCCCGTCGAGACGACGCCGAAGTCGCCCGGCGCCTCGAGCGAGCCGTCGACCTTGTACTCCATGAAGCCCCCGTGCTGGCCCACGCGCACCCGCCAGGGCTCCATCGAGAAGCCGCCGATCACCGGCCCGCCGTGGATCATCGGCTTGTAGGAAGCCTGTGCGCCGCGGGCGATGATGGCCATCGGTCCGCCGCCCTTGGCGTTCACGTAGGCGTAGTTCACCGTGAAGCGCGGCGCGACCATCGTCGCATCCAGTTCGCGGGTCATGGTCCGCACCGGCCCGAGGTTCACCGGCATCGCCGTCTCCGGCCAGGCGTCCAGGCCGGTCGGGTGGACGAGGGCGTAGACCTGGCCCGCGCCGAGGTTCGACATCTTCTGGATCTCGATCTCGCCGCGCTTGGCCTGGAGCTTTGCGGCGCCGGAGGTCGCACGCCACTCCTCGGGCGTGACCACCGTGAAGCCCGCCGCCGTCAGCCGCTCGATGAAGTCGGCGTGGGCGCGGTCGGTGATCGCCTGGATCAGCGCGGGCTCGGCGCCGCTCAGCACCGTCTGGGCGACGGCGCGGGTGTCGGTGGTGAAGGCCGACGCGCTGGCCGCCACCATGAACGAGACCCGGTAGGAGGGGACGAACACCCGTTGCCGCACCTTGTCCCCGGCGAAGACGTTGCGCGTGAACTTCGCCGGGGGATTGGACGGCAGCAGGATCGGCATCTTCAGCGCCGCCAGCCTGGGCGCCTCCTCGGCGCTGGGGGGCGAGGTCGCGGTCATGGCGAGGGCGGCGGCGATGGCTGCCGCGAAAGCAGGTCGGGACAAGGCGGGATGCTCCAAAGTCAACGCTCCGACCATGCGAGCCTCCCACCGCGGCCACATCCCCTCTTTGGATAGGTGGCGAAGTATCCGAAGGGGGGATGCGGTCGGGCCT
>CAZOHI010000126.1:0-2838 GCA_964579695.1 uncultured Caulobacter sp. | reverse complement strand
GGTTGAAATCGCCCGAGGGCTTGCGGATCTCCAGGAACTCCTCGATCTCCGGGTGGTGGATGTCGAGGTAGACGGCGGCCGAGCCCCGGCGCAGCGAGCCCTGGCTGATGGCCAGGGTCAGGCTGTCCATCACCCGGATGAAGGGGATGATGCCGCTGGTCTGGCCCGCGCCCTTGACCTTCTCGCCGATGGAGCGGACGCCGCCCCAATAGGTGCCGATGCCGCCGCCGTTGGCCGCCAGCCAGACGTTCTCGTTCCAGACGTCGACGATGCCTTCGAGGTTGTCGTCGACCGAGTTCAGGAAGCAGGAGATCGGCAGGCCACGCTCGGCGCCGCCGTTCGACAGCACGGGCGTGGCGGGCATGAACCACAGGCGCGAGATGTAGTCGTAGATTCGCTGGGCGTGGTCGGCGTCGTCGGCGAAGGCCGTGGCCACGCGGGCGAACATGTCCTGGTAGGACTCCCCGGCCAGGAGGTAGCGGTCCTCCAGCGTCGTCTTGCCGAACTCGGTCAGCAGGGCGTCGCGCGAGCGGTCGACCTCGACTTTCCTGACGAGCTGGAGCTTGGGCTTGTCCGCGATCCGCATCGCGCCCTGGGCCCTGGCCTCCTTGGAGGGAACCTGTACTGCCGCCTCGCCGCCCATTATCGACCCCAAAACCTATAACTTTCCGCAAGTTCCGCAGGCGACGCCACTGCCCACCGGACCGCTACATCTTGTGGGCGAAGCGCCCCCTGAACCCATATATGGGGACACAGTGGCTAAGGAGTCGTCAACGGCTAGATGTGTCCCGGACGCGACTTTTTCGTTACCAACTCCTTAACGCCTGTGGACGGATGCCGCGCCGAAGGAACCACCGGGAGCGGCCGGCCGTTCCGGTCTCCCATGGCCAAGCTCCAACCCTTCCTGATCAGCCTGTGGCGATTCGGCCGGGCCGAGCTGGGGGCCCTCGCGGCCCTGGTCGTGGCGGCCGCCGGGGTGCTGGCCTTCATCGAGATCGCCGACGACATGACCGAGCCCGACGGGCGGCTGGTGGACGAGAGCGTGCTGAACTGGCTGCGCCCCACGGCCAACCCGCACGACCCCCTGGGGCCGCCCTGGGTCGAGCACGCCATGCTGGAGCTGACCAGCTTCGGCGGGGTGGCCAATCTGATCTTCATCGCCGCGGTGGCGATGATCTACCTGCTGATCCAGAAGCGGGCGGCCTCCGCCCTGCTGGTCGCCCTGTCGCTGGGCGGCGGGGTGGCGCTCAGCGAGACCCTCAAGGACTTCTTCGCCCGCGACCGGCCGCCCGAAGTCTACCGCGCGATCGAGACCGTGAACGCCAGCTTCCCCAGCGGCCACGCCATGCTGTCCACCGTGGTCTACCTGACCCTGGGCGCCATGCTGGCCCAGGCCATGCCGAGGAAACGGCTGCGGATCTTCGTCTTCGGCGTGGCGGCCTTCCTGGCGGTGACTGTGGGGATCAGCCGCGTCTACCTCGGCGTCCACTGGACGACCGACGTGCTGGCGGGCTGGAGCCTGGGCGCGGCCTGGGCCATGGCCTGCTGGCTGGCCGGGTGGGCGGTGCGCCGCGCCCTTGCCCGGCGCGGAGGACGCGGCTACACGGAAGTCGTCACTGGGGAGTAGCCGCCCGCACCCAGCGGGGGACGCGTCAACAGACTGGGGCCCCGGCCCCTGGCGCGTCCGGCCTTTAGAGGCTTGGCGAGACCTTTGGCTTTCGCGCGGCGGTCATGCGGGACCGGCGGCGCGGATGGCCATTGGTTCGCCTTAACGGTCCCGCCGGACGCCTCCATGGAAGTCTTCCTCGTCTCCACCGGCCTCGTGGCCATCGCCGAGATCGGCGACAAGACCCAGCTCCTGGCCCTGTGCCTGGCCGCGCGATGGCGAAAGCCCGCGCCCATCCTGGCGGGCATCCTGGCCGCCACCATCGTCAATCACGCCCTCGCCGCGACGGTGGGCGCCGTCGCCGGGGACCTGCTCGGCGGACCCTGGATGAAGTGGGTGCTGGGCCTGGCCTTCCTGGCCTTCGCCGCCTGGGCGCTGATCCCCGACAAGTTCGAGGACGGCGACTGCCCGCCGGAGAAGAGCGGCCAGTCGATCTTCTGGGCGACGGCGGCGGCCTTCTTCCTGGTGGAGATGGGCGACAAGACCCAGGTCGCCACCGCGGCCCTGGCGGCGCGCTTCCAGGATATCGCCCTGGTCACGGCGGGCACGACGCTGGGCATGATGATCGCCAACGCCCCCGCCGTGCTGGTCGGCGAGGCGGCGGCCAGCCGCCTGCCGCTGAAGCTCATCCGCTGGGTCGCGGCGGGATCGTTCGCGGTGATCGGGGCGTGGGTGCTGGCGACTTAAAGGCGCTCCTACCCCTCCCACTGGCGGGAGAAAACAAAAAGCAAAGGGCCCGGTGTTTCCACCGGGCCCTCGCTCATGTCAGTCGCTGTGTGATCGCGATCAGAAGTTGACCGAGACCGTGGAGCGGCGGTTCAGGGGTTCCTTGACCCCGTCGCCGGTGGCGACGGCGGGTTCGGATTCACCGCGCCAGTCGACGGCCAGGGCGGACTGGTTGACGCCCAGACCCACCATGGCGTCGGCGACGGCCTTGGCGCGGCGCTCCGACAGGCGGATGTTGTAGGCGGGCGAGCCCGAGGTGTCGGCGTGGCCCACGACCACGACGCGGGTGGCGTTGCCGGCCGTCGCGTACTGGGCCGCTTCCTGCACCACCGTCTGGGCTTCCGGCGTCAGCACGTACTGATCGAACGGGAAGTAGACGATGAACTCGCGAGCCTCATACGCCGGCGGAGGCGGCGGGGGAGGCGGCGGGGGCGGAGGAGGCGGCG
>CAZOHI010000125.1:0-2948 GCA_964579695.1 uncultured Caulobacter sp. | reverse complement strand
GCCGGGCTCCATCAGCGAGTTCTGCCCAGGCATTCCAACCAACCTCATCTATGACTACGATTTCAACCTGCTCCCCAACGGCGGCCTCGGCTTCTACGACGACGTCAGCGGCAACGAGCTGCCGAACGCGCCGCACTGGACCGTCTCGGTCGGGGCGGAATACGGCTGGGACCTGTTCGACGGCTCCTGGCGGGCCACCGTCCGCGGCGACGCCTACTGGCAGTCGCAGTCCTGGGCCCGCGTCCACAACGCGGTGAACGACAAGCTGCACGGCTGGTGGAACACCAACCTGTCTCTGTGGCTGGAGCGGCCGGAGGACGACCTGAAGATCGAGGTCTACGTCAAGAACGCCCTCGACGACACGCCGATCACCGACGCCTTCCTCAACAGCGACGACACCTCGCTGACCACCAACGTCTTCATCCTCGATCCCCGGCTGATCGGCCTGTCGATCACCAAGGGCTTCTAGGTCTTTCGACCCCGAACCCCTCGAAGGGCGGCGGAACCCTCCGCCGCCCTTTCTTTTTCCCAGCCCGCTTGACACCCTCGCCCGCCCGGACCGACCCTCGCGTACGTATGCGAGGGGACGCATGGCCGAGTTCGCGGCGCTCAATCCAAAGGTGATGGCCGAACGGGAAAATCCCGTCGACCTGGCCTATCGGCAGTATTGGGCCGAGCTGTGCCGCCACGTCCGCAAGCGGTTCGGGGCCGGGCCGCCGGAGCCGGAGGAGGTCGCGCAGGGCGCCTTCGCGCGGTTCGCGGCGCTGGACGGGGCCGAGGCGGTCGGCAATCCGCGCGCCTTCCTCTACCGCTGCGCCCACAACATCGTCATGGACCACCGGCGGCGCGAGGCGGTGCGCTCGCGGCTGTCGGCCGAGGTCGTGCTGCTGGAATCCGGCGACGCGGCTGCGATTGCGGACGGCGAGCGCGTCTTATCGGCGAAGGAACGGCTGGCCATCGTGGAGTCCACGGTGCGGGCCATGGAGGCCAAGCGGCGCAAGGTGCTGGTCATGCACGCCATCCACGGGCTGAACTATTCGGACATCGCCCGCCGCATGCGGCTGTCGCCGACGCGGGTGACGCAGCTTTTCGCCGAGGCCGTCGCCCAGTGCGACGCCGCCCTCAGGGCCGCCGACGGCGAGGGAGGCCCCGATGGCCGTGGCTGAGCGCCAGGACAGGATCGACGCCGAGGCCGCGCAGTGGCTGGCCCGCCAGCGGCTGGCCGGGCTGTCGGCGCGCGAGGGGCGCAGCTTCGACGAATGGAAGGCCGCCGATCCGCGCCATCGCGCGGCGTTCGACAGCATGAGCCGCACGCTGGCCGACGTGGCGGCGCTGGACCACCTCGCCGCGCTGGAGCCGCTGGAGGCCGCCCCGCGCCGGATGCGGGCGCCGCGCATGGCGGGGCGGGGGCGGCGGATCGCAGCGGGGCTGGCGGCGGTCGCGGCCGTGGCCGTCGCGGTGGTCGCGGCGCCGGGCCTGCTGGACGCGCCCGACCTGGAGCAGGCGACGGCGGTGGCGGAAATCCGGCCGCTGGTCCTGGCCGACGGCAGCCGCGTGACCCTGGGCGCCCGCTCGCGCCTCACGGCCAGCTTCGACGGCGCCGAGCGGCGGGTGAAGCTGACCGACGGCGAGGCCTTCTTCGAGGTGGCGCACGATCCCGCCCGGCCGTTCTTCGTGGAGACGGGCGGGGCGGTGGTGCGGGTGGTGGGCACCAAGTTCGACGTCAAGCGCGTCGGCGGCCGGGTCGAGGTGGCGGTGCTGGAGGGCGTGGTCCAGGTGCGTGGCCGCAAGGTCCTGCCCGGCGCCGCGCCCGCGCGGGTGCTGAAGGCCGGCCAGCAGGTGGCGGCGGTGCGCGGCTTCCTGCCCGCGACGGCGGTGGGCCAGGTCCAGGCCGTGGGCGCCGCGCCGGGCGGCTGGCGCCAGGGCCAGCTCACCTATGACGACACGCGGCTGGCCGAGTTGGTCGCCGACCTCAACCGCTACTACGCCCCCGGCGTGCGGCTGGATACGCGGGGGCTGGGCGAGATCCGCCTGGCGGCCTCGTTCAAGGCGCACGAGATCGAGGACTTCCTGCGCGACCTGCCCGCCGTGGCCGACGTGTCGGTGACACGCGAGCCCGACGGCGCCGTGGTGATAGGCGAGGCGCCGGGCGCCTGAGGCCCCGCGAATTTTTTTCACACCCGCCCCTGTGACCCCGGCCCCCGAGCGCGTCTCACCAGCGAAAGGCCGGCGACGACAACGCGCCCAGCCGGCGGCACAGGGGGGGAACACATGATCAACCGTCTTCGCGGCTCGTTGAGCCTGGCCATGCTCGCGGGGGCCTCGACCCTGGCGGTCGCCGCCGCCGTCCCGGCCTATGCGCAGGAGCGCACGCGGGCCTTCGACATCCCGGAACAGGCGCTGTCGAGCGCCCTGATGGCCTATTCGCGCACCACCGACACGCCGGTCATGGCGCGGATGGAGCTGCTGGACGGCAAGCGGGCCCCGGCGGTGCGCGGCTCGATGAGCGAGCAGGCGGCCCTGGCCCGGCTGCTGGAGGGCTCGGGCCTGCGCGCCACGCAAGGCACGGGCGGCAGCCTGATGCTGGAGCGGATCGAACAGGACCCCCAGGGGGCAAGCGCGGGCGTCGGCGCGGATACCAATGACGTCGACGCGCTGATCGTCACCGCCCAGAAGCGCGAGGAGGCGATCCAGGACGTGCCGATCGCCATCAGCGCCTTCACTCAGCAGGCCCTGGACGACCAGAAGATCGAGGGCGGCTACGACCTCCTGAAGGCGGTGCCGAACGTCACCTTCTCGAAATCGAACTACTCCAGCTACAACTTCTCGGTCCGGGGCGTGGGGACGAAGGCGGTGTCGGCGACGTCCGATCCGGGCGTGGCGGTTTCCTTCAACAACGTGCCGCTGCTGCGCAACCGGCTGTTCGAGCAGGAATACTTCGACGTCGA
>CAZOHI010000124.1:0-3027 GCA_964579695.1 uncultured Caulobacter sp. | reverse complement strand
GACCCTCTCGGTGTAAACGAGATGCTCTGACCAGCTGAGCTAGCCGCCCTCGCCCAACGCCTAGCGTGGCCGGGGGACCAAGTTCAACCCCACACCGCTTTCAACCGGGCGTCCCGGCCGCAGCCCTTGCGATAGGCGCGGTAGGCCAGCGCGTTCCGCCTGGCGTAGTCGCGGTGATAGGCCTCGGCCGGCCAGAAGCGGCCGAGGGCTAGGATGGGCGTCGCCATCTTTCCCCGTTTCAGGCGCTTTGCGGCCTTGTCGCGCGAGGTCTGGGCGATGCGGCGCTGCTCGGGGCCGTCGACGAAGACGGCGGGTCGGTAAGAGGGGCCGCGGTCGCAGAACTGGCCGCCCGTGTCGGTCGGATCGATCAGGCTCCAGTAGCGATAGAGCAGGAAGGCGTACTCCAGCCTGGCCGGGTCGTAGGTCACGCGCACGGCCTCGTAGTGGCCGCTCGTCTCGCTGGTCACGTCGCGGTAGGTCGGGTTGGCGAGGTGGCCGCCGGTATAGCCGGACTCGACCTTCAGCACGCCGGGGATGCCCTTCATGTCGTGTTCCATGCACCAGAAGCAGCCTCCGGCGAACACGGCGGTCTTCGGTGCGGCCAGGGCGGCGGCCGGGGCCAGGACCACGGCGAAGACAAGCGGAAGAATGAACCTGCGGCCGATCATGCCTCAGCGCACCACGGCGAGAAGGCATGAAAAGGGCGGCACGCCCCCCGGCGGACCGCCCGTTCTTCCCATCGCTTCGAAAACGTCAGTTCAGGGCGCCCTTCAGCCCCTCTCCGACCTGGAACCGGCAGGTCGTGGACGCCGGCCGTTTCACCGCCGCGCCGGTGCGGGGATTGCGCGCCATGCCCGCCGGCCGCCTGGCCACCTTGAATGTCCCGAAACCCACCAGCCGCACGTCCTGCCCCGACTTCAAGGACCCCGTAACGGAGTCGATGAAGGCCTCCAGCGCATCCTTGGCCTGCGCCCGATTGAGCCCGGACTTCTCAGCCATGGCGGCCACCAACTCGGCTTTCGTCATGTTTCTCTCCCAGCCTTTATTGAGCGTCCGTCCTCCCCCCACGGGCGAGCGTTCGCCGGCGGCGATTATGGCTGCTGCATGACAGGCGTCAAAAGAAAGCGGCGCGGAGAGACCTCCGCGCCGCCAACTTAACGTCGTTTACCCGACATTCAGTGGGTGATGACGGCGTCCTCGCCCTCCGTCTTGGCGGCGGCGGGCATGGGCTCGTCCTCCTCGCTCCACTCGACGGGCGTGAGCGTCCCCGCGAGGGCGACCTTGAGGGCTTCGTCCACCGTCGAGATCGGGATGATCTCCAGCGCCTTCTTCACCGTCTCGGGGATGTCGGCCAGGTCCTTCTCGTTGTCCTGCGGGATCAGCACCGTCTTGATGCCGGACCGCAGGGCCGCGAGCAGCTTCTCCTTCAGGCCGCCGATGGCCAGCACCCGCCCGCGCAGGGTGACCTCGCCGGTCATGGCGACGTCCTTGCGGATCGGCACGCCGGTCAGCACCGAGACCATGGCCGTGGCCATCGCCACGCCCGCCGAAGGTCCGTCCTTCGGGGTCGCGCCTTCCGGCACGTGGACGTGGATATCGGTCTTCTCGAAGACCGGCGGCTTGACCCCGAACCTGGTGGCCCGCGAGCGGACGTAGGACTGGGCGGCGGAGATGGACTCCTTCATCACCTCCTTCAGGTTGCCGGTGACCGTGGTGCGGCCCTTGCCCGGCATCTTGACGGCCTCGATGGTCAGGATGTCGCCGCCGAACTCGGTCCAGGCCAGGCCCGTGACGATGCCGACCTGATCCTCCTCGTCCGTCTCGCCGTAGCGGTACTTCCTGACGCCCGCGTACTTGGCCAGCCGCTCGTCGTCGATCTCGATGGACTTGACGTCCTCGCGGGCCAGGTCGCGGACGACCTTGCGCGCCAGGTTGCCCAGTTCACGCTCCAGCGAACGCACCCCGGCTTCGCGCGTATAGTAGCGGATCAGGTCGCGGATCGCCTTGTCGGGGACGATGAACTCCGCCTCGGTCAGCCCGTGGTCCTTGGTCAGCTTGGGCAGCACGTGCCGCTTGGCGATCTCCACCTTCTCGTCCTCGGTGTAGCCGGGGATGCGGATGATCTCCATGCGGTCCAGCAGCGGCTGGGCCATGTTCAGGCTGTTGGCCGTGGTCACGAACATCACCTGCGACAGGTCGTAGTCGACCTCCAGGTAGTGGTCGGCGAAGGTCGAGTTCTGCGCCGGGTCCAGAACCTCCAGCAGGGCCGACGAGGGGTCGCCCCGCCAGTCCGCGCCCATCTTGTCGATCTCGTCGAACAGGAAGAAGGGGTCGACCGTCTTCGCCTTCTTCATCGACTGGATGACCTTGCCGGGCATCGAGCCGATGTAGGTGCGCCGGTGGCCGCGGATCTCGGCCTCGTCGCGCACGCCGCCGAGCGACATGCGCACGAACTTGCGGTTGGTCGCCTTGGCGATGCTCTGCCCAAGCGAGGTCTTGCCCACGCCCGGCGGGCCGACCAGGCACAGGATCGGACCCTTCATCTGCTTCACCCGCGTCTGCACCGCGAGGTACTCGAGGATGCGCTCCTTGACCTTCTCCAGGCCGTAGTGGTCGGCGTCGAGCGTGTCCTGCGCGGCCTTGAGGTCCTTGCGCACCTTGCTGCGCTTCTTCCACGGCACGCCCAGCAGCCAGTCCAGGTAGTTGCGCACGACCGCGGCCTCGGCCGACATCGGCGACATCTGCTTGAGCTTGTTGAATTCGTTCTTCGCCTTGGTCTCGACCGCCTTGGGCATGCCGGCCTCGGCGATCTTGCGCGCGAGTTCCTCGATGTCGTTGGGCGCGTCGTCGATCTCGCCGAGCTCCTTCTGGATCGCCTTCATCTGCTCGTTGAGGTAGTACTCGCGCTGCGTCTTCTCCATCTGCCGCTTGACGCGGGAGCGGATGCGCTTTTCCACCTGCAGCACGCCGATCTCGCCATCCATGAGGGCGATGATCTTCTGCAGCCGCTCGGCCACCGAGACGGTC
>CAZOHI010000123.1:0-3061 GCA_964579695.1 uncultured Caulobacter sp. | reverse complement strand
CTGACCTTCCGCCGCGAGGGCGCCACCTACCTCATCGTGCAGGCTGGGGAGGGCGGCTCCAGCCCCCAGTCCGCAAGCGCCGGGGGGGACGTTGACGCCCTCATCGTCACGGCGCAGAAGCGCGAGGAAGCGATCCAGGACGTGCCGATCGCGATATCCGCCTTCAGCCAGAAGTCGCTGGACGAGCAGAAGATCGAAGGGGGTTACGATCTCCTGAAGGCGATCCCGAACGTCACCTTCTCGAAGAACAACTTCACCAGCTACAACTTCTCCATCCGCGGCATCGGGACGAAGGCGGTTTCCGCCACGACCGACCCGGGTGTGGCTGTCAGCTTCAACAATATCGCCCTGCTTCAGAACCGCCTGTTCGAACAGGAATACTTCGACGTTGAACGAGTGGAAGTCCTGCGTGGGCCGCAAGGGACCCTGTACGGCCGCAACGCCACGGCGGGCGTGATCAACGTGATCTCCGCCAAGCCGAGGCTGAACGAGTTCTCGGCCATGGCCAAGGTCGAGGTGGGCAACCACGAGACCCGCCGCGTCTCCGGGATGGTCAACATTCCGATCGTCGAGGACGTTCTGGGGGTTCGCCTCGCCGGGGCCCTGACCCAGCGCGAGGGCTACGACTTCAACACCGTGACCCAAAACCCCGTCAACGGCCGCGAGCTGTGGTCCGGCCGCGTCACCGTCGGCTTCGAGCCGAACGAGGCCGTTCGCGCCAACCTGGTGTGGGAGCACTTCGAGGAAGACGACAACCGCTCGCGTACGGGCAAGCAGCTTTGCCATCGCGACCCGGGACCGACGCATATCGGAGATACCCGGATCGCCCGCGACATCACGAACCCGTGGCATACCAACCTGGGCTCGGCCCTGTTCTCGCAGGGGTGCAAGCCGGGCGGCCTGTACGACGAGGCGGCCTTCGGCACGCCCAACGGCCTGGCCCTGCCGTTCGTGTTCGGCATGCTGATGCTGGGCGCCGACTGCACGGGCTGCCCGCCGCCCCTCGCGTCGCTCGGGACCGACTCCGCCGGACGCCGCCGGACGCTGATCAACGTCCAGGACCCGTACAACGGCATGATGCAGTCGCGGGACCTGCGTGAGATCAGTTCCTTCCGAGACCCGGTCTATCGGGCCAAGGCGGACGTGATCCAGCTCAACGTCGACATCGATCTGACGGATTCGCTGACCTTCTCGTCTCAGACGGCCTACAACAAGGATACGACCTACTCGTTCCAGGACTTCAACCGCTTCAACACGGTGCCGATCTTCTTCGACACCAACGATCTTTGGTCGAGGCTGACGCCGGCCAAGGTCGCCAGCCCTTACCAGTACCTGGCCCCGGACGGCGTGTTCTGCGACCCGCAGCTGGGCTGTTCCGACACCATGGCCGGCTTCGACATCGCCCAGGCCGACGGCGAGCAGTTCACCCAGGAGTTCCGCCTGCAGTCGAACTTCGACGGGCCCGTCAACTTCAGCGCGGGCGCCAACTACAACCAGTTCGAGGCGCTGGTCGACTACTATATATTCTTCAACCTGATCAGCGCGATGGCGCAGATCGGCCCCTTCAGGAGCCACTCCACTCTACCTGGCTATGACACCTTCGAATATTGTCACCAGACCGTCAATTACGGCTTCTTTAACCACAATCCACCCGTTCTGACGCGTGACACCCCCAATGCTATCTGTCCATATATCGACCCCAATCCCATCGAGAGCATCGATGGCGAGGGCCACAACTACTTCCGCTCCAAGAACCCCTACCGGCTGAAGTCGACGGCGGTTTTCGGGGAAGTGTATTGGGAAGCCAAGGACGATCTGAAGATCACCGCCGGCCTGCGCTACACCGACGACCGGAAACACTTCATCCCCGTTCCGAGCCAAGTGCTGACGGCCCAGGGCGCCTTCGCGGGCGGCGTTGTCAACCGCGGCTATCCCGAACTGCCTCCGATCAAGCAGAAGTGGGGCGAGTTCACCGGCCGCATCGGCGTGGACTGGAAGCCTGAACTGTCGTTCACCGACCAGACGATGGTCTACGCCTTCTTCTCGCACGGCTACAAGGGCGGCGGCGCCAATCCCCCCACGCCTGGATTCGCTACGGCCCAGGAGACCGGGGCGCAGATTGGCTACGACCCGGCCACGGTCGAGCTGTTGGAGGAGTTTGGCCTTCTCCCCGTCATGCAGCTCAACGGGGCGGAGTATGGCCCGACCTTCCGGCCGGAATTCGTCAACGCCTATGAGCTGGGGACCAAGAACACCCTGTTCGGCGGCGCCCTGGTCTTCAACACTTCGGCCTTCTACTACGACTACAAGGACTATCAGGTCTCCCAGATCCGTGACCGCTCGGCGGTGAACGAAAACTTCGACGCCACCCTCTGGGGACTGGAGTTCGAGACCCTGTTCTCGCTCTCCCGCAACTTCCGCATCAACGCCAACCTCGGCTACCTCGACACCAAGATCGCCAAGGGCTCCGAGTCCATCGACATCATGAACCGCACGCAGGGCAACCCGGACTACGTCGTGGTCAAGCCCTGGGTGCAGCAGACGTCCAACTGCGTCCTGCCCAAGCATGTCGTCGAGAGCTGGCTGAACAAGCCGCAGTCGGCCACGTTCTGGGGCTTCAACTACATGTGCGGCGGTGGCGGTTTCGCCGGCGTCAGCGGCAACGTCGCCAACGATCCCAAGTTCGGAAACACTAGGTACAACAAGGCCAATTACCCGGAACTGAACGACGGCGCGGGCCTGAAGGATGACGTGGGCGGCAACGAACTGCCGAACTCGCCGCACTGGACCTTCAACATCGGCGCCCAGTACGCCATGGACATTCCCGGCGGTTGGCGCGCCACCCTCCGCGGCGACGCCTACTACCAGTCCCAGTCGTTCGCCCGGATCTACAACGTCGAAAACGACAAGCTGCGGGCCTGGACCAACGCCAACCTGTCGCTGTGGGTCGAACAGCCGGACTTGGGCCTGAAGGTCGAGCTGTACGCCAAGAACATCTTCGATAAGACGCCCATCACCGACGCCTTCCTGAACTCGGACGACACGGCGCTGACCACCAACG
>CAZOHI010000122.1:0-3300 GCA_964579695.1 uncultured Caulobacter sp. | reverse complement strand
GGCCTCGCCGTCGGCCTCTTCCGTCCCGGCGGGCGGCTGTCAGCCAACCTCGCCTACGGCCTGAAGTTCGGAGAGGACTACCGTAGCAGCGACGCCAGCATCAGCGTTCGCCTGCGCTGGTAGAGAACCCCGGGGCTCCGCTCCCCTCTGAAGACCCGGATCAACCGAGGCGGCGGGCGCGACCCCGCCGCCTGTTACTTTGGCGAGGGGCGGGCTCGGCCTTGGGGACGCCCAAGGCGTCCAGCCGGGACAGTCCGTCGAGGGTAAATGGAGGCGGGCGGCGGGTGCGCTGCCACAGGCGCAGGAACCGAGGGCGACGCCATCGGTTGAGCTTTCGCAAGGAGGCGACCGTGATCCGCGACGACACCGATTTCGAGAACGCCCTCGAAGAAGCCCTCGCGCTGTTCGAGCACCCGCTCCATCCGGGCGGCCCGGAGGACCGGCGGCTCGGCGATTTGCTCGCCGATCTGGCGGCCTATCAACCGAGCCCGCAGGCTCCTGCGCCCGACGACCCAGACGCCGAGCGGGCCGCACGGCTGGCCGCCCAGGCCGAGGCCCTGCAGCATCACGCTCGCTCAGGTGGTCATTCAGAAGCCTTGATGAACGCTGTCGACGGGGCCGTGGCCAGCCTGATCCGGCCCCTGGGCGGCGGCGCCTAGCCCCGCCCACGGCGTCCGGTCGCCGCAAGCCATTGCGGACATTCCAGAGCGGTTGCATCCTTTCGTCGGAGAGGACGCCATGACGCGAACGGCCACCTGCGCTTGCGGTCAGCTTTCCGTATGCTGCGAAGCTGAACCGGCCAAGATTTCCCTGTGCCATTGCCTCGCCTGCCAGAAGCGAACGGGCAGCACGTATGGTCTGGCGGCCTTCTTTCGGCGGGAGGACGTCCGACAGACGGGGAACATGCGGACCTTCACCCGTCACTCGGACAGCGGATACGACGTCGCCTTCCACTTCTGCCCCACGTGCGGTTCGACGGTCTACTGGAAGCCGAGTCGAAAGCCCGGCATGATCGCGGTGGCCATCGGCGCCTTCGCCGATCCTACATTCCCGGCGCCCACACAGGCGGTCCACGAGGAGCACCGCCACCCGTGGGTCGTCATTCCGAGTTGAATCGCCCCCCGGCGCCAGGCCTATGACAGGCCATGAGGCCAGGAAAATCGCCACGGCCCGCTCGGGACGGCTGTACCATCGGCGATCTCAAGGCTCTTGCTTATCGGGCGCAGCCTACTTTCCGCGCCGCCGTTAAGGTCGCGGTCCGCCGATGAAACGCTCGACCGATTCCGCCGACGCTGCACTTCCACCCATTGGGGTGGAGGAACTGGGCGCGTGGATCGCGAGCTACGGCCCCGCCCTGCGCCGCTATTTCCGCCGCCGCGTCGGTCCTGCCGAGGCCGAAGACATGGTGCAGGATGTCTTTCTCGCAATGAGCGCGCGCCAGGGCCAGCCGGTGGAGAATGTGGAGGGCTACCTCTTCCGCATCGCCACCAACCTAATAAGCAAGCGCCAGGGCCGCGAAGCGGGGCGTGCGGCGCTGGAGGCGCTGCTGGAAAGCCCGGAAGGCTTCTCGCCCGAGCGCATTTTGATGAGCAAGCAGGAGGCGGCCCAGGTGCTGGCGGCTATCCGCGCTCTGCCGCCCCGCACCCGCGAGGCCTTCATCTTCCACCGCTTCGAGGAGATGACGTATCCCGAGATCGCCCGCCGATTGGGAATTTCGGTCAGCGCCGTTAAGCAACTCGTCGCCCGGGCCATCCGGCATGTGACCCTGGAGCGGAAGCGTACGCCATGACTGGCCAAGCCCCCTCTCCGGCCCATCACGACGAAGCGGCGGCCGACTGGTTCGCCCTCAAGCGTTCGGGTGGGATGACGGCCCAGCAGCTCTTGGAATTCCAGTGCTGGCTGGATGCTGCGCCCGAGAACCGCGCTGCTTTCGAGGATGCCGAGCGGTCCTGGGCCTTGGCCGGGATGCTGCGCGAAGACCCGGAACTGATGCTGCTGCGCGCCCAAGTCCGCAAGGCCTATCCGCCTCTTCCCAGAAGGATGGCCGCCGCCGCGGCGGTTGTGGCTGTGGCGACGGTCTTGGTCGGGGTCTGGCTTACATGGCGCGAACCGCCGGGCGCCCAGCAGCAGGCCTTCCGCACGGGTGTCGGACAGCGCACCACGGTCACCCTTGCCGATGGCTCGGTCGTCATGCTCGACACCGACACTGTCTTGCGTACGCGCGAGAGCGGCGGCGAGCGGCGGATGTATCTCGACAGGGGCCGGGCGCTGTTCCGGGTGGCCAAGGACCCTTCGCGGCCGTTCGTGGTCGAGGCGGACGGGCGGACCATCACGGCGCTTGGCACTGTCTTCGATGTCAGTGTGGGTGACGCGTTCGAGGTGACCCTGGTCGAGGGGAAGGTGCGGGTGGAGCAGTCACGGACCCTGCTGCGCACGGCCCATTCGGCGGACCTCAATGCGGGTTATCGCATCGAGGCGAAAGACACGCGCGACTGGACTGTGGCCGCCGCTGACGTCGGCAAGGAAACCGGCTGGGCCGAGGGCCGCCTGACCTTCGTCGACGACCCGCTGGCCAAGGTCGCAGCCGAGCTGAACCGCTATTCAGACCGCAAGATCGTTCTGAAGGACGAAGCCGTCGGCCTGGCGCCGGTGGTTGCGGTCTTCAAGCCCGGCGACATGGAAAGTTTCGTCAAGATGGTCCGCAGCTACGAGTTGGCTGAAGTCACCGAGACGGAGAACTCCATCGAGCTTTCCGCCTTGCGCTGAGAAATATCGGCGGCCGACCTGTACCATCCTTGGTCTGGCTCCTCTTGGTTTGCAGGGAGGGCGAAGCGCCTTCCGCCAAGAACACCACCGGGGAGGGAAGAATGCGTTCCAACTATCGACGGCTGCTGTGCGGCGCGGGAACGGCGGCGCTGCTGATTGCGGCGGGCGCGGCCCATGCGCAGGTACGCGAGTTCGAAATACCGGCCCAGCCGCTGGGCGAGGCGCTCGCCCGCTTCGGCTCGCAAAGCGACCGAACGGTAGTGGCGACCTCCGAGCTCACGCACACGAAGACCTCGCGCCCGGTGTCTGGCGCGGTCGAGCCTGTCGAAGCCCTGACCCGGATGCTGGAGGGTACGGGGCTGACTTTCCGCCGCGACGGTGACGTCTTCTTGATCGTCCAGGCGGGGGAGGGCGGTTCCGGCCCCCAGGGAGCAGGCGCCGGCGACGTTGATGCCCTCATCGTCACGGCGCAGAAGCGGGAAGAGAACATCCAGGACGTGCCGATCGCGATGTCGGCCTTCAGCCAGGAAGACC
>CAZOHI010000121.1:0-3424 GCA_964579695.1 uncultured Caulobacter sp. | reverse complement strand
TGGATCATGGGTTGGCGGAGAGGGTGGGATTCGAACCCACGGTACCCTCGCGGGTACGCCGCATTTCGAGTGCGGTGCTTTCGACCACTCAGCCACCTCTCCATAAGGCCCCCTGAGCGAAGGCGCGGAACCTAGCGATGAGGGGGCGGCTTCGCAAGGGCCTCGCTGAGGCTCTTATTGGCGGGGATACAGCACCATCTGCGTGCAACGGAAAAGGGCGATGACCTTGCCCGTCTCCTCGTGCCTGACCTCGGCGTCCCAGACCTGGGTGGTGCGGCCGCCGTGGGTCAGCCTGGCCTCGACCGTGACCGTGCCGTCGCGGGCGGTGCCCAGGAAGTTGGCCTTCAGCTCGATGGTGGTGAAGCTGGTTCCGCCCTCGGGCAGCGAGACCACGCAGCCGTAGCCGCAGGCGCTGTCGGCGAGCGCGATCACGCTGGCCGCGTGCAGGAAGCCGTTGGGGGCCATGTGGTGGCCGGCGACCTTGAAGCGGCCGCGCACCAGGCCCTTCGTCGCCTCGTCCCAGGTCAGGCCCAGAAGGTCGGGCAGGTGGCCGCTCTGGCGCTCGGTCAGCGTGTCCTTGTGGTCGCTCATTTCGGGAAAGCTCCTCCGCGGCCTTCGCCGCCGACAAAACGGGACGCCCCGGCGAGCGTCTCGCCTGAGCGCAGGGTTTCAAGGCCCAGTTCGATCTCGCGGGCCGTGGCCTCGTCCCAGGAGAGGCTCCACTGCTCCAGGGCCGACTGGCGGTCCCGGCGCAGGCAGCCCTGCGGGAAGGCGGCGATCTGGCCCGCCAGTTCGACGGCGGCGGACAGCGCCTGGCCGTCGGGGACGACGCGGTTGGCCAGGCCCAGGGCCAGCGCCTCCTCGGCGCCGACCGGGCGGCCGGTCAGGATCAGGTCCATCGCCCGGCTGGCCCCGATCAGGCGCGGCAGGCGCACGGTGCCCAGGTCGATCAGCGGCACGCCGAACCGGCGGCAGAAGACGCCGAAGGTCGCGCCCTGAGCCATCACCCGCAGGTCCGCCCAGCAGGCAAGCTCCAGCCCGCCCGCAACGGCGTAGCCTTCCACGGCGGCGATGACGGGCTTGGAAAGCTGCAGCCGGGTCGGTCCCATCGGTCCCAGGTCGCCGGTCGCGTGGACCGGGTTGCCGGCGCCGCTCGCCACGCCCTTCAGGTCGGCCCCGGCGCAGAAGTTGCCGCCCTCGCCGGCCAGGACGGCGACGTCGGCGTCCTCGTCGGCGTCGAACCGCTTGAAGGCGTCGTAGAGGGCGTGGGCGGTCGTTCCGTCCACGGCGTTGCGGCGTTCGGGGCGGCGGATCGTGACCACCGCCACGCGGCGCTCGAGGCTGTAGGAGATCGTTTCCATGGCGGCCAAGGTAGCCGCCTGCCCCCCGCGGAAGGCAAGTGGGTTTTTAAAGGAAATTCAGCCCCAGGGCCCGGCCTGCCGCGCCGTGGTCGGCACGGCCGTGCCGGTGGTGCGCGCCCGGCCGGCCAGCTTCATCAGCGCCGCGACACGGTTGCGGGTCGCCGGATGAGTGGAGAACAGGTTGTCCGCGCCCCGGCCGGACAGCGGGTTGATGATGAACATGTGGGCGGTGGCGGGGTTGCGCTCGGCGGCCGGGTTGTGGGCGCGCCTGGCGTAGGCTTCGATCCTCTCCAGCGCGGAGGCGAGGGCGCCGGGGTCGCCGCTGATCTCGGCGCCTTCGCGGTCGGCCTCGTACTCGCGGCCCCGGCTGATCGCCATCTGCACCAGGGCGGCGGCGATGGGGGCCAGGATGGCGAGGGCTATGGTCCCGATCATGCCCGCCGGGCGGTCGCGGCCGCCGCCGAAGAACAGGGCGATGTTGGCCAGCGCCGAGACGGCGCCGGCGATGGTCGCGGTGATGGTCATGGTCAGGGTGTCGCGGTTCTTCACGTGGGCCAGTTCGTGGGCCATCACGCCGCGGATCTCGCGCCGGTCGAGCATGGTCAGCAGGCCCGTGGTGGCGGCGACGGCGGCGTTGGCCGGGTTGCGGCCGGTGGCGAAGGCGTTCGGCTGGTCGGTCTGGATGACATAGACCTTCGGCCGCGGCATGGCGGCGCGGTCGGCCAGTTCGTGCACGTCGGCGACATAGGCGCGGATCAGCGGCTCGGCCGCCGTCTCGTCCACCTGTTTCGCGCCGTACATCGACAGCACGATCTTGTCGGAGTTCCAGTAGCTGACGAGGTTCATCACGCCCGCGAAGGCCAGGGCGACGACCATCCCGGTCGGCCCGGCCAGCATGTAGCCGATCCCGACGAACAGCGCCGTCAGCGCCGCCAGCAGCATGAAGGTGCGGAGGGTGTTGTTCATGGGGCCTTATGTGGCCCCGCTTGCCGCGCCCGCAAGGCTTGGGCGGTGGTAGGATGGGGCCATGAAGCACGAACCGGAAGCTGTCGCCGCCGTCGAGCGGCTGAAGGCCGAGCACCGCCGGGCGGTGTCGGCGCTGCGCGCGGCGCTGGCCGCCTTCCTCGAACGGGGCGAGCGGCCGGACCCGGCGCTCCGGGCCGAAGGGGCCTTCGCCTATCCCGAACTGCGTCTGGCGTGGAATGGCGAGACATTCGACCCCCGCATCAGCCGCGCCTACGCCCGGCCGTCCCAGGCGGGGACCTATGCCGCGACCATCACCCGGCCCGATATCTTCGAGACGTATCTTCTCGACCAATTGACCCTTCTGGTGCGGGACTTCGGGGTCGTGCTGGAGGTCGGGCGCTCGCGCCAGGAGATGCCGTTCCCCTATGTGCTGGATGGCGGCGACCTCGATCTCGCCGACGTGGCGGCGGCCGAGATCGCCCGCTGGTTCCCGACGACGGAGCTGGCCTTCATCGGCGACGAGGTGGCCGACGGGCTGTGGGACGCGGGCCCTGGCGAGGACCGGCCGCTGGCCCTGTTCGACGGCTTACGCACGGATTTCTCGCTGGCGAGGCTTGCGCACTACACCGGCGCGCCGGCCGAGCATGTGCAGAGCTATGTGCTGTTCACCAACTACCACCGCTACGTCGACGAGTTCGTCCGCTGGGCCTGCGAGCGGCTGGGCGAGGACGGGCCGTACACCGCTCTGTCGGCGGCGGGCGGGGTGATGGTGACGCGCGAGACCGCCGACCCGGAGGCGGTGGTCGCGGCCGGGACGTGGCGCAAGCACCAGATGCCCGCCTACCACCTGATGGCGCCGGGCGGGGCGGGGGTCAGCCTGGTCAACATCGGCGTCGGGCCGTCGAACGCCAAGACCATCACCGACCACCTGGCCGTGCTGCGCCCGCACGCCTGGCTGATGATCGGCCACTGCGGCGGCCTGCGCGCCAGCCAGGCCATCGGCGACTACGTCCTCGCCCACGCCTACCTGCGCGACGACCATGTGATGGACGACGTGCTGCCGCCGGAAATCCCCATCCCGCCCATCGCCGAGGTGC
>CAZOHI010000120.1:0-3552 GCA_964579695.1 uncultured Caulobacter sp. | reverse complement strand
TGGTGGAGCTAAGCGGAGTCGAACCGCTGACCTCTTGAATGCCATTCAAGCGCTCTACCAGCTGAGCTATAGCCCCAAGGTCTTTTCCCTCGCCGCCGGGAGGCCCTTGGGCGAAGGCCGCGGAACCTAGTCCGGCGGCTTTCGCCTTTCAAGCCTCCCGAAGCGGGAAATTTTTCAGCGCCGGAAACTAGCGGTCTTCCCCGTCGTCATTCGGCAGGCCGTCGATCTCGTCCTCCGGGAAATCCTCGTCCTCGTCCTCGATGAAGGGCACGTCGTCATCCTCGTCGGCGACGTCTTCATCCTCGGCGAAGTCGACGCCCAGGTCGTCCGCCGGGACGGCGGGCGCGGCCGGGTCGGCCTCCGCGTCGTCGTCGTCGGTCTCGATCGGGTCGGCCTCGACGGCCTCGTCGATCTCGGGCGTGTCGTCGGCTTCGTCCTCGAAGCCGTCCTCGGACTCGACCTTGGGCTTTTCTTCCTTCTCGTCGTCGGCCTCATAGTCCGGCGTGACGGAGCGGGCCCGGACGCGGCGGTTGCGCACCGCCTCTTCCGGGTCGAACGTCTCGCCGCACTTGGGGCAGAGCGCCGGACGGCGGCTCAGGTCGTAGAATTTGGCAGAGCAGTTGGGGCAAATCTGTTTTGCGCCCAGTTCAGGACTGGCCAAGGCCTTGATCCTTCCCATCCTCTAGCGAAAGCGGCGGCTCCCTTGCCACGGGGGAGAGCCGCTGTCAAAAGCACAATCCCTCCGCGCGGAAGAACGCCTGAAAGGAGCCCGGCTTGGGCATGATGACAGCCCGTCCCGGCGGGTCCCTGAAGGGCCTCGTCCGCGCCCCCGGCGACAAGTCCGTTTCCCACCGCACGATGATCCTCGGCGCCCTCGCGAAAGGGACCACCACGGCCGAGGAGTTGCTGGAAGGCGACGACGTCCTGCGCACCGCCGACGCCATGCGCGCTTTCGGGGCCGAGGTGGTCCGCGAGGGCGAGGGCCGCTGGCGGATCGAGGGCAGGGGCGGCTTTTCCGAACCGGCCGACGTCATCGACTGCGGCAACGCCGGAACGGGCGTGCGGCTGATCATGGGCGCGGCGGCGGGCTTCGACCTCTGCGTCACCTTCACCGGCGACGCGTCGCTGCGGAAACGTCCCATGAACCGGGTGCTGGAGCCGCTGGGCGAGATGGGCGCGACCTGGCTGTCGCGGGACAAGGGCCGCCTGCCGCTCACCCTGCGGGGCGGCGGGCTGAAGCACATGAGCTACACCCTGCCGGTCGCCTCGGCCCAGGTGAAGTCGGCCGTGCTGCTGGCGGGGCTGAACGCCGAGGGCGGCGTCGAGGTGATCGAGCCGGAAGCCACCCGCGACCATACCGAACGGATGCTGCGCGCCTTCGGGGCGGAGCTGACGACAGAGGCGGGGCGCATCGTCCTGCCGCCGGGCCAGAAACTGACCGGGACCCATGTGTCCGTGCCGGGCGACCCGTCGTCCGCCGCCTTCCCCCTGGTCGCCGCGCTGGTGACGCCGGGCTCGGAGGTCACGGCCCGGGGCGTGCTGCTCAACGCCCTGCGCACCGGCCTCTTCGACACCCTGGTCGAGATGGGGGCCGACCTGACCGTCTCGAACCGCCGCACGGCCGGCGGCGAGGAGGTCGGCGACGTCACCGCCCGCCATTCGGCGCTGAAGGGCGTGACCGTGCCGCCGGAACGCGCGCCCTCGATGATCGACGAGTACCCGATCCTGGCCGTCGCGGCGGCCTACGCCACGGGCGACACGATCATGCGCGGGGTGGGCGAGATGCGGGTCAAGGAGAGCGACCGCATCGCCCTGATGTCCCGCGGCCTGGAAGCTTGCGGCGTCGACGTGGAGGAAGAGCCGGAAGGCTTCATCGTCCACGGGACCGGCGAGCCCCCGCACGGCGGGGCGACCGTCGAGACCAGCGGCGACCACCGCATCGCCATGTCCCACCTGGTGCTGGGCCTCGCCGCGAGGACCGCCGTCTCGGTGGACGAGCCCGGCATGATCGCCACCAGCTTCCCCGGCTTCGCCGAGATGATGCGGGGCCTGGGCGCGGACATCTCCTGATGGGCTTCGTGATCGCCGTCGACGGGCCGGCGGCCTCGGGCAAGGGCACCATCGCGGCCCGACTCGGCGCCCACTACGGCTATCCGGTCCTGGACACCGGCCTGCTCTACCGCGCCGTCGGCGTGCGGGCGGTGAAAGAAGGCGTGGACCTCGACGACGGGGCCGCCTGCGCCGCCGTCGCGCTCGCCCTCCACCCGGCCGAGCTGGAGGCCCCGGAGGTCCGCACCCGAGGCGCCGGCGAGGCGGCCAGCCGAGTGGCGGTCCACCCCGGCGTGCGCAAGGCGCTGCTGGACTTCCAGCAGGGCTTCGCGGCCCGCGAACCGGGCGCGGTGCTCGACGGCCGCGACATCGGCACGGTCATCGCCCCGCACGCCCAGGCCAAGCTGTTCGTCACCGCCACGCCGGAAATCCGGGCCGGGCGGCGCTGGAAGCAGCTTAGCCCCGAGGGGGTGGCTTACGAGGAGGTGCTGGCCGACATCCGCCGCCGGGACGCCCGCGACGGCGGCCGCGCGGACGCCCCGATGGCCCAGGCGCCGGACGCCGTCTTGCTCGACACCAGCGAAATGACTATAAACCGCGCCTTCGATGCGGCCCGCCGTATCGTCGAGGCGGCGCGCGCTCGAAGTCTTTGAAAGAAGACGGGAGCAATCCAACCGCGCCCTTCCCTCGCACGACCGCGGGCGCCCAATCCTGACAACCCAACGGACGCCCGGAATCCCTCGCGCGTCCCGCAACAGAGACGAACACAGCATATGGCTGACGACATGAGCCTCAACCCCTCGCGCGACGACTTCGCCGCCCTCCTCGACCAGGCCTTCGGCGGCCGCGACTTCGCCGAGGGCACCGTCGTCCACGGCAAGATCGTGGGCATCGAGAAGGACTTCGCGATCATCGACGTGGGCCTGAAGACCGAGGGCCGGGTCCTGCTGAAGGAATTCGGGCTGACCGAGGCCGGCAAGCCGACCGTCAAGACCGGCGACACCGTCGAGGTCTTCCTGGAGCGCGTCGAGAACGCCCTGGGCGAAGCCGTCATCAGCCGCGAGAAGGCCAAGCGCGAAGAAGCCTGGACCCGCCTGGAAGGCGTCTACGCCTCGGCCGAGCCGGTGATGGGCGCCATCGTCGGCCGCGTGAAGGGCGGCTTCACCGTCGACCTCGGCGGCGCCTCGGCCTTCCTGCCGGGCAGCCAGGTCGACATCCGTCCGGTCCGCGACGTCGGCCCGCTGATGGGCAAGGAACAGCCCTTCGCCATCCTCAAGATGGACCGTCCGCGCGGCAACATCGTCGTCTCGCGCCGGGCCATCCTGGAAGAAGCCCGCGCCGAGCAGCGCACCGAACTGGTGGCGCAGCTTCAAGAGGGCGAAATCCGCGAAGGCGTGGTCAAGAACATCACCGACTACGGCGCGTTCGTGGACCTGGGCGGCATCGACGGCCTGCTGCACGTCACCGACATGAGCTGGAAGCGCGTGTCGCACCCGTCGCAGG
>CAZOHI010000119.1:0-3555 GCA_964579695.1 uncultured Caulobacter sp. | reverse complement strand
CGCGGCTCGAAGATGACCATGATCTTCCAGGACCCGCTGACGGCCCTGACGCCCCATGTGCGCATCGGCGAGCAGATCGCCGAGCCCCTGCGCCTGCACCTCGGCCTGTCCGCCCGCGAGGCGATGGGCAAGGCGAAGGAGTGGCTGGAGCGGGTGCGCATCCCCGACGCCGCCCGCCGCCTGGGCCAGTATCCGCACGAGCTGTCGGGCGGCATGCGCCAGCGGGTGATGATCGCCGGGGCCATGGCGGGCGGCCCCGAACTGCTCATCGCCGACGAGCCGACCACCGCCCTCGACGTGACGGTGCAGGCCGAGATCCTCGACCTGATGGACGAACTGCGCCGCGAGACGGGCACGGCGATGGTGCTGATCACCCACGACATGGGCGTCATCGCCCGCCTGGCCGACCGCGTCTGCGTGATGAAGGACGGGGCCTATGTCGAGGAGGGGACGGCCGCCGCCATCTTCGCCAAGCCGAAGACCGACTACACCCGCGCCCTGCTGGCGGCGATCCCGCGCCTGGACCGCGACGACCGCGGCGGCCGTCCCGTGCCGGACCCCGTCCCCGAAGACGCGCCGGTGGTGGTCGAGGGCAAGGGGATCAAGGTCTGGTTCCCCATCCATCAGGGCCTGTTCGGCAAGAAGCAGGACCTGCGCGCGGTCGACGGCGTCGACCTCTTCGTGCGCCAGGGCGAGACGCTGGGCGTGGTGGGCGAGAGCGGCTCGGGCAAGTCGACCCTGGCCCGCGCGGTGCTGAACCTGATCCCGCCGTCGGCCGGGGCCGTCACCCTGATGGGCCGCGACATCACCCACGCCGACCGGGACGAGATGCGCAGGGCCCGCAAGGACCTGCAGATCGTCTTCCAGGACCCGCTGGCCAGCCTCGACCCGCGCATGACGATCGGCGATTCCATCGCCGAGCCGCTGCAGGTCTTCCGCAAGGACCTCGGCCGGGTCGAGCGCGATGCGGCGGTGGCCGGTATGATGGAGCGGGTGGGTCTGGCCCCCGGGCTGATCAACCGCTACCCGCACGAGTTGTCGGGCGGCCAGAACCAGCGGGTCGGCATCGCCCGCGCCATGATCCTGAAGCCGAAGCTGGTCATCTGCGACGAGGCGGTCTCGGCCCTCGACGTGTCGATCCGCGCCCAGATCATCGACCTGCTGATCGATCTCCAGAAGTCGCTCGGCATGGCCATGCTGTTCATCAGCCACGACCTTGCGGTGGTGCGCGAGATCAGCCACCGAGTGATGGTGCTCTACCTGGGCCGGGTGATGGAGCAGGCCGGGCGCGAGCGGCTCTACGCCGCGCCGCAGCACCCCTACACCAAGGCCCTGCTGTCGGCGGCCCCGATCCCCGACCCCCAGCGCGAACGCACCCGCAAGCGCGTCAAGCTGACCGGCGAGCCCCCCTCGCCGCTCGACCCCCGCTCCGCCTTCCGCTTCCTGCCCTCACGCCTGGCGGTGAACGCCGAGACGCCGGTGACGCCGCCGGAACTGCGGGAGATCGCGCCCGGACACCTCGTCAGCGAGTTTGAGGAGGCGTGACTGCGATTATGGCGACCCGCCGCCACCCGGTGACGCCGAGGCCGTCGACTTTTCGCACCAGACCGGTCCCAAGCTGGATCAGCGGCTTCATGAACAAGCTTGTTCGCCGCGACAGCGGCCCCCACCAACGAAGGCCTCCGATACACCGGGGCTGTCGCGCGAGCAACAAACCCCGCCTGCCGGTCTGAAGCTCCCGGTCGTCGACCGGAGAGCTTCGACCGTGGAGCCGCCCTATTCGGCCGCCGGCTTCTGGATCATCGCCTGGAGCTGGGCCGCCGTCAGGTTGATGGTGGCGACGTTGTCCTCGACGCCGAGGCTGGAGGCGTCGACGGCGAACTTGTCGGCGCCCATGGCGATCGTGGCCATCTGCTTGCCGGTGGCGTCGGCCTTCAGTTCCGCAACCGAACCGATCGTGGCGCCGGTGTTGTCCTTGACCGTCTGGCCGACCGCGACCGTTTCGCCCGTGGCGGGCGCCGTCGCGCCGGGGGCCTGCGCCGGATCCGCGGGCGTCATGGGGTCGGAGACAGGCGGCGTCTGGGCGGCCGGCGGCGTCGCCGGATCGGCGGTTTCGGCGGTCTGGGCGCCGGCCGCGCCCGCGATGGAGATGGCCGCCAGGGCGGCGGTCACGAGATAGGAGGTCTTCATAAGGTATCGCGTCCCTTTGAGACGCCCCGCCAGCTAGACCTTAACCGGCGAGCCCCGCTGAAGGTTCCCTTCTACGAGGCTTCCGGCTCGTCGCGCTCGAACGCCGCCATCATCGCCATGTTCAGCACCCGCGACACCGAGGCCGACAGCGGCGCGATCTGCACCGAGCGGTTCAGGCCCAGGAGGATCGGCCCGATCACCGTGGCACCGCCCAGCGACTGCACCAGCTTGGTGGAGATCGAGGCCGAGTGGATGGCGGGCATGATCAGGATGTTGGCCGGGCCGGTCAGGCGCATGAACGGGAAGTTGGCCCGCCGCTCCGGCTCCAGGGCCAGCTCGGGGGGCATCTCCCCCTCGTACTCGAAGTCGACCCCCATCTCGTCGAGGGTGGCGACGGCCTCGCGCATCTTCTCCGACCGCTCGCCCATCGGGTTGCCGAAGGTCGAGTAGCTCATGAAGGCCACGCGCGGCTTGAAGCCCAGCCGGGCCACCGCGTCGGCCGCCTCGCAGGCGATCTCGACGATGTCCTGCGCCTCGGGCATCTCGGTGACGTTGGTGTCGGCGATGAACAGGGTGCGGCCGCGCGTCAGCACCACCGACATGCCCATGATCCGGCCGCCGGGCCGGGGATCGATCACCCGCAGCACCTCTTCCAGCGACTGGTCGAACGAGCGGGTCACGCCCGTGACCATGCCGTCGGCGTCGCCGAGCGCGACCATGGAGGCGGCGAAGGAGTTGCGGTCCTGGTTGATCAGCCGTTGGGCGTCCCGCTTCAGGAAGCCCTCGCGCTGGATGCGGGCATAGAGGTGGTCGACGTAGTCCGGGTTGCGGTCGGACAGGCGGGCGTTGACGATCTCCAGCGTCACGTCGGCCGGATCGAGCCCGACGAGGCGCATGTTGTCGTGAACCAGCTCCTCGCGCCCGACCAGGATGGCGTCCCCCAGTCCCTGCGTCTGGAAGGCGTAGGCCGCGCGGATCACGCTGGGCTCCTCGCCCTCGGCGAAGACGATGCGCTTCCTGGCCCCGCTCATCACCGAGCCGGAGATCTTCTGGAGGAAGGCCGCCGTGGGATCGAGCCGCTGGGCGAGTTGGGCCCGGTAGGCGGTCATGTCCTCGATCGGCTTGCGGGCCACCCCGGTGTCCATCGCCGCCTGGGCGACGAAGGGCGGGATGTACCAGATCAGCCGGGGGTCGAAGGGCGTGGGGATGATGTACTCGGCCCCGAACTTGAGCTGGCGGCCGTGGTAGGCGGCGGCGACCTCGTCGGGCACGTCCTCGCGGGCGAGCTGGGCCAGCGCGTTGGCGCAGGCGATCTTCATCTCCATGTTCACCCGCCGCGCCCGCACGTCGAGCGCGCCGCGGAAG
>CAZOHI010000118.1:0-3579 GCA_964579695.1 uncultured Caulobacter sp. | reverse complement strand
TCGCTATCGCCGCGCCCTGGCTGACGACGCTGCCGGCCGCCCCCGCGATCGCCCCGCCCGCGACATAGCTGGCCGCCGTACCGAAAGTTCCCAGCCCCGACACCGACACGGCCCCCAGCCCGAACCCCGACACCGACGCCGTCCCGCCCAGCGCCTGCGCCACCCCGGCGATGGCGTGCGGCATCACCAGCGCCACCACAGCGATGGCGATGATGGCCACGAAAATCTGCGCCACGCCGCACCCGTCCCCCCGCCGCTCAGGGGGCGGGATGGGCTTTGGCTTGGTGGGGCTGGTGTTGCCGATAGCCTTGTTGGGGTCGTACGGCCGGAAGGTGTCGGTGTTGTAGTGCTGGTTGTGCACCTTGTTGGGGATGGTCAGCGTCATCCCGGCCGCCAGCTCGCTGTCGCCGGTCATGCCGTTGGTCTCGGCGATCATCCACCACAGCGCCGCATCGCCCCACAGCAGCTCGGCTATACCCGCGAAGGTGTCCCCCTCGCGCACCGTGTAGCGCGTCGCCGTCGGCTGCACCCCCGGCCCAGGCTGGATCCGGTCCCCCACCCGGTCGTACGCCTGGTCGAAGCTCGCCTGCGTCAGCGACGTCCCCGCGTACTTCAGCTCACCGACACGCTTGCCGTTGAAGTAGTAGTAGACGTTGCGCTCGCTGTTCTCCTTGCGCTCCAGAACCTGACCCATCACGTCGTTGACGTAGGTCACCGTCCGCGGACTGCCGTCGTTGATGTACACGCTCGTCAACTGGCCAGACGTGTCGTAGCGCAGGTCCGAGGTTATGATCGGATCAGACGAGGAATCATCGTTCGTATCCACCGTCTCGTATGTCTTCAGGCCACCGTCCCACCACTCGTAGGTGAACCGCCGCTGGCTGTCCGCAAGGTCCAGGTGCATCGTGCCGTTCGGGTTCGCAATATGTGCGTCCGTGCGGATGTGGGTGACCAGCCCTCCCTGATAGGCGCCGTTGAAGACCCCGGGCGAGGTCTCGAGGTTGTACTGGTACCAGGTCGAGTAGCGGTTCTGGTGACCCGAACCGTGGTTCTGCGTCTCGTATTCGAAGGTGATTTCGGACTTGTTGTTGTAGGTCGTCGTCTTGGTGATGCCGCCGTCCACCAGCTGCGTCACCCGCCCCAGCGCATCGCGCGTGTAGGTCGCCCATGTATTCAGCGCGCCAAACGGCTCATCTTCCATCGCCGATGAATACTGGGTCTGCGCCAGGTACCCGTCCGCCGTGTAGATGTAGTGTATTCGGCTGTGGGCCTCGACCTCGACGAAGCCGGGCGTCGGATACCACACCATTTCCTCGTACCGGTATGTCGATGTCTCCGTCGCACGCCGGCCCGCGGCGTCATAGGTGATGTCGAGCCCCCCAAGGTGGCCCCGCACGATCTGCGTGCCTTCCTCCCCGGCCTCGCCCGACAGCATGCCCTTGACCGTCACGAACCGGTTCATGCCGTCGTAGGCGTACCAATAGTCCTCAAGGCCGCCGCTCGGGTACTCCGCCTTCATCCGGCGCACGTTGCCGACCGCGTCATACTCGTAACTGATGTCGACCTCGGCGCCCGAGCCCCCGGCGTTGTCGCTGAAGGTCAGCATCCGGTTCAGGGCGTCATAGGCGACCACGGCGTTCTGGTGCGTCACCGTGGGGCCGGCCACCGACTGGCCCGTGGCCGGATTGTAGGTCCAGGTCGTGGAGGTGTAGTTCTCCTTCAGGCGGTTGCCGTTCGCGTCATAGGCATACTTGGCCGTGACGTTCGTGCCGTAGTAGCCCGCAAAGCCCGTCGCATCCACGTTGCCCGCCATCAGGCCCGTGTTGAACCAGGTGTAGGTGATGTTCTGGTTCGCGCTGTTGGTCTGGGTGACCAGCCGCCCTCCCTTGTCGTAGGTGAAGGCGAAGTCATGAAGGCCGTAGTCGATCTTGTCCGCCAGGTGGCCGAAATAACCGGTCTTCTCCGTGGACGCCTTGCCTGCGGGGATGGTCGTGATCTTCTTCCAGGCGCCGAACGTCCCCAGACCGCTGGTCGCGACGCCGCTCTCCCAGGTATAGGCGTAGGTCGTGACGTTGCCGCCGAAGTCCTGCATCCGCGTGACCCGGCCCTTGTAGTCGTAGTCGATCGTCTCCTTCACGCCAGAGCCGAACTGGCTGTTCCAGTGCGCCAGCCGCTGGCCCAGGCCATCGTAGGTGTAGTTCTCCGTCAGCTGTATGCCGCCGGTGCGCAGCGGACGCTGGATGGTCAGCACGCGGCCGGCCTTGTCGTAGGTGCGATTCTCGACCGCTCCAAGGCCGTTGGTGAACTTGCGCGCGTTGCCCAGGAAGTCGTAGCCGATCCGCTCGACGTTGTTGGGATCGGCGTGGAACTTGGCGGTGACCTTGGCCTCTTCGCCGCCATGGCCCGTGCCGGCCAGCAGGGTCCGCCGCTCGACGTTGCCGTTGGCGTCCTCCGTGGCGATCAGGCGGCCGGAGATGTCGTAGTAGTATTTCTCTTCCGGCCGCGTCAGGTAATCGCCGCCGTCTTCGCCGGTGACTCTGACTTCCGGGCTCGTCTTGAGCACCAGCCGCCCCATGGTGTTGTACGCGAAGTCCGTCGTGTGGCCGCGAGCGTCCGTCTCACTCAGGACTTCGCCGAAAGCGTTGTAGGCGCGCCCCTTGACGATGTCGGCCATCGTGAAGGTGGTCGCGCCCGTCTTCTCCAGTTGCCGCTGGGGTTCGCGCGTGGAGGTGGCCTGGCCGCGCTTGTCGTAGGTGGTGATGGTGGCGACCACCCCGTCCACGGCGACGGCGCCTACGGCGTTGGCGCCGCTGTTGGTGAGCAGGGCGAGCGCGCTGGCGGCGGAATGGGAGGCCAGATCCGTCCCCGCCGATCCGATCTCGAGCGTGACCTTGCCACCCTTGTCGTAGAAGAATATCCGCGTCGAGCCGGTGTCGGCGTTGGTGCGCCACAGCCGCCCGCCTGCGTCGTAGTCGAATATCTCCTGGTAAACGGGCGCGACGGCCGCCTCGCCTGTGACCCCCTTGCCGGTAACCTCGCCATAGCTGTTGTAGCGATAGTGGGTGGTGTCGCCGAACTCCCAGTTCGAACTAACGAGGACGGCCGTACTCTCAAGCGTGACTCGGCCCAGCGCGTCGTAGCGCCAAGCCCGGGCCTCCGTAACGGTGGTGGAGTCGGACTTGGTGCGGGTGTAGCTCTCCTTCACGACCCGGCCGGCGGTGTCGTAGGCGTAGTTGCGGGTGAAGCCGGTGGCGTCGGTCATCGCCGACATGCGGCCGCCAGCTCCGTAGGTGAAGGTGGTTAGCCGGTCGTCGGCCGAAGTCCCCGAGGCCTTGCGCTCGGACATGCGAGCCAGGTTGTTCAGCCCGTTGTACTCGTAGACGGTCCGAAGTTGGACGTTGTTTCCGAGGTAGTCGGTGAAGGCCGACTTCGTCGCCATCGTCTGGCGGCCGCCGACGTCGTAGGCATAGTCGATGTAGTCGCCGTTGGACTCGGTCTTGCGCGTCACTTGACCCAGGCCGTTGTAGGCATAGGTGATGGTGGCGTCGACCGCCCCGGCCTGCCGCTCGCCTGCGCTCG
>CAZOHI010000117.1:0-3625 GCA_964579695.1 uncultured Caulobacter sp. | reverse complement strand
CTGGATTTAGGTTCCAGCGCCGCGAGGCGTGGAGGTTCGAGTCCTCTCATCCGCACCACTCTTCCCCGGGGGGCTTGGCCCTGGCGGGGGCGCGTGACATAAGACCCGCCTCATTTTGCGCCGCGCTCATGCGCCGCGGCCGTCACGGAACTCAAGAATGTCCATGCAGATCGTTGAAAAGTCTGGCGAAGGCCTCAGCCGCGTTTATGGCGTCACCGTCCCGGCGGGCGAGCTGGCCAAGCGGCTCGACGCGCGGATCGCCGAGATCACGCCGCGCATGAGCGTCAAGGGCTTCCGCCCGGGCAAGGTCCCCGCCGCCCACGTCCGCCGCGTCCACGGCAAGGCCCTGATGGCCGAGGTGATCGAGCAGACCCTCAACGAGACGACCCAGAAGGTCCTCGACGACAATAACCTGCGCCCCGCCGCCCAGCCGGACCTGAAACCCGAATCCGACATGGAAGCGGTGATGAAGGGCGGCACGGACCTCGCCTACGAACTGGCCGTCGAGCTGATGCCCGAGTTCGAGCCGATGGACACCGCCAAGCTGAAGCTGAAGCGCCCGGTCTATGAAGCCGCCGAGGCCGAGGTGGACGAGGCCCTGGCCGACCTCGCCAAGCAGGCCCGCACCTATGAGCCCCGCACCGGCAAGACCGTGAAGGCCAAGGACGGCGACCAGCTGCTGATCGACTTCCTGGGCCGTATCGACGGCGAGGCCTTCGAGGGCGGCACGGCCGAAGGCGCCGAGCTGGTCCTGGGCTCGGGCCAGTTCATCCCCGGCTTCGAGGAGCAGCTGGTCGGCGCCAAGCCGGACACCGACGTGGTGGTGAAGGTGGCCTTCCCGGCCGAGTATCAAGCCGCCCATCTGGCCGGCAAGGACGCCGAGTTCGAGGTGAAGGTCCGCGAGGTCCGCGCCCCGGTCGATTCCGCGCCCGACGACGAACTGGCCAAGCGCCTGGGCCTGAGCGACCTCGCCGCCCTGCGCGAGGTGCTGCAGAAGAACCTGTCCGACCAGTACGCCCGCAACTCGCGCTTCAAGCTCAAGCGCGCCCTGCTGGACAAGCTGGACGAGGGCCACGACTTCCCGCTGCCGCCGCGCATGGTCGAGGCCGAGTTCGGCGGCATCTGGTCCCAGGTCCAGAACGACAAGCTGAAGGGCGCCCTGCCGCCGGAAGACGCCGAGAAGACCGAGAAGCAGCTCGAGAAGGAGTACCGCAAGATCGCCGAGCGCCGCGTGCGCCTCGGGCTCGTGCTCGCCGAGATCGGCCGCCGCGCCAACGTCCAGGTCACCGACCAGGAACTGGCCCAGGCGATGCAGCGCGAGGCCATGCAGTACGTCCAGCAGGCCCAGCAGGTCTTCGACTTCTTCCGCCAGAACCCGCAGGCCCAGGCCCAGCTCCGCGCGCCCCTCTACGAGGACAAGGTCGTCGAGCTGATCTTCGAGCAGGCCAAGATCACCGACGAGAAGGTCTCCAAGGAAGAGATCCTGGCCGAAGACGACCTGCCCGACGGGTACTGATAGGGTCCCCCTTGCGGCCTGCGAGGGGGCACGCAATATCGGGATGATGGCGGCGCGACCGGACGAGTCGCGCGCCTAAATCGAAAAAGGGCCTTTTCCCATGCGCGATCCGGTGGAAACCGCGATGAACCTCGTGCCGATGGTGGTCGAGCAGACCAGCCGCGGCGAGCGGGCGTTCGACATCTTCTCCCGCCTGCTCAAGGAACGGATCATCTTCCTGACCGGCGGCGTGGACGACAACGTGGCCGCGCTGATCTGCTCGCAGCTTCTCTTCCTGGAGTCCGAGAACCCCAAGAAGGAAATCTCGATGTACATCAACTCGCCGGGGGGCATCGTGACCTCCGGCATGGCGATCTACGACACCATGCAGTACATCAAGTGCCCGGTCTCGACCGTGTGCATGGGCATGGCGGCGTCGATGGGCAGCCTGCTGCTGGCGGCCGGTGCGGCCGGCCAGCGCGTCGCCCTGCCGAACGCGCGGATCATGGTCCACCAGCCTTCGGGCGGCTTCCGGGGCCAAGCCTCGGACATCATGCGCCACGCCGAGGACATCCTGAAGACCAAGAAGCGCCTCAACGAGATCTACGTGAAGCACTGCGGCCGCACCTACGAGGAGGTCGAGAGCACCCTCGACCGCGACCACTTCATGAGCGCCGAAGAGGCCAAGGCCTGGGGCCTCGTGGACCACGTCTACGAAAGCCGCGAGACCGAGGCCCCCCCGGCCGCGTAAGCCGCTACGGCCTGCCCCGGAAGACCCGATAGCCCTTCTCGTCGGCGATCTTGAGCATCTCGCGGTCGCCGGAGGTGTCGCCATAGGCGGCGGCGAGGCGCACGTCCTCGCCGTAGGCTTCGCGCAGGCGCTTGACCTTCTCCGGGCCCCGGCAGTTGGCCCCGGCGAAAACGCCGATCACCCGATCCCGGTTATCGTAGGCCAGCCGCGTGGCGATCAGGGCGTCGGCGCCCAGGCCGCGGGCGAACGGCGCCACCACGGTGTCGGGCGAGGCGGTGACGATGATCGTCTTCGCCCCCGTCGCCCGCCAGCGCCGCCAGACGGCCAGGGCGTCCGGCCGGAACAGCTTGGGCGCGAATATCTCGGCGAAGCGGCGGGCGTCGGCCTCCAGCCGGTCCTGGCTCACCCCCTTCAGGAACTCCCGCGTGGCGGCCGCCTTGATGCGCCCGCGGTTGCGGTGGACCAGGTAGGCGAGGGCGGCGGGGACCAGCTTGACCATGCCCAGCGCATAGCGGGCGGGACCGGCCCGCCACTTCAGGAAGGTGACGTAGCTGTCCTTCACCGTCAGGGTGCCGTCGAAATCGAAGGCCACCAGCATGGGGGCGGCCAGGGGATCGGGCGCCATCGGCGTCGAGGCGCTCAGCCTGCCTGGTCTGCGTCCCATCGTCCCACCCGTCCTGACTTCCCGACCACGATTTGGCCAACTCTTAAGGGCGAACTTCCGTTTCGGCGCAACCCCGCAACCGGCGGGCGAAGCCTGGCCCCCGCGGGGCGAGGTTGTGCCGAATTGGGGCGTCCCCATCTTAGGCGGGAAAGGCGCGTCCGGCGCCTTTATGCGGTCTGGAGGGTTGTGATCGGAGCCCGGATCGGGGAATGTCAAGGATTAGACAACCCGTGGCGCGTATCCTGCACGACCGTTCGCAGGAAGACGTGACGGGTTAGGCGGTCCCCAGGGCCGTCGTAGCGTGAGACGGAAACATGACGAAGGCCGCCAGCGGCGACACGAAGAGCACCCTCTACTGTTCTTTCTGCGGAAAGAGCCAGCATGAGGTGCGCAAGCTGATCGCAGGCCCAACCGTGTTCATCTGCGATGAATGCGTGGAACTCTGCATGGATATCATCCGTGAAGAGCACAAGATCGCCTTCGTGAAGTCCAAGGACGGCGTTCCCACTCCCAAGGAAATCCGCGAAGTCCTCGACGATTACGTGATCGGCCAGGACCACGCCAAGAAGGTGCTCTCGGTCGCGGTCCACAACCACTACAAGCGGCTGAACCACGCCCAGAAGAACAACGACGTCGAACTGGCCAAGTCGAACATCCTGCTGGTGGGCCCCACGGGCTCGGGCAAGACGCTGCTGGCCCAGACGCTGGCCCGGAT
>CAZOHI010000116.1:0-3766 GCA_964579695.1 uncultured Caulobacter sp. | reverse complement strand
TACGCCATGCTGTCCGGCGCGGCGCAGACGGTCTGGCACATGACCGCCGATGCCGTCACCGACCGCCAGACCCAGTTGCGCGACGGGACCGACGCCGCCGGCCTGTGGCTGCGCACCAGCGGCGAGTACAGCAAGCGCCGGTCCGCCAGCTCGTTCCAGGGTGTCGGCCAGACCTATACCGTCGACACCTCCTACAAGCTCTACGCCGGGACGATCATGGGCGGCATGGACCTGGTCTCCGGCTCCAGCGGAGAGGCCGACTACGTGCTGGGCGCCCAGATCGGCTACGTCAGCTCCAGCTTCGACCTGGACGACGCGGAGTCCTCCGGCCGCATGACCGGGGCCACCGGCGGCGTCTACGGCAGCGTGTGGAGCGACTGGTTCTTCGTCGACGGGGCGGTGAATTTCAACGGCCTGACCCTGGACCACGAGGCCCCCGCCCTCGGCGCCCGGACCAACACCTACCTCAACTCCATCGGCGCGCGCCTCGACGCCGGTACGCGCACGGGCCTCACCGAAAACACCTTCGCCGAGCCCCTCGTGGCCCTGTCGTGGGTGCGCACCAGCTTCGAGGAGATCTCCGTCTTCGGCGGGGAAATCCAGCCGGCCGACGCCGAGAGCCTGCGCGCGGGCTTGGGCCTACGGCTGGGCGCCACCCTGGCGGGGGAGGGCGTCAGCGCCAGCTACTTCGTCACCGGCCGCGGCTGGTACGAGTTCGAGGGGGAGACCAGCGGCGTGGTCCGCAACCCCGGCGCCGACCTGCCCTTCGCCGACGAGTTCACCGGCGCGTTCGGCGAGGCGGAGGCGGGGGTCAACGTGTTCAACGCGGCGAACACCCTCTCCGGCTTCCTCAGCGGCGGCGTGAAGTGGCAGGACGGATATTCCGCCGTGAACCTGTCGCTGGGCGTGCGCATGGCCTGGTGACGCTCGATACCGGCTTCGGTCCCCTCTGAAACCGGACCACCTGGGCGGCGGAGCGATCCGCCGCCCTTTTTCGCGCCCTCTTGACGGGCGCCGCGGGTGGGCGACCCTAACGCGTGTACGCGGGAGGGCGGCGCCCGATGGGCCAGAAGGCGAGGGGAGTTGACCAGGGCGGCAGGCGCGAGGGGCGCCTGCTCGACGAATGGTCGCGCCGGTATCGCCCGGCGCTGCTGCGCTTCTTCCAGCGGCGGATGCCGGCGGCGACGGACCGCGAGGACCTGGTGCAGGAGGTCTTCCTGCGCCTGGCCAAGCGGCAGGACCTGGCGTCCATCGACCATGTCGAAGGCTACCTCTTCCAGGCGGCGGGCAACGTGCTGAAGGACTGGCGCCGCCACGGGGTGCGCCACGCCGCCGACGCCCACGGCCCCATCGACGAGGATCTGCCGTCGGAGGTGGATTTTTCGCCGGAACGCGTCCTTCTAGGCAAGGACGCTGTCGGCGCGCTCATCGCCGCGCTCGAGGCGCTCCCCGAAAGGACGCGGGCGGTGTTCGTGCTCTACCACTTCGACAACCTGCCGCAGGCCGAGATCGCCCGCCGCCTGGGCGTCGCCGTGCGGACCGTCGAGAACAACATGGCCAGGGCGCACGCCCATATCGCCGCCGTGATGCTGGAGCGGCCATGAGCGCCGAGCTCCCCACGCCCGACGCCGCCAGGACCCTCGCCGAACAGGCGGCCGAGTGGGACGTGCGCCTGCGCTCGGCCGACTGCACCGCCGCTGAGCGCGAGGCGTTCGCCGCCTGGTGCGCGCAGGACCCGGCCCACGCGCGGGCCATCGACGAGCTGCAGTCCGGCTTGCAGGCGTTGCGGCGGGCCTATCCGTCCAACCCCCGGCTGCGGGCGATGCGCGACCAGGCCAGCGGACTGCGCCCGCCGCGCCGCTACTGGCCCATCGCCGCCGGGATCGCGGCCGCCGCTTTGGTCACGGCGGCGGTCGGCGGCTGGCTGCCGGACGCGAACGGTTCGGGCGGCGGAAGCCTGGCCACCATGGAGCTGTCGCGCCGCGCGCCCTCGGTGTTCCAGACGGCGGTGGGCGAGCAGTCGACGGTCACGCTGTCGGACGGATCGCAGGTGGTGCTGAACACCCACAGCCGCCTGGTGGTGAATTTCACGCCCGAGCGGCGCGAGGTGACGCTGGTCGCCGGCCAGGCGCTGTTCGAGGTGGCCAAGAACCATGCGCGGCCGTTCGTCGTGCGGGCCGGCTCGCGCCAGGTGACGGCGCTGGGCACCGCCTTCGACGTGCGGCTGGACGGCCGGCAGGTCCGGGTCACCCTGATCGAGGGCAAGGTCAGCGTGGCGCCGTCGCGCGGGGCTCTGGCGGCGCTGCCGCTGGCGGCGCGCGAGCTGGCGCCGGGGCAGCAGCTGGTGGCGCTGGGGGTCTCGCCAGTGGTGAAGGTGGCGGCCGCCGACGTGGCGGTGGAGACGAGCTGGCGATCCGGCACGCTGGTGTTCAACGACACCCCCCTCGGCGAGGCGGTGGCGGAGATCAACCGCTACACCACCACGCCGATCCGGGTGGCCGACCCGGAGCTGGGCTCCCTGCGGATAAACGGCCGCTTCCGCACCAGCGACCCGGACGATTTCCTGAGCGCGGTCGTCGCCTATTTCCCCGTGGAAGCGCGGACGGAGCGCGGCGTCGAGACCGTGCTCAGCGGGCGGCTCTAGCAAAAAAATCCCGCCCGCGAGGTGGATGGGCCGCGGCGCCGGCGTCTTCTCCCATTGACGGCCGCTCGACGCGGCGTCGGCCACACAGAGCCGGGGGGAAATGCTCATGACGGACGATCGCCTGTTTTCGCTCAAGTCCATGGTGATGGGGGGATGCGCGCTGGCCGCGCTGGCCGCCGCCCATTCCGCCAGCGCCGCCGATTTCAGGATCGTCGCGCAGGAACTGCAGCCCGCGCTGCACCAGTTCGCCACGCAGGGGGACCAGCAGGTGCTGTTCTCCAGCTCGGCGGTGCGGGGCAAGACGACCGCGGGCTTCGCGGGGAACGCCGACCCGGAAAGCGCGCTGGGCGCGCTGCTCGCGGGCACGGGCCTGACCTTCCGCCGCGACGGCGACACCATCCTGATCGCCCAGGCCGGGGAGGGCGGCTCCAGCCCCCAGGACGAAAGCGCCGGCGACGTTGATGCGTTGATCGTGACGGCGCAGAAGCGCGAGGAGGCGATCCAGGACGTTCCGATCGCCATCTCGGCGTTCTCCGCCAAGGCGCTGGAGGAGCAGAAGATCGAGGGCGGCTTCGACCTCTTGAAAGCCATCCCCAACGTCACCTTCTCGAAGTCGAACTTCACCAGCTACAACTTCTCGATCCGCGGCGTGGGGACGAAGGCCGTCTCGGCCACGACCGATCCCGGCGTGGCGGTGGCCTTCAACAACACCACCCTGATCCAGAACCGGCTGTTCGAGCAGGAGTATTTCGACGTCGAGCGGGTCGAGGTCCTGCGCGGCCCGCAGGGCACGCTGTACGGCCGCAACGCCACCTCGGGCGTCATCAACGTCATCTCGGCCAAGCCGAAGCTCGGCGAGTTCGAAGGCAGCGCCAAGGTCGAGATCGGCAACTACGACAGCCGCCGGGTGGTGGGGATGATGAACATCCCGATCATCGAGGACGTGCTGGCGGTGCGCCTTGCCGGGGCGATGACCAAGCGGTCGGGCTACGACTACAACGAGATCACCGGCAACAACATCAACGGCCGCGACCTGTGGAGCGGCCGGGTCAGCGTCGGCTTCGAGCCGACGCCGTCCATCCGGGCAAACTTCGTCTGGGAACGGTTCGAGGAAGACGACGA
>CAZOHI010000115.1:0-3831 GCA_964579695.1 uncultured Caulobacter sp. | reverse complement strand
ACCATGTAGCGGCTGTCGGTCCCGGCCATGACCAGCCCCGGCGCGACCGGCAGGCGTCCGTCGTCGGAAGCGAGCGCGGCGATGGCCTTCCAGCCGTCCGAGCCGGTGGAGGAGACCGGCGAGGGATCGTTGGCCGCGCCCTCCCAGGCGAACTCCAGGTCCAGGCCCCTGGTCACCCGCCTCGCATGGGCCAGCACGTCGTCCTTCGTCTGGCCGGGGATGATGCGGTAGTTGATCCAGGCGGTGGCGTCCTGCGGCAGGACGTTCTCCTTCGGGCTGCCCTTGAGCATGGTCGGCGCGATGGTGGTGTGCAGCCCGGCGGCCCCGGCGGGGGTGGCGCCCATCTGCTTCACCAGCAGCGGGCCGAACAGCCACTCGTTGGCCGCCGCCATCTTCACGACCCAGTTCGCGTGGGGCGCGATGGCCTTGACCATGTCGGCGCCGGGCCCCTCGAACCGCATCGGGAAGGGCTCGCCCGTGATGGCGAGGATGGCCTTCGACAGCACCTCCACGCCCGTTTCCTTCGGCGGCATGGAGGAGTGGCCGCCCGGCGCGCGGGCGGTGATGCGCAAGGTGGCGTATCCCTTCTCGCCCACCCCGACGAGGGCGACCGGCGTGCCCAGCATGGGGAAGTCGGTGACGGTGGCCAGCCCCTCGTCCAGCACCCACTCGGCGGTGATCCCCCGCGCCTTCATCAGGGCGGCGGCGGCTTGGGCGCCCTTGCCGCCGACCTCCTCGTCGTGGCCGGAGACGATCATCACCGTGCGGGTCGGCTTGAATCCCGAAAGCGCCAGCCCCTCGGCGGCCTCGAACAGGGCGACGAGCGAGCCCTTGTCGTCCACCGCGCCCCGGCCCCAGACGGCGCCGTCCGCGATGACGCCGTCGAACGGCGGCTGCTTCCACTCGTCCTCGGTCCCGGCGGTGACGGGCACCACGTCCTGGTGGGCCATCAGCACGATGGGGGCCAGCGAGGCGTCGGACCCGGCCCAGGTGTAGACCAGCCCGTGCCCGGCCACGACCTCGCGGGCCATGGCGGCGTGGGCGGCGGGATAGGTCGCGGCCAGCCAGGCGTGGAGCTTGTCCCACTCGGCCCACTGGTTGTCGGCGGGGTCCTGGTTGCTGATGGTGCGGAAGCGGATCGCCTCGGCCAGGCGAGAGGCGGCGCGGGCCGTGTCCACGGGCGCCGCGGGGGCGAGCCTGACAGCCGAGGCGTCGGCGGTGGGGGCTTCGTATGTGATCGTCCGCACCGCGACCACGGCGGCCAGCACGCCGACCACACCCACGACGCCCAGCGCCGTGTTCCGCTTCCAGCCCATCCTCGCCTCCCTGTTTTCAGGGAGCCTAGGTCATAGGCCGGGGATGGTGAAGCCATAGGGCTCCAGCCCGCCGGCAGGCTTGTTACCCATATTGAAGGTGCAGCGCAGGCCGTCCCGATCGAACACCAGCAGAGGCTCGGGCGCATCCACGAAATGGATGGCCCCATGTCGCAACGCCGGGGTCCCGCGTTTCAGGGCGATCAGCCGCCGGGCCAGCGCCAGGGTCGAGTCCGGGTCCGCCTCCTGCGCCTCCACGGTCAGGGCGGCGTGTTCCGGGGCGGCGGGCAGCCAGGGCGTCCCGGCCGAGAAGCCGAGGCTCGGGCCGTCGTTCCACGGCATCGGCGTGCGGCAGCCGTCGCGGCCCTTGTGGACGGGCCAGTAGAGGTCGCCGACCGGATCGCGGAGCTGCTCGCGGGTCAGGTCCGCCTCGGGCAGGCCCAGTTCCTCGCCCTGGTAGAGCAGGGTCGTGCCGCGCAGCGTCAGCAGCAGCGCCAGCATCATCCGGGCCAGTTCGGGCGGGGCGTCCTTCCCCCCGAACCGGGTCAGGGTGCGCGGCGCGTCGTGGTTGGAGAAGGTTATGCAGGGCCAGTGGTCCGGGTGGTTCTCCAGCTCCGCGAAGTGCTCGCGGATGAAGGCCGGGCCGAGCCTGTTGGCGATCAGCAGCGGGAAGCTGTATCCCGCGTGCAACCCCTCGTCCGAGGCCGCGAAGCCGCCGCAACGCCCGGCTTCCTCCGAGAACTCCCCGAACACGAAGCGGTCGTCGTAGCGCTCCACGACCCGCCGCACGGCGTCCAGCGCCCGCGTGTTCTCCTCCAGGTTGGAGTCGTGGTGGTGGAGCTGGAGGTTGGCGGCGTGGCTCCAATGCCAGCCGGTGCGGTCCGTCGCGGGCGGATTGTCGGTCAGCGCCGCGTCGTGGAGGTAGGCGTTGGCGACGTCGAGCCGGAAGCCGTCCACCCCCTTGGCCAGCCAGAAGTCCAGCACGTCCAGAGCGGCGGCGCGGGCCTCGGGGTTGCGCCAGTTCAGCTTCGGCTGCTGGCGCAGGAACTTGTGGTGGTAGTGCTGCCTGCGCGCGGGCTGGTAGGCCCAGGCCGGGCCGCCGAAGGCCGACAGCCAGTTGTTCGGCGCGGTCCCGTCGGCCCGCGGGTCGGCCCAGACGTACCAGTCGGCCTTGTCGCCCCGGCGCATGGAGTCCTTGAACCACTCATGCTCGTCGGAGGTGTGGGCCAGCACCTCGTCGAGGATGACCTTCAGCCCCCGCGCATGGGCGGCGGCGAGCAGGGCCTCGAAGTCGGCCAGGGTCCCGTAGTCGTGCTGGACGCCGTGGTAGTCGGCGACGTCGTAGCCCCAGTCGCGGTTGGGCGAGGGGTGGATCGGCGACAGCCAGAGCGCATCGACGCCGAGGGAGGCGATGTAGTCCAGCTTCGCCGCGACGCCGGGCAGGTCGCCCTGCCCGTCGCCGTTCGAGTCGAAGAAGCTGCGGACGTAGACGTGATAGACCGTCGCGCCGCGCCACCAGGGGGTATCGCCCATGCCGTCCTGCGCCCTTCGAGACGCCCGCTTTCGCGGGCTCCTCAGAATGACGCAAACGCGTGGGCTGCAACAACGTTCGTCAGGCTTGCTTGCCCGAAAGCTCCTGCACTTCCTCGTAGGTGCGCAGGCCGGGGCGCTGGGCGCAGACGAGGACGGCCATGTTGCCGGGCAGGTGCTTGTTGGCCAGCATCTTCTCGTGGGCGGCGGGGATGTCTTCCCAGCGGAAGACTTCCGACATCGCCGGGTCGATGCGGCGGTCGATGACGAGCTGGTTGGCCGCGCTCGCCTGCATCAGGTTGGCGAAGTGGCTGCCCTGGACGCGCTTTTGGCGCATCCACAGGAAGCGGGCGTCCATGGTCAGGTTGTAGCCGGTGGTGCCGGCGCAGATCACGACCATGCCGCCGCGCTTCACCAGCAGCACCGACACGGGGAAGGTCGCCTCGCCGGGGTGCTCGAACACCATGTCGACGTCGCGGCCGCCGGTGATCTGCCACACGGCCTTACCGAACTTGCGGCTCTCCTTCATGTAGTCGCCGAACTCGGGACCGTTCACCGTGGGGAGCTGGCCCCAGCAGTTGAAGTCGTTGCGGTTCAGCACCGCCTTGGCGCCCATCGACAGCACGTAGTCGCGCTTGTCCTCCGAGGAGACGACGCCGATGGCGTGGGCCCCGGCGACGGCGCAGAGCTGGGTGGCGAAGACGCCCAGGCCGCCCGAGGCGCCCCAGATCAGCACGTTCTGGCCCGGCTTCAGCTCATGCGGCTTGTGGCCGAACAGCATCCGGTAGGCGGTGGCGAGGGTCAGGGTGTAGCAGGCGGCCTCTTCCCAGGTCAGGTGCTTGGGGCGCGGCATGAGCTGGCGGGACTGGACGCGGCAGAACTGGCCGAACGAGCCGTCCGGGGTCTCGTAGCCCCAGATGCGCTGGCTGGTCGAGAACATCGGGTCGCCGCCGTTGCACTCCTCGTCGTCGCCGTCGTCCTGGTTGCA
>CAZOHI010000114.1:0-3977 GCA_964579695.1 uncultured Caulobacter sp. | reverse complement strand
GTCGACCACAGGTCGCGGCCGTCGATGGGATTGCCGGTGAGCTGGTTGGTGGAATAGCCGTCGCGCTTCGTCCAGGCGCCGGCGATCCGCAGCGCGACCTTGTCCTCGATCAGCGGGAAGTTGACCATCCCCTCGAGCCGGGTCGAGCCGTAGTTGCCGACGTCGCCGGAAAGCTTGGCCTCGTAGAGGAACCTGGGCTTGGCGGAGATGACGTTGACGACGCCGGCCGTGGCGTTGCGGCCATAGAGCGTGCCCTGCGGCCCGCGCAGGACTTCGATCCGCTCCAGGTCGTAGAATTCCTGCTCGAAGAAGCGGTTACGGACGAAGGGCGTGTTGTTGAACGCCACCGCGACAGCCGGGTCGGTCGTCGCCGAGATGGCCTGGGTGCCAATGCCGCGGATCTGGATCGAATAACCCGAGAAGTTGGTCTTCGTGAACGTCATGTTCGGGACCTGGGTCATCAGGTCCGGGCCGCCCGCCACCTGCGAACGTGTCAGGTCGTCCTGGCTGAAGGCCGACAGCGCGATCGGCACGTCCTGGATGTTCTCTTCCCGCTTCTGCGCCGTGACGATCAGCGCATCGACGTCAGCGCCGTCGTTCGCGGCGCTTCCCCCCTGGGGGCCGGCGTCTGCCGCGATCTTCAGCACCCCCGAGGCCGTCCTGCGGACTTCGAGACCCGTGCCCGCGATGAGGAGGGCAAGCGCTTCATCCGCGGAGTAGCTGCCGCTGAGCCGCGGGGCCGTGACGCCCCTCATGTCGGCGTCGGAAAAGATCACCTGCTGTTGCGCCTGGCGGGCGAAAGCCTGCAAGGCGGTTTCCAGCGGCTGGGCCGCGACGTCGAAACTGTACTGGCGCTCCTGGGCGCTTGCCGGCGCGGCGTTCAGCACCAGCGAGCCAACCAATGCGGTGGCCCCCAGCAACATGCTGCGAGTGTGTCTGCGATACGATGACATTGCGCCCCTCCCCCTGGGTTTCGTTGACGGCGCCGCTTGAGCGGGGCCTTCCTTGGGATGGACGCACCTTGCAGATGAACGCGCAGTCGCAACGCGCAGATTTCTTGAACTCGCGACTAAGACTTTTGAATTGATTGGATAATTGGGCCACCTTGGCCGTTCACGACCCGGACCGGAAGGAACTCTCCGACGGCTTCGAGGAAGGCCTTGGCGTCCCCCGCATTGAACGTCCCGCTCAACAGAATCCGGGCCGCCTCGGCGTCGCCGATGGTAATTTTCTGATCGGTGTAGCGATTGACCCGCTCCACGGCCTGGCCAAGCGGCTCGCGGGTAAACGCCAGCTGCCCTTGCTGCCATGAGGTCGCCTGATTGAGGTCGGCGCTGCTGACGAGATCAACGTCGCGGTTGGTCCTCGCCACGAGCACCTGGCCCGAGCGCAGCTCCACCGCCTTCTCCGTCTTGGGCGGCTTGGGAAGGAGGACAGGGGCGCCCTCAGGCAGCACCAGGACACGCCCTTCGATCAGGGTCACCCTCATCACGGGCGCCAGCAGGTCGATGTTGAACGCGGTTCCCGTCGCGACGACCTTGTGGTTGCGGGCCGTGACGCTGAACGGCCGTGAGGCATCGTGCGCGACGTCGAACCGCGCCTGGCCTCGTTGCAGGCCGAGGCGCCTTTCCGCCTTGGAGTAGCGAACAGAAACCCGGCTCATCGCGTCGAGCGACAGCACCGAGCCGTCATCGAGGATGATGACCCGGCGCTCGCCAAGGCCCGTCTTGTAGACTTCGCCCCGCCCCGCCATCGACCAGACGCCAGCGCCGAGGAGGAGGCTCGCGGCGAGCATCGCCGCCGCCATTCGCCTGGTCGGCATACCTCGCGAGGACGCCGATCCGGTCCACCGGCCCCTGGCTTCCCGGTGCACGCGCCGGAGCAGGGCGCGGCGCGCCCCGAGCAGCTCGGGGGAGGCGACATGCTGGTCGAAGACACCTACGACCTGACCCATCTGCTCGAAGGCGAACTGGTGGCGCTCATCGACCTGCAGCCAGACTTCGAGTTCGGCCTCGTCATCGACGGAGCACTCGCCCTCGTCCAGGCGCTGCCGCCACTTCATGGCGGTCGCCAGGATCTCGTCGCTCACAGCCGAGGCTGGATTGGTTCGGTTCGTCATAGCGGGCCAAACTTCCTGAACAGGTGCACGCTGGCCTTGCCTAGATGCTTCTCCACGCCGCTCACGGTCATACCGTACAAGGCTGCGATGTCTCGCCGCTTCATCCGTTCGAGGCGAGCCAACATGAATATGTCCCTGGTGGCGGCCCCCAGCTCGTCCAGCGCCCGCAACACCTCCACGAGCGTCTCTTGGCTGAGCAGCACGCGCTCCGGTCCTCGATCCTCGACCAAGGCCGGCTCAACCGGCTCGTCGTCGGAGTACTCGGCTTCGATCACGTCCAGACTGGTGTGGTCGCGCATACGATGGGTCGCGGCGCGGCGCGCGCGATCCCGCAGCAGGTTGATCGCGATCCGGAAGATGAATATCTCAGGGTTGTCGATCGGAACCGCTTCGTCACGGCGCAGTATACGGATGAAGACCTCCTGGGTGAGGTCCTCTGCGTCCTGGCGGTCGCCCCTGCGCGAGAAGAAGCTCATCAGCGGGCCGCGGAACCGCGCCACCAGCTGCTCGGCCTCATCCATCGGGATGTTGACTGGATCGTTCTTACCCACTGACCTGGTCGCCTCGTGTACGAGCGTGCGCGTAAAAGGCTGGGCCGATCGGCAACCTTGTCAAGCGCCTGTCCACCGAGGGTTGTCGACCGCTACGGAATCGTCGCGCCGAAGGATGCGCAGGAAAACCTCATGGGTAAGGTCCTCCGCCTCTGAGGCGTCAGGCGCCCGGCGCGAAAAATGAATGGGCGGCGAAGCGGGTTGGCTTCGCCGCCCTTAGTCGATCCGGTTCGGAAGGGACCGAAGCCGAAGACGGAGATCAGAAAGCGTAGCGGACGCCGATGCCGAGTTCGCCGGCGCTATAATCGTCCTTCATCTTCAGCCGCGCGTTGGCGTCGATGGACAGCCCGGGGGCGAGGCCGAACACGCCGACGTTGAAGGCCACGTCGCCGATGAGGTCGCGGTCGTCCTCGTAGGCGAAACCGTCGCTGACGCCGCCGCCGGCCAGACGGATGCCGGCCTCGCCGTCGAATTCCTGCCAGACCCGGCCCGTGAAGGAGAAGCGGGTAGTCACGGCCTCGCCCAGTTCGCCGGACAGGCGCAGGCCGACCGCGCCGCGCAGGCTGGTCGTGTCGTCGAAGCCGATGTTCCAGCCGTCGGCGGCGAAGGCGCCATGATCGATCTTGGTGGTGACATAGGCCACGGCGACGAGCGGTTCGACTACGACGTTTTCCGCCGGGGTGATGAAGCGGTAGCCGGCCTCGGCTTGCATGCCCATGGAGGTGGCCTGGCTCTCGGAAACCAGCAGCGAGGATTCCACATCCGCCTTGGCGTAGCTGGCGAGGCCGTCCAGGTAGAAGGCGCCGGTCGACATAGCGCCGTAGACGCCGATGGAATAGCCCTTCGTCTCGGTGCTCGCGGGGCTTTCCTGGTAGTCCATCTCCGACGTTACGTAAGCGGCGGTCAAACCCGCCTTCCAGCCCTGGGCGCTGAAGATGTCGGCGCCGCCGACCAGACCGTAGGCGGTCTGGCGATAGCTGGTGTCGAGAAGAACCGCACCATCGGTAAAGCCTTGAACGACGTCATTGGCGACCGAGCCGTAGAGGGCCGACAGCCAGACGCCAGTCCCGTCGCCCAAGCCGAAACGCTGGTTGGCCTGTCGGTCGATCCAGGCATCGGAGGCCATGTCCCAGGCGATACGCACCGCCTCGCCCAGATGGGCGAGTTGGGCCGGTTCGCGGTCGGGCGTGCGGGTCAGGTAGCTCTGCTTGGCGGCGGTATCGTTGATCAGGTGGTAGGTGATCGCGCCCGTGTCGATGACGCCGTCGGCGCGATAGCCCGCGTTGGCGGGATCGAGGGCGAAGGCG
>CAZOHI010000113.1:0-4070 GCA_964579695.1 uncultured Caulobacter sp. | reverse complement strand
AAAAAAATTTGCCCATATCGGGCATGACCCGCCAGGCTCCGCCTCCAGGCCCTCGGGAGGGGCCCGGAGGCGGAAGGTGGATCAGCCCCCGAAGCCGAAGCTGAGTCTCACGTAGGGGCCGTCGAAGCCGCGGTCGAAGCTCTTCGCCTCCTCGTAACCGCCGTCGATGACGTCGAAGTAGCGCTCCCAGCGGTAGCCGCCGCTGACCTTCACCCGGTCGATGCCGTAGGAAACGCCGAGGCTGAGGCCCAGGGTCGGAACGGTGACCTTGTCGCTGCGCTGGATGTTGATCGGCTCGTTGTACAGGGTGGTCGTGGTGGCGGTCCCCAGCGGTACATGCGGGAACCAGGAATAGCCGGCGTATCGGCTTCCTTCGGCTTGCGACTTCTGTTTGCCGAAAAGTATGCCGCCCGAGATGTTCCACTCCACATCCACATGGCCGCGAGTCTCGTCGCCGAACAGCCGCTTGGCGGCGTCCCACGAAAGCACCGGGCCGGCGCCTTCGAAGCTGCGCTCGCTGTTCAACGAGGTCGTGTAGTCGGTGTGGGTGTCCTCGCGATACTTCGAGTTCGCCAGGTCGGGCCAGTACCAGTCCGGTGTGCCGGCATGGCTGACGGCCGAACGTGATTTGAACTGCGCATAGCGCAGACCGAGGCTGAACGAGGACCGACCGCCCTCGCCCCAAAGCCCGAGGCCCATGTCCTTGCCGACGGCGAAGTCGACGATGGTGTGTTTCTCACCGTCGACGGTCGAAGAAACCCCATAGTTTAGCGGCCCTTCCTGGTAAGTCGTCACCCCAACGAAAGGAAGGGTCCACATGGCGCCGGGGACCCGCTCCGTCGCTTCCGCCCGACTCGAGCCGTTGGTGCGGCCATAGCGAAACGCGCCGGACACCCGCCATTTCCCGCCAGGCGCATAGGTCAGCTTCAGCTCACGCTGGTCGGCCGTGTCGAGCTTCGCGTCCTGAACGTCCAGCGGGAAGATCAGCGAAGGCTGGTATTCTTCCATGAAGGGCGCCGTGAAACGCTCGTTATCGCTCTGGGCGCGATCGACGCTTCCCCCGATTTCCAACCAGAACGGAGAAGGCGTGCCCGGAACGCGATCGCTGTTCCCGAACAGACCGCTCACCCAGGACTCGCCCGTCCACGCCTTGGTCACCCGCAGCCCGAAGAGACGGGGCTCATTGAGGAAGACGTTGGTGGTCAGGGCGGAGTCGTCGGAATTGAGGAAGGCCCCAGTGATATTGTCGTCATCCAGGACGTTCTTGACGTAGGCCATCACCGTCAAGCCCGCGTCTTCGTTCGCAAATATCGCCGCGAGGTTGACGTTGTAGTTGGCTTTTAGCTTGTCATAGCCCTCGGTATTGAAAATGCGCGCCCAGGATTCGGACTGATAGTGCAGGTCTCCGTGCAGGGTGGCCAGCCAATCGCCCGGCAGCGGCACGGTGTAATCCACCGTCAGCGCCCCAGTGAACTGCGGCGCGTTGGGAAGCTCGTTGCCGCTGAGGTCCTTGTAGAAGCCTTCGCCGTTATTTGGAGCGGTCAGCGGGTTGAAACCGATATAGCCCGGGTAGCGGTTGTCGAATCCGGGGCTGCCGGTCTGTGGATTTAACTCGTACTCCAGCCCGGTGCGGGGATCGACGCCCAGGACATAAGCCAACTCGCAGGGCCCCGGATTGCCGGCGGTAGCGACATTGTGGCCGAGCCATAGCGGTTGGTCAGGTCCCGTCGTCAGGGTGTACACCGGCATGATGCAGTTGGACGGGAAGGTCGGGAACGGCCGGACCACGGCCCATTCCGGATTGCCCGCCGTGCGGTCCATGACATCAATGGCCCGCATGCCGTCGTCGACCTTCGTCTTCTGATAGCCGCCCTTAAGGCCAAAGCGCAGGTTGTCCGAGGGCTTCCAGTCCGCCTCCAGCTCCAGGCCCCAGATCTGGGCGTCGAAGTTGAGATTCACCGCCGAACGATTGACGATGTAGGATATCTGGTAGTCCTGGTAATCGTAGAAGAAGGCCGCCGCGTTGAGCGTGAGCTTCCCATCCAGAAAGGTATTCTTCGTGCCGACTTCGAAAGCATCCACGAATTCGGGCGCGAAGGTTTTCGGGTGCGTCGCCGACTGATTGATCAGGCCCTCCGCCACGTCGGCGTTGGCATAGCTGACTACGGCCGCCGGCGGAGGATTGGCGCCGCCGGCCTTGTAGCCGTGGGCGTAGGAAGCGTAGAGCAACGTATCGGGATTGGGCCTCCAGTCGAGCGCCAGCCGCCCCGTGGGCTCGGTCCATTCCTGCTCGACGACTTCCGCCACCGGATAACCGACAGAGTCCGCGGCGAGCAGCCAGCTCGGGATGCGCGGCGCCTGCTTCCTGTCCATCGTCAGGCGAAGGCCAGCGGTGAGCTTCAGCTCATCGGTGATGTCGTAATAGGCCTCGCCGAACGCCGCATACGAGATCAGCTTGTAGGGGTTCTTGCTGAGGAAGTAGTTGCGACCCTGGTCGTTGAGGCTGCCGATCGGGTTCGGATCCATGTAGATGCAGGGCGTCACACCCTGCGGCACGGTCGGATCGGGGTAGATCGGGCCGTTCGCGAGGCATTGACGATTGTCGGTGACGCCCGGCTGGTATGGTTCCGGCATCCGATTGGGCCAAGCGTAAGAATATGGATCGAAGGCAAGCAGAGATGTTATGGAAAGCGTATTTATGAAGACGTAATACTTGTCCTCGGTGTCATAGCGCAGGAAATTCGCGCCGACACTGAAATTGAACGGGCCGTCGAAGTCGGATCCAAGCCGGAATTCCTGGCTGAACTGACGGGACTTCGCTGTCGACAAATCGACTCCGACCAGCCGATCGGCGCAACCGATCTGTGGATCGCAGAATACATTCCCGTTGGGCCCGGGCTGGAATATGCCCTTTCTAAGGATGTCGTCAGGCACACCCGCCCATTTCAGGTCTCCAAATACGCCAGGGGTCGTATTGAAGCGGTTGAAATCCTGCATCGAGAACAGACTGTCGGCGCTATAGACGGTTTCAGACGTCAGCGTCAGTGTATCGGACAAGTCGAAATCGACCTGCAACTGCCCCACATCGGCCTTGGCGCGGTACTGGGGATCGACAGTGGATTCGATCACCCGCAGATCGCGGGATTGCGTCGTGCTGGCGTAGGGGTCCAGCCAGAAGACGACCGGCAGCCCCAGGTTGGCGAGCGGGTAGTAGTAGGGAATCGAAAAGCCGTTGGGCGCCTGATAGGACTCCTCCGCATACATCGAGGCTGGCAGGCAGCTTTGATTGTACATGTTGGCATAGGTCCCGCCGATCCTTTCCGGTACCGCGTGGCCCTGGATCTCAGTCCTGTCGTCGCGCTTGCAGACCTGCTTGCCGGAACGCAGGCGGTCGTCGTCCTCTTCGAAGTGCTCCCAGATCAGGTTGGCGCTGAGGCGGTCGGTCGGCTCGAACCGCAGCGAGGCCCGGGTCGACCACAGGTCGCGGCCGTCGATGGGGTTGCCGGAGATTTCGTTGTCGACGAAGCCGTCGCGCTTGGTCCAGGCGCCTGCCAGGCGCAGAGCGACCACATCCTCGACGAGCGGGATGTTGAGCATGCCCTCGAAGCGCGTGGAGTTATAATTGGCCAGGTCCGCCGAAGCCTTGGCTTCGTAGCGGAATTTCGGCTTGGCGCTGATGATGTTGACGACGCCGGCCGTGGCGTTGCGCCCATAAAGCGTGCCCTGCGGCCCGCGCAGCACCTCCACCCGCTCCAGGTCGTAGAACTCCTGCTCGAAGAACCGGTTACGGATCATCGAGGAGTTGTTGAACGCCACCGCCACGGCGGCGTCGGTCGTCGCCGAGATCGCCTGGGTGCCGATGCCGCGGATCTGGATCGAATAACTGGCGAAGTTGGTCTTGGTGAAGGTCATGTTCGGGACCTGGGTGATCAGGTCCGGGCCGCCGGCCACCTGACGCGTCGTCAGGTCTTCCTGCGTGAACGCCGATATCGCGATCGGCACGTCCTGGATGTTTTCTTCCCGCTTCTGCGCCGTGACGATGAGGGCATCAACGTCGCCGGCGCCTGCTC
>CAZOHI010000112.1:0-4113 GCA_964579695.1 uncultured Caulobacter sp. | reverse complement strand
ACCCGCGATGTCTCCGGCGAGGGCGTGCAGCAGGCGCTGCTGAAGCTGATCGAAGGCACGGTCGCCTCGGTGCCGCCGCAGGGCGGGCGCAAGCATCCCCAGCAGGAGTTCCTGCAGGTCGACACCACCAACATCCTGTTCATCTGCGGCGGCGCCTTCGCCGGGCTGGAGAAGATCATCTCCATGCGCGGCTCGGGCACCTCGATCGGCTTCGGCGCCAAGGTGGCCGACCCGGACGAGCGGCGCACGGGCGAGATCCTGCGCGGCGTCGAGCCGGAGGACATGCTGCGCTTCGGCCTGATCCCGGAGTTCATCGGCCGCCTGCCGGTGATCGCCACCCTGGAGGACCTCGACGAGCCCGCCCTGGTGAAGATCCTGACCGATCCGAAGAACGCCTTGGTCAAGCAGTACCAGCGCCTGTTCGACATGGAGAACGTCGGCCTGCAGTTCACCGACGACGCGCTCAGCGCCATCGCCCGCAAAGCCATCGCCCGCAAGACCGGCGCGCGGGGCCTGCGCTCGATCATGGAAGGCATCCTGCTGGAGACCATGTTCGAACTGCCGAGCTACGACGGCGTCGAGGAAGTGGTCGTCAACGCCGAGGTCGTCGAAGGCCGCGCCCAGCCGCTGGTCATCTACGCCGAGAAGAAGGCGGGCGGGGCGAGCGCCTGACGCTTTGAGGGCAAGCCCGTTCATGATAGCCTGCGTGCTGTCATGAACGGGCCTCCCATCCAGATACGCAACGACGAGGTGGTTCGCGAAATCCGCGAACTCGCGGAGCTGACTCACAAGCCGATCACCGAGGCGGTGTCCTCGGCCGTTAAGGCCGAGCTCGTGCGGGTGCGGCGTAGGAGCGAGCGGGAAAAGGCGGAGCAGAGGGCCGAAATTCGCAGACTGGTCGAGGAGTTCAACGCTCTGCCGGTCGTGGGGCCGATGCTCACGGACGACGACCTCTATGACGAGGACGGCTTTCCGAAATGATCGTCGTCGATGCGTCGGCGATCGTGGCTATCCTGCTGAATGAAGCTGACGCCCCTGTTTTCGAAGAAGCCCTGATAGAAGCCGGTGGCGGCGTCATGTCCGCCGTCAATTTCTGGGAGGTCCTGGCGCGCGCGCAATCGAAGGGCGGTCCCTCAGCCCGCCATGTAGCGGAGCGGATATGCGCGCGTCTGAATGTGAAGGTCGTCGATTGCGGCGCGGCGGAAGCCCGGGCGGCGGCTGACGCTTTCGCGAGATACGGCCGCAAAACGCCCGCCGACCTCAATCTCGGCGACTGCTTCGCCTATGCCCTTGCCGCCGACCACGGCGACGGCCTGCTGTTCAAGGGCAACGACTTCCCGAAGACGGACGTGAAAGCGGCCTTGTCTTGAACCTGTTCGACCTCCTGACGACGGGCTGCGATCCGTCCGCGCCCTTTCTCGAACGCGCCGACGGCCGCGTGGACACCTACGCCGACATGATGGCGCACACGGCTCGCTTCGCGCGGGCGCTGAGTGTGAAGCCCGGCGACCGGGTGGCGGCGCAGGTCGAGAAAAGCCCCGAGAACCTCTACCTGTACCTCGCGACGGTGCGGGCGGGCGCTGTCTTCCTGCCGCTGAACACCGCCTATACGCAAGGAGAGGTCGACTACTTCATCGCCGACGCCGAGCCGGCCCGCTTCTTCCGCGAGGCGGAGCTGAAGGCGCTGAACGAGGAGGCCGGCGGGGACTTCGCCACCGTCCCCCGCGAACCCGGCGATCTGGCGGCCATCTGCTACACCTCGGGCACCACGGGGCGGTCCAAGGGGGCGATGCTGACGCACGCCAACCTGGCCTCCAACGCCCGCACGCTGACGGACCTGTGGCGGTTCACGGCGCACGACGTGCTGATCCACGCGCTGCCGATCTATCACGTGCACGGCCTGTTCGTGGCGACCAATATCGTGCTGACGGCCGGGGCCTCGATGATCTTCCGGGCCAGGTTCGACGCCGCCGAGGTGCTGTCGCTGATGCCTAGAGCCACGGCGCTGATGGGCGTGCCGACCTTCTACACCCGCCTGCTGGCCCAGCCGGGCCTGACGCCGGAGGCGGTGGCGGGGATGCGCCTGTTCGTGTCCGGCTCGGCGCCGCTGCTGGCCGAGACGCACCGCGAGTGGCAGGCTCGCACGGGGACCGCCATCCTGGAACGCTACGGCATGACCGAGACGGGGATGAACGCCTCCAACCCCTATGACGGCGACCGGGTGGCGGGGACGGTCGGCTATCCGCTGCCGGGCGTTTCCCTGCGCATCGCCGACCCCGAGACCGGCCGCGTGCTGCCCGACGGCGAGATCGGCATGATCGAGGTCAAGGGACCCAACGTCTTCGCCGGCTACTGGCGGATGCCCGGGAAGACCGCCGCCGAGTTCCGCGTCGACGGTCATTTCATCACCGGGGACCTGGGGATGATCGACGAGCGCGGCTACGTCCACATCGTCGGGCGGGGCAAGGACCTGATCATCTCCGGCGGCTTCAACGTCTATCCCAAGGAGGTCGAGGCCGAGATCGACGCCATCCCCGGCGTGGTCGAGAGCGCCGTCATCGGCCTGCCGCACCCGGACCTGGGGGAGGGAGTGACGGCCGTCGTCGCGGGCAAGGGCACGGAGGCCGAGGTGCTCGCCGCCCTGTCCGGCCGCCTCGCCCGCTTCAAGCAGCCGAAACGGGTGCTGTTCGTGGACGACCTGCCCCGCAACGCCATGGGCAAGGTGCAGAAGGCGCTGCTGCGGGAGCTTCACGGTAGCCTTTACGGCTGAGGCTCATCGTCGCGTATCTGTGGAGGAAGCCGCGGCGCCGCTTGAAAGCGGGGATAAACGGTCCACATAAATCAGGAACGATCCGCCCAGTCCCGGGCGGACGGGCCGCCCGACTCAGGCGCATCGTCTGAATTACCGCGGTCCACGGGCCGAGTGCGAAACCAACGCGCCGGTCAGGAGTCTTTGCATCATGTCCGAGATCCGTACGCTTCCAGTTCTGCCGCTGCGGGACATCGTGGTCTTCCCGCACATGGTCGTCCCGCTCTTCGTGGGCCGCGACAAGTCCGTGCGCGCGCTCGAAGAGGTCATGCGCGCCGACAAGCAGATCCTGCTGGTCACCCAGAAGAACTCCGCCGACGACGATCCCGCGCCGAAGGACATCTACGAGATCGGCGTGCTGGCCACCGTGCTGCAACTGCTCAAGCTGCCCGACGGCACCGTCAAGGTGCTGGTCGAGGGCAAGTCGCGCGCCGCCGTCCTGAAGTTCACCGACCAGGAAGCCTTCTACGAGGCCGAGGCCGCCGCCATCGAAGAGGAGGGCGGCGAGGCGCACGAGGCCGAGGCCCTGTCGCGCGCCGTGGTCGAGCAGTTCGAGAACTACGTCAAACTCAACAAGAAGATTCCGCCCGAAGCCCTGGCCTCGATCCCCCAGATCGCCGAGCCGGGCAAGCTGGCCGACTCGATCGCCGCCCACCTGTCGGTGAAGATCGGCGACAAGCAGCAGCTTTTGGAAATCTTCAACATCGTCAAGCGCCTGGAGAAGGTCTTCGCCCTGATGGAGGGCGAGATCAGCGTGCTGCAGGTCGAGAAGAAGATCCGCTCGCGCGTCAAGCGCCAGATGGAGAAGACCCAGCGCGAGTACTATCTGAACGAGCAGATGAAGGCGATCCAGCGCGAGCTGGGCGACCAGGACGACGGCCGCGACGAACTCATCGAACTCGAAAAGCGCATCAAGAAGGCCAAGCTCTCCAAGGAGGCCCGCAGCAAGGCGGAAGCCGAGCTGAAGAAGCTGCGCAACATGAGCCCGATGTCGGCCGAGAGCACGGTCGTGCGCAACTACCTCGACTGGCTGCTGTCCATCCCCTGGGGCAAGGCCAGGCCGAAGAAGATCGACATCGCCGAGGCCGAACGCATCCTCGACGAGGACCACTATGGCCTGGAGAAGGTCAAGGAGCGCATCCTCGAGTACCTGGCCGTGCAGTCGCGGACCAACTCGCTGAAGGGCCCGATCCTGTGCCTCGTCGGTCCTCCCGGCGTCGGCAAGACCTCGCTCGGCCGGTCCATCGCCAAGGCCACGAACCGCGAGTTCGTGCGCCTGTCGCTGGGCGGGGTGCGGGACGAGG
>CAZOHI010000111.1:0-4410 GCA_964579695.1 uncultured Caulobacter sp. | reverse complement strand
CCGCCCTCCCCTGTCTGGACTATGACGAAGGCGTCGCCCTCGCGGCGAAATACCAGGCCCGTGCCCTGGAGCAGTTGCGTCAGCGCGGCCTGCTGGTCGATTTCACCGCTGACGCCGGGAGAAACCTTCGACGCCGCGGCCGCCGGGCTGAACATGATGGGCCGGCCCGTCTGGCTGCCGAAGTCGTGCAGCGCCGAGGCCAGGGTCTGGGGCGGAATGCTGATGGGCTTCGCCTGCGCCCAGGCCGATCCGGCCCCAAGCACCAGCGCTCCGACGGCGGCGCCAGCCATAAGGCGCGCATAGTCACGTTTCCTGAATTGTCCCATGTCTTCCCCCTGTACTTTATCTGGAGCACGCGGGCCCCTACTACGGGAGATGCGAAACTCGGCCCGACACGAACATCGGGCATGGAATTTTTCTACTTCGTGGGGACGATTTCTATTTCACCGCCAGGATGCTCGCGCAGCGTGGCGATGTCGCCGGCCCGGAGCATACGGGCGAAGCCGTGGACATCGCCGGGAGTGAAATTGCCGCTCAGACGATACTTCGCCAGGTTGCTGTCCGCCAATACTATCCTGCGGGTCGAGTAGCGGTTCATTTCCTCGACGATGTCGCCCAGGGATTCATCGTCGAACACCAGCTGGCCCTTCAGCCAGCTCGTTTCCCGGTCGACGTCGGTCGGCGTCAGGCGCCATTCGGTATCGTCATGCGCGACCAGCTGGGAGCCCGCCGACATATCCGTGGCCATCGGCGTGGACGCGGCGGCCGACGGCGGCCGGCTTGCGGCCTGGACCCGCACCTTGCCCTCGACCAGCACCACCTTCAGCTCGCCGTCGTCGACCCGCACGTCGAAGGCTGTGCCCAGGGCCGTCACCGTGCGGCCCGCCGCCGCGACCACGAAGGGGTGGCCGGGGTCCCTGGCGACCCTGAAGAAGGCCTGTCCCCTGTCGAGGTGCACGAGACGCCGCTCGCCGTCGGCCACCGTGCGGACCACGGTGTCGGTGTTCAGCGTCACCTGGGAGCCGTCCGGCAGGGTCACCGTCGCCCGCTGGCCGACCGCCGTCTGGAAGGCCTGGGTCGCCAGGGGCCGGGGCAGTTGTCGCAGGTACGCGAGCACACCCGCTCCGACTATGGCCACCGCCAAGCCGGCCGCGAGGGCCCGGCGAGCGAAGCGTCGACGCCCCACCTCCGCCGACGCCCATCGGCGTGTCTGCGCGTAGAGGGGGTGCGCGCCCAGGTCGCCCGCGGCCTTCCAGAACGCCTCCACCTCCGCATAGACCGCCCGGTGCTCCGCGCCTTCCTCCAGCCAGGCGGAGAAGGCCGCCTTGTCCCGGTCGGTGAGGTCGCCGCCGTCCTGCCGGACGCGCCAGGCGATCGCGGCCTCGCGCACCGGATCGGGCCGAACGGGGTTGGAGCGCGCGATCATGGGCGTTCCCCCATGCGCTCGAAGATGCCGCTGGCGGCGCGCTGGACGAGCGCCTGCACGGCCCGGACGGATATCCCCATGCGCTGGGCGATGACTTCCTGGGGCAGTTGCTCGACGCGGAACAGCATGAAGGCCAGGGCGCTGCGAGGCGGCAGGCCGCGCAGGGCCTCCATCATCGCGTCGTAGGTCTCCTTGCCGATCAGGATACGCTCCGGCGAAATCTCGTCCGCCAGTTCGTCCATGTCGTCGGGCGCTTCCTGCCGCCCCCAGGGCCACGAAGCCCGGCGGCGGCGCTGGCCCAGCACGTTCGCCGCCGTGCGGAAGAGGTAGCCCTCGACGTTCTCGATCCGGGACGCGGCGCCGCGCACCTGCATCAGCAGGAAGACCTCCTGCACCAGGTCATCGACATCCGCCGCATAAGCCCGGCGCAGGAAATAGCGCCGCAGCGCCGGACCGTACTGGACCACCCAGGCGCGCAGGTCCTCGGCGCCGGGGGGCGCACCCTCCGGCTCCGGTTCGGACAACGGCGGCCTTGGCGACTGCGCCATATCTCCCATCCGCGGGACGCACGAGCGGCCCCGACGTTATGTATGATGCAATCGCGCCGCCCACCCGTATGTCGGGCGCGAAACTTTCTCCAGGGGCCGGCGCGACGCCCGGCCAGCAAATTTCGCGGCCGAGGTAGGTGTTCGGGCTCCGATTGTATCTAGTCTGTATCGGACGCGCCCTACGCGTCTCGTCGGGTGGGAGAGTATGGGCTTGACGCCGAAGCCTCCGTTGCGCAGCGCATCGCTTGCCGGCCTGGGCTCCGTAGGCGATGATATCGGCGCGTGGATGCGGCAGTACGGCCCCGCCCTGCGGCGCTATTTCATGCGGCGGGCCAACCCGACGGACGCCGACGACCTCGTCCAGGACGTCTTCGTCCTGCTTCAGGCGCGCGAGAGCGGCGCGGAGATCGAGAACGTCGAGGGCTACCTCTTCCGCACCGCCGCCAACGTGCTGGCCCGCCGCTACCGGCAGGGCCGCTGGCGATGGGGCAGCCAGCTTCCGCTCGAACACGCGCCCGAGTTGGCCGACGACCTGTCGCCCGAGCGCATCCTCATGGGCAAGCAGACGCTCGAGCGCGTGCTGAGGACGGTCGACGACCTGCCGCCCCGCGCCGCCCAGGCGTTTCTCCTGTTCCGCTTCGAGCACCTGTCGCAGGACGCCGTCGCCAAGCGCATGGGCGTTTCCGTCAAGGCGGTCCAGAAGTTCCTCCATCGCGCCGTGCGGCAGTTGATGGACCAGGTGGAGCCGCCGCTGTGACGGGACCGCCCCGGCAAGCGCCTGAAGATTCACGCAAGGATGCGGCGGTGGACTGGTTCTTGCGCCGCAGCGTCGCGCCGCTGGCGGCCGCGGAAGCCGCCGCGTTCGAGGCGTGGCTTGCCGCCTCCCCCGCAAACCGCGACGCCTATGTGGCCGTCGAAGAATTCTGGGCGGGCGCGGGCCAGCTCGAGGCCCTTTCCAAGTTCGGCGACAAGCGGCGCGCCGTTCTGCGAACGATGGACGTGACGCGCACGGCGCGGCGCGGCGCGATGGCGGGGCTTGCCTGCCTTGTGCTCGCGGCCGCGGGCGCGGGACTCTACGGCCTCGTGACGCCCAAGTCCCTGGCCACTCAGTCCTTCAGGACCGCGGTCGGCCAGCAGGCGACCGTGACCTTGCCCGACGGCTCGGCCGTCACCCTGAACACCGACACCGTGGTCCGCACCAAGGCGGATGGCGAACGGCGGCTGGTCTATCTGGACAAGGGCCAGGCGTACTTCCGCGTGGCCAAGGATCGCCGGCATCCCTTCATCGTCACAGCCGCCGGGCGGACGGTGACCGCCCTGGGGACCGCCTTCGACGTCCGGATAGACGGCGGGGCGCTGAAGGTGGTGCTCGTGGAGGGCAAGGTCCGCGTCGAAGCCGCCGAGCCGAACCCGCCGGGGACGGCGCCGGCCGCGAAGTCCGCCAAACGCCCGGCGGACAGGTCCTCGGGCCGGTCGACCGAGATGGAGGCCGGCTCGCAACTCGTGGCGCTGGAGCAGGCGGATTGGCGGTTGACCCGGGCGGATGTGACCCGCGAAACCAGCTGGACGCGCGGCAAGATCGTCTTCGACGACGAAGCGCTCGGCGACGTGGTGGCGGAACTGAATCGATACTCCGAACGCAAGATCGTCATCGCCGACCGCCGTCTGGCGGATGAACGGATCAGCGGCATCTACAGGCCCGGCGACATCGAGGGCTTCGCCAGGGCCCTGCGCCATACGGGCCTGGCCAGGCTGGAGGAACACTCCGGCGGCGAAGTGCGCATCGTGGCGGGCAGATAGAAATATTTCTCCGACGAGGTAGGTATTTTTCCCCCGATTGTATCTTGCATACAGAGGCCCCTTGGGGCCAGTCCTAGATTAGGGGGAAGCAATGTGGCTTTTTGATAAGTCCGGACGTGCACGTCTGATGTTTAGCGTGGCGGCAGGGGCGCTTGCACTTAGTACAGGCGCGGCCTGGGCGCAGGGAAACGTAAAAATAAACATCCAGCCCCAAGGCCTGACGTCTGCCCTGTACGAGTTCGGCGCCCAGACCGACCGCCAGGTCATGTTCACCCCCGGCGTGACCTCATCCAGGACCACGGCCGGCGTTTCGGGCGGTTCGGACGAAAGGGGCGCGCTGGAGCAACTGCTCAAGGGCACGGGGCTGACCTACCGGGTCGAGGGCGACGTCTTCGTCATCGTGCAGGCGGAGGGCGGCTCCAGCCCCCAGGACGAAAGCGCCGGCGACGTTGATGCGTTGATCGTGACGGCGCAGAAGCGCGAGGAGGCGATCCAGGACGTTCCGATCGCCATCTCGGCGTTCTCCGCCAAGGCGCTGGAGGAGCAGAAGATCGAGGGCGGCTTCGACCTCTTGAAAGCCATCCCCAACGTCACCTTCTCGAAGTCGAACTTCACCAGCTACAACTTCTCGATCCG
>CAZOHI010000110.1:0-4622 GCA_964579695.1 uncultured Caulobacter sp. | reverse complement strand
TCCTCCAGCGCCAGCCACTCTTCCTCGGCGTTCGCCAGGGTTGTCCGCGCGGCTTCCAGCGTCTTCATCAGCTTGTCGAAGCCCGCCGGGTCGCGGGCGTAGAGGCCGGGGTCTTCGAGCCCGGCCTCGTGGGCGGCGATGGCGGCCGGGAGGGTTTCGAGGAGAGTGTTGAGTTCTTCGAGGCGCCGGGCGTCCTTGTAGGACAGCTTGGCGGCTTTCTTGCCCCCTCCGGCCGCTTCGCGGCCACCTCCCCCCGAGGGGGAGGATCTGGCGGTTTCGGGGGCGTCGAAGAACGTCGGGTTCTGGCGCACGAAGTCCGTCCACCCGCCGGGGGTCTCCACCACCCCGCCGCGCCCGTCGAGGGCGATGGTCGAGGTGGCCAGGCGGTCGATGAAGTCGCGGTCGTGGCTGACCAGCACCAGGGTGCCGTCGTAGTCGGCCAGCAGCTCCTCCAGCAGGTCCAGCGTGTCCATGTCCAGGTCGTTGGTCGGCTCGTCCAGCACCAGCAGGTTGGCGGGCTTGGCCAGCGCCCGCGCCAGCATCAGCCGGTTGCGCTCGCCGCCCGACAGGCTGGAGACCGGCTGGCGAAGCTGGCTGTCGCGGAACAGGAACTCCTTGGCGTAGGCGGCGACGTGCTTGGGAAAGCCGCGCACCAGGATCTGGTCGCCGCCGCCGGGGGTCAGCGCCTCCCACAGGGTCATGCCCGGCTTCAGCTCGTCGCGGCGCTGGTCGAGGTAGGCGATCTCCAGCCCCGTCCCCAGCTTCACGGTCCCCGTGTCGGCGGCCATCTCGCCCAGCATGATCTTCACCAGCGTCGTCTTGCCCGCGCCGTTGGGGCCGACGAGGGCCACACGGTCGCCGCGCAGGATACGGGTGGAGAAGGGCTTGAGGATAACCCGGTCGCCGAAGCTCTTGGAGACGCCCTTCACCTCCGCGACCAGCTTGCCCGCATAGCCGCCGGTGTCGATGGCCAGCTCCAGCGTGCGGGGCTGTTCGCGCATCCGCTCGGCGCGGTCGGCGCGCATGGTGTTCAGGGCGCGGGCGCGGCCCTCGTTGCGGGTGCGGCGGGCGGTGATCGAGGAATAGAAGGAATGGGTCTCGCGCTCGATGGCCTTCTCCAGGCGGCGCAGGCTCTCGGCCTCCTCGGCCATGACCTTCTCGGCCCAGGCGTCGAAGGCGCCGAAGCCCTCGTCCAGCGGCTTCAGGCGGCGGTTCTGGAGCCAGAAGCAGCGGCGGGTGACGCGGGTCAGGAAGGCGCGGTCGTGGCTGACGATCAGGGCGGCGGCGCGGCTGGCCGCGATCTGCCGCTCCAGCGTCTCGATGGCGAAGATGTCGAGGTGGTTGGTCGGCTCGTCCAGCAGCAGGATGTCGGGCTGCTCGGCGAAGGCGCGGGCGAGGGCCGCCCGGCGGGTCTCGCCGCCGGACAGGCCCGTGGCCGGGGCGGCGGGGTCGAGGCCGAAGGCTTCCAGCGCGGCGGCGGCCTCGTGCGGGGCGGCGTCTCCCGCGCTGGCGTAGTCGAGGAGGGTGGCGCCGGACACCGGCGGCTCCTGGGGCACGAAGACGATGCGGGTTCCGGGGCGGACGGAGCGCTCCCCGGCGTCGGGTTCGATCTGGCCCGCGAGCATCCGCAGCAGGGTCGACTTGCCCGCGCCGTTGCGGCCGACGAGGCAGGCGCGGGCGCGCGGTTCGAGCGCGAGGTCGACGCCCTCGAACAGGGAGGTGTGGGCGTCCGCGAGGCGGACATCCTTCAGCGCGAGGATCGGGGGCGGCATGGGGCTCGTCTAGCCCTTCCCCCTGGATGGGGGAAGGGAGGGGGAGATCAGTAAGGGATCATCTCCGGTTCCGGCGGGGGCGGCGGCCTCACCGGCTCCGGCGGCGGGCGCGAGGCCGCCTCGGCTTCCGCCGCGGCGCCGCCGAAATCCGCCGCGAGGCCCCGGTAGAAGCCGTTCCGGGGGTCGGGCTCGGTCTCCGGCTTCGGGTCGGGCAGCAGCCAGTCGAAGTCGCGCGCCGGCAGGCCCTTGTGCGCCTCGACCATGAACCGGCGCCAGATGGACGAGGGCAGGCCCCCGCCCGCCACCTGGTTCATCGGCTTGTCGTCGTCGTTGCCGACCCACACCCCCGCCACGTAGTCCGGCGTGAAGCCGATGAACCAGGCGTCGCGGAAGTTCTGGCTGGTGCCCGTCTTGCCCGCCGCCGGGCGGCCGAAGGCGGCGCGGGCGCCGGTCCCGTGGGTGACGACCCGCTTCATCATGTTCACCATCATCGACGCCTTCTCCAGTTCATAGACCTGGACCGGGGCGGGCGCGGGGCGGGAATAGATGGGCTCGCCCTTCACGGTGGCGATGGCCTGGATCATGTGCGGCCTCGTCCGCGCGCCCTTCTGCTGGAAGACCTGGAAGGCCGAGACGAGGTCGTAGAGGTTCACCTCGTACGCCCCCAGCGCCACCGACAGGTCGGGGTTCGGCGGGATGGCGGTCAGGCCGAAGCGGCGGGCGAGTTCGCCGACCGCGCGGCCGCCCGCCTCCTGCGCCAGCTTGACGGCCACGGTGTTGATCGAGGCGGCGAAGGCGGTCTCGATGGTCACCGTCCCGCGATACCTGCCGCCGTAGTTCTCCGGCTGCCAGTCGCCGAACTTCACCGGCCCGTCCACCCGCATGTCGGTCGGCAGCACGCCCCGCTCCAGCGCCGCCGCGTAGACGAACGGCTTGAAGGTCGAGCCCGGCTGGCGTTTGGCCTGCACCGCGCGGTTGAAGGAGCTGTCGTTGAAGTCCGTCCCGCCGACCATGACCCTGACCGAGCCGTCCTCGGCCAGCGCCACCAGCGCGGCCTGTCTCGCACCCGCCTTGGCGCCGTCCGTGGCCATGGCCTGGCGGACGATGCCGGCGGCGATCTTCTGCAGGCGCGAGTCGATGGTCAGGCGCACCACGAGGTCGGGGGAACTGGCCCCGGCGATGGAGATCGTCTCCGCCGTGGCGTAGTCGAGGATGTAGCCGATGTCGCCTTCGTCCTGGCGCGCGCCGGGGACGATGACCGGCACGGACGCCTTGGCGGCCGCCTCCTGCTCGGCGGTGATCCAGCCTTCGCGCCGCATGTTGTTCAGCACGTAGTAGGAGCGGTCGAGCGCCCCGCGCATGTCCCGCGTCAGGGCCAGCCGCGAGGGCGCCTTGGGCAGGGCGGCCAGCAGGGCGGCCTCCGACAGGGTCAGTTGGCTGGCGGGCTTGCCGAAGTAGGTCTTCGACGCCCCGTCGATCCCGTAGGTGTTGGCCCCGAAGAAGATGCGGTTGAGGTAGAGCTGCAGGACCTCGTCCTTGGTCAGCACCTTCTCCAGCCGGTGGGCCATGACGGCCTCGTGCAGCTTCCTCTTGAGCGTCTGGTCCGGGGTCAGGAACAGGCCCTTGGCGAGCTGCTGGGTGATGGTCGAGCCGCCCTGGACGACCCGGCCCTCGCGGAAGTTGGCGACGGCGGCGCGGGCGATGCCGCGCAGGTCCACGGCCCCGTGCTTGTAGAAGCGCCGGTCCTCGGCGGCCATGAACGCCTGGGGCACGTGGGGCGGCAGCTCGGCCAGCTTGACCCGCTCGCCATAGCGCGGGCCGCGCACGGCGATCAGGGTCCCGGTCGAATCCTCGAAGCGGATGCCGGGGGCCCGGCCCATGGCGTAGATGGCCTCGCGGCTGGGGGTCTCGGGGACGTCGGAGAGGAACGTCTTCCAGACGTAGAGGCCGAAGGCGGCCACGAAGACGAGGGCCGCCAGGGCCGCGATCCCCAGGGCGACGGCGACCGTGCGCCAGTTCAGCTCGGTCAGGAAGCGCGGAAGCTGGATGTCGCGTTTCCCGCGGGGCGGCTTCGGCGGCCTGGGGGGAGGAGGCGGCGGCGGGGCGGGTTTCGCCTCAGGCTTCGGCGCAGCCTCCGGCGGCCGGGTCGGCCTGGAGCCGTCCGGGAACCTGTACGGCTCCAATGTCCACTTGTCGTCGTTCACCGATGGCCTTTGTATCGCGCCCGCTTGCCTTTAGGACGGCTGCACGATGCCGCACAGACCTTTCTGGGAGACCAAGTCCCTCCGCCAGATGACGGTCCCCGAGTGGGAAAGTCTATGCGACGGCTGCGGCCTGTGCTGCCTTGTTCGCTTCGAGGATGAAGAAACGGGCGAGGTCATCCCCACTCGCGTGCACTGCCGCCTGTTCGACAGCGGCGCGTGCCGGTGCGTGGACTACGCCAACCGCAAGAAGCACGTGCCGGACTGCATCAAGCTGACGCCGCACAACATCGACGAGCTGGAGTGGATGCCGCCGTCCTGCGCCTACCGCCGCCTGCACGAGGGCAAGCCGCTGCCGGAATGGCATCCGCTGATCACGGGCGATGCGGAGAGCGTGCACGAGGCGGGGGTGTCGGTGAGGGGGCAGACGATCAGCGAGGCGTCCCTGGCCGACCCGGAGGACGCGCTCGACTTCGCGGCGTGGGACCTGACGAACGACAAGGGCGACGATCCCTGGCCGTGACCTGAAACTCCTCCCCTGCGAAGCGGGGGAGGGGGGGGGCAAGGGGGGGGGGGGGGGGGGCGCGAGGGAAGGGGCTCAGCGGTAGCGGCCGCCCCCTCCACCGCCGTTCGGCGGTCCCCCTCCCCC
>CAZOHI010000109.1:0-4689 GCA_964579695.1 uncultured Caulobacter sp. | reverse complement strand
ACGACACGCTGCTCTACGCCTCCTACGCCCACGGCTACAAGGCGGGCGGCGCCAATCCGCCACCGATGGTGGTGGGGGCCGGACAGCTAAGCGGCACGGCTGGCGCGGCGGAATCGGTCCTGCACCCCAAGACCTTCGACCCCGAGTTCATCAACGCCTTCGAGGTGGGAACCAAGAACACGCTGTTCGACGGGCGCGTGACGCTGAACGCCAATGCCTTCTATTACGACTACAAGGGCTATCAGATCTCGCAGATCATAGATCGCACAGCCATAAACTCCAACTTCGACGCCGAAGTCTGGGGGCTGGAGATCGAGGCTGACTGGCGGCCGACAGACAACCTGCGGCTGGGCTTCAAGGGCGGTTACCAGAGCACCCGCATGGCCGATGGCTCCGAGGCCGTCGACGTGATGAATCGCACCGCCGGCCGGGAGGGCTGGGTGGTGGCCAAGCCGTTCCCGGCCCTGCCCTCGAACTGCATTTTGCCAGCCTACGTTGTGACCTACGGTGGCAGGGTGAACACTCTGGTCAATATCAACAATGCGGGCGACGTCGGGTTCTGCGTCAAAGCCTACATCGAAGGCTTCGACCCGGTGACGCGACTTCCCTACAAGGAGAACCCCACCCTTCAATGGGGACCTCAGGGGGATTGGCCTTTGCCTGCGGGCTGGGCGGGATATCCCGGCTTCAACCCGGCCACTGCGCCCAACAACGGCGCAGGTTTCGCGATGGACCTGAGCGGCAACGAGCTGCCCAACGCGCCCCACTACACCGGCACCTTGACCGCCGACTACGGCGTGCCGCTGGAGGGCGACTGGACGATCAATCTGCACGCCGACCTGTATTACCAGTCGGAAGCCTGGACGCGGGTGTTCAACACGCCCGGCTACGACAGGCTCAAGGCCTACACCAACCTCAACCTGTCGGCGCGCATCGCCAACGAGGAAACGGGCTGGATGATAATGGCCTACGTCAAGAACGTGATGGACCGCGACAGCATCACCGGCGCCTTCCTCAATTCGGACGACACCGGCCTGACCACCAACGTCTTCCTGACCGAGCCGCGCCTGTACGGCCTGCGCGTCACCAAGGAATTCTCTGACGTGCCCCTGCTGGGCAGCCTGTTCGATCCCGGCCGGGACCACCCGGCGGGCGAGCCGTATCCCTTCACCATCGAGGTCGGCGGCAGCTCCAATAGCGTCCAGCAGGACACCGAAGTCTATACGCCGGATTGGCTCAGCACGTATCGCCCCAGCGGCGGCTTTCCGCTGGCGGGCCAGGATCGGGAGGTCGACCGCAACGACGAGCGGGAGGTCACGCTTACCTATGCGCCGGGCGGACGCGACGGATGGCGCCTGTCGGCCGGCGTGCGCTATGGCCGCACGACGGGCCACGCTTATGGCGATGACAGCGAGCAGGAGCCGGACACCTATACTTACAGCTGGTATTACCAGACATTCTCTCCCCGTCCGGGTCCGCTGAACTGGGGTTCGTCGACGGCGAGCGACGTTGAGGAATATACCCTGGCGGACTTCCTGGTGGGCCGCGAACTCGGTCTCGGCTCCTGGGGAGAAGGCGGATCCTCGGTGCTCTCCGCGGGCGTCCGCCATGCCGAACTCAATTCGGCAAGCACGTTGGAACTGCGCAGTCAGCCAGACCAGAGCTATCCCGCCGGTCAGATTGACAGCTTCCAGTACGATCGCGACTGGCATGAATACGACGTGGAGGTTCAGGCCGACCGGTCCTTCAAGGGGCAGGGGCCGACGATTTCCTGGCAGGGCTCCGGCCGGCTGGTCGGTGGGTCGGACAGCGGCGCTCTCAACCTCGATTGGGGTGTCGGAGGCGGGGTGCTTTTCGGCAAGCAGAAAGCCAAGATCGTCTGGCAGCAGGTCGAAGAGTCCACCACCGGGACCATTTATACCCTAGTGCAAACCGTCACGACGACCACCGCCACCCGCGACGAGTCCAAATCTGTTCAGGTCCCGGTCGCCAACCTCAGCCTGGGCCTGTCGTACTCGCTCGACTGGCTGAAGCTCAGCGGCGGCTATCGCTGGGAACGCTATTTCGACGCCATCGATGGCGGCATGGAAGAGCGCAAGGAATACGACCGGACCATCGACGGTCCCTACTTCAAGATCGCCGTCGGTTTCGGCGGCTGAGCGGGGGAACGACGATGACTCATAAAATCACACAGGGGGAATCCATGTCGGCTTCAAACGGCGGACGTGTCCGCTCGCGCCTCTCACTCCTGGCGGGCTCGTCGCTGGCGGCGGCGATCATCATCGTGTCGGCGGGAGGCGTGGCGCTCACGCCGACCATGGCCTGGGCGATCAACGAGTGCGCGCCGATCGGCTCGGACCCCTCGGCCAACGGCCAGGCCGCCGACACCTTCGCCTGCGCCGGGTCCTACTCGGCGACCGGCGTCACCTATTCCTCGGCGGGGACGCTGACGGTGAACGCCACGGGTTCGATGAACGTCGGCACGACCGGCGTGAACCTGACCGGCAACGGCGCCGACAGCGTCACCTTCACGGCCACGGGGACGGTCACCGGCACGTCCGGCCCGGTCATCGACGTGAACTCCGCGCCCGGCGGGACCGGCCCGATCACCATCAGCACCGCCGGGGTGACGGGCACCAACGTCAACGTCACCTACGGAATAAACGCCGCCTCGCAGAACGGCGCCGCCATCGCTATCACCACCACCGGCAATGTGAACGTCAGCAGCACCGCCACCGGCGCCCAGCAGCGAAGCGCCATCCGCGCCGTCACCAACGGTGCGGGCTCGATCACGATCAGCACCGGCTCCACCGTCACCGGCCGCGAGCGCGGCATCGAGGCGGCAGCCAGCGGCACGGGCGCCTTGACCATCACGGCCGGCGGGGTGAACACCAACGAGACGGCGGGCGTCGCCAACATCGACGCCACCACCGGGACGGGGCTGCTGACCGTCAGCCTCTCCGACGCGGACTCGGGCAGCACCGGTAGCATGAGCGGCAATACCGGCGCGGCCATTCGCACCAGCGCCGGCGGCGACGCGGTGATCAATATCGGCGTCAACCGCACGGTCATGGCCAACCGCCTGAGCGCGGGCGCAATGAACCTGACGGCCGCAGGTAAGACGACCGTCAACAACGTCGGCGCCATCGGCGCCCTCGGTGGCTCCCTGGGTAACAGCTCGGCTTCCGTGACGATCCGCGCGACCGGAGGCGCGTTCACGCTGAACAACGACGGCGAACTGATGAGGGCGCTGGACCTGGCCGGCGTGACCGGCGCGGTGAACATCAACAATGCCGGAACCTGGGTGGCGGACGGGACGAGCGCCCTCGGATCGGGCCAAGGCATGTTGAACAACAGCGGGAGAGTGGTCACCAGGCTCGGCACGACGACATTCACCGGCCTGGAAACCTTCGAGAATACCGGCGCTGTCGAGTTCGGGATTGACCGGACCGCCGCCTCGAACCTGCTGTCGGCGCCCGGCGCGGCGTTCACGGCTTCGGGCGGCAGCCAGCTCCTGATGGAAGCCTCTCTCGGAACGACTGGCCAGGCGGATTGCTCGGCCACGGTCGTGGCCGACTGCTTCAGCCTGGTCGGCGGCTCGACCTCCGGGGTGACCCGCGTCCTCGTCAAGGCGCTGGGGCCGATCACCACCGAGGCCAACACCGCCGGTATCGTGCTGGTCGACGTCAACGGCGGCGAGAGCCACGGGGGCGACTTCGTGCTCGACACCGCCACGATCGGCTACACCGCAGACTCCATCTATGGCGCGGTGATCGCCACCGACGGCCTGCTGGGCTTTGCGCTGCGATACGACGAGGCCAACCAGCGCCACTACCTGGGCAGCGTCCTTCCCGGCCAACGGCTGGAATACGTCGCCGCGCTGCAGGAGGTGGTGTCCATCTGGCACACCACCAGCGACACCATCGCGGGCCGCCAGGCCGACCTGCGTGACGGCGGCCCCCGGGGGTTCTGGCTCCGGGCGTCCGGCGAGCGCACGACACGGGACGTGGACGTCGCCTTCACCGCCGGCGGGGCGGCGTTCCAGGAAGTCGACGCGTACGAGTTGGAAACCGCCACGGTCATCGGCGGCTTCGACCTGGTCTCCGGCGACAACTTCGTGTTCGGCGTCCACGGCGGCGCGGTGAAATCGACGCTGGAGCGGGCGACCTCGGCCACGACGGACCAGCTCGACGGCGTCACCGCCGGCGTCTACGGCGGCTGGTGGGGCGAAAGCGGCCTGACGCTGGACGGCACGGTCAACGGCAACTTCCTCAAGCTGGACCACGACCGCCCGGTGGAGGAAGTCAGCAACACCAACGTCATCTCCATCGGGGCGCGGGGCGAAGCGGGCTGGAAGTTCGCGCTGGGCGAGGGCTTCTACGTCCAGCCGCTGGCCACCGCCGCCTATGTCCGCGCCGAGATCAAGGAGGTGTTCCAGGCCGGTTTCGACGCCTCCTATGACGACATCTCCAGCCTGCGTGGCGCCCTGGGCCTGCGGGTCGGCGGCGATGTCGGCGCGGTGGGCCTGTGGGCCGTCGGCCGCGCGTGGAAGGAGTTCGCCGGCGAGGGGACCCTGACGCTCGGGACGATCGCAGAGGACGTCGTCATCCACGACGACCTGGCCGGCGAGTTCCAGGAACTGGCGGCGGGCCTCAGCCTGTCCAACGCCAGCGACACCCTGCAGGGCTA
>CAZOHI010000108.1:0-4781 GCA_964579695.1 uncultured Caulobacter sp. | reverse complement strand
CCAGGAAGTTCTGGTTCGACTTCAGGTCGGGATAGCGCTCCTGGATCATCATCAGGCGGCCGAGCACGCCCGACAGCCGGTCCTGGGCCTGCTGGAACTGGGCGAACTGGGCCGGGTCGGTGATGGTCGAGGCGTCGACGTTGACCTGGGTCGCGCTGGCCCGGGCTTCGGTCACGGCGGTCAGCACGTCGCGCTCCTGGGCGGCGTAGCCCCGCACCGTGCTGACGAGGTTGGGGATCAGGTCGGAGCGGCGCTGGTACTGGTTCTGCACCTCGCCCCAGGCGGCCTTCACCTGCTCGTCGCGGGTGGGGATGGTGTTGATGCCGCAGCCGGCGAGCGCGGCGGCGACGGCGAGGGCGGGAAGCAGCCTCAAGAAGGATCGCATGGGACGGTGTCCTCGTCAGATGTGAAGCCGGATAGGGTTAGCCGATATTGCGGGCGTACGCCTGCACGCCCTCGGGTATCACGGTGCAGGGCATGGCGCTTTCCGTCCAGACGTGGACGGCGGGGGTGACCCAGCCGGTGTCGTCCAGCGTCCCGGCCTTGAGGATGGTGATGTGCGGCATGGCCGCCGGGTCCGACAGGATGGGCGAGCCGCAATTGGGGCAGAAGACGCGGGCGATCTTGCCGCCGCTGTCGCCGGTGTCCTCGTACGACTTTGTCTCGCCCGTCAGCTCCAGCGCGGCCCTGGGCAGGCCGACCACTACGGAATAGGCGCTGCCCGCCTGCTTCTGGCAGTGCTTGCAGTGGCAGATCGCCTGGAACAGCGGTTCGGCGTCGGACTTGAAACGCACCTGGCCGCACAGGCAGCCGCCTTCGATCCTGCTCATGCTCATGTCTCCGCGAACGCCGCCTTGCGCGGCCCAATGTAGCCGAAAAGCCAGGCCGCGACCTTGCGCATCTGGATCTCCTCCGAGCCCTCGGTGATGCGGTAGCGGCGGTGGTGGCGATAGATGTGCTCGAACGGCTTGTGGCGGGAATAGCCGATGCCGCCGTGGACCTGCATGGCCCGGTCGGCGGCCTCGCAGACCAGCCGGTTGGCCCAGTAGTTGCACATCGAGACCTTGTCGGAGAGGCGCTTCTCGACCTCCGGCTTGTCCATCTGGTCCATCTCCCAGGCCGTCTTGCGGATCAGCAGCCGCAGCATCTCGGCCTGGGTGGCGAGTTCCACCAGCGGGAACTGGATGGCCTGGTTCTCGGCCAGCGCCTTGCCGAACGGCTTGCGCATGCGCGCGTACTTCACACTCTCTTCTATGCAGTAGGCCGCCGCCCCCAGCGACGAGGCCGCCTGGCGGATGCGGTTCTCGTGGACGAAGTGCTGGGCCACGGCCAGCCCGCCGCCCTCCGGCCCGAACATCGCCTCGGCCGGGACCCAGACGTTGGTCAGGCTCAGCCGGGGGTGGTCGGTCGGCATGTTGAAGGTCCAGAGGTACTCCTCGATCTTCAGCCCCGGATCGTCGGCGGGGACCAGCAGGCAGGTGATGCCCCGCGCGTCCCCGTCCTCGCCCGAGGTCCGGCAGAAGACGGCGCAGTGGGAGGCCGCGTGCATCCCGGTGATCCACATCTTCTCGCCGTCGATGCGCCAGCCGGAGACGCCGTCGCGCGTTTCGCGCACGCCGCGCGTCTCCATGAAGGTGGCGTCCGATCCGTGGTCCGGCTCGGTCAGCCCGAAGGTCGGCCGGAAGGTCCCCTCGAACATGGCCGGGATCAGCTCGGCCCGCTGCTTCTGCGTGCCGAAGTCGCGCAGCATCAGCACGAAGGGGTTGTTGGCGACGATGGAGTGCTCGTTCTGCAGGTCGTTGTGCAGGCCCAGCCCCTTGGCCGCCAGGTGCTCGCGGATCACCGCCATCCACAGGTTCGAACCGTCCTGCCCGCCGTACTCCTTCGGCAGGGCGAAGCGGAAGTGGCCCGCCTTGTCGGCCCGGCGCTTGGCCTCCGAGAGCAGCGCCTCCCACTCCTTGCGCGGCAAGCCGCCCGCGTCCCAGTCGGTGCGGGCCCATTCGCGGCGGTGGTCGAAGAAGCGTTCGTTGTCGTCCTGCGCCTGGAGCGGCGCGATCTCGGCCGCGATGAAGGCGTCGAGTCCGGCCAGGTAGGCGGTCAGCGCCGGGGGGAGCGCGAAGTCCATCGGGGTTTCCTCGGGTCCTCTTTGCCCGACTATGCCCCCCGGACGGAGAAAAAGAACAGCGTTCGTAAAAAAGACTTGCTAGGGCCGCATGGCGCCGTTATCTGAACAACGCTTAGTTCGACTTCGGGCCGCGGGTGGGGATACCGGCGGCGACCCCACCGGGGGCGGGCGAGGCAGCTCGATCCAACGCCCAGAACGCTCCCGGAGGACCCCCCAATGAAGCTCCTGACCCTCGCGGCCGCCGCCGCCCTTTCGCTGTCCCTCGCCGCCCCGGCCTTCGCCGCGGGCGAAGTCTCGGCCACCCTGCAATCGCCCGTCGCGGCCAAGACCAAGGTCGTCGCCGGCGGCTCGGTGTTCCAGTGCGTCGACACCACCTGCACCGCCGCCTTCCCGACCGACCGCGCCATGAGCGCCGCCGCCTGCAAGCAACTGGTCAAGGAAGTCGGCCCGGTCAGCGCCTATGGCCGTGACGACAAGCAGATCGATATCGCCCGCTGCAACCAGTCGGCGTCGAACTGACTTTATCTACCCGGACGACCTACGGTCCGGCATTTTCCTCGTGTCTCGAAATTCCCTGGGCGGCCGTCGCGGCCGCCCTTTTCTTTTCTTCGTCCGCCGAGGGCTATAAGCAGCCCGCCATGACCGACGTCACCCGCCTGCTCCAGGACGCGCTGGCCGCCGCCGCCGGCCGGAACCGCCCCGTCGCCCCTCTGTCCTTCACGGTCGACTTCGGCGCGGAAGGACCTGGCGAGCCCGTCGCCGCCGCGCGGATCGAACGGTCCACGAAGACGCTGGTCTTCGTCACCGGCGAGGCCAGGCTGGCCGACGGACGTCTCGCGGCGACCGCTTCGGGGGTCTATCGGGCCCTCTGAGGGGCCCCCGGCGTTGCGGTGCAAAACAACGCGTGCTATCAGGCGCGCGGCTTTGGGCGAGGGGGTCTTGACGGACTTCGCAGCCCACGTGCTTTTCCAAGCGCATTCAAGCCTTTGGCCGCCGCGAGGGTTCTCTTCGCGGTTGGCGCGAGCACAACGCACCGGGCGGACTTTAAGTGGCTGAAGACACCAACGCGACGGATGCGGGCAAGCGCTATGCGCAGGCCCTGTTCGATCTGGTCAAGGAACAGAACACGATCGCGGCCGTCGAGGCCGACCTCAAGTCGTTGAAGGCCGCGGCGCGCGACAGCGCCGACCTTCGCCGGCTGCTGGCCTCCCCGGCGTTCGGCGCCGAGGACAAGGCCAAGGGGCTGGCGGCCATCGCCGCAAAGGCGAAGTTCCACGCCACCACGAAGAAGTTCTTGGGCCTTTTGTCCGCCAACGGCCGGGCCTCGGACCTCGTCGGCGTCATCGGCGCCTTCGAGAAGCTGTCCGCCGCCCATCGCGGCGTGGTCTCCGCCGAGGTGGTGACCGCCCTGCCGCTGAGCGCCGCCCAGGGCCGCGGCGTCGCCGCCGCCCTGCGCACCGCGCTCGGCAAGGACCCCGAGATTTCCACGCGCGTCGATCCGTCCATCCTGGGCGGCATCAAGGTTCGCGTGGGTTCGCGCCTGTTCGACGCCTCGCTGAAGTCGCGGCTCGACTCCCTGAAATTCGCCCTGAAGAGAGCGTAAGCACGATGGACATCCGCGCCGCCGAGATTTCGGCCATCCTCAAGAGCCAGATCGCCAGCTTCGGCGAAGAGGCGGACGTCTCCGACGTCGGCCAGGTGCTGTCGGTCGGCGACGGCATCGCCCGCGTCTACGGCCTCGACAACGTCCAGGCCGGTGAAATGGTGGAGTTCCCCTCCGCCGGCGTGAAGGGCATGGCCCTGAACCTGGAGCGCGACAACGTCGGCGTCGTGATCTTCGGCCAGGACCAGGCCATCAAGGAAGGCGACGAAGTCCGCCGCCTCGGCGAGATCGTGGACGTGCCGGTCGGCAAGGGCCTGCTGGGCCGGGTCGTGAACCCGCTGGGCGAGCCGATCGACGGCAAGGGCCCGATCCAGAACGTGGCCGAGCGCCGCCGCGTGGACGTCAAGGCTCCCGGCATCATCCCGCGCAAGTCGGTGCACGAGCCGGTGCAGACGGGCCTTAAGGCCATCGACACCCTGATCCCGGTCGGCCGCGGCCAGCGCGAGCTGATCATCGGCGACCGCCAGACCGGCAAGACCGCCGTCGCGCTCGACACCTTCATCAACCAGAAGCAGGTCAATGCCGGCGACGACGAGAGCCAGAAGCTCTACTGCATCTACGTCGCGGTCGGGCAGAAGCGTTCGACCGTCGCGCAGATCGTCCGCGCGCTCGAGGAGAACGGCGCGATGGAATATTCCATCGTCGTCGCCGCCACCGCCTCCGAGCCGGCGCCGCTCCAGTTCCTCGCACCTTACACCGGCTGCACGATGGGCGAATATTTCCGCGACAACGGCATGCACGCCGTCATCGTCTATGACGATCTGTCCAAGCAGGCCGTCGCCTATCGCCAGATGTCGCTGCTGCTGCGCCGCCCGCCGGGCCGCGAAGCCTATCCGGGCGACGTCTTCTACCTGCACAGCCGCCTGCTGGAGCGGGCCGCCAAGCTGAACGAGGACAACGGCTCGGGCTCGCTGACCGCCCTGCCGCTGATCGAGACCCAGGCCAACGACGTGTCGGCCTACATCCCGACCAACGTGATCTCGATCACCGACG
>CAZOHI010000107.1:0-4920 GCA_964579695.1 uncultured Caulobacter sp. | reverse complement strand
GGGATGTCGCGCGTGATCTCTTCCGGCCCGAGCTTGGTGTCGCGGGCCATGACCTCGAACTCCTCGATGTGGATCGAGGTGAAGACGTCGTCGCGCACGATCCGCTCGGAGATGAGGATCGAGTCCTCGAAGTTGTAGCCGTTCCACGGCATGAAGGCGACGAGGGCGTTGCGGCCCAGCGCCAGCTCGCCGAGGTCCGTCGAGGGGCCGTCGGCGATGATGTCGCCGGAGGCGATCCGGTCGCCCACCCGCACCAGCGGACGCTGGTTGATGCAGGTGTTCTGGTTGGAGCGCTGGAACTTCGACAGGCGGTAGATGTCGACGCCGGGCTTGGTCGGGTCGGTCTCGGCGGTGGCGCGGATGACGATCCGGGTGCCGTCGATCTGCTCGACCACGCCTTCGCGGCGGGCGATCACGACGGCGCCGGAGTCGCGGGCGACCACGTCTTCCATGCCGGTGCCGACCAGCGGCGCGTCCGACTGGACGAGCGGCACGGCCTGGCGCTGCATGTTCGAACCCATCAGGGCGCGGTTGGCGTCGTCGTTCTCAAGGAAGGGGATCAGGGCCGCGGCCACCGAAACCACCTGCTTGGGACTGACGTCCATCAGGTCGACCTGATCCTTGATCAGCAGGGTCGGCTCGCCGTTGATCCGGCCGGGGACGAGGTCCTCGGCGATCTCGCCGTCCGTCATCTTGATGTTGGCCTGGGCGATGACGTGCTTCGCCTCTTCCATGGCCGACATGTAGACGACTTCGTCCTGCGGCCTGCCGTTCTCGACCCGGCGGTACGGGCTCTCGATGAAGCCGTACTTGTTCACCCGCGCGTGGGTGGCGAGGCTGTTGATCAGGCCGATGTTCGGGCCTTCCGGCGTTTCGATCGGGCAGATGCGGCCGTAGTGGGTCGGGTGCACGTCGCGGACCTCGAAGCCCGCCCGCTCGCGGGTCAGGCCGCCCGGGCCAAGGGCCGACAGGCGGCGCTTGTGGGTGATCTCCGACAGCGGATTGGTCTGGTCCATGAACTGCGAAAGCTGCGAGGAGCCGAAGAACTCCCGCACGGCCGCGGCGGCCGGCTTCGCATTGATCAGGTCGTGCGGCATGACGGTGTCGATATCGACGCTCGACATGCGCTCCTTGATGGCGCGCTCCATGCGCAGCAGGCCGACGCGGTACTGGTTCTCCAGCAGTTCGCCCACCGAACGGACCCGGCGGTTGCCGAGGTTGTCGATGTCGTCGATCTCGCCGCGCGAGTCGCGCAGGTCCACCAGGGTCTTGAGGACCGCCAGCACATCTTCCTTGCGGATGACGCGCATGTCGTCGGCGACGTCCAGCTCCAGGCGCATGTTCATCTTCACGCGGCCGACCGAGGACAGGTCGTAGCGCTCAGAGTCGAAGAACAGGCCCTTGAACATGGCCTCGGCGGCTTCCACCGTCGGCGGCTCGCCCGGACGCATGACGCGGTAGATGTCGAACAGCGCGTCCTCGCGGACGGCGTTCTTGTCCACGCGCAGCGTGTTGCGGATGTAGGCGCCGACCGTGACGTGGTCGATGTCCAGTACGTCGATGGTGGCGAAGCCCTGCTCCTCGAGCGAGGCGATGGACGTCACGTCCAGCTCGTCGCCAGCCTCGGCGTAGATTTCGCCGGTCTCGAAGTTGACCGCGTCGCGGGCCAGGTAGCGGCCCGTCAGGGCTTCCGGCGCCAGCAGCAGGGTCTTCAGGCCGTTGTCCGCCAGCTTCTTGGCGTTGCGGGCGCTGATCTTGGTGCCGGCGGGGGCGACTTCCTCACCCGTGTCGGCGTCGACCAGGGGGAACTCCGGCTTCACGCCGCGCCAGCGCTCGGGCTTGTAGGGGGTGGCCCAGCCGCCGTTGCGCTTCTCGAACGGCACCACGTCGTAGAAGGTGGTCAGGATCTCTTCGCCGTCCATGCCCAGGGCATAGAGGAAGGTCGTGGCCGGCAGCTTCCGGCGGCGGTCGATGCGGACGTAGACGATGTCCTTGGCGTCGAACTCGAAGTCGAGCCACGAGCCGCGATAGGGGATGATCCGCGCCGCGAACAGGAGCTTGCCCGAGGAGTGGGTCTTGCCCTTGTCGTGGTCGAAGAAGACGCCCGGCGAGCGGTGCATCTGGGACACGATCACGCGCTCGGTCCCGTTGACGATGAAGGTGCCCTTGTCCGTCATGAGCGGGATGTCGCCCATGTAGACGTCCTGCTCCTTGATGTCCTTGACGGAACGGGCGCCGGTCTCTTCCTCGGTCTCGAACACGATCAGCCGCAGCTTGACCTTCAGCGGGGCCGCATAGGTCATGTCGCGCTGGATGCATTCCTCGACGTCGTACTTCGGCTCCTCGAACTCGTAGGAGACGTATTCCAGGACGGCGCGCTCGTTGAAGTCCTTGATCGGGAACACCGACTTGAAGACCGCCTCGATGCCTTCGTCGCGCCGCTCGCCGGAGCGGGTCTCGCGCTGAAGGAACTGCTCGTAGGAGGAGCGTTGAACCTCGATGAGGTTCGGCATCTGGACGGCTTCGGGGATGCGGCCGAAAGACTTCCGGATCCGCTTCTTGCCGGTGAAGGATTGCGCCATTTTATTCCCTGTGCCGCGCGGATGGATTCCGCGCGTGATGTCTTGTCGCTGCGTCCACCCTCGAGGCGCTTTCGCGCCCGGACGCTGACAGCTCCTGTGGGTCAGGAGCGCCCCTTCGCACGGTCGGAGGGCGGCGGACCGTGCCTCGGGGCTTACGCAAATGCTTGCGCCGCACGCGAGCCTGGGACTCGCGCGGGGGGCGATAGATAGACTCGGGACGGGGATAATGGAAGGCCCCTCCCCGCATTTTCTTCACGAACGCGAACGGGCCCGGAGGGATGTCCTCCGGGCCCGCCAAGCGTCACCGCGATGCGGCGCAGCCTATTTGATCTGGACCGAAGCGCCGGCTTCTTCCAGCTTCTTCTTCACTTCTTCGGCCTGCTGCTTGGAGACGTTCTCGACGACGTTCTGCGGAGCGCCTTCGACGAGGTCCTTGGCTTCCTTCAGGCCGAGGTCCGGACGGACGCCGCGGACTTCCTTGATCACGTTGATCTTCTTGTCGCCGCCGGCGGTCAGGACAACGGTGAACTCGGTCTGCTCTTCGGCGGCTTCGGCCGGAGCGCCGCCAGCGGCGGCCGGAGCGGCCACGGCCACCGGAGCGGCGGCGGAAACGCCCCACTTCTCTTCCAGCAGCTTGGACAGCTCGGCGGCTTCCAGGACGGTCAGGGTGGACAGGTCTTCGACCAGCTTTTCAAGCTTCGACATTGTGTAGGTTCCTTAGAGGATGGGATGTGCGTTGACGGAGATGACCTGAGGCTTACGCCGCGTCCTTGGCGGCATAGGCGCCGACGACACGGGCCAGTTGGCCAGCCGGGGCCTGCAGGACGCCGGCGATCTTGGTCGCGGGAGCCTGGACGAGGCCGATGAGCGTGGCGCGGATCTGGTCGAGGGACGGGAGCGTGGCGAGCGCCTTGATCCCGGCCTGGTCCAGAACGGTCTCACCCATGAAGCCGCCGATGACGGAGAACTTGTCGTTCTCCTTGGCGTACTGGGTGGAGACCTTGGCGGCGGCGGAGACGTCCGGGCCGAAGGCGATGGCGACCGGGCCGGCGAAGAGGGCGTCGCCCGCTTCTCCCACCCGTCCGTCCAGGGCCTTCTGGGCCAGGGTGTTCTTCACCACCTTGAGCGTCGCGCCTTCCTTGCGGAGGCGCAGGCGCAGGTCGGTCATTTCCGCAACCGTGAGACCCATGTAGTGGGTCACGACGACAGCGCCGGCGTCGGAGAAGACGCCCTTGAGCGTCTCGATCGACTCCGCTTTTTGCGCGCGGTCCATTGCGGTCTCCTGGTTCGATGCAGCAGCCGGACCATCCGGCGGCCGATAAGCGCGCACGAGGGGTCGCCCCCGCGATACGAGCCGGATCAGCCTGTCCAAAAGGAAATGGTCGGCCGTGCGCCCATCCCCGAAAGGGACGAATTCGCCTGGCGTCTCGTTTCCCCGTCTCCCGGCGGCGTGGAAGGGCTCTTCCCCGCTTATGGCGTTGGTGACCCCAACGCCCCGCAGTTCTCGGACAGGACCGGGATCGGGCGAGCCCGACACCGGAAGCGGCGGCCTATAGAGGCAAGCGGCCGAAAACTCAAGCGTTTGAACGCAAGACGGGCGGACCGTCGCCGATCCGCCCGCCCGCCAGCTCACGAAAGACGCGACGATCAGGTCGTCACGGCCTCTTCCGGCTCGACGCTTTCCTTCTTGGAGAGGTCCTCGCCGGTTTCCTGGTCGACGACTTTCATCGACAGCTTGGTCTTGCCGCGGTCGTCGAAGCCCAGGAGCTTGACCTTCACGATCTGGCCTTCCGTCAGGACGTCGCTGACCTTGCCCACCTTCTCCTTGGAGATCTGGGAGATGTGGACCAGGCCGTCCTTGGCGCCGAAGAAGTTCACGAAGGCGCCGAAGTCGACGATCTTCACGACCTTGCCGTTGTAGATCTGGCCCAGCTCGGGCTCACTGGCGATGGACTTGATCCACTCCTTGGCGGCGTCGATCTTCGACTGCTCCGAGGCGGCGATCTTGATGGTGCCGTCGTCGGCGATGTCGACCTTGGCGCCCGTCTCGGCGACGATCTCGCGGATCACCTTGCCGCCCGAGCCGATCACTTCACGGATCTTGTCGACCGCGATCTTGATCGTCTCGATCTTCGGGGCGAACTCGCCCAGCTCCGTGCGCGGCGCGTCCATGGCCTTGGACATCTCGCCCAGGATGTGGTCGCGGCCGGCCTTCGCCTGGGCCAGGGCCTGCTTCATGATCGCCTCGGTGATGCCGGGGATCTTGATGTCCATCTGCAGGGAGGTGATGCCCTCGGACGTGCCGGCCACCTTGAAGTCCATGTCGCCGAGGTGGTCC
>CAZOHI010000106.1:0-4926 GCA_964579695.1 uncultured Caulobacter sp. | reverse complement strand
TGGTGGTCAAATCCTCCTGCGTGAACGCGCTGATGGCGATCGGCACGTCCTGGATGTTCTCCTCGCGCTTCTGCGCCGTCACGATCAACGCATCAACGTCGCCGGCGCTTGCGGACTGGGGGCTGGAGCCGCCCTCCGCGCGGACGATCAGGGCGCCGGACGCATCGCGCGCGACCATCAGGTTCGAGCCTTCGAGGATGCGGCGCGCGGCCATCTCGACCGGCAGGTCCGCCTTCAGGGCGGGGGCGCGCAGGCCGTCCACCACCTGAGGCTGGAAGAGGATATCGGTGTCGGTCTGCTGGGCCAGTTCGCGCAGGGCGCCGGCCATCGACTGCGCCTCGATATCCACCGGCGCGGCCAGCGCGGGCGAGCCCGTCAGCAACGCCGCCGTCGCGGCCCCGCAAGCCAGCGCGCCACGCCGCGAAGCCATGATCCTGTTAAACATCGGTCCCCCCGTTGCATTCCGGCGGTCTGCACAGCCGCCTGAATCGTTGACGAGCGAACCCGCGGTTTTCCTCAGGAAGTTTTTTCGGCGGTCAGCACCACGCGGTCCGGGGCCATGTCGACCTCGAGCGGCAGCAGGGCCGCCAGCGAGTGGGCGAAGGCCTCGGTGTCGCCGGTGCGGTAGACGCCGCTGATCACCATGCCGCCCACCGCCGCATCGCCCAGCACGATGGGGCGGCGGCTGTAGCGGTTCATTTCGGCGACGGCGACGGAGACAGGCTCGTTGTCGAACACCGCCCGGCCGTTCTGCCAGGCCGTGACGCGGGCGATGTCGGGCTGGTCGATGCGCGCCGGCCCCTTGTGGAAGACCGCCCGGCGGCCGGGGGCCAGCACCTTCGCGGCCGCCTGCGGCTCGCGCACGGCGACCTGGCCCTCGATGACCACCACGGCGACGCCCCGCGCCTGCCGGGCGACGTCGAAGGAGGCGCCGACGCCGACCACCTGCCGCTCGTCGGCCGCCACCACGAACGGGCGGCCGGCGTCCTTGGCGACCTGGAAATGCGCCCGGCCCCGCATCAGCTCGATGCGCCGCCGCTCGCGGTCGAAGGCGACGCGAATCTTGGTGTCGGTGTCGAGGATGACCAGCGAGCCGTCGTCCAGCGCCACGCGCCGCTGCTCGCCGACCGAGGTCGAGTAGACGCCCGCGAACGCCGTCCGCCAGCCGCCGAACGCGCCGCCCGCCACCGCCACGGCCAGCCCGGCGGTCACCAGTCCCCGGCGGCGCAGGTCCACCCTGGCCGGAACGCGGCGGGCCAGCGTCTCGCGCCGTCGCTCAGGCCCCAGGCCGCCCACGGCTTCCCACGCCTGGTTGATCGCGTCGAAGGCTTCCTGGTGGCGGGGATTCTCGGCCAGCCAGGCGCGGAAGCCCGCTTCGTCGCCCGGCGTGCGGGCGTCGGAGCGCAGCCGCGCCAGCCAGGCCGCGGCTTCGGCCCTCGTCTCGGCGGTCAGGGAGGCGCCCATCACCAGCCCTCGATCCAGTCGGCCAGGAACAGCGCGGCCTTGGCCACGTGCTTCTCCACGGCGCTGACGGTGATCCCCAGCGTCTCGGCGATCTCGCGGTACTTCAGGCCGTCCAGCCGGTGCATCAGGAAGATCTCGCGAGTGCGCGGACTGAGCTGGGCCAGCCCCAGCCTCACCCTTTCAAGACGTTTCCGGGCGGCCAGAACCTCATCCTGCAACGGTCCGCTGTCGGCCAGGCCGACCATTTCCTCGATCGGCGTGTCGGCGATGCCGCGCACCGCGTCGCGCCGCGCCTCGTCGACGGCCAGGTTCACCGCCGCCCGCACCATGAAGCCGCCGGGGTTCTCCACCTCGCGCCGGGCGCGGTATTCCTCCAGCCGCAGGAAGGCCGAATGCAGGAAGTCTTCGGCCTCGTCGCTGCCGCGCGTGGCGCGCGACACCCGGCCCACGAGGCCCCGCCACCAGCCACGGTCGATGGGGTCGCGGCTCATCGCGCCCCCTTCCCGTTCAGGTCTGCGGCCTGATCCATGCGGTTCCTTCCCGTGCATGCGTGAGGCTGTCGCAGCCCGCCAGGATGTCAACCGGCGAGGCTTGGCGTATGAGGAAGGCCGCGCAACAGGGGATCGCCATGACCGACGTCGTCGCCGTCAACAATCCGGGCGAAAGCCGCTTCGAGGTCCGCCTCGGGGACGAGGTCGCCATCGCCGAATACAAGCTGGGGGACGACGTGATCATCTTCCACCATACCGTCGTGCCGGAAGCCTTCGAAGGCCGGGGCGTGGGCGGGGCGCTGGTCAAGGCGGGGCTGGCGTTCGCCGAGGCCGAAGGGCGCAAGGTGATCCCGACCTGCTCGTTCTTCGCCGGCTACATCGCCCGCCACCCGGAACTGCACCGGCTGGTCCACCCGGAACACCTCTATCGGGTGCAGAAACCCTAGCCCTTGGCCAGCCGGACGGCGGCGGCTTCCAGCACCTTGCGGCGCAGGGTGCGGATGTTGGGCCGGGCGGCCTTCTCGGAGGCTATGCGGGCGGCCTCCACGCCATAAAGGCGGCGCAGGTAATCGACCTCCAGACGCACTTCGCGCTCGAAGTCGTCGTTACGAATGCGCCACTTGAACAGCAAGACCAGTCCCCGAAACTGGCTGAAATCAATAAACCCTTTAGCATAAAGGTGTTAACCCCAAAAAGGGGGGCTCCTGTCAGGCGAAGCCCCATGCCTGCCGGGCTTGTTCGACGGTCTCCAGCTTCCGCATCAGGCGCGACCAGTCGTCGGCCTCGGCGATGGGCGCCCAGATGGCCTCGACTTCCTCGTACAGCATCTCCTCCGGCTCGGGCCGGGCGAAGAAGGGATGGCCCAGACGCTCGGGCCGGTCGGGCTCGAAGTCGGCGAGGCGGCGGCGGAAATCGGTGAACGCTTCGGCGGCGTATAGATCGGCGCGCGGCCCGGCCATCGCCCGCGCCTGGCCGCCGCAGAACCAGTCGAAGAAGAACGGCTCCCACCGCATCCTCTCGCCGCCCTCGGCGATGGCGCGGAAAGCGGCGTTGACCAGTTCGACGTCCTCGTCGGGTGAACGGGCCTTCAGCCCCAGCCGCATCAGCATCGCCTCGCGCAGGGCATCGCGGTAGGCGGCCGAGAAGCCGTTCAGCGCCTCGATCAGCAGGGCCTGGTCGCCGACCACCAGCGTCAGGCAGGCCGCAAGCTGCTGCAGGTTCCAGAACGCCGCTTCCGGCTGACGGCCGAAGCTGTAGAGGCCGCCCTGGTCGAAGTAGGCGGCCACGAAGTTCGGATCGTTGCGCGGCAGGAAGCGCCAGGGACCGTAGTCGAAGCTCTCGCCCGTCAGCACCATGTTGTCGGTGTTCAGCACCCCGTGCACGAACCCCGCCGCCATCCAGCGCGCCGTCAGCCGCGCCGTGCGGGCGACTGCCGCGCCCAGCAGGGCGGCCGCACGGTCGGGCGCATCGGCCAGTTCGGGGAAGTAGACCTCCACCGCATGATCGACGAGGGCGGCGATGGCGGCGGGCTTTTCGTGGAAGGCGTGACGCTGGAAGACGCCGAAGCGCAGGTGGCTGTGCGACAGCCGGGTCAGCACCGCCGAGCGGGTCGGGCTGGGCTCGTCGCCCCGCTCCAGCGCCTCGCCGGTCTCGACCAGCGAGAAGGCGCGGCTGGTCGGCACGCCCAGCGCCTCCAGCATGGCCGCGGCCAGGACCTCGCGCACGCCGCCCTTGAGCGTCAGCCGCCCGTCGCCGAACCGGGAATAGGGCGTGCGGCCCGACCCCTTGGTGGCCAGATCGAGGAGGCGCCCCGTCCCCGCCTCGCGCACCTGCGCGAAGAGAAAGCCGCGCCCGTCGCCAAGCTCGGGGTTGTAGGTGCGGAACTGGTGGCCGTGATAGCGCATGGCCAGCGGCGCGGGCTGGTTGCCCGGCAACGGCTGGAAGCGGGCGAAATGCGCCAGCCATTCGGCGTCCGTCAGGGCCTCCAGCCCCACCGTCGCCGCCGCCCGGTCGTTGCGGAAGCGCAAGGTCTCCTGCGGGAAGGCGGCGGGCTCCACCGGATCGGCGAACTCGGGCCCCAGGGCCATGAAGCGGGGGTCGGGCGCATAGGCGTCGGTGATGGGCATCCCCGCCAGATGGGACCGGCCCCGCCTCGCGCGCAAGGGCGGGTGTGATCGCCGAGCCGCATGGCCCGCAAGCCGACGCCCGACTTCCCAAAGACCGAGGCCGCCGCCGCCGGCCGAAGGCGATGACACCGCCTCGCAGGTGCAACTGGGAGTCATCGGCGGCTTGGTCGCCTCGATCCCGTCGGAAGGGGCGATCCCGCGTCTCGCGCACAGCCTCCGGTTAACCCTTGGCCGCTGTCGCTTTTGGGCCACAGGGTCTGAAAACCGTTGTTATGCAGAGGATCGAACATTGGCGAACGCCCGTTGCAAGCCTACTCAGACGGCGGGGGGAACGGCGCACCGCAACCGTCGCCGTTGAGGATCAACCCGCTCGAGGACCACCTCGCGCCCCAACGACCCAGGATTGCAATGTCATTCGTGAATCTTGCTCGCAGCTCGGCGTCCGTCGCCGTGCTGGCCGCCGTTGCCTGCACGGGCGCCGCCTACGCTCAGGATGAGGGCGGGCCGACCGTCGACGCCATCATCGTCACCGCCCAGAAGCGTGAACAGAACCTCCAGGACGTCCCGATCGTCGTCACCGCCGTCAGCGAGCAGCTGATCCGCGACGCGGGCGTGAGGGACATCAAGGACCTGACCGTCCTGACCCCCGGCCTTATGGTCACCTCGACCTCCAACGAGACCGTCACCAGCGCCCGCATCCGCGGCGTCGGCACCGTCGGCGACAACCCCGGCCTGGAATCCTCGGTCGGGGTGGTGATCGATGGCGTCTACCGCCCGCGCAACGGCGTCGGCTTCGGCGACCTGGGCGACATGGAGCGCATCGAGGTGCTGAAGGGCCCGCAAGG
>CAZOHI010000105.1:0-5050 GCA_964579695.1 uncultured Caulobacter sp. | reverse complement strand
AGAACTTGTAGCCGCGGCGGTACTCGAACTTGTCGACCGCCTTCATCAGGCCGATATTGCCCTCCTGGATAAGGTCCAGGAACTGCAGGCCGCGGTTGGTGTACTTCTTGGCGATGGAGATCACGAGGCGCAGGTTCGCCTCGACCATCTCCTTCTTGGCCTGCCGGGCCTCGCGCTCGCCCTTCTGAACGGTCTGGACGATGCGGCGGTAGTCGTCGATGGGAACGCCGGTCTCGGTGGCCAGCGCGGCGACTTCCTGGCGGATATCGCCGATCTGGGAGCCGTCGTTCTCGGAGAACTTGGTCCAGCGCACGCCCAGCGCCTTGACCTTTTCCGGCCACGCCGGGTCCAGTTCGGAGCCGAAGTAGGCCTTGAGGAACTCGGTGCGGCTGATGCCGTAGCTGTCGGCCAGGCGCAGCAGGCGGCCTTCCAGCGCGATCAGGCGGCGGTTGATGGCGTAGAGCTGGTCGACCAGCGCCTCGATGCGGGCGTTGTTCAGCTTCAGCGTCTTCAGGCGGCCGACGATGGCGGAGGTGGCGGCCTCATAGGCCTTGCGCTCGGCCTCTGGCAGGTCCTGGCCCTTCAGGCGGCGCTCGACGAGCTTTTCCTGCAGGCGGCGGAAGCCTTCGAACTCGGCGGCGATGGCGTCGAGGGTGGCCATCACCCCTTCGCGCAGCTCGGCCTCCATGGCGCTGACCGTGGGGCCGGCGCCGTCGTCGAAGTCGTCGTCGTCGCTTTCGCCCTCCGCGGCGCCCTCCGCGCCGGCTTCGGCCTCTTCCTTCTCGCCGGCTTCCTCGGCCGGGACGGCGGGAGCCTCGGGGTTCTGGCCGCCGTAGGTCTGTTCGAGGTCGATGACCTCGCGCAGCAGGATGCGGCCCGAGCCCAGTTCCTCGCGCCAGACCATGATGGCCTCGAAGGTCAGCGCGCTTTCGCACAGCCCCCGGATCATGGTGTCGCGGCCGGCCTCGATGCGCTTGGCGATGGCGATCTCGCCCTCGCGGCTGAGCAGCTCGACGCTGCCCATCTCGCGCAGGTACATGCGCACGGGATCGTCGGTGCGGTCGTAGGCGGGCTTGGACTCCGCCTCGGTGGTGACGGCGGTCTCCTCGCGGACGGCCACTTCGCCGCCCTCGGCGTTCTCGGCGTCCTCTTCCGCCTCGACGACGTTGACGCCCATCTCCGACAGCATGGCCAGGGTGTCTTCGATCTGCTCGGAGGTCACTTCCTCCGACGGCAGCACCTTGTTCAGCTCGTCCATGGTGACGTAGCCGCGGGCCTTCGCCTGCTTGATGAACTTCTTTACGCCGGCATCGGTCAGGTCGAGGAGCGGCCCGTCGGTGGACGGGGCTTCGGGCTCCTGGGTCTCGGCCGTGGGCTGGGTCATCGAAGTCTCCGATCGGCGCCGCACCCTATGCAAGAAGCGCGCCGTGCAATCCGTTAATCTGGCCGTTTCGCGGACTCCGTTCCCCTAAGGAGACCCGTCGTCGGTCCAAATCGTTCCTGTCTTCACCGCACGCTTGAGCTTATCCCGCTCGGTTTTCAGACGCATGAGGACGGCCGCGCCGGAACCCCCGGCCAAGTCCTGCTTGGCCGTAACGAGGGCGTTCTCCAGCGCAGCCATCCGCGTAAGAACCACGAAGGCGTGCGACCACATGGACTTGGCGGCCGAGGGGATGACATCCTGTTTCAGGAAGGGCGCGCCCGATTGCGCAGCGGCCCGGTCGATGTCGTTCAGCAGTCCGGCAAATCCAACTTCGCGCAGATGGCGTGCAAGTGCGTCGGAGTCAAGATGATCGGCGTCGATCCGAAGACTTATGATCGCATTGGAGAGGTCGATGAGGGCTGGATCGCCGAAACCGTGCTGCTCCAGATCCTCCAGATGGTCGTCCAGCCAGACGGGTTCGGCCAGCGCCGCCCGCGCCACGGCGGCGGCGAACGGGTCGATGGAGCCGGACAGGCGGCGGGCGGCCGCCACGCCCTCTGGCGTCGGGAAGGTGGCCTCGACCTGACCCGGCTTCCACTTGCCGCCCCCCCGGCGCGGGCCGGAACGGAACGCCTCCTGCCCCCTGGGCTGCGGCCGCGATGACGGGAAGAGCGCGTCGTAGCGGGTGAACAGCTCGTCGCGGTAGGCCTGGGCGAGGTCCTTGTCCTGTATCGCCCCGGCCGCCGCCCGCAGCCGCTGCTTGAGGCCCGCCCGGCGTTCCGGGGTCTCGAGGGTCTCGACATCGCGTTCGCGGGTGAAGAGGGCGTCGACGAAGGGCGTCGTCTCCGAAAGCTGGCTGCGCAGCGCGGCGGGGCCCTGCTCGCGCAGCACGTCGTCGGGGTCCTTGCCGCCGGAAACGATGGCGAAGCGGAACGACTTGCCGGGCTTCAGCAGCGGCAGCGCCCGCTCGATGGACCGCGCCGCCGCCCGCATCCCGGCCTTGTCGCCGTCGAAGCACAGGGTCGGCTCGGGATGCAGGCGCCACAGCGCCTCCATCTGGTCCTCGGTCAGGGCGGTGCCCATCGGGGCGACGGCGGCGACGCCCGCCCGCTGGCAGGCGATGACGTCCATGTAGCCCTCGACCACCACGAGCGGAGCGTCGCCCTCTCCCGCGTGGAGCAGCTTGCGCGCCTCGTGCAGGCCGTAGAGCAGCCCGCCCTTGTGGAAGAGGCCGGTCTCCGGGCCGTTGAGGTATTTGGCCCGCGCCTGCGGGTCCATCGCCCGGCCGCCGAACGAGACGATCCGCCCGCGCCCGTCGGCGATGGGGAAGATGATGCGGTCGCGGAAGCGGTCGTAGGGCGCGCCCCCGTCCTCCGGCGCGATCAGCAGGCCCGCCTCGACCAGCTCGCCCGGCCTGGCGCCCTTGGCGACGAGGTAGTCCTTCAGCGCCGTGCGGCCGGACGGCGAAAAGCCCAGCCGGAACCGCGGCCACTCGGCCTCGGGCAGGCCGCGCTTGGTCAGGTAGTCGCGCGCCTCCTTGCCGGGGGGGCGGCGCAGCTCGGCCTCGAACCAGGCGGCGGCCATGTCCAGCCAGTCGGAAAGGCCCTGGCGCTTCTTCTCCTGCTCGGCGGATTTCGGGTCCGGCGCGGGCATCGGGATGCCCGCCTCCCCCGCCAGCCGCTCGACAGCCTCGACGAAGGACAGCCGCTCGGTCTCCTGAAGGAAGCTGATCAGGTCGCCGTGCTTGCCGCTGGAGAAGCAGTGATAGAAACCCTTGTCGTCGTTGACGAAGAAGGACGGCGTGCGCTCCTTGGTGAAGGGCGAAAGCCCGGCGAACTCCCGCCCCTGGCGCTTGAGCTTCACGGTCTTGCCGATCACGTCCGACAGCCGGACGCGCGACTTGATCTCGTCGAGGAAGCGGTCGTCGAAGCGCATTCCCCTTCCTAAGGGCTCACCACGCCCACTGCCAGTCCGACGCCTTCCCCCGGCAACCGCCGTCGTCCCAGCCCGTCCACGCCCGGCCGCGCACCACCTGGCCCGTCGGCGCGCCCGTCGGCTCGCCGTCCTTCAGCGCCAGGCCGCCGTTGACGATCACGTGGCTGACGCCCACGGCGAACTGGCGCGGGTTGTCGTAGGCGGCGCGGTCGCCGACCGTCTTGGGGTCGAAGACCACGATGTCGGCGTGCCAGCCCGGCATCAGGCGACCGCGTTCCTTCAGGCCGAGGTTGGCGGCGGGCAGGGAGGTCAGCTTGCGGATGGCCTCGGGCAGGGTGAGGAGGCCGTCGCCCTCGCGGACGTACTTGCCCAGCAGCCGGGCGAAGTTGCCGTAGGCCCTGGGGTGGGTGCTGGAGCGCAGGAAAATCCCCTCAGGCGCCGGCGCCCCCGCGTCGGAGCCGAAGCTCATCCACGGCAGCATGGTCTGGCGGCGGACGTTGTCCTCGCTCATCAGGAAGTAGACGACCTGCACCCGCGTGCCGTCCTCGATGACGAGGTCGATGGCGGCGTCCTCGGGGCTCACCCCGCGCTCGGCCGCCACCGAGGCCAGCGTCCGGCCCGTCAGATGCTTCAGCGCCGGGTTCCTGAACCCGACCAGCAGCGTGCCCTCGGCCCCCGCGTGGCGGTAGAGGTTCTCGTACGGCGCGGCCGCATCGCGCATCTCGGCGATCACCCTGGCGCGGTTCGCCGGGTCCTTCAGCCGGGCGATCCAGGCCTCGCGGCCGCCCGCCTGCACCCAGGGCGGCATGGCGGCGTCCAGGCCCGTGGAGCCCGCCGTGTAGGTGTACATGTCGGCGGTGATGCGGTGGCCCGCCGCCCGCGCCCATTCGACCTTCTCGATGGCCTTGTCGAGCTTGTCCCAGTTGGCCTTCCCGGCCGCCTTGAGGTGGTAGATCTCGGCCGGGGCGCCCGAGCGCTTCGATATCTCGATCAGCTCGTCCACCGCCTCCAGCAGCCGGTCGCTCTCATAGCGCATGTGGCTGATGTAGATGCCCCCGCAGCGCCCGGCCTCGCCCGCCAGCGCCACCAGCTCGTCCGTCTCGGCATAGGCCCCCGGCGCGTAGATCAGCGACGAGCCGACGCCCAGCGCGCCGTCCTCCATCGCCCTGGCCACCAGCGCCTTCATCTGCCCGAGTTGCTCCGGCGTCGGGTCGACGTCGCCCTCGCCCAGCACATGCTCTCGCACCGTCGTCGCGCCCACGAAGGAGGCGACGTTGGGCGACACGCCCTGCCGCTCCAGGCGGCGCAGGTATTCGTCCAGCGTGGTCCAGTCGATGTCGTACTTGATGTCGCCCTGGCGCTCGGTCTCCAGCGCCCGCATGGCCTCGGTCAGCGGGCCCATGGAGGAGCCCTCGCCCATGACCTCCAGCGTCACGCCCTGCTTGAGGTCCGACAGCGCCCGGCCGTCGACCAGCAGGCTCTCGGTCGCCCAGCTCAGCATGTTGACGAAGCCGGGGGCCACGGCCTTGCCGCGCGCGTCGATCACCGTGCGGGCCGTCCCGTCGACCTTGGGATAGACCGCCTCGATCCGCCCGCCGCGCACCCCGATGTCGGCGCGGAAGGGATCGCCGCCGGAGCCGTCGTAGATCGTCCCGCCGCGGATGACGATGTCGTAGTCGAACGCCTCCTGCG
>CAZOHI010000104.1:0-5331 GCA_964579695.1 uncultured Caulobacter sp. | reverse complement strand
ACTCAAGGCGGCCGCCGAAAGGCGCGCCGCCTTTTCTTTGGGGACGGCGCTCAGGCGTGGGTGGGGACCGGCCGGCGGTAATCGGCGATCACCGCCAGCGCGGCCGGGTCGGGAAGACTGACGAAGCCGCCGTGCAGGTCCAAAAGCCTCTCGCGCCGGAGCTGCTGGAGGATGCGGTTGACGTGGACGATGCTGAGGCCCGTCGCGTCGGCCAGGACCTCCTGGGTCAGCGGCATGGGGAAGCGCTGGCCTTCGCCAATCCCGGCCATGTCCAGGCGCTCGCGAATCTCCAGCATCAGGTGGCACATCCGCTCGTGGGCGGTCTGGCGGCCCAGGCGCTGGACCTGGTTTAGGAGGAAAGCTTCCTCGTAGCTGGCGGAGATATGGACGATCTCGCGCAGGCCCGCCCAGCGCGCCTCGTCACCCTGGATGGCCTTCTGCACCGGCGTTGCGTCCAGCAGTTGCACGGGGGTCAGCGCCAGGGTCGTGCCGAGCGCCAGGGGGTTGGGGCGCCTGCACAGCCCGATCCCCTCCCCCGGGAGGATGAAGCTGAGGACCTGGCGGCGGCCGTCCGGCAGCCAGCGCACGCGCGCGGCCCAGCCGGAAACCAGGAAGCTCGGCCGGCATACCGGTTCCCGCTCGCCCACCAGCTCGCTCCCCGCCCGCAGGCCGTGGATCTCCGTGAGGGAGGCGATCAGCGCCTCCACTTCGCGACCGACGGCCGCCAGCGCCCGGAGGCGGCGCAGTACGGTCGCGCCCGCACCGATCCGCACGGCGACCGCCTGGCTCACCACGCTGTCGCTGGAAGGCGGAGCACGATGCAGCATCTGGACCCCCAGCTAGAGAGACAGGCGGGTCGAGCCCGAGCTGATAGGGCAGGCCCGGCTCGATGAGCCCAACCCGCTCCTCCCTGGGTTGGTTGCAACCAAAGGGAGGCCTTTTAGCGGAGAAGGGCCTCAGCCCTTTCCCGGCTCGGCCATCTTGCGGTGCTGCTCGGCCTTGATGCTCTCCGGCGTGACCGCGGCCATGGCTGCCTGGACCTTGTTTTTCCAGCCGGCCACCACGTCGCCTTCGCCCTTCATCATGGCCTCGAAGCCGATGCGGGCGACATCGGCGGGGTCGGCCTTTTCGCCCTGGCCGACCTTGGTGTCGAGCATGTCGGCTCGGGCGAAGAACTCCGTGTCCGTCGCTCCCGGCATCAGGCAGGTGACAGTGACGCCTGTGTCCTGCAACTCGTTGCGGATGGCCCATGAGAAGCTGTCCACGAACGCCTTGGTGCCGTTGTAGACGGCCTGGAAGCTACCAGGCATCAGCCCGGCGATGGAGCCGGTCAGCAACACCCTGCCCCGCCCGCGCCCGACCATCTGCGGCAACAGGCGGCGCAGCAGGCAGACCGTGCCGGTGACGTTGGTGTGGATCACGTGGGCGATGTCGTCCCAGTCCTGTTCGAGGAAGGCGTGGCCCAGGCCGTGCCCGGCGTTGGCGAGCAGCGCGTCGATGGGACGGGCGCCGACCGCCTGGGCCAGGGCGTCGACGCCTTCGCCGGTGGCGAGGTCGATGTTCAGGGCCTGGACGTCCACGCCGTGCTGGCGGAAGGCCTGCCCGGCCTCGACGATTCCCGGCTCATCGGCGGCGACGACGAGGTCGTAGCCGTTCTCGGCGCAGAGTCTGGCGAGGTGATAGCCGATACCGGACGAGGCGCCGGTCACGACCGCGAGGGCGCGGAGTCCGTTCATTGGACGCTGGCTCCTTTTTCCCAGCCGGGCTTGAGGACGACCTTGGTCGTCTCGTTCTGCTCCTCCTTGAACAGCCGGTAGCCTTCGGGCGCGTCTTCCAGCGGCATGCGGTGGCTGATGAGGAAGGTCGTGTCGATCTTCCCTTCCCGGATCATCTCCAGGAGCTGGGGCAGGTATTTCTGGACATGGGTCTGGCCGGTCCTGATCTGCAGGCCCTTCTGCATCATGGCGCCGATGGGTATCTTGTCGCCCATGCCGCCGTAGACGCCGGGGATCGAGACGCGGCCGCCCTTGCGGCAGGCCATCAGCACCTCGCGCAGCACGTGGGGGCGGTCGGTGCCGATGCGGGTGGCGGCCTTGGCGAAGTCCAGGGCGTTGTCGATGGTGAAGCCGTGGCTCTCCATGCCCACCGCGTCGATGCAGGCGTCGGGGCCGATGCCCCCGGTCATCTCCATCAGCGCCTCCCGGACCTTGACCTCATGGTAGTTGATGACCTCCGCGCCCATCTGGCGGGCCAGCTCCAGCCGGTGCGGATAGTGGTCGATGGCGATGACCCGGTGTGCGCCCATCAGGAGCGCGCTCTGGATCGAGAACAGCCCGACCGGCCCGCAGCCCCAGACCGCCACCGTGTCGCCGGGCTCGATGTCGCAGTTCTCGGCCGCCATCCAGCCCGTGGGCAGGATGTCGGACAGGAACAGCACCTCATCGTCCGGCATTCCGTCGGGCACGACGATGGGGCCGACGTCGGAGAACGGCACGCGGACATATTCCGCCTGGCCGCCCGGATAGCCGCCGGTCATGTGCGAATATCCGAACAGGCCGCTCATCGGATAGCCGTAGGCGACCTCCGAGATATCGGCCGTTTCGGCGGGATTGGAATTGTCGCAGGCCGAATATTGCTGGTGCTCGCAGAAGAAACACTTGCCGCAGGCGATCACGAACGGGACGACCACCCGCTGCCCCTTCTGCAGGGTCGAGCCGGGGCCCACCTCCACCACCTCGCCCATGAACTCATGGCCCAGGATGTCGCCGCTCTTCATCGTCGGGATGTAGCTGTCGTAGAGGTGCAGGTCGGAGCCGCAGATCGCCGTCGAGGTGATGCGGATGATCACGTCGCGCGGGTTGATGATCTCTGGGTCCGGCACGGTCTCCATGCGCACGTCATGCTTGCCGTGCCAGGTCAGGGCTCTCATTCAGCTCTCCTTGGATGCGGTGGCGACTTCGCCGGTTTCGAGGAACTGCTTGAAGCGGCGCAGGTCGCGGCGGGCCTGCATCTTCGGCTCGCGCTGGAACAGCTTGGCGATCATCTGGCCGATCTGCCCGCCGGGCGGGTCGTAGACGATGGTGGCGGTGACGATCGTGCCCCGGCCGGGGGAGGCGTCCTTGAACTCGATGCGGCCGGTGTTCCTGATGTCGGCGCCGGGCGCGGATTCCCAGGCGAGCGCCTCGCCGGCCACTTCCTCGGTGATGACGCTGTCCCACTCCACGGTCCCGCCGCCGGGCGCGGCGATCACCCAGTGGGAGCGCCGCCCATCGTCGGCCGCGACCGACTTCACGTTCTCCATGAAGCTGGGGAAATTCCGAAAGTCGCGCCAAAAGGCGTAGACCCGGTCGCGCGGCATGTTCACCGTGACCGACCGGCCGACCACCGCCGCGTCGTCCCAGCCGAGGGCTTCGGCGGCCTCGTCGGCGAGGTGGTGCTGGGCGACGCGGGTGGTGGCCGGGGCGTCGCTCTGGATGTCCTGTGATGTCATCGGGGGCTCCTGATCGCAGCCCCCAACCCCTCAGCGTCTCCGCCAGTTCCAGAGCTTAACCTAGGTGAATGCGGCGCCCGCCGAGGCAAGCGCATGATCGCTCCACCTCTTTCCGGGAGGGTCTGAGCTTGGACTACTTCTGCTACATCTATTCCAGCGGCTCGACGGCGCCGTATCTGGAGGTCGTGCAAGGCGGGAGCCTGCAGGAAGCCAAGGCGCGGTCGCGCCGGCTGTTGCGCCATCATGCCCAGGCCATGCGCGCCGAGCTGTTCGACAACGAGCGGCAGGTCGCGACGATCGACATCAAGGACGCGCCTCCGGGCGTCGCCTAGTCGGTCCCGGTCTTGCCGTGCGGATCGCCGACCGCCTTGCTCTCCGGCGATCCGCGTTCGCGCAGGAAGATGGCCAGCACGACCAGCACGGCTGTCGACAGGAATTCACTCTGCCAGTTCTGGAAGCTCTCGAACCAGAATTCCGGGTCCCACAGGCGGCCGACCAGGGCGGTCGGGACCTCGCCATGGACAAGCGCCTCGTCCGCAGCCATGCGGGCGCTGTTGATCCAGTGCAGGAGGAACGACGCGAGGAACAGGGCAAGCAGCGTCAGCCCCAGGGAATGGGAGTAGATGACCCGCACCAGCCCCCCTGCCCGCACCGCGGCGGGAGCGGTCCGCTTCTTCTCGTCCAGCTTCGGGTCGCGATCCTGGGGAGCAGCCTTGTCCGGGTCCTTGGATTCCGGCGACCCGCGCTGGAAGAGGTAGGCCGTCAGCATGACGTAGGCCCACATCTGGAGGAACTCGCTCTCCCAGTTCTCGAACAGCGCCGACAGGAATGCGCCGCTGGCCAGGTAGGCTGACAACCCCAGCCCGCCCAGGTGATGCATCGCCCGCTCGGCATTCTCTGCCTTCCAGCCCGTCAGCGCCTGCCCCACCACGCTGAAGAGGAACAGCATCGCCAGGGCGATGGTCAGGCTGTTGTCGCGAAGCCGACGGGGCATGATGGATCTCCTTCGAGACACAACATGACCCTGCGGCTCAGGTTCCACCGCCCTCAGACGCCCCTCCGCTCCGCGTCGGCGGACGGGGTCGGCCTGCAGGTGCGGGGCGAGGCCGCCGTCCTCAGTGGCTCGTCGAGGTCGAGGCGCGGCTGGGAGACGACGAGCCCCCGCCGCCGGGGTCTCGGGCTCGGACGACACCTAGCGGCCTCAGGGCGCCGGGGTCAGCGAGATGTCGACCATGATCTCGCCCGAGATTTCCTCCAGCGCCGCCTGGACTTCGCCGACCTCCAGCGCGGGCGGGAGCCGCAGGCGCGCCTCCATGTTGAACAGCGGGGCGCCGGAATGGGGCTCGGCGCCGATCCAGGTCCTGAAGGCCTCGATGTTGGCGCCCAGGCCGCTGAGAACCGCCGTCACCTGGTCCACGATCCCCGGCCGGTCCTGCCCGACCAGGCCGAGCTGGAGGGCGGCGCCCGCCGCTCCGGGCGCCTCGACCGCCGGGGCGATCCGCACCTCCAGGCCTTGGGCGTCCACCGTGGACACGGCGTCCCGCAGCCGGCCCTCGCCGTCCGCTTCCAGCTCCACCAGCACCGACCCGACGTAGAGGCCGCCCAGCCGGCTGAGATGGCTCTCCAGCCAGTTGCCGCCGACCGAGAGGACTGCGGCGGCGAGCGCCTTGGTGAGCCCAGGCCGGTCGCTGCCGACCACGCTTAAGACCAGCAACGTCATGACCAGCTCTCGAAAATGGACCGTGGCCCGGGTGGGACCATTGTTAGTCGATGCCTGTGCGCGGCGCCAAACGAAGAAGGGGCGGCGGATTGGTCCGCCGCCCCGAGTTGATCCAGGTTCA
>CAZOHI010000103.1:0-5337 GCA_964579695.1 uncultured Caulobacter sp. | reverse complement strand
GTGGGGTCGTCCTCGGTCCAGGCGCCGTCCTTCTCCCCGTCGAAGACGTAGTCGGTGGAGATGTGGACCAGCGGCAGCCCCCGCGCCCGGCAGGCCCGCGCCATGGCGCCCGGCGCTTGCGCGTTGACGGCGAAGGCCAGCGCCTCCTCCGCCTCGGCCTGGTCGACGGCGGTGTAGGCGGCGGCGTTGAGCACGAGGTCGGCGTCGGCGGCCATGACCGCCGCCTCGACGGCGGCCGCGTCCGACAGGTCGACCTCGGCCCGCGACAGCGCGACGATCCCGGCGCGGCCTTCAGCCCTGGCCAGCATCTCCCGCGCGACCTGGCCGGTGGCCCCGAACTGGAGGATGCGGACCATCAGCCGCCCGCGGCCAGGCCCAGGCGCTCGGCCGCCCTGGCGCGCAGCGGCGTCCACCAGCCCTCGTTCTCCAGGTACCAGCGCACCGTCGCCTCCAGCCCGGCGTCCAGCCCGGTGCGCGGCGCCCAGCCCAGCTCGCGCCTGATCTTGGCCGTGTCGATGGCGTAGCGATGGTCGTGGCCCGGCCGATCTGTGACGTAGGTGATCAGCTGTTCATAGGGCGTGTTGGCGGGCCGCAGCCGGTCCATGGCCGCGCAGATGGCCCGCACCAGATCGATGTTCGAGCGCTCGGCCTCGCCGCCGATGCAGTAGGTCTCCCCCCGCCGCCCCTTCTGCAGGACCAGCAGCAGGGCCTCGGCGTGGTCCTCGACATAGAGCCAGTCACGCACGTTCGCGCCCTTGCCGTAGACGGGGATCGGCCGCCCCTCCAGCGCCGCCAGCACCACCACCGGGATCAGCTTCTCCGGATACTGGTAGGGGCCGTAGTTGTTGGAGCAGTTGGTCAGCACGAACGGCAGGCCGAAGGTGTGGCTCCAGGCCCGCGCCAGGAGGTCGGACGCCGCCTTGGTCGCCGAATAGGGCGAGGACGGCGCATAGGGCGTCTCCTCGCAGAAGGCGCCCTCGTCGCCAAGCTGGCCGAACACCTCGTCGGTCGAGACGTGGTGGAAGACGAACGCCGCCTTCCGCTCCACGGGCAGCCCCGCGAAGTAGCGGCGGGCGGCCTCCAGCAGGCAGGCGGTGCCGACCACGTTGGCCTCGACGAAGGCCATCGGCCCGTCGATGGAGCGGTCGACGTGGGACTCGGCCGCCAGGTGCATCACCGCGCCCGGCTGGTGGCGTTCGAAGATTGCCGCCAGGGCCCGGGCGTCGCAGATGTCGGCCTGCTCGAAGGCGTAGGCTGGGTGGTCCGCGACCGACGCCACGTTGGCCGGGTTGCCGGAGTAGGTCAGCTTGTCGAGGTTGACCACCTCGTGCCCGTCAGAGATCGCCCGCCGCACGACCGCCGAGCCGATGAAACCCGAACCGCCCGTGACCAGGAGCTTCATGCGCCGGCTCCCGTCTCATAGGTGAAGGGCGTGTCGAAATCAGCGAAGGCCGACGCGTTGGCGTCCTTGGGCGACAGCCGAGCGCCTTCGGGACCGACCGGCCAGTCGATGGCGAGACCGAAATCGTCCCATCGCACCGCCCCGTCGCACTCCGGAGCGTAGAAGTCGCTGACCTTGTAGGAGACCCGGGTGCGAGGCTCGAGCGTGATGAAGCCGTGCAAGAAGCCCACCGGCACGAACAGCTGATAGCCGTCGTCCGCTGACAGCTCGACCGTCACATGACGCGCGTAGGTGGGCGAGCCCCGGCGCACGTCGACCGCTACATCGAGGATGCGGCCCGCAACCACAGATACCAGCTTGGCCTGGGCGTGCGGCGGGCGCTGGTAGTGAAGGCCGCGCACGGTCCCGCGGGCGACGCTGTAGGACATGTTATCCTGCACGAACACGGTCTCGATCCCCGCCGCGGCCAGCGCCCGGCGGTTGTACGTCTCCACGAAGAAACCCCGGTCGTCACCGAAGCGGCGGGGCTTGAGCAGCATCACTTCGGGGATGTCTAGACGCTCGACGTCCATGGCCGGATCAGACCTTCACGAGCTTGCTGCGCCTGGCGAGCACCGGCCGAGCGCCCCATTTTCCGACATGCGAGGGGGAGGGGATCGAGGCTGGCATCAGGCTTTCTCCCAGCCTGTAGGGCCCATATCGGACCGACTGAAGCTCGTGCAATACGGGATCGTGCCGCTGCGCTATTCGATGCCAGCTAGCGTCGTCACGCTTGGGAAAGTGCAAGGCGATGCCGCGCTCTATCAAGCCGTCGCTGCCAGCTGGGACTTTCATGCACTGCCTGTAGGGTCCCGATGGTCGAACTGTGTTGTTGTTCGCATGTATGGTGGAGCCGTCAAGCGGCCTGCGTGCGCGGGGGGGGCGCCTTCCGTTGCCCACACGTCAGCTGCGACAAATCGGCCGTTGCTGATGGAAGCGAGGCCAGACAAGCGCGGCGCCGCTCTCCACCATCGCGCAGTTCACTTCCACGCCCAGTTCGTTGTGACATATCGCCGTTACGCGCTCGTAGCTGACGCCGGTCTTCTGGCAGGTGATCGTCTGACCGCTCACCAAGCTCCTCAGCTGGGCGGTAGCCGCGCCCGCCGAGGCCTGCGGGCAGGGATGGCCCGGCGAGCAGGTGCCATCGCTCTCCCGCGCCGCGACGGCGTGCAGCCTCACGCGGGTGCCGTCGGCGCAGCGCAGCGTATCGCCGTCGTTGACGTAGGACACCCGGCATCTGAAGACACCGGCAGGAAAGGGGGCAGGTTCGGCGGGGGACTTCGTTGGAAGCTGCGGGAGCTGCCAGCGTGGGATCGGTGCGAGGAGGGCAGCGGCGAAGGCAATGATGACCACCCCCGCCACCGCTGCGATGAAACCCCAACGCGGCGTTTCAAGCTTCGGATCGACCTTGAGGGGGAAGTTATGCACCTCTTTGGGCCGCACCCTGGCCCAGCTCGGCAGCCGCACCGTGCCGACCAGCTCGGTAGCAGCGATGATTAGCAAGCTTCCGCCAAGGACGATCCAGACCCCCGCGTCGGCAGGGACATACATGGCGTTCAGGAAGACCATTGCCCCCACAATCCAAAGGGGCGTCAGAACGCCGCGAAGCAGCCGTCGTAGGGGCCAGTTGGGTCGGCGATTGCGAGAGCGGCGATAGGTTGGGCGGCGCATGGCCCAACCTGTACGGGCAAATGGTCAAGGTTCAGTTTCGAGTGGCCCCGCTGTCGTCGACCGCAGTCTAGTCGTCGCCATCGGCCATGCTGATGAGGAGGTCGCGGATGCGGATCTGTTGGCGGGGAGTCAGCGCAAGGAAGCTTGTGATAATTTCGGGTGCGTGGCGATGCGCAAGAAACGCGCTTGCGTCGATGTCGGGGGCCATCGCGTCCGCCGTGGTGTCAGCGTAGGCGCCAAAAAACGAAGCGACACCCACTTTCAGCTTGCGGGCAATCTGGACCAGCTTCGATGCACTGACGCGGTTGGTCCCGAGCTCATACTTCTGGACCTGTTGAAAGGTCAGGCCGAGGGCTTCAGCGAGCTGGCCCTGGCTCATTCCCATCTGTTTACGGCGAAGCCTGATGTTTGCTCCCACCATCGCATCGATGGCGTTGGGGTCATGCTCGGCCATGAACGCTCCAGCTACGAGGGGCCGCTGGGGCCCGGTGGTTTGGCGGTAGCGGATTGTGATGCCCGTCCACGGGGAAATCAAAGGCTGGTTCCACTCACGCTCCGTACCTTCGCCCCTGGTAGAGCTCTGTGACGGCGTTGTTGACGTTCCAGCCTAGGGGTTAGAGACCTCGCGCAGCTCCTCGGCCATGATCACAGAGGTGGCATCGAGGTAGTCATGGGACGTCACAGAACGCGTTCGTATCTCAGTGGCCGAACACATCGTCGGTGAGCCTGACAGCTGCCTTCGGCTCATCCGCGGCCCTGCGAAATAGGACGCGCCTTATCGGGCAGGCAGGCCGTGTAGACGACGTTGATATGGATGAGGACTATCGGCCCGTGGATCGAGCCATCGCCGGAGAACAGCGGCTGGGTGCATCACGGCGGCGGACTGGAAGCCGCTACGCCCTGGAGCAAGCCTGCTCCTCAGGACGCCCAACGCTGGTGTAACGGAATCCGCGCGCGCGCATGTCATCCGGGCGATAGATGTTGCGCAGGTCGATGACGTTCGGCTGCCGCATGAGTAGCTTGACCCGGTCGAGATCGAGGGCCCGGAACTGGTCCCACTCGGTCAGGATCACCAGCGCGTCGGCGCCCTCGACCGCATCATATGGTCCGGCCGCGAACTGGACGGCTGGAAGCAGCGCCGCCGCCTCCTTCATACCCTCCGGATCGAACGCCTGGATAGAGGCGCCCATTGCCTGGAGCGCTGGGATGATGTCGAGGCTGGGCGCATCGCGCATATCGTCGGTGTTGGGCTTGAAGGTCAGGCCCAGGAGGCCGATCCGCTTGCCCTTGAGATCGCCCGCCAGGGCGTCGGCAACCTTGCCGGCCATGGCCTTCTTGCGCTGGTCGTTGACCTGGACCGTGGCCTCAATCAACCGGACCGGGGCGCCCGCGTCGACGGCCGTGCGGACCAGGGCCAGGGTATCCTTGGGAAAGCACGAGCCGCCGTAGCCTGGCCCAGCGTTGAGGAACTTGGCGCCTATACGAGCATCATGGCCGATCCCCCGCGCAACCTGCTGGACATCCGCGCCCACCGCCTCGCAAAGGTCGGCGATCTCGTTGATGAAGGTGATCTTCATCGCCAGGAAGGCGTTGGCGGCGTACTTGATCAGCTCGCTCGTCCGGCGGCCGGTGTAGAGGATCGGCGTCTCGTTGAGGTAGAGTGGCCGATAGAGCTCGGTCATCACATGGCGGGCGCGCTCGTCGTCCGCTCCAACCACCACCCGATCGGGGCGCTTGAAGTCGGCGATGGCCGCACCCTCGCGCAGGAATTCCGGGTTGGAAACCACCGCGCAGTCGGCGTCAGGCCGGACCCGCCGAATGATAGCCTCGATCTCGTCGCCCGTTCCCACCGGCACGGTGGACTTGGTGACCACCACGGTGAAACCGTCGATCAGCCCTGCGATCTCCTCTGCAGCCGCATACACGTAGGAGAGATCGGCATGGCCATCGCCCCGTCGCGAGGGTGTGCCCACGGCGATGAACACCGCATCCGAGCCTCGAACCGCCTCAGCGGCGTCCGTGGCGAAGGACAGGCGCCCCTCTCGCACGTTCTGGGCGACGAGCTGGTCTAGCCCGGGCTCATAGATCGGCATGACCCCGGCCTTCAGCCGCTCAATCTTGCCCTCGTCCTTGTCGACACAGCAGACGGTATGCCCGAAGTCGGCAAAGCAAGCCCCGGAGACGAGCCCCACGTAGCCGGTTCCGATCATCGTCACGCGCATATG
>CAZOHI010000102.1:0-5395 GCA_964579695.1 uncultured Caulobacter sp. | reverse complement strand
GATGTAGTGGAAGAAGCAGCGGCGCAGGAAGGCGTCCGGCAGCTCCTTCTCGTTGTTGGAGGTGATGATGACCACCGGGCGGACCGCCGCCTTGATCGTCTCGTTCGTCTCGTAGACGAAGAACTCCATCCGATCGAGTTCCTGGAGCAGGTCGTTCGGGAACTCGATGTCGGCCTTGTCGATCTCGTCGATCAGAAGGACGGGGCGCTGCGGGGCCTCGAACGCCTCCCAGAGCTTGCCCTTCTTGATGTAGTTCCTGACGTCCTTGACCCGCTCCTCGCCGAGCTGGCTGTCGCGCAGGCGGGTGACGGCGTCGTATTCGTAGAGGCCCTGGTGGGCCTTGGTCGTGGACTTGATGTGCCAGGTCAGCAGCGGGGCGTTCAGCGCCTTGGCGACCTCATAGGCCAGCACGGTCTTGCCGGTGCCGGGCTCGCCCTTGATCAGCAGCGGGCGCTCCAGCGCGATGGCGGCGTTGACCGCGACCTTCAGGTCGTCGGTCGCGACGTAGTTGGACGTGCCTTCGAAACGCGACATCTCATCCCCTCGAACAACTGTTCAAAACAGGGATAGCAAGCCGTTGGCGCGGCGGCTAGGCGCCAATCGCCTCAGCCTTCGGCCAGGGCGGCGGCGACCGCCTCCATCGCGTCCGACCATTCGCCGTAAGTCGCGGGCAGGAAGATGCGGGCCTGCGGATACCAGGGATAGCGCCCGGTCCCCAGGCGCGGCCAGGCTCCCTGGTTGGAGACCAGCCACGTCGTCGCCCCGCAGGCGGCGGCGATGTTGGTGGTGGCGTTCGGCGGACCCAGCACGAGATCGAGCGCGCAGCAGAGGGCGGCCACCTCGTCCAGGTCCTGCTTCAGGTCGATGCCGGGGGGCTGCCACATGTCCACCCCCTCGGCGCGGAGCTGGGCCAGTTCCTCGGCGCAGTCTCCATACTGCAGGTTCACGAAGGTGATCCCCGGCGTCTTCAGCACCGGCGCCCACTGCTGGAACGGGGTGAAGAAGCGCGAGCGGGCACCGTCCAGCTTCAGGCTCTTCCACAAGACGCCCACGGTGCGGCCGGGCGGCAGCCGCCCCTTCCACCATGCCACGCGCTCCGGGTCGGCCCGCATGTAGCCGACGCGGTCCGGGAAAGCCTCGACCGACCGCCGGAAGCGGCGCAGCAGGGAGGCCAACGGGGTCCACAGGTCGTAGCCGTCCTCGAACGGCGTGACGCGGGCGCAGTGGCCGTCGACCATGTAGGTGCCGTGGGCGCCGACCTCGGCCATCGGGAAGCTGCGCTGGAAGAGGGGGACGAGGCGGGGCTCGACGGCGATCTTCAGCCTGCCGCCGGGGCCCAGGGCCTGGATCACGTCGGGCAGCAGGTTGGCGAACAGCACCTCGTCGCCCAGGCCCTGCTCGCCGATGACCAGCAGGGTCTTGCCGGAGAGGTCCGCGCCCGGCTCCCAGCGCGGCCCCTCGGCGATGAAGTTGGTGAGGTCGGAGAAGTGCGGGTGCAGGCGCGTCTCATAGGCGTCCCAGCCCTCGGCCAGGTTGCCGCGCGCAAGCTCGATGGTGGACCGGGCGAGGTCCATCATCACCCACTCGTCGATGTTCATCCTGCCCTTCAGGGCCTCGGTCACGTCCTCGTAGGCGGCGTCCAGCTCGCCCAGCGGCGCCAGCACGTTGCCCCGGTTGTAGCGGGCCTTGGCGAAGTCCGGGTCCAGGCGCATGGCCTCGGTGAAGAAGGTCACGGCCCCGGCCAGGTCGCCCTGCTCGGCCACCACCGATCCCAGGGTGTTCCACAGCATCGTCAGGTGCGGCTGGGCCATGAGGATGGGCTTGAGCAGCTCGATGGCCTCGTCGTAGCGGCCCTGGTCGCGCAGGGCGCAGGCGAGGTTGTTGACCCCCTCGTGGTGGCCGGGGTGGGCGGCCAGGAAGTGGCGGAACAGCTTCTCGGCCGTCTCGCGCATCCCCAGGCGGCAGGCCAGCCGCCCCAGGTCGTTGGCGATGGCCCCGTGGTCGGGCATCAGCGACAGGGCGGACTCGTAGGCTTTCAGGGCGGAGGCGAAGTCCCCCGCCTTCTCCCGCGAGATGGCCAGCAGGTACCAGCCGAAGCCGCTGCGCTCGTCCTTCTCCAGCGCCTTGATCGCCCACTCGGCCCCGCCGGTCGCGTCGTCGGCCTGGAGGGCGGCGATGGCGTTCTGAAGCAGGGGCTCGACGGCCATGGTCCGCAGCTCGCGCACCGCCTCGTCCAGCCGGGCCAGCGCCTCGCGGGACGCGGCGTCGCCTGCGGCGTCGGCGGCCACCTTCGCCCGCGCGGGCGCCGCATAGCCGAGCGCGGCGGCGGACGTGGACATCTTCATGCGGCGGCCTCTATGGAATCCCTCGACCGATGCATCGGGCAGTTATGCTTAACGAGGTTCTAAGGAGGATTGCATGAGTCTGGACGGGACCTACGACGAGGCCAACGTCTTCGCGAAGATCCTGCGCGGCGAGCTGCCGTGCGTGAAGGTGTTCGAGGACGACGAGGTGCTGGCCCTGATGGACGCCTTTCCGCAGGCGAAGGGGCATGTGCTGGTGATCTCCAAGACCTCGCGGGCGCGGAACCTGCTGGATGCGGAGCCGAAGACGCTGGGCCGCCTGATCGGAGCGGTGCAGAAGGCTTCGCGGGCGGTGAAGGCGGCGTTGAAGCCGGACGGGATCGTGGTGACCCAGTTCAACGGCGCGCCCGCCGGGCAGACGGTGTTCCACCTGCATTTCCACATCATCCCGCGCTGGGACGGCGTGCCGATGGGGCGCCATGGCGAGGGGATGGCGGATGTCGAGGAACTGAAGGCGCTGGCGGCGCAGATCGCAGGGGCGCTCTAGCGCCAGGACAGGGTCATCGTGAACTCGGTCCCCGCGCCAACCTGCGGCGTGAAGGTGATCAGGACCGTGCGGTCGACGTCGCAGACCTTCAGCGGCCAGCGTTCCATCCACTGGCCGTTGACGTCGGGCGGGGAGACGATCTTGGCCTCGCCCCACACGCCGACCGGCTTGGCCCCGCCTTCGCAGACGCCCTTGCCGAATTCCGGCACGACCTGGGGCGCGGTGGCGGCGGCGTCGGCCATCAGGCGCGGGCCCGCCAGCGTCTCGCCGGGGATCAGCACCAGGCTGCCGACGCCGGTCTTGGTGCGATAGACCACCAGGTTGTGGGTCATGGCCCGGCCGCAGCCATCCACCCGCACCCGCTCCAGCAGGCCGGGGACCTGCTCGGCGGTGACGGCGGCGGGGAAGTCCATCGGGTGGACTTCGCTGGATGCGAGCGCCGTGACGGTCGCGTCGGGGCAGGGGGCTCCCGTCGTGCCCGTGTCGAAGTCCAGCACCGTCCTGGCCAGCCAGCCGGAATAGCGGTCCTGCTCGCCCGCGCCGGCGAAGGCCGTGCGGTCGGGCAGGCCGGCCACCGTGGCGGCGGCCAGGACGAGGGCCAGCATCACTCCGCCAGCGCGGGTTCGGCTTCGTCGGCCTTCGGCGCTTCACCCGAGGGGGCGTCGAACTCGAAGGCTATCTTGCCGTCCTTCAGCACCACCTTGACGTGGCCGCCGCGCGACAGGCGCCCGAACAGGATGTCGTCGGCCAGCGGCTTCTTGATGTGCTCCTGGATGACCCGGGCCAGCGGCCGGGCGCCGTAGAGCTCGTCGAAGCCGTTCTTGGCCAGCCAGTCGGCCGCCTCGTCGGTGGTCTCGATGGTGACGTTGCGGTCGGCCAGTTGCGCTTCCAGTTGCAGGACGAACTTCTGCACCACCTGCCGGATGATCTCCGGGGTCAGGGGCTTGAAGGCCACTGTCGCGTCCAGGCGGTTGCGGAACTCCGGCGTGAAGATGCGCTTGATCGCCTCCTCGCTCTCGCCGTCGGCCTTGCCCCGGCCGAAGCCGATGGTCTGGCGCTGGGCGTCGGCGGCGCCCGCGTTGGTGGTCATGATCAGGACCACGTTGCGGAAGTCGACCTTCTTGCCGTTGGAGTCGGTGAGCTGGCCGTGGTCCATGACCTGCAGCAGGATGTTGTAGACGTCCTGGTGGGCCTTCTCGATCTCGTCCAGCAGCACGACGGCGTGCGGATGCTGGTCCACCCCGTCGGTGAGCTGGCCGCCCTGGTCGTAGCCGACGTAGCCGGGAGGCGCGCCGATCAGGCGGCTGACCGTGTGGCGCTCCATGTACTCGCTCATGTCGAAGCGCAGCAGGTCGATGCCGAGGGTCGAGGCGAGCTGGCGCGCCGCCTCGGTCTTGCCCACGCCCGTCGGGCCGCTGAACAGGTAGCAGCCGATGGGCTTGTTCGGGTCGCGCAGGCCCGCCCGCGCCATCTTCATGGCGGCGGCGAGCTGGCCGATGGCCTCGTCCTGGCCGAACACGGCGCGCTGCAGGTCCTTCTCCAGCTCCTTAAGCGCCTCGGTGTCGGACTTGGAGACCGACTTCGGCGGGATGCGGGCGATCTTGGCGACGACGCCCTCGATCTCCTTCACGCCGATGGTCTTCTTGCGGCGGCTCTCGGGCAGCAGCATCTGCGAAGCCCCGGCCTCGTCGATCACGTCGATGGCCTTGTCCGGCAGCTTGCGGTCGGTGATGTACTTCGCCGACAGGTCCACGGCCGACTTGATGGCGTCGTTCGTGTACTTCAGCTTGTGGAACTCCTCGTAGTAGCTCTTGAGGCCCTTGAGGATCTTGATGGTGTCCTCGATCGTCGGCTCGTTGACGTCGATCTTCTGGAACCGCCGGACCAGCGCCCGGTCCTTCTCGAAATGCTGGCGGTATTCCTTGTAGGTGGTCGAGCCCATGCACCGCAGCGAGCCGGAGGCCAGCGCGGGCTTGAGCAGGTTCGAGGCGTCCATCGCCCCGCCGCTCGTGGCCCCGGCGCCGATCACCGTGTGGATCTCGTCGATGAACAGGATGGCGTTGGGGTGGTTCTCCAGCTCCTTGACCACCTGCTTGACCCGCTCCTCGAAGTCGCCGCGATAGCGGGTGCCGGCCAGCAGCGCGCCCATGTCGAGCGAGAAGATGGTCGCGCCCTCCAGCACCTCGGGCACCTGGTGGGTGACGATCTTGCGGGCCAGGCCCTCGGCGATGGCGGTCTTGCCGACGCCGGGGTCGCCGACCAGCAGCGGGTTGTTCTTGGTCCGGCGGCACAGGATCTGGATGCAGCGCTCGACCTCGGCCATCCGCCCGATGAGGGGGTCGACCTTGCCCTGCCGGGCCTTCTCGTTGAGGTCGATGCAGTAGGCTTCCAGCGCCTCGCCGCCGGTCTTGGCGTTCGGCTTGTCCTCGTCCTCGGCGGCCACGCCCTTGACGGCCTTGGGCTCGGAGGCCCCGGCCTTCTTGGCGATGCCGTGGGCGATGAAGTTCACCGCGTCGTACCGCGTCATGTCCTGCTCCTGCAGGAA
>CAZOHI010000101.1:0-5419 GCA_964579695.1 uncultured Caulobacter sp. | reverse complement strand
CCACGTAGCGGGGCGAGAAGCCGCCCATGGTGAAGCCCTTCTCCCCGCCCGCGTGATGGCCCAGCCAGTCGTCGGACACGCGCCTGAGGTCGTCCATCACCGCCCAGGCGCCGCCGGGGGGCAGCACCTCGAAGAGGGCGCCTCCCTGCCCGGCCTTGCGCCAGTTGCGGCGCAGCACCTCGCGGCGGCGGCCTTCCAGCGAGAAGCCGTCCAGCGGCGTCTCGGCGCATTCGCCGGTCTTCTGGATGGAGAAGCCCAGCTCGACCACGTCCGGCAGGTCCTCCGGCCCGATGCCGTAGATGGCGGGGCGGGCGGCGTGGGCGTCGGCCATCTCGCGGAAGCGCCACAGAAGCTCCATCCGCTCGTCGCGCCGCCCGACCGGGCCGCCGAGCGCGATCCACGAGCGCTTGCGCACCCCGAACATCAGGAAGCTCTCGCCCGAGGCCGAGAAGATGAACCGCTTGTCGCCGAGCAGGGCGAGGTTGGAGCCGGGCTCGGCGTCCTCGGCTTTCGCGAGGATGGCGCGCACGCGGGCGAAGTCGGGATCGTCCTCGCCCGCCACCTTGGGCGTGGCGGCGGTGGCGAACAGGCGCCAGACGCCGAACACCAGCAGCACGATCCCCGCCCCCGCCGAGGAGCGGATGGCCCGCTCGGCGTCGGCGTCGGCCATCACCCGCCACCAGGTCCGGTCGCCGTAGTCGGCGTTGGTGAAGGACCACAGGCCAAGCAGCCAGGCCCCCACCACCACCGCCAGGGCCGAGAACATCCAGCCGGGCGTGATCTCCATGCGGCTGAGGCGGGCGTGGCGCGGGAAGGCGTCGCGGAACGGCAGGATGGCCAGCATGAAGGCCGTCAGCACCGCCGACTCCTCCCAGTTGAAGCCCTTGAGCAGGGCTAGCAGGGCCGCCGCCGCCAGGGTGGCCATGGTCGCCGTCCAGGCCGCGTCGAGCCGCGCGCGCAGGCCGAAGGCGACCAGCACCAGCACCAGCCCCAGGATGGAGGAGACGAAGTGGCTGACCTCGATGAGGATCGGCGGCGCCAGGGCCAGCAGCCGCACGAAGCGGGTCGGCTCCGAAGGCGTCGCGCCCGACGCCAGCAGCATGACCCCGCCGGTCAGGGCCAGGATGGCCGCGACCGTCGGGGCGGCCGCGAAGGTCGCGGGCTTCAGTTCGCGCAAGAGCCGCATTCGAATCCCGTCTGGGGGTGGACGGCCCCCTATATATCGCCGGTCGGCGCGCGTCCCCTCGAACACTTGTTTGCGATGGTTGCCACGCCCGCGCGGCGCGCTAAGGTGCGGCAACTTAACCCTGATAACCCAAGGGAGGCCGGTCATGGCCGACGCCGAGCTGGAAGCTTTCCGCAACGACACCCGCGCCTGGCTCGAAGCCAACTACCCGCCCTCCCTGCGCGAACCGATGAAGGGCGAGGAGGAAGCCCCGTGGGGCGGGCGCAAGGCCAGGTACGACAATCCCGACATCGGGCTGTGGACCAAACGTATGGGCGAGAAGGGCTGGACCGCCCCGACCTGGCCCGCCGAATACGGCGGCGGCGGCCTTTCACCTGAGCAGAACAAGGTGCTTCAGCAGGAACTGCGCCGCCTGGGCGCGCGCCCGGCGCTGATGAGCTTCGGCCTGTGGATGCTGGGTCCCGTGCTGCTGGAGTACGCCACCGAGGAGCAGAAGAAGAAGTTCATCCCGCCGATCGTGCGCGGCGAGATCCGCTGGTGCCAGGGCTACTCCGAACCGGGCGCCGGCTCCGATCTCGCGGGCCTTCAGACCCGCTGCGAGGACAAGGGGGATCACTACCTGATCAACGGCCAGAAGGTGTGGACGTCCTACGCCGACGAGGCCGACTGGATCTTCTGCCTGGTGCGCACCGACACGACGAAGAAGCACGAGGGCATCTCCTTCGTCCTCTTCGACATGGAAAGCCCCGGCGTCGAGGCGCGGCCGATCAAGCTGATCAGCGGCTCCTCGCCCTTCTGCGAGACCTTCTTCACCGACGTGAAGGTCCCCAAGGAGCAACTGGTCGGCAAGCTGAACGGCGGCTGGGAAATCGCCAAGCGGCTGCTCCAGTACGAGCGCCAGAACATCTCGTCGGGCGGCTTCTCGGGCCTGGGCGGCGCCTCGATGCGCGAGCCGTCGGAGATCGCCCGGAAGTACGTCGGCGTGGACGACAAGGGCCGCATAAACGATCCCGGCCTGCGCGACCGCATCGCCGCCCACGACATGGACGCCCGCGCCTTCATGTTCACCATCGCGCGTGCCCAGGCCGAGTCCAAGGCCAGCACCTCCGGGCCCAGCGCGGCCACCTCGATCATCAAATACTTCGCCGCCAAGCTGAACCAGGAACGCTGCGAGCTTCAGGTCGAGGCGATGGGGCTGCAGGGGCTCGGCTGGGAGGGCGAAGGCTTCTCCAAGGGCGAGCTGAACGCCATGCGCGGGATGCTGCGGTCGAAAGGCAACTCCATCGAGGGCGGCACGAGCGAGGTGAACCTCAACGTCGTCGCCAAGCGGGTGCTGGGGCTGCTGGACCACCAATGAACGGTCCCGTCCTTGAGTTCTGGTACGAGTTCGCCTCGACCTACTCCTACCCGGCGGCGATGCGGGTCCAGCGTCTCGCGGACACGGCGGGGGTGGAGGTCGCGTGGCGGCCGTTCCTGCTGGGGCCGCTGTTCCACGAACAGCAGGGCCTGACCGACAGCCCGTTCAACGCCTTCCCCGTCAAGGGCCGCTACATGTGGCGCGACATGGAGCGGGTCTGCGCCGAGGAGGGCCTGCCGCTGGTCCGCCCCAGCCAGTTCCCGAGGAACGGCCTGCTCGCCGCCCGCCTGGCGGCGGCCGGGCTGGACGACGGCTGGACGGGGGAGTTCACCCGTCAGGTCTACACGGCCAACTTCGCCCGCGACGAGGACATCTCCAGGCCCGAGGTCCTCGCCCCCCTGATCGCCGCGGCGGGAGGCGACCCCGAGGCCGCCCTCGCCGCCGCCTCGTCCGACGCCGTCAAGGCCCGCCTGCGCGACCATGTCGAGCAGGCCAAGGCCCGCGGCGTCTTCGGCGCCCCCAGCTTCGTCACCGCAAGCGGCGAGCTGTTCTGGGGCAACGACCGGCTCGAACAAGCCCTCGCCTGGGCAAAGAAGGAGACCGCCTGACATGGCCGTCCTGAACGAAGAACAGACCATGCTGCGCGACGCGGCCAAGAGCTGGGCGCAGGAAAGCTCGCCCGTCTCGTCCCTGCGCAAGCTGCGCGACGAGGGCGCCGGCCGCAGCTTCGACCCCGCCGTCTGGGCGCAGATGGGCCAGATGGGCTGGGCGGGGGTGATCGTGCCGGAGGAATATGGCGGATCGGCCTTCGGCTACCTCAGCCTTGCCTTGGTGCTGGAGGAGACGGGCCGGACCCTGACCGCCTCGCCGCTCATCTCGACGGCGCTGGCCGGGGCCTCGGCCCTGATGCTGGGCGGCTCGGACGCGCAGAAGCAGGCGTGGCTGCCGAAGATCGCGGCGGGCGAGGCGGTCGTCGCCCTGGCCGTGGACGAGAGCGCCCACCACCACCCGGAAAAGGCCGAGACCAGGGCCGAGGGCGGGCTGATCACCGGCCGGAAGACCTTCGTCGTGGACGGCGAGGCGGCCGACCTGCTGATCGTCTCGGCGCAGACGCCCGAGGGCCTCAGCCTCTTCCTTGCGCCGGGCGACGCGCCGGGCGTGACGCGCAAGCACCTGTCGCTGGTCGACAGCCGGGGCGCGGCGGAGATCACGTTCGACGGCGCCAGGGGCGAGCTGCTGGGCGAGGCGGGCAAGGGCTGGTCCATCCTGGAGCCGACCCTCGACCGCGCCCGCATCGGGCTGGCCGCCGAGATGCTGGGGTCGGCGTCCCAGGCGTTCGACATCACGCTGGACTACCTGAAGACCCGCACCCAGTTCGGGCAGGTGATCGGGACCTTCCAGGCGTTGCAGCATCGCGCCGCCCAGATGTTCACCGACATCGAGACCACCCGGTCCTGCGTGGAAGCGGCGCTCCAGATGCTCGACGACGGGACCCGCGACGTGCAGGTCATGGCCTCCATCGCCAAGGCCAAGGCGTCGGACCTGATGCACAAGGTCAGCAACGAGATGGTCCAGATGCATGGCGGCATCGGCATGACCGACGCCCACGACGCGGGGCTCTATATGAAGCGCGCGCGCGTGGCGGAAGCGCTCTACGGCTCGGCGTCGTACCACCGCGACCGGTACGCGACGCTGTCGGGCTATTAGGAACCGGGCTCCTTGCGAGCGGTTGTCGGCCTGACAACCGTTCAGCGAGGATGACATGACCACCGACACCAACGACCGCGAAGCCGTCGAGAAGCGCCTGTGGGGCGAGCTTGAGAAGCAGCATCTGGGTATGCTGGGGATCGTCGAGGGCGAACCCCATCACTTCCAGCCCATGACCCCGTTCGGCGAGCCCGAGCAGGGCAAGATCTGGTTCTTCACCCGTACAGACACCGACCTGGCCCGCGACGCCCAAGACCGCAAGGCGATGCTGGTGCTGATGAGCCGCGATCGCGAGATGCAGGCCTGCATCGGCGGGCGGCTGACCCAGCGCCTCGACCGCGAGCGGCTGGAGCGCTGGTGGAGCCCGCTCGTCTCCGCCTGGTTCCCGGAAGGCAAGGACGACCCGCACCTGACCATGCTCTGCCTCGAATGCGAGGACGCCCGCGTGTGGCTCTCCGAGGCCGGGCCGATCCGCTACGCCTGGGAGGCGGCCAAGGCGCGGGCGACGGGGACGATGCCAGATGTCGGCGGCCGCGCGGACATCGACATAGGTTAGCTCAAGGCTTGTCCGGTCAAGCGTAAGGGAAACTTGCGCCGATCGGCCTGCGCAACCCCAAATGGCAGATGTTCCAGAGGCTTAGGAGCCTTCATCGGGTCTTGGCTTCTTTTTGTGGAAGCAGCGCCGTGACTATGTCGGCTAAACGACGGTAGTCCCCGGACGGTCCCTATAGCTTGCGGCAGCCGTCGCAGAGCGGCGTTCGATTCTCATGCTCGAAGCCGTACGGACCCTTGAAGAACAACCTGCTCGCCTCCCTTTCCGCCGACGATCTTGCACTGATCTCGGGGCGGCTCGATCAGGTTGAACTGGAAAAGGGCCGGCTGCTCTACGATCCGGGCGACCGGGTCGACACCGTCTATTTTCCGCAGGACTGCGTCATCTCCCTGATGACGCTCATGGAAAGCGGCGCGGCCATTGAATCCGCCACCATCGGCCGCGAGGGCGGCCTGGGGATGCTGGCCGCGATCTCACCGCGCCATTCGCTGTCGCGGGCCATCGTGCAGGTGCCGGGGCGAGCCTCGCGCATCAGCGTGCCCGCCTTCGCCGACACGGTCAGCCGCAGCCCCGCCCTGCGCAGCCTGATCGAGCGGCACAACGACGCCCTGTTCGG
>CAZOHI010000100.1:0-5585 GCA_964579695.1 uncultured Caulobacter sp. | reverse complement strand
TCGCGATCCGCACGCCCAGCGCCTTGAGCCGCCGCAGGTTGTCCAGCGCCCGCTGGTAATCCTTGAACAGGGCGCTCTCGGTGACTTCCAGCTCCAGCCGGACAGGCGACAGGCCGGTCTCGACCAGCACCTCGTGGACGAGGTTGGGCAAGGTGGCCTGGTGCAGTTGAAGCGGCGACAGGTTGACGGCGATACGCAGCGGCCTCTCCCACGAGGCCGCGTCGGCGCACGCCCGGCGCAGGACCCATTCGCCCAGGCCGATGATCAGGCCGCTCTCCTCGGCCACCGGGATGAAGTCGGCGGGCGCGATCATGCCGCGCGTCGGGTGCATCCAGCGCACCAGCGCCTCGAAGCCGCAGACCTCGCCGTCGGACGCGCGGGCCAGCGGCTGATAGTGGAGGATCAGTTCCTCGCCGCTGATCGCCTGGCGCAGGTCGCGGGCGAGGTTACGGCGCTCGCGGATGGTCTCGTCCATCTCGCGCTTGAAGAAGCGATAGGAGCCCCGGCCGCCTTCCTTGGCGCGGTAGAGGGCCATGTCGGCGTTGGCCAGCAGCGCCTCGCCCGTGCGGCCGTCGTCGGGGAACAGCGACACGCCCAGGCTGGCGGCCAGCGGCAGTTCCTGGTTCTCGTACTCCAGCGGCTCGCGGAAGGCCTCGATGATCTGGCCGGCCAGTTCGGCGGCGGCGGCGGGCTGGTCGCCCCCGGCCACCTGCACGACCACGAACTCGTCCCCGCCCAGGCGCGCGGCGAAGGAGGGGGCCACAATCGTGTCCTGGAGGCGGCGCGCGACCTCGACCAGCAGGGCGTCGCCCGCCAGGTGGCCGTGCAGGTCGTTGGCTTCCTTGAAGTGGTCGAGGTCGACGCACAGCAGGGCGAGGCTCTCGCCCGAAGCCTCGACCCGCTCGATGGCCGCCGACAGGCGCCCTTGCAGCGAGTTGCGGTTGGGCAGGCCGGTCAGGCCGTCATGCTCGGCCAGATAGCGGATCTTCTCCTCGGCGAAGCGCCGCTCGCGCAGGTCGCGCAGCGCCAGCACCGTCAGCCCCTGCGTCTCCATCCGCACGCCGTCGTCCAGCAGGCGGGCGAACACCTCGACCGGAATTTCCCGTGAGCCGTCGCGCGGTTGCAGCAGGGCCTCGCGGCGCTCCTCCGGGTGCGACGGCGCGCCGTCGTCGTCGAAGGTCAGCAGGTCGCCGACCAGCCGGCGGCCGCGCAGCTCGTCCAGCGAGGCGTTGGCCAGGTCGCTGAAGGCGGCGTTGCAGTCGTTGATGCGGCCGTCCTTGACGACCACGATGCCTTCGTAGGCGGCGTTGGCCAGGCGGCGGATGCGCTCCAGCGCCGAGTTGGTGGCCGAAGCCTCGATCACCCCGGCGCCCAGGCCGGACAGCACGATCAGCGAGGTCAGGCAGACCACCGCGAAGGTCATCACCCCGCCGGACAGCAGCTGGTCCGGGACCATGACGCTCATGTCGGGAACGATGGTGACGGCGCCCATGCCGATGAAGTGCAGGGCGCAGATGGCCAGGGTCAGCACCAGGCCCCCGAGCAACTGCTTGCGAAGGGTGCGGCTGCGCCGGGCGACATAGAGGGCCCCGCCGGCCAGCGCCGCGCCGACCAGCACCGAGACGCCCGCCGTGGCCTGCTCCCAGACGATGGTCCCCTGGGTCACCAGGGCCGACATGCCGGTGTAGTGCATCGCCGCCACGCCCAGGCCGAGCAGCAGGCCGCCCGCGATCTTGTGCGACGGCGTGCGGTCGAGGCTGGCGACGTAGAAGCCCCCCGACATGAACACCACCGCGATCAGCAGCGAGGCCAGGGTCCCGCCCGGCGAATAGCCGGTGTCCAGCCCAGGCTGGTAGGCGATCATCGCCAGGAAATGAGTGGCCCATGTCCCCGTCCCGGCCACCAGGCCGGTCAGCAGGGTCCACGCCAGGCGAACGAGCCCGCGAGAGCCGCTCAGGCGCGAATAGAGCCTGAAGGCGGTGACCGACGCACAGAAGCAAACCAGGCCGGCGACCAGCACCATCCCGAAGTCATGCTGCTCCGTCAGGCAAGAAAGAACCTTGAGCACGCTCCCCCACTCCCCAGTATGAGGAAAATTACGGAACGGGTTGTAACGGCGCAGTTCCAAAAAAAGGGTTTCTGACGGCGCGTCGCTTGCAACCGCCTGAAAAACCTCCCGCGGACGGCGAGGATGCGAGGGCGGGGCAGGGCCCGGCGCCGCCGTGGACCTCGACAGGCCCAGGGCTCGGACGTTCAGTTCGCGGAAGAAAATTTGGAGCGGGCGATGAGATTCGAACTCACGACCCCAACCTTGGCAAGGTTGTGCTCTACCCCTGAGCTACGCCCGCGCTCCGGGACATCCGAAGGGTAACTGGCCGGACGCCCCAAATTTCGAGAGGCGGCTTATTGCAGAGGCCCCCGGCCTTTGCAAGGGCCTTCAGGTTCCCAGTTTCGGGGCCTTCATCCGGCGCTTGTTGACATGGGCCTTGGGGGCCTCGCCGGTGTCCTCCGGGAACTCGCCCTTGAAGTAGTAGCGCTGCCAGGCCTCGCGCATCGCGCCGGGGTCCTGCTTGACGATGCGGGCGTTGAAATCCGACCGCTGACGATACCATGCCTCGTACTGGTCGCGCAGGCCCTCGTTGCGGGCGAGCGAGCGGATCACGGGCTGGAACTCGGCCATCGGCTTGTCTTCCATCAGGGTGATGAAGCAGAAGGGCTCGCCCTTCTCGAACCGCACGCGGCCGGGCCGGGTGAACATCCAGTTCATCGTGAAGGGGAAGGGCAGCCAGTCCGTCTCGACCAGGCCCGTCAGCGCCTGCACCCCGTCCTTGATGTGGTTCGGCGCGCCCTGCACCCACATCGACCAGCCCGGCGGCGTGCGGAACAGGTAGCCGGGGTGGAAGGTGATGATCCCGCGCGAGAAATGGCTCTTCACGAAGTCGTGGAAGTCCGGGTGCGGATGGTCGGGGGTGAAGGTGATGCAGTTCTGGTGCGCCCCGCCGTTCCACTCGGCCGTGAAGCCGACGGGGTTGAGGATCTCCCACCCCGAGGAATTGGCCATCGACAGCGGCAGGCAGCGGTAGGGGTGGCGCTCGGCGAAGGCGTCCATCCAGGCGCGCTGGGGCCGGGCCGGGACGATCTCCGGCGGGCGGCTGTTGGTGGGGTAGCACTCCAGTTCCAGCATGGCGGGCCTTCAAGTTGCGAGGAGCAACCTCTAGTAAGGAGCGGCCATGAAGACCAGAGCCGACCTCATCGCCTTCCTGGATGCGCACGGCATCGCCCATTCGACCCTGGACCATCCCGCCGTCTTCCGGGTGGACGAGGGCCACGAGATAAAGGCCGCCCTGCCCGGCGCCCACACCAAGAACCTGTTCCTGAAGGACGCCAGGGGCCAGCTATGGCTGATCTCCGCCTCCGGCGAGGCGGTGGTGGACCTGAAGCGCCTGCCGACGGTGATCGGCTCGGGCCGCCTGTCGTTCGGGAACGAGGCGCTGATGGCGCAGACGCTGGGCGTGGCGCCGGGCTCGGTCACGGCGTTCGGGCTGATCAACGACGCGGAGCGGCGGGTGCGGTTCGTGCTCGACCGGGCGCTGGCCGAGGCGGAGCTGGTCAACTTCCACCCGCTGACCAACACGGCGACCACCACCGTCGCTCGCGAAGGCCTGGGCGCCTTCTTCTCCGCCCTGGGCGTCGAGCCGATGATTGTGGATTTCGAGGCCATGGCTGTCGTCTCGCGTTGAACGCGGCCAAGCTTGCGACCATCTTACCGCCCGATGCGTTGATTGGCGCGAAAGGGACGGGACGTAGGATGACCCTTATCGGCGAAACCGCGCCGCAGAAGGCCGGCGGCGACCATATCAAGGACGGCTCCGACGCGAGCTTCATGACCGACGTGGTGGAGGCCTCGAAGGTCCAGCCGGTCATCGTCGACTTCTGGGCGACGTGGTGCGGCCCCTGCCGCCAGCTCACGCCCGCCCTGGAGAAGGCCGTGAACGCCCTGGGCGGCGCGGTGAAGCTGGTGAAGATCGACGTCGACAAGAACCCCGGCTATGCGGGCCAGCTCCGCGTGCAGTCGATCCCGACCGTCTTCGCCTTCGTGGACGGCCAGCCGGTGGACGGCTTCATGGGCGCCCAGCCGGACAGCCAGGTGAAGGCCTTCGTCGAGCGGCTGGTCGGCCCTCCGCCCGCCTCCGAGATCGACGAGCTGCTGTCGATGGGCAAGGAATCCATGGACCTCGGCGACCTGGGCGGGGCGGCGCAAGCCTACGCCCAGGCGCTGCAGATGGACCGCGAGAACGTCCGCGCCATGGGCGGCCTGGCCCGCGTCTACCTGGCGGGCGGGGACGCCGAGCGCGCGGCCGAGATCGTGGGCATGGCCCCGGCGGACGCCAAGGACCCCGACCTGGACGCCGCCCGGGCCGCCCTCGCCCTGGCCGAGGGCGCGGCGTCGGAGACCGCCGGGTTCGAGCGCAGGCTGGCGGCCGACCCGGACGACCACGAGGCGCGCTTCGAACTGGCCAAGGCGCTGGCCGCCCACGGCGACTTCGACGGCGCGGCCGGCCACCTGCTGACCATCATCGAGCGCGACCGGACCTGGAACGACGAGGCCGCCCGCAGGCAGCTCCTGACCGTGTTCGAGGCGGCGGGGCCGGGCTCGGACACCGTCAAGCAGGGCCGTCGCCGGCTGTCCTCGATACTCTTCTCCTAGGGAGGCGCGAATGCCCGGATACCGCAAGGCGGAGGACCTGCCCCAGGTGATCCCGGTGTTCCCGCTGGACGGCGCCCTGCTGCTGCCGGGCGGGCGGCTGCCGCTCAACATCTTCGAGCCGCGCTACCTGAACATGGTCGACGACGTGATGGCGGGCGACCGGATCATCGGCATGGTCCAGACGAGGCCCGGCGGCGATCGCGAGCGCCCGAGCCTCGCGCCCGTGGGCTGCGCCGGGCGGATCACCAGCTTCGCGGAGACGTCCGACGGCCGCTACCTCATCACCCTGACCGGCCTGTGCCGCTTCCAGCCCGGCGACGAGCTGCCGGTGCAGACGCCCTACCGGCAGGCGCTGGCCCGGTTCGAGCCCTATGAGAGCGACCTGGCCGAGGTCGACGCGGGCGGGCTGCTCGACCACACCCTGTTCTTCGACGTGCTGCGGGCCTACCTGGAGCGGCGCGGCCTCGAGATCGACTGGGAGGCGGCCAGGGGCGCGCCGCCCGACGCCCTGGTCAACAGCCTTGCCATGGGCCTGCCCTTCGACAACGCCGAGAAGCAGGCGCTGCTGGAGGCCTATTCCCTGGCCGACCGCCGCGACACCCTGTGCGCGCTGCTGGAGATCGACGCGGCGGCAGGCTCGGACGATGACGAACCGCCCTCGGTGCAGTAAGGCAAGCCTCCATGACCCAGCCCGCCGCCCCCGCCGAAGTCGATCCGCGCCTGTTGGAGGTGCTCGTCTGCCCCGTCACCCACGGGCCGCTGGAGTATGACCGCGCGAAGGGCGAACTGATCAGCCGAAGCGCCGGGCTCGCCTACCCCATCCGCGACGGCGTCCCCGTGATGCTGCCGGAAGAGGCGCGGGCGCTGGAGGACTAGG
>CAZOHI010000099.1:0-5645 GCA_964579695.1 uncultured Caulobacter sp. | reverse complement strand
CCGCCGTGGCGGTGGCGTTCAACAACTCCTCGATGATCCGCAACCGCTTCTTCGAGCAGGAATTCTACGACCTGGAACGGATCGAGGTGCTGCGCGGGCCGCAAGGCACGCTGTACGGCCGCAACGCCACGGCGGGGGTGGTGAACGTCATCAGCGCCAAGCCGAAATTCCGATACGAAGCCAAGGCTTCGGGGGATGTGGCCAACTACAATTCCACGCGCGTCGAGGGGATGATCAACATCCCGCTGGTCGAGGACGCGGTGGCCCTGCGCCTTGCCGGCGCATGGACCAAGCGCGAGGGCTACGCCACCAACGAGATCACCGGCAACCCGATCGACGGCCGCGACCTGTGGTCGACCCGGGCCTCGCTGCGCTTCGAGCCCAACGACCGCCTCAGCGCCAACCTGATCTGGGAGCATTTCGAGGAGGAAGACGACCGCCTCCGCTCGGGCAAGCAGGTCTGCAAGCGCGACGACCGCCTGGAAATTCAAGGTCACGCGACGCCGAGCGATACGGGTAATAGGCTCGTCAACATCTTCAATCAGAGTTGCCTGCCAGCCTCGATGTACGCGCCGGAGTCGTTCCAGGCGCCCAACGGCTTCTCGCTGCCCTATTACCGCCCGCTCGGCGGGCTGGGGCTGCCGACCCTCGGGGGGGACCCCTACCTCAGCGCGAACCAGTCGCACGACCTGCGGGTGATCGAATCGACGGTCGATCCCCAGTACCGCGCCAAGGCGGACGTGGGCCAGCTCCAGATCGACTTCGACCTCTCCGACAGCCTGACCCTGACGTCGGAGACGGCCTACAGCGCCGACACGCTGTTCTCGATGCAGGACTACAATCGCTTCAACACCAGGTCGGGCGTGTTCGGGGATATGCCTTCCACATTCAAAAGGCAGGGCATACTTCAGCCGGGACCGAATGGGAACGTATTCTGCGACCCACAGGTCGGCTGCGCCGATCGCCTCGTCGCAGTGGATCTGTCGACGGCGAAATCCCGTCAATTCAGCCAGGAGTTCCGGCTTGGCTCGGATTACGATGGCCCGTTCAACTTCAGCGTCGGCGCCAATTTCCTGCGCTACGACACCGAGGATAAATACTATGTCTTCATAAATACGCTGTCGCTAACCTCCCTGATCTCATTCAATCCGAATAACTTTTCCTGGCCAAACCAGATAGCGGAGCCGTATCAACCGGGCATTACGGACAATCATCAATGCCTGGACAATGGGCCGGTCTACCCTGACCCCAACGTCGCACAGGGCGTGTCCTTCTGTATCTACATGGACCCGAACCCGATCGGCAGCCTCAACGACCAGGGTCACAACTACTTCCTCAGCAAGAACCCCTACAAGCTGATCTCCTACGCCGCGTTCGGCGAGGCTTATTACGAAATCACCGACACGCTGAAGCTTACCGCGGGGCTGCGTATGACCGTGGACAAGAAGGAAGCGCCGCGCATACCGAGCTGGCTGCTCGGAGCGCATTCGTTGGGCTATCCCGTGGCGGAGGTCATCGAGCAGACGTGGCGGGAGCCGACCGGGCGCCTGGCGCTTGACTGGAAACCCAGCAACGACACGCTGCTCTATGCGTCCTACGCCCACGGCTACAAGGCCGGCGGCGCCAACCCTCCCGCGGCGGGCATCGTCAGCTACGGCAACGCCGCAGCGGCAGACCGTCATGTCGCCCTGTCCGCGACACACCCCAAGACCTTCGCGCCTGAATTCATCGATGCTTTCGAAGTCGGGACAAAGAATACGCTGCTGGACGGAAAGCTGACGCTCAATGCGGCCGCCTTCTTCTACGACTACGAAGGCTACCAGATTTCCTACATCGTCAACCGCTCGGCGGTGAACCTCAACTTCGACGCCCAGATATGGGGCCTGGAGCTTGAGGCGGATTGGAAGCCGACCGACAACCTGCGCCTTGGGCTCAAGGGCGGCTACCAGAAGACCAAGGTCGCCGACGGCATGCAGGCCATCGACGTGATGGACCGCACGGCGGGCAATACCGAATGGGCCGTAATCAGGCCGTTCCCGACCTACCCCTCCAACTGTATCGTGCCGCTCTACACGCTGGCGACCGGCCCCGGACAACCGCTGGATATCGGTAACAACATCTTCCGTTCCGGCAATGTGGGTCCCTGCGAGTTCGCCTATGTCCTCGGCCTCGATCCTCGAACGGGGCTGGAGTACAAGGAAAATCCCACTACGGGGGATGGCGGGTTCGACAACCGGTATCCCGGCTACATCGGTTTCAATCCGCTGAGCGCTCCGAACAACGGCGAGGGTTTCTACAAGGATCTGAGCGGCAAGGAGCTTCCCAACGCGCCGCAGTTCACCGGAGCGTTGACCGTAGACTACACCGTGCCTCTGTCGGACGACTGGCTTGCGACCCTGCACGGCGACCTGCACTACCAGTCGGAGTCCTGGGCGCGGATATTCAATACCGAGGGCTATGACAAGCTGAAGGCCAACACCAACGTCAATCTGGCGGCGCTGCTCACCAATGAGGAGGCCGGATGGCAGGTGATGGCTTACGTCAAGAACGTCTTCGATCGCGACAACATCACCGGAGCCTTCCTGAACTCCGATGACAGCGGCCTGACCACGAACGTCTTCCTCAACGAGCCGCGCACTTTCGGCTTGCGAGTGACGAAGGAGTGGACCGGCCAGTCGTGGGTGAGCAACCTGTTCGAGAGGCCCGGAGGGCGCGCCCACAATCCCTTCTGGTTGGAAATCGGCGCCAGCAGCAACCGCTTCGAGGCCGACAACACCGTCTTCGCGCCTGCTTTCGTGGACGAATACGAACCATCGCTGAGCTTCCCCCTGGGCACACAGGACTCAACCCTGGACCGGGGTGATCAGCGGGATATCAAGCTGACCTATGCGCCGGAAGGCGGATGGAGCATCTCCGCTGGAGTCCGCTACGGTCGCACCAACGGTTCGGGCAGGGGGGCGGCCTATGAGCAGATGCCGGGCGCCAACTGGACCGATGTCTACCTGCATATAACAACTTATCGCGAAGGGCCCGACAACTACGGAGTCGCCACCGTTGTCGACGGTGAGGAGCACGCCATCGTCGACTTTATGGTGGGCAAGGATATCGGGCTTGGAAGCAAGAGCATCCGGTCGTCCATCGGGCTTGGAATCCGATATGCGCAGTTCAAATCGCGATCGGCGGTGAGCTTGCTTGGGACGCCGGATTGGTACTGGCCCGACCTGGCGAACTCCAAGTATCGCGAGGACACGCACACCGAATACGACGCTTCGCTGAATTCACAACGCGAGTTCGAGGGCGTCGGCCCGATGCTGTCCTGGGACGCCGCCAAGCAGTTGTTTGGCGACGACATGGGCGGTCGTGTCGATCTCGACTGGAGTGTCGCCGGAGGCTTGCTCATCGGCACACAGAAGGTGAAGGCGCAGGGAGCGAGCCAGGCGAGCTATGTCGATTATCCGGCGCAGATTGGTTCGCTTCAGAGAACCACGACACTCTACAACGAGCCCATAGCGATCGCCCGCAGCAAGGATGTCACCGTTCCAACGTTGGAGCTGAGCCTTGGTCTTTCGTATTCCATCGACCGTGTGAAGGTCAGCGGCGGCTACCGCTGGGAGCGCTACTTCGACGCCATCGACGGCGGGGTCGAGGAGGCGAGGAGCTTCGACCGTGGTTTCGACGGCCCGTACGTGAAGCTCAGCTTCGGCTTCGGGGGCTGACCATGACCGGCAAGAACAGCAAGATAATTCAGGGGGAAACCATGTCCGCTTCCAAGCAGGCTGCGACACGTCGGCGCTTTGGATTGTTCGCCGGCGGCTCGCTGGCGGCGACCATCGCGGTGCTGGGGGCGGGAGGCGCGGTGCTTGCGCCCACCGCCGCCCGCGCCGCCAACGAGTGCGGCGATCCGGCGACGAACGCCGCCGCCGCCGACAGCTTCACATGCACCGACGCTGCGCCCTTCGCCTCGATCCTCTACCCGTCGACCAGCGGCAACCTGACGCTGCGGCTCCAGAACGACGTCACCGTAACCACCGGCGGCATCGTCATCACCCCCACCGGCGCCAACACCGTCACCATCAACCGCATCGCCGACAGCGCGCCGGCGTCTGGCGATCCCCAGATCACCAGCACGACGGGCGCGGGAATCTCGGTCATCCGGTCCAACGGCGCCAACGGCGCCATCACCGTCACCCTGTCCGACAACGACACCGGCGATGCGCCGATGTCGGTGACCGGCACGACCTACGGCATCCGCCTGAACAACGCCGGGACCGGGGTCACCGCCCTGGCCACCACCAACGGGACCATCACCGCGACCACCGGCGTCGGGGTGCAGCTCGGCACGGTCGGGACGGGCGCTACGAGTTTCGTCAATGCCTCGACCATCAGCGGCGCGACAGGGGCGGTTCAGTTCATCGGCGGGGGTGACGCCACTCTCAGCAACAACGGCACGATCCTGGGCGGCATTGCTTTCGAAAACACCGGATCGGCCAAATTCAGCGGCGGCGCCGCCAGCATCTGGCGCTCGGAAGGGGTGAGCAATCTAGGTTCGGGGGAGAGCAGCCTGGACAGCGTCGGTATCATCGCCATCAGTGGCGCGACACAGGGGGCGGCCACCTTGACCCTGTCCAATCTGGAGGTCTTGACCCTGAGCGGCATCTCGCTCCGTGGCAAGGTGCTGTTCGGCTCGAACAGCGACTATACGTCCACGGACGGGTTCACGAACGACCGCTTGGTGACGGGCGCCGAACTTAAGGGGGCCGGGCGTCTTCTGATGGATGCGGTGCTTGGCGCGCCGCAGGCCGATTGCTCGGCCGCCGTCACCGCCGACTGCGTGGACCTGCGCGGGGGCGCGGCGCACGGCACGTCGGGCGTCACCACCATCCTTATCACCTCTGTGGCCGGGGCGGGCGAGATGGGCGCCAAGCAAGTGCTGGTCGACGTCAGGGAAGGTATTCTCGGAAACGGCGCCTTCGCGCTGGATCCCGCCAATGTGGGCTACCGCTTGGAGGCTCAAGGAGGCGTCATAGATACTGGAGCGCTCGCCTACCACCTGATCAACGACACTGAGGCCAGGCAGACCTACCTCACCCGCGTCCCCGACCGCGAACCGGCCCAGCTCGCCCATCTCGGCGAGACGGCGCGGGTCGCCTGGGACATGACCTCCGACGCCTGGCTGGACCGCCAGGCCGATCTGCGCGGAAGCGAGCCGCAGGACGGAACCGGCGTGTGGCTGTCGGCCCTCTATGGCACGGTGGCCAACGACCTGATGCAGGGCTTCACCGGCGGGGCGGTGCTGCAGGACACCGGCTACCGCCAGACCTCCCAAGGGCTGGTGGGCGGCGCCGACGTCTTCGGGGCCGGGGGCTGGAAGGCGGGCGTCACCGCCGGCTACGTCACCTCCGAGGTCGAGCATCACGAGAGCCCCACCACCGCGGAGATGAAGGGCTACAGCCTCGGGGCCTACGGCTCGCTGACGGCGGGGAATTTCTACGCCGACGCCATCGTCAACTACGCCAGCGCGGACATCGACGCTTCGGTGCTGGTCTCCGACAGCCAGGCGACCTCCTTCGGCGTTCAGGCCGAGGCGGGCTACCGCTTCGTGACCCCGGCGGGCATCGCCGTCATCGAGCCGCTGCTGGCCCTGG
>CAZOHI010000098.1:0-5653 GCA_964579695.1 uncultured Caulobacter sp. | reverse complement strand
GGGCGGCTATGTCTGGGCCTGCAAGAACTACGACGGCGACGTGCAGTCCGACACGGTGGCGCAGGGCTACGGCTCGCTGGGCCTGATGACCTCGGTGCTGATGACGCCGGACGGCCAGACGGTGGAGGCCGAGGCCGCCCACGGCACCGTCACCCGCCACTACCGCCAGCACCAGAAGGGCGAGTCGACCTCGACCAACTCCATCGCCTCGATCTTCGCCTGGACGCGGGGCCTGTCGCACCGCGCGAAGCTGGACAGCAACGGCGACTTGGCCGCCTTCGCCCAGACGCTGGAGAAGGTCTGCGTCGACACCGTCGAGGCCGGCGACATGACCAAGGACCTGGCCCTGCTGGTCGGCCCCGACCAGCGCTGGCTGACCACCGAGGGCTTCCTCGACAAGGTGGCCGAGAACCTGACCAAGGCGATGGCCAGGGGCTGAGCCCCGCCATCGACTTCGCCTGATCCGCGTCCCCGCTTGCCCGGGGGCGCGGATTTCGCGTTTCATGGGGGATAGTTGACCGCGAGGGCCCATGCGGCTGGACCTGTTCAAGATCGTGCTGCTGGCGGCGCTGCTGTTCGCGCTGGCCTTCTTCAGCGCCCCCTGGTTCGCCTTCCGCGCCCTGAAGGCGGCGGCGAAGGCTGAGGACGTGTCGGCCGTCGCCCAACTCGTCGACTTCCCCGCCGTGCGCAAGAGCCTGACCACCCAGCTCGTGCCCGAACGCGCCGTGACGCCCGAGACCCCGTCGATCTGGAGCGATCCGCTCGGGGCCATGCGCCGGGCGCTCGAACCCCTGGCCCCGCCCGCCCCGCGCGTGGACGGCTACCTGTCGGCCGAGGGGCTCTCGGCCCTGACTCGCGGCTATCGCCCCGGCGCCGCGCCACCGGTGGCCGAACCCTCCGAAGACGCCGTCGCCCGGCTGAAGGCGGTGGTGAAGGGACCGCATCCCACCTTCGCCTACTGGGGCGTCGACCGCGCCCGGCTGGCCGTGGAACGGCCGGGAGCGGAGGACGTGACGACGGTCTTCACCTTCGAGCGCAAGGCCCTGTTCACCTGGCGGCTGGTCCACATCCAGCTTCCCAGGGGCGAGCGGTAAGCTTCACCATAGTTCTTGATTTGTTCCGTCGCGGCGCTAAGCTCCCCCCGCGAAAGGGAGAGCGCGCGATGACATCCATGATCACCTACGTGACTATCGGGACGGACAACCTGGACGAGGCCGTGGCCTTCTATGACGCGGTGCTGGGGACGCTGGGCAGCGGGCGCGTCTTCCTCGAAGGCGGCTGGGCGGGCTACGGGCCTGACGGCGCCGACCACGCCACCGTACTCCTCTGCGGACCGGAGAACGGCCAGCCGGCGCAGCCGGGCAACGGGATCATGATCGGCCTGCGGGCCGGGAATGAGGCTCAGGTCCAGGCCTTCCACGCCGCCGCGCTCGCCCACGGCGGAAGCAGCGAGGGCGAGCCGGGGCTGCGGCCGGTCTACGGCGACGGTTACTACCTCGCCTACGTCCGCGACCCGACGGGCAACAAGCTGTCGGCGTTTTTCAAGAGTTAGACCTTCCGCCGCAGGGGGAAGGTCCTTGGTCAGCCCAGCGCCGCCTTCACCGCCGCCACGCCCTCGCCCGCCCTGGAGCCATCCGGCGCGCCGCCCTGGGCGAAGTCGGGCTTGCCCCCCGCGCCCTGGCCGCCCATCGCGGTCACCGCCGCGCGGGCCAGCGCGGCGGCGTCGAAGCGGCCGACGAGGTCCGGCGTGATCGCCACCGCAATGGCCGCCTTGCCCTCGTTGACCGCCGCATAGGCGACGATCCCATTGTCGCCCAGCCGCTTGCGGGCCTCGTCGACCAGCGGGCGCATGTCCTTCGGGGAAACGCCCTCGACCACCCGACCGTCGAACTTCACGCCGCCGATCTCCTCGACCGCGGGCGCGCCGCCGGAGCCGCCGCCGAGCGCCAGCGCCCGCTTGGCCTCGGACAGTTCCTTCTCCAGCCGGCGACGCTGGGTCTCCAGCGCCTCGACGCGGGCGGCGACCTCGGCCACCGGGACCTTGAACTGGTCGGCCAGGCCCTTGGCGACGGCCGCCTGCTCCAGCAGCCAGCGGCGGGCCGCCTCGCCGGTCAGGGCCTCGATGCGGCGCACCCCCGCGGCGATGCCCTGCTCGGAGACAATCTTGAAAAGGGCGATGTCGCCGGTGCGCGCGACGTGGGTGCCGCCGCACAGCTCGACCGAATAGTCGCCCTCGCCCGCCAGCGCCTTGCCCAGGGTCAGCACCCGCACGCTATCGCCGTACTTCTCGCCGAACAGGGCGACGGCGCCCGCCTCGATGGCCTCCTGCGGGGCCATGACCTTGATCTCGGCCAGGGCGTTCTGGCGGATCACGGCGTTGACCTCGGCCTCGATGCGGTCGAGTTCGTCCGCCGTCAGCGGGCCGGAATGGGAGAAGTCGAAGCGCATGCGCTCGCCGTCCACCATCTGGCCCTTCTGGGCGACGTGGGGACCCAGCACATGGCGCAGCGCCGCGTGGACGAGGTGGGCGGCGGAGTGGTTGGAGCGGGTCGTCTGGCGGCGCGCGGCGTCGACCAGCAGGCGGACGCGCTCGCCCGCCTTCAGGCGCCCGTTCAGCTTGACCACATGGACGTGCAGGTCGCCCGCCTGCTTCTGGGTGTCGATGACGTCGCCCGCGCCGCCGGTCCACTCGATCCGGCCGGTGTCGCCCGCCTGGCCGCCGCTCTCGGCGTAGAAGGGGGTGCGGTCGACGAGCACCTGGACGGTCTCTCCCTCGTCCGCCGCGTCGACTTCGGCGCCATCGCGCAGGATGGCGATGACCTCGCCCGCGGTCTCGACGCTGTCGTACCCGTCGAAGACGCTCGGCCCCAGGCGGTCGCGGATAGCGAACCACTCGGCGGCGGCGGCCTGCTGGCCCGACCCGGCCCAGTTCTCGCGCGCCATCTGGCGCTGGCGGTCCATGGCGGTGTCGAAACCCGCCGTGTCCACGGTCAGCCCCATGGCCCGCACCGCGTCCTGCGTCAGGTCCAGCGGGAAGCCGTAGGTGTCGTAGAGCTTGAAGGCCACGTCGCCGGGCAGCACGCCGCCCTGGGCGAGCCCGCTCGTCGCTTCCTCAAGAAGGCTCATGCCGCGCCCGAGGGTGCGGCGGAACCGCTCCTCCTCCTGGCGCAGGGTCTCGACGATCAGCGCCTCGGCGCGGCGCAGCTCGGGATAGGCGCCGCCCATCTCGCTGACCAGGGTCGGGGCCAGCCGGTGCATCAACGGCTCGTCGGCGCCCAGCAGGTGGGCGTGGCGCATGGCGCGGCGCATGATCCGGCGCAGGACGTAGCCCCGGCCCTCGTTCGACGGCGAGATGCCGTCGGCGATCAGGAAGGACGACGAGCGCAGGTGGTCGGCGATCACCCGGTGCGACGGGGCGCGGACGCCCTCGGCCTTGACGCCCGTGGCGTCCTCGCTGGCCGCGATCAGGGTGCGGAACAGGTCGACGTCGTAGTTGTCGTGCACGCCCTGCATGACGGCCGCGATCCGCTCCAGGCCCATGCCGGTGTCGATCGAGGGCTTGGGCAGGCCGGTCCGGGTCCCGTCGGCATGCTGCTCGAACTGCATGAAGACGAGGTTCCAGATCTCCACGAAACGGTCGCCGTCCTCGTCCGGCGAGCCGGGCGGGCCGCCGGGGATGTGGGCGCCGTGGTCGAAGAAGATCTCAGAGCAGGGACCGCACGGCCCCGTGTCGCCCATCGACCAGAAGTTGTCGGAGGTGCCGATGCGGATGATCCGCTCGTCCGGCAGCCCGGCGATCTTCTTCCACAGGCCATGGGCCTCGTCGTCGCTGGCGTAGACGGTGACCAGCAGGCGGTTCGGGTCGATGCCGAACTCGCGGGTCAGCAGCCGCCAGGCCAGCTCGATCGCGCCGTCCTTGAAATAGTCGCCGAAGGAGAAGTTCCCCAGCATCTCGAAGAAGGTGTGGTGGCGGGCGGTGTAGCCGACGTTGTCGAGGTCGTTGTGCTTGCCCCCGGCGCGCACGCACTTCTGAGACGAGGCGGCGCGCGGCGAAGCAGGCGTCTCGGCGCCGGTGAAGACGTTCTTGAACGGCACCATGCCGGCGTTGACGAACAGCAGCGTCGGGTCGTTCTGCGGCGCCAGCGGCGCGGACGGCGCCACGGCATGCCCATTCGCCCCGAAGTAGTTCAGGAAGGCCGCGCGGATGTCGTTCAGGCTCTGCATCGAAAAGTCCGGGTACGTCGCTTCGAAAGGGGGTGCGCGCGGGGCGCGAGTTCCCTTACCAAGCCCGGCCTGTCCCACAAAGGAAAAGGACGCCCGGCGACCGGCGCCGGACGTCCTTCCTTTCGCTTCGGCCGCCGCACGGGGTCCGTGCAGGCCGCGGGTTGGCGGGTGGGCCTTGCGCGGAAGCGGCGGCCTGAGCGGCAGCCTATTCCTCTTCGGAGCCCTCAGGACCGCCGACCAGCAGTTCCTCCTCGATCTTGGTGGCGTTGCCGCGCACCGCCTTCTCGATCTCGTTCGCCATGTCGGTGTTATTGCGCAGGAATTCCCGGACGTTGTCGCGGCCCTGGCCGATACGCTGGCTGTTGTAGCTGAACCAGGAGCCGGACTTCTCGATCACCCCGGCCTTCACCCCCAGGTCGATGATCTCGCCCAGCTTCGAGATGCCCTGGCCGTACATGATGTCGAACTCGACCTCGCGGAACGGCGGGGCGACCTTGTTCTTGACCACCTTCACCCGGACGTTGTTGCCGATGATCTCGTCGCGCACCTTCACCGAGCCGGTGCGGCGGATGTCCAGGCGCACCGAGGCGTAGAACTTCAGCGCGTTGCCGCCCGTCGTCGTCTCGGGGCTGCCGTACATCACCCCGATCTTCATGCGAATCTGGTTGATGAAGATGACCAGCGTCTTGGCCTTGGAGATGGAGCCCGTCAGCTTGCGCAGCGCCTGGCTCATCAGGCGGGCCTGCAGGCCGGGCAGGCTGTCGCCCATCTCGCCCTCGATCTCGGCCCGCGGCGTCAGGGCCGCCACCGAGTCGATCACGATCACGTCCACGGCGTTGGAGCGCACCAGGGTGTCGGTGATCTCCAGCGCCTGCTCGCCGGTGTCGGGCTGCGAGACCAGCAGGTCGTCGAGGTTCACCCCCAGCTTGTGGGCGTAGGAAGGATCAAGCGCGTGCTCGGCGTCCACGAAGGCGGCGGTGCCGCCGGCCTTCTGCACCTCGGCCACGACGTGCAGGGCGAGGGTGGTCTTGCCCGAGCTTTCCGGCCCATAGATCTCGACCACCCGTCCCTTGGGCAGGCCGCCGATGCCCAGCGCGATGTCGAGGCCGAGCGAGCCGGTGGACACGGACTCGATCTCGACGACCTTGCCCTTGTTGCCCAGCTTCATCACCGAGCCTTTACCGAAGGCCCTGTCGATCTGCGCCAGCGCCGATTCCAGCGCCCGTTGCTTGTCTGCGTCGTCGCGTCCCACGAGCTTCAATGCCGCCTGGTTCATGTGTCCCGCCGTTATCCCATGATTCCGCCGACCCGCTCGGCTCATCAGGGTTAAAGGCGTACCCGCTTTGTTCCAAGTTCGCAAGATGTTCTCTTGCGGTCAGCGAGCCCGGAGGGATTCCACGATCTGCATGATCGCTGCGCGGTCGTGGGT
>CAZOHI010000097.1:0-5864 GCA_964579695.1 uncultured Caulobacter sp. | reverse complement strand
ATCGCGATCGGCACGTCCTGGATGTTCTCTTCCCGCTTCTGCGCCGTGACGATCAGCGCATCCACCGCGTCCTCATTGCTTGCGCCCGCACCCGCCTGGACGATGCAATTCATTGGACGGGGTGCGGGCCCGGACTCCGGGGAGCGGACGATCAGGTAGGTGTCGCCGGAGCAGCGGTAGGAGAGCCCCGTCCCGGCGAGGAGCTGGCTGAGCGCCAGGCCCGGCTCGCCCACATCCTTCACCCCGCGCGAAACCTTCGCAGAGGTCAGTTCCGGCGTCGAGATCACCGGCTGGCCGGTCTGCACCCCGAAGGCGTTGAGCGCCGAGGCCAGCGGCTGCTGTTCGATGCTGATGCGGGCGCGCTCCTGCGCCTGGGCGCCGCCCGCGATGACCGTGGCGACGACAGAAGCGCCGCACAGCAGGCGGGCGTATAACGACCGATCTCGATGAAACACTGCTTGCTCCCCCTAGTGTTCTTCGGGAGCTTCTCGCCCCCAATACCAGGGAGCCGGTGGGATCGACTTACCTACCCTGCGCACGAAGATTTTTTCACCCGTCGGCCAGATGGATCGCGTCGTCGGTCTGGGCGGACACCCGCACCAGGCCATAGGATTCGAGCGCGGCGACGGCGCCCTCGATGTCGCTGGCGCGGAAGGCGCCGTTTACCAGCCGGGCGGCGGCGCGCGGATCGTCGATGACGATCTTGCGTTCGGAATATCGGTTCAATTCATCGGCGACGGTGCGCAGCGGCGTGCTTTCATAGATCAGCAGGCCCCGCGTCCAGGCGGTCTCCTTCACCGCGTCGACAGGCTTGATCGTCCACTGGCGATTGACCACGGCGATGAGCTGGGCGCCCGCCGCCATGTTGGCCGACTGCACCTTGGGCGGCGCGCCGGGCGCGGCGCTCAGCGGCGCCTCGACCTTGACCACCCCCTCCAGCATGGTGAGCTGGAAACGGTCCTTCTCGACCCGCACGCCGAAGGCGGTGCCGAGCGCGGTCACTTTGCGGTCCCCCGCGACCACCACGAACGGGCGGCCGGGGTCCTTGGCGACGTGGAAGAAGGCCTGGCCCCTGGCCAGCTCCACCCGCCGTTCGCGCCGCGATTCCACCGTGCGGACCACCGTGTCGGTGTCGAGCGTCACCACCGAGCCGTCCGGCAGGGTGATGGTCGTGCGCTGGCCGACACTGGTGCGCAGCTCCTGCTCGATGGGGCCGAACAGCAGCCGCGCGCTGTCCCACGATCCCGACAGCAGGGTCGCCGCGCCCAGCACCGCCGCCGCGCCCACGGCCGCCGCCGCCAGCCACGGTCGGGGGACCAGCCGCCGGGCGGGCCGCTTCATCTGCCGCGCCTCCTCGCGCAGGCTGAGGATGTCGGGATGGGCGCGCGCCTGCTCCAGCTCGGCCCAGGTGCGTTCGAGGTCGCGCAGGGCGGCGGCATGGGCCGGGTCGGCGGCGAGCCACGCGTCCAGCTCGGCCGCGTCGTCGGCCGTCATCTCGCCCGACCGCTTCAGGGCGAGCCAGCCCGCCGCCGCCGCTGGGGCGTCGTCGGTCAGGGGAACGAGCTGGCGGCGGATCTCGCTCATTGGCCCGCCTCGGCGGCGTCGCCCAGCTTGCGCAGCGCCCGCTTGATCAGCTTGCCGACCGATATGGTCGTGATGCCCATCGTCCGGGCGATGGACACATAGGTCATCTCCTCGAAGCGATGCAGGATGAAGGCCTGCCGCGTGCGGGGCGGCAGGGTCTTCAGCGCCGCCGCCACCCGCTCCAGCCGCTCCTTGGCGATCAGGGCGCGCTCGGGCGACAGCTCGTCGGAGGGCTCCATGCCCTCGGAGAAGGGATCGGCGGGCCACGCCTCGCGGCCCAGCCGCCGGGCCAGCACGTTGGCGGCGGTGCGGAACAGGTAGCCCTCGACGTTGTCGATGGCCCCCGCCTGGGCGCTGCGGGCCTGGATGTTGAGGAAGACGTTCTGGACCAGGTCCTCGGCCTCGACGGCGCTGACCTTCTTCTGGAAATAGCGTCGCAAGGCCGGGCCGTACTGGCGCGCCCAGCGCTGCACCTCCTCGCGCGGCGGCGCTCCGTCTCCCACACGCGGATCAGGCGGCGCGCCCATCCGTCAGGTCCTTGCGAGGCCGCCAACGCAACGCGGCGCCTCGCCTCGACAGAGGACGCCTACAGGTAAGAGCCGGGATTTCGGGCTTGCCTACCCTGCCCCGGCGAAAATTTTTTCGATCTCCGCGTGGGCGGCCTTCAGGCGCTCCACCTCGGCGCGCTGCTCGTGGGTCGGGCGATAGGCGCGCGAGCGCTCGCGGCCCTCGATGAGGTCTTCGAGCATCGAGACGGAAGCGGCCATGTGGTCCGCCGCGCCCTTGCCGTCCGGCGTGCGGGCGTTCGGGTCGGCGCCGCGTTCGACCAGCAGCCGCACCGTCTCGGTGCGTCCCTGCCCCGCCGCTAGCATCAGGGCGGTGGCTCCTTTGGCGTCGCGGGCGTCGACGGGAACACCGCCATCCAGCAGCAGGACGGCGGCCTGGGTGTTGCCGCCCTTCGCCGCCTCGTGCAGCGCCTCCGCGCCGTGGCGGGCGAGGTCGGGCTTGCGGGCCAGGAACCACTCGGTCATCGCCGAGCCTTCGTGGGAGGCCGCTCCGGCCAGCGCCGAACGGCCGTCGAGATCCACGGCGTCGATCTTCGCGCCCTTCTCGAACAGGCGCCTAGGGAGGTCCGCATCGCCCTTCCACGTCGCGGCGGCGAAGGCGGGGTCGAGGTCGGCGCGGGCACCGTGGGCCAGCAGCACCTCCACCACCTCGTCGTGGCCGCGCGCGGCGGCGTCGAGCAGCGCCGTGCGGCCGTCCTTGTCGCGAGTCTCCAGGTCCGCGCCCGCCTCGGCCAGCATCCGCGCCATGTCCGCCTTGCCGCGTTGGACGGCCAGGTGCAGCGGCGTCTCGCGCAGGCTCTCGGTCGCCGCCTTCGGATCGGCTCCCGCCTTCAGAAGCAGGGCGACCAGCGGCGTATCCTGCGCCAGAACCGCCGCGTGCAGGGCCGTCTGGCCGCTGCTGTCGCTGCGCCGTACATGGGCGCCGCGTTCCAGCAGCAGTGCGATCACCTCGTCGTGGCCATAGCGGCTGGCGGCGAGGAGCGGCGTCCTGCCGTAGGGGTCGTCATCGGAATCCGCCGGGGAGCCCGCATCCACCAGCAGCCGCGCCGTCTCCAGATGCCCACGCTGCGCGGCCCACAGCAGGGCCCGGTCGCCGTTCTGGTCGCGGTGCTCGGTCTGCGCGCCATGGGCCAGCAGGAGGCGGGTCATCTCCGCCTCTCCGTTCCCGGCCGCGAACATCAGCGGCGAATAGGCCTTCGGAAAGCCGTTCGGATCGGCCCCGCCCGCCAGCGCCGCCCGCACCCCTTCCAGGTCCTTCAGCCGCGCGGCGTCCTTCAGCGGCTGGGCGGCGGCGGGCGCCGCCAACGCCAGGACGGCGAGGACGACCACGGCTCTCACGGCTCCAGCCTCTCCACCAGCCGCAGGCAGTCGAAGCCCGAGGTCATCGGCCTCGCGCCCGACTGCTCCTCCAGCGCCAGCCACGCGACGTCGGCGCCGGGTTGGTCGGAAACGCCGTCCGTCGTCAACGTCGCGACGGCGGCGTCGTGCAGTTTGCGGCTGTCGGCGTTGCTCTGGACCGCGACGTCCCAGGCGAGCTGGACCCTGGCCGGGTCGATCCCCGCATCCACCAGCACCCCGGCCATCGACGCCATCGAACCCGACGAGCGCGCGATCGCCCCGGCGCAGCGGGCGTAGACCGTCCACATCGGCTGCCCCGCCAGCGCCGTCAGCCGCTCGAACTGCCGCGGCTCGTAAGGCGCCCCGCCCTTGGCCAGCGCCGCCCGCAGCGCGTGGCGGCCATAGGCCGTTTCGTCGTCGTGGTCGTAGACGAGCATCTTGCAGGCGGCCTGGGTCTGCGCACCCGTGGCGGCGTAGCTCCAGCCCACGCTTTTTCCAGCGGCCTTGTCCTTGGCGAGGTCGGCGTCCACCGCCACCTGCTCGGCCGCCAGCCCCGAGGCGCGGGCGGCGGCGACGTCGGCGGGCGGCGGATCGCCCGCCTTCCAGCCCCGGTCGGCGGCCAGGCGCGCCTCCAGCCGTTCCACGACCGGCCCGCCCTCGGGCTTGTAGGTCTCCAGCGCGCCGGCCCAGAAGCCGTCGTGCGCCTGCATCTTCCCGGCGCAGTCGGCCAGCAGCAGGACGTAAGGCTGGCCCGCGAACTGCGGCCTCGCCTTCAGCCCCTTCTCGTGGGCGTAGGGCGCGTCGCCCGCCTGGGCCGGAAAGGCCGTCAGGGCGGCCAGGAGAATGGCGGCCCCGCGCATCAGACCAGCGGCTTCAGCTCGTCGGTGAGGTAGCCGAACCGCGCCATCTGCTCGTGGTGGGCCTTCACCACGCGGCGAACCTGGCGGCGGGTGAGCTGGTGGCGCCACTCGCCCGCCTTGCCCGCGCGGAAGAAGCGCTCGGCGCTGTCGGGCTTCTCGCGATACCCGGCCTCGTCCTCCTGCTTCTTCAGCTCGTCGAAGGACGAGCGCTGGATGGCGAGGTCGAGCTGCTCCGCCGTCGGGGCCAGCAGCAGGTGGCGGGCCAAGGCGCCGAACACCAGCGCCGTGTTCTCCAGCATGTCCTCGTAGCGCATGACGTGGATCGCCCGGTGGGGCTTGCGCGTCCAGCTCTCCACGTGCTGGCTCCACGAGCCGTAGACCTCGTAGACGCTGGTCTCCGAGACGCCGGTCTCCAGGTTGCGGATCTCCATCTCCTCGATGGCCCTGTCGATGGGCGAGCCGAGGTGGGCGGCGAACGACACCGCCACGTCGAGCGGGTTTCGCACGACGTAGATGGCGCCCGAGGTGACCTCGAAGTTGATGGTCGGGTGGCCCCGGTCCAGCACCAGGGCGTGGTGCGTCTTGACCATCGCCAGCCCGTCGGTGCGCTCGGCGATCTGGGCCTGGACCTGGGGCCGCACGCGGGCGATCTCGGACCGTTCGACGTCCTTCGGCGGCTTTTCGAGGATGTGCTCGTACGGCTTCGCCGAGATGTCCCAGACGGTGTACTCGTTCATCTTGTTGATGTCCTGGGGCGTCCCCTCGTCCTCGTCCTGCATGATCTTCAGCAGGTTGTTGAGGAAGGCCCGCGTCCAGGTGTTGCCGGACTTCGGGTAGGAGGCGATCCACAGGATGCCCTGCGGCGCGGTCGAGGCCGGGGCGTCAGCGGCTTCGGAAGCTTCGGCGGTCATTGCAGCCCGCTCCCCGGTAGGGCCGTCTCCTCGACCCTGGCGTGGTTGAACCAGGCCACGCGGATCTGCTCGCCGCGCTGGGTGTAGCCGACGAGGTTCAGGTGCAGGCCGTGCTCGGGCCAGGTCGGCTCGTGCTGCTTGATACGGTATTCCTGGGCCTGGATGATCGCCGCCATCCCGGCCACCTGCTCGGCCGGATGGGCCGCCGACCACGCCTCAAGCCTTTCGCGCGACCAGCCGGAGATCCGGTAGGAGACGTCGTGCCGCCGGAAGGCAGGGGCCACCGCGCAGCGATACATGGCGAAGCGAGCCTTCAGCGGCGGCAGCACCGCCAGGGAGGCCGTCGACAGCGCCACGACCTCGCCGTCGATCCGCGCGATGGCGACCAGTTCGCTCACCCGCCGCTCACGCTCGGCCGGCGGCACCAGCCCCAGCTTCTCCCAGAATGCGATCGCGTCGCGCGCCTGCGCCGGATCGTTCCGCCGCCACGCTTCCTCGAACACGACATCCAACATACGCACGGTCCCCCCTGAACATTAGCCGCAAGCCTAGCACAGGGGGCGGGGGCGAAGAAAAGGGGCGGCGGACCGATCCGCCGCCCCAGT
>CAZOHI010000096.1:4217-6085 GCA_964579695.1 uncultured Caulobacter sp. | reverse complement strand
GCGTCGGCGTGGCTCTCGCCCCTGGCCTTCACATAGGTCCCGATGCCGCCGAGGTAGAGCAGCTCGGCCTTCGACTTCAGGATCGCCGCGATGACCTCGGCCGGGGTGGCGGCCTCGCCTTTGAGGTCGAGCAGGGCGGCCATCCGCGGCGAGATCGGGATGGACTTCAGCGACCGGGCGAACACCCCGCCGCCTTCGGATATCAGCCCCTTGTCGTAATCGTCCCACGACGAGCGCGGCAGCTCGAACAGCCGCGCCCGCTCGTCCCACGAGATGGCCGGGTCGGGGTCCGGGTCGATGAAGACGTGGCGGTGGTCGAAGGCGGCCAGCAGCCTGATCTGCCTGCTCAGCAGCATCCCGTTGCCGAACACGTCGCCGCTCATGTCGCCGCAGCCGACGACGGTGAAGGGCTCGGCCTGGATGTCCTTGCCCATCTCGCGGAAGTGGCGCTTGACCGCCTCCCAGGCGCCGCGGGCGGTGATGCCCATCTCCTTGTGGTCGTAGCCCGCCGAACCGCCGGACGCGAAGGCGTCGCCGAGCCAGAAGCCGTAGTCCTCCGATATGCCGTTGGCGATGTCGGAGAAGGTCGCCGTGCCCTTGTCGGCGGCGACGACGAGGTAGGGATCGTCCCCCTCGTGGACCACCACGCCGGGGGGCGGGACCACCGCCCCGTCGGCGTCAATGTTGTCGGTCAGGTCGAGCAGGCCGCGCAGGAAGGTCACGTAGGCGCGGATCGCCTCGGGCCGCGCGTCGCCGCCGCGCGGAAGCTGCTTGGGATAGAAGCCGCCCTTGGAGCCGACCGGCACGATGACGGCGTTCTTCACCTGCTGGGCCTTCACCAGCCCCAGCACCTCGGTGCGGAAGTCGTCGCGGCGGTCGGACCAGCGCAGGCCGCCGCGCGCCACCGGCCCAAAGCGCAGGTGGACGCCCTCGACGTGCGGCGCCCAGACGAAGATCTCGCGAAACGGCTTCGGCGCCGGCAGGTCGTCCAGCTCGCGCGAGGCGACCTTGAAGCTGATGCAGTCCTTGTCCGACTGGAAGAAGTTGGTCCGTTTGATCGCCGCCACCAGCAGGGCGAGCCGCCGCAGCGCCCGGTCGGCGTCGAGGCTGGCGACGGCCTGGAGCGCCTCCACGATCTCGGCCGTCACCGCCTTGCCCTGCGCCTCGCGCGCCTCCACGTCGGCGGCGATGGCCGGGTCGAAGCGGATGCGGAACAGGTCGAGGATCAGCCGCGCCACCTGCGGGTGGTCGGACAGCGCCGCCTCCTGCACCGCCTGCGAGGGGTCGAGCCCGCTCTGCTGGCGATACCGCGCCAGCGCCCGCACCAGCGCCGCCTCGCGCCAGGAAATCCCCAGCTCCAGCACCAGCCGGTTGAAGCCGTCGCTCTCCGTCCGTCCGGTCCAGACGGCGACCACGGCGGCCTCGAAGGCTTCCTTGACGTCGGCGAACACCAGACGCTCGCCGCGCTCGTCCTCCAGCAGGAAGTCGTGGACCCAGACCGGCGTCTCGCCGACCGGGAAGCCCTCCTCGATCAGGGCGCGCAGGCCCATGCGCTCCAGGATCGGCAGCACGTCCGACAGGGGCGCGGCCGTCGCCGGGCGATAGAGCTTGAAGCGGAACTGGGTCGGGTCGTCCCCCTCGCGGCGATAGGCGCGCACCCGCACCGGCTCGCCCGGCGCCAGGCTCTCGATGACGGCGATGTCGGCCAGGGCTTCGGCGGCGTCGTACTGGGCCCGGTAGCCGGGCGGGAAGGCGCGGCCGTAGCGGGCCAGCATCGCCGCCACCTGGCCGGACGGGGCGCCGCCCTCGCGCACGGCGGCCTCGAAGCGGTCCTCCCAGGTGCGGGCGGTCTCGGCCAGCCGCGCCTC
>CAZOHI010000096.1:0-4117 GCA_964579695.1 uncultured Caulobacter sp. | reverse complement strand
CGACAGGATGGCCGGCTCGTTGGCGCGGCGCAGGACCGAGCGGCTCTCGTCGGCCAGCACGCCCAGGCTGCCTTCCGGCCGCACCAGCGGCTCCTCGGCGGCGTAGTCGCCGTCCGCCGTGCGCGGATACTCGTAGACGCGAGCGCCGAGGAAGACGAACCGCTCGCCCTCCAGCCAGCGCAGGAAGGCCAGGTCCTCGGCCCGCTCCTCGTCGGAGGCCGGGGCGCGGGCCTGCTCCAGCTCGGCGATGGAGCGCCGCATCAGGGCCTGCATGGCCCCGAAGTCGCCCACCGCCATGCGCACGTCGGCCAGCGTCCGCGCGACCGCCGCCTCCAGCGCTCCGGCCCGGTCCTCGCCCACGGGGTCGAGGTGGACCTGGATCAGGGAGCGGCCGTCCGCCACCGGATGGAACATGGCGCGGACGAAATAGCCGCCTTCGGCCACCTCGCCCATGACGCTGTCGACCAGGAAGGGCCCGTCGGGCTGGGCGATCTCCAGCAGGTCGCGGCCCGCCCAGCGGCGCAGGCGGATGGCGGGATCGTCGCCCTTCTGCGTCTCGCCCAGGCGCCACAGGCCGGCGAAGGCCTCGGCGGCCTCCTCGGCCGACACGGGGGGCAGCTCCTCCGCCGCGCAGTCGGCGTGGACCTGTTCCAGGAAGGCGCGCTGCGGCGCGGTCAGGCGCTTCTCGCCCAGGGCGTGGGCGAAGGCCGTCTCGAAGGCGTCGAGGGTGAAGCAGGCCGGGGGGGAGCCGTTCATGGCCCGAGCCTATCCCTCCCGCCGGGAGGATCAACACGCCGTTTCTTGACAAGGGTATGCCCAAAACGAAAGCGCCGCCGGAGGGGGGGTTCCGGCGGCGCCTGGTCTCGCCCGTGGGGGCGGGACGATTTATATGGCGGCGGCTCTAGGGGGGGAGGATGAGCCGCTCGCCTGTTCGCCCGGAGAGCGGGGGGAGCGCCCCGGACAAGACATCAGTTAGGCGCCTTGGGAGGCCGTTTAAAGGGGGCCTTGTCATCTTTTCTGGCCGCCCGCATGCGGCGGGGCGCCGCAGGCTTGGGCGGCGCCTCGTGGGCGAGGCCATCGCCCGCCTGCGGATCGCCGTCGGCCGACAGCACGATGGCGATCCGCCGCGAGCCGGGGAACTGGGCCAGCACCACCATCGCCGCCACGGTCAGCGGCGTGGACAGGAACATGCCCGCCGGTCCCCAGATGAGGCCCCAGAAGGCCAGCGACAGGAGCACCACCACCGGGTCGATGTTCAGGCTGTCGCCCTGCATCCGGGGCTGGACGATGTTGCCGACCACGAACTGCACGCCCTGGAGCACCGCCGCCAGAAGCACCGCCTGCCACAACCCGTCGAACTGCACGAGGGCGAAGAGGGGCGGCAGGGCGACGCCGACGATGCCGCCGACGATGGGGATGTAGGAGGCCAGGAAGATCAGGAAGGCCCAGAAGACGGCGTTGTCCAGGCCCACCGCCACCATGATCAGCCACGATCCGACGGCGATCATCAGGCCGGTGACGGTCTGGATCCACAGGTAGCGCTCGACCCCGCCCCGGATGCGCTGGAAGACCCGCACCGCCTCGTCCCGCTCGGCCTTGCCGGGGAACATGGCGACGATCTTGCGCTTGAAGCCCCCGCGTGAGGCTATGAGGAAGCCGAGGTAGATCAGCACGAACACCGCGTCGGACGCGAAGCCCTGGAGCTTCCGGGCGATGTCGCCGAGGTAGCGGGTGGGGTCGAGCTGCTGGAGCATCTGGCTGAGGGAGGGCGGAGCCTCCAGCCCCGCCATGTCCGCCACCCGGGCGATCAGCGAATTGAGCTTGGGCCCATAGGTCACGAGCTGGCCGACGAAGCTGGTGGCGTTCTCGGCGATGATCCAGGCCGCCCCGCCGAACAGCAGGATCGACAGCACGACCGCCACCGGCACGGCCAGGGTCTTGGGAAAACCGGGCGTGCGCTCGGCCAGGATGCGCGCCAGCCCGTCGACCATCACCGCCAGGAAGACCGCCAGCGCCAGCGGCGTCAGGATCTGCCTGAGCCAGTAGGCGGCCGCCCCCGCCGCGATGACGGCGATCAGCACGAGGGCGTTGCGGCCGGTGGCGGAGACGGACGTTGCGGCGGTCATGGCGGCAATCTCAGTCGCGCGGGCGGGGCCGTCAATGCGTTGCCGCCAGGCCCGGCCTCGCTATAGCTTGGCGTGCAGGAGGACCCCCATGAGCAGCACCGTCTTCGTCGGCTTTTCGGACAAGCCCGAGGAACTCCGCCTCGACCGCGCCAACCGGCACGGGATCGTCGCGGGGGCCACCGGAACCGGCAAGACCGTGACCCTGCAGGTCCTGGCCCAGGCCTTCTCGGACGCGGGGGTGCCCGTCTTCGCCGCCGACGTGAAGGGCGACCTGTCCGGCGTCTGCCAGCCGGGCGCGCCGAACGAGAAGATGCTGGCCAGGGCGGCGGGCATGAACCTGACCCTGACGCCGGACGCGCCGCCGACCGTCTTCTGGGACCTGTTCGGCGAGAAGGGACACCCGATCCGCACCACGGTCTCGGAGATGGGGCCGCTGCTGCTGTCGCGCCTGCTCGAGCTGAACGACGTGCAGGAGGGGGTGCTGACCATCGCCTTCCACGTCGCCGACGCCGAGGGCCTGCTGATCCTCGACCTGAAGGACCTCCAGGCGGCGCTGAAATACGTCGCCGACAACGCCAGGGAGATCGGCGCCAAGTACGGCAACGTCTCGCCGACCACCGTCTCGACCATCCAGCGCAAGCTGCTGCTGCTCGACAGCCAGGGCGCGGAGAACTTCTTCGGCGAGCCGGCGCTGGCCCTGTCCGACCTGATGCGGGTCGACGGCTCGGGGCGCGGCTACGTCAACATCCTGGCCGCCGACGCGCTGATCCAGACGCCCCGGCTCTACTCGACCTTCCTGCTGTGGCTGCTGTCGGAGCTGTTCGAGGAGCTGCCCGAGGTGGGCGATCCCGAAAAGCCGCGCCTCGTCTTCTTCTTCGACGAGGCGCACCTGCTGTTCCGCGACGCGCCGAAGCCGCTGCTGGAGAAGGTCGAGCAGGTGGTGCGGCTGATCCGCTCCAAGGGCGTGGGCGTCTATTTCGTCACCCAGAACCCGGCCGACGTGCCGGACGCGGTGCTGGCCCAGCTCGGAAACCGCATCCAGCACGCCCTGCGCGCCTACACTCCCGCCGAGCAGAAGGGCCTGCGGGCGGCGGCGCAGTCCTTCCGCCCCAACCCGGCCTTCGACACCGCCGAGGCGATCCAGGGGCTGGGGGTCGGCGAGGCGCTGGTCTCTGTGCTAGACGAGAAGGGCGCGCCGACCGTGGTGCAGAAGACCCTGATCCGTCCGCCCGCCTCGCGGCTCGGCCCCGCCACGGCCGCCGAACGCGCGGCGGTGATGGCGGCCAGCCCCGTGCGCGGCCTCTACGACGAGGCGAAGGACCGGGAGTCGGCCTTCGAGATGCTCCGGGCCAGGGCCGCGCCCGCCCCGGAACCGGCGGCGGCGCCCCGTCGCGAACGTGAGGAACGCGCGACGCCGAAGCCCCGCGCCTCCGGCCGCCAGACGATGGTCGAAGCCGCCGCCAAGTCCTTCCTGCGCACCATCGCCAGCCAGGCCGGCCGCGAGATCATGCGCGGCGTGCTGGGGAGCATGAGGAAGCGCTGAGGGAAGGACACTCCCCGGAGGGGAAGGTCCAGGCTCCAGCCTACGCCGCCTTGCGGCTCCGCTTCGGCTTCGACGGGACCACCGCCTGGGCGACGGCCGCCGCCGCGGTCCAGCACCCGATGGTGTCCACCGGCGAGGGCCGCCCGATGTGGTAGCCCTGAACCTCGGCGCAGGCTTCGCCGCGCAGGAACTCGAGCTGCTCGACCGTCTCCACGCCCTCGGCCACCACCGGGATCTCCAGGCTGCGGCCCAGGCCCAGGACGGCTTTCACGATGACGGTCGCCCGGTCGTGGCGGTGGATGTTCTCGACGAAGCTCTTGTCGATCTTGATCTTGTCGAACGGGAAGGACTGCAGCGTCGACAGCGACGAGAAGCCGGTCCCGAAGTCGTCCATCGCGATCCGCACGCCCAGCGCCTTGAGCCGCCGCAGGTTGTCCAGCGCCCGCTG
>CAZOHI010000095.1:0-6185 GCA_964579695.1 uncultured Caulobacter sp. | reverse complement strand
TGCGCGGCGACTTCTACTGGCAGTCGCAATCCTACGCCCGCGTCTACAACACCCAGTACGACAAGCTGCGGGCCTGGACGAACACCAACATCAGCCTGTGGGTGGAGAACCCCGACTGGGGCGTGACGGCCGAAGTCTACGTCAAGAACGTCTTCGAGGAGACGCCGATCACCGATGCGTTCCTGTTCAGCGACGACACCGGCCTCACCACCAACATCTTCACGCTCGACCCGTGCCTCGTGGGCGTCTCCATCCGCAAGAGCTTCTGATCCGATCCGGGGGCGCGGCGACACGCGCCCCCGGACCTCGTCATGCAAACAAATCCTGGGGGAAACACCAATGTCCCGTCTACAATCCACCCATCGCCAGTCGCTTCTCGCCGGCGCCTCGCTCGCCGGCCTGTCGGCGGCCGCGGCGATCGGCCTTGCCCTGGCGCCGACGTCCGTCCTGGCGCAAACCTGCTCGCCCGACCCTGCGACGGTCGCCCTGCCGGGGCCTGACACCGTCAACTGCACGGCCGGAACCTATAATCCCGGCATTACCTACCAGGCCGCTGGCGCGTTGACCGTCACCACGTCCGGCGGCATCACGGTCAGCACCACCGCCCCCGGCGCGCCCTCCGAGAAGGGCATCAACCTGACCGCAACGGGGGCGGACCCGATCACCTGGAACTCGACGACAATCGGGAGCCGCATCTTCGGGGGCGACCAGACCAACGGTCCTGTCCTCGACGTCCTGACGGCGGACGGAAACATCGACATCAGCGTGGCGGGTATAGACGGTTCCAGCGCGACCATCACCCACGGCGTCCGGGCGATCTCGACGGGGTCGGGGTCTGTCACCATCAGCACCCATGCGGCTGGCTCGGGCGTCGTGGCCAATCATTCCGGGAACACGACCGGCGCAGCCATCGAAGCTCGGACCAATACGGGCGCGCTGCTGTTGAACCTGGGGCAAAATTCGTTAAGCGAGGTGACCTTCGACGGCGGTCCGGGCTCGGCCGTGCGCACGGTGAGCGGCGGAAGCGCAACCATCAACATCGGAAGCCGCGCGATCGTCACCACGGGTGTCGGCGGCGCCAATCCCACCCCTGTCAACGCCGTCCTCGACATGAGGATCGACGGCGGAACGATGACCGTCAACAATGCGGGCGTCATCACGGCGAGATCCTCGGACGCCTTCCGGCCGAGCGGGCGTGCGATGAGCGCGACCGGCGCTGGCGTGCTGTCCTTGAACAACGATGGCGGCATCGTCGGCCGGGTCGATTTTTCCGACCTCACGGGAGGGGTCGTCTTCGTCAACACCCAGGTCCGCCTGTCAGGCCCACAAAGCGACCCACGGGGATGGCGAACGAGCGGCGAGAGCTTCTTCTCCGGTGGGGCGGATATCCTGCGCACCACGTCGACGGGAGGCGTCGTCATGGGGATCACCCCGTCGGCCGAGCCGAGCACCCTGCAACCGATTGGAGGCGTCCAGACCACCGTGCATTTCGGTGATGGGGATGACCTGTTCGATAACGGAGGCCGGCTTGCAGTAGGCCGGGGGACCAGATGCATGTTTATTGGCGTCGACACCCAGTCCTGCAGCCTTCGTGAATCGACGACGACCTTCACCGGGCTGGAGACTTTCCGTAACTCGGGCGTGATCTACCTGGGTTATCAAGAAACACAGGCAACTGTCACGGACCAGGAACTGAGCGACTACCAGCCCAATGACCGGCTGATCATGAGGGGCGCCGCCTACATCGGCGACGGTGGGCGCATCGAACTCGATGCGGACCTTAGCTCCGGCGCCGGGCAGGCGTCGTGCGTGGGATCGACGCAGTCTACCGCGCTCTTCTATGCGGCGGCCGATTGCATCGACCTGCGCGACGGCTCCACCGAAGGCCAGACGCTCGTGCTGCTGCGCCAGGCCCATTTCCCCGGCGGCGGCCCTGACATCAAGGGCGAGGGAGGATTCAACACCGACCTGCGCACGGGTCTGCGCGGCGGCTATTTCACCGACGGCGTCGTCATCGTCGATGTGAGCGGCGGAACCAGCCACGCGGGCGACTTCGTGCTCGATCCCAGCTCCGTCATGTATACGTCGGCTCACGGCGGCGTGCTGGACGAAGGGCTGTTCCTGTACGCTCTGGTCTATGACGAAGCGAACACCCAGCACGTGGTGGTCAGCTTGCCGGGCGGCGCCGCCCAGTTCGGGCCGATGGCCCAGGTCGCGCAGGGGATATGGCGTTCCTCCGCCGGGTCGTGGTTTCAGCGGCAGTCGGAACTGCGCGACACCCAGGACGTCACCGGACTTGCCGGGGGGTTCTGGGTCAGGGGTACGGCGGAATCGGCCGAACGCGACCGGGTGAGGACCGCCGTGGCGGGCGGGACCACCTTCAGTCTCGACGACAGCTATGACACCGACGCCTATGGCCTGACGTTCGGCCTCGACCTGATCGCGGCGCGGGAAGGCGATGTCGGCTACAACCTCGGCTTCATGGGCGGTTACAGCCACGCCGACGTGGACTTCCGCGTCGGGCCGAACAGCGCCGCGTTCGATGGGTTCACGGCGGGCCTCTATGGAGGCGTGAACGCTGGCGGACTGTTCGTCGACGCGGCGGTCAGCGTGAACCAGATGGACATGGCCAACACCATACCCGCGCTGGGCTTCGACGACGTCGACCTCAGGGCCTATGGTCAGGTGATTGCGGGCAGCGATACGGGATCGCCCGAGCTGACCAACAATGTTCAGTCGGTCGGCGCCAGGGTGGAGGCGGGTTGGCGCTGGGCGCTGTCGGACAGCCTCTTCGTCGAGCCTCTCGCCGGCCTCGACTACGTGCGGACGAGGTTCGAGGACATCATCGTGCGCGCGCCCCTCGATCCGGCCGCGGTCATGCCGCCCGTGCTCATCACGTTCGACGACGTCACCAGCCTGCGTGGCGCGGTGGGAGCAAGGCTCGCCCTGCAATCCGCCTTCGGACCGGTCAACGTGCGCTATTCTCTGATCGGCCGTATCGGCAACGAGTTCGACGGGGATGTCCGCTACTTCGTGGACAACCCGGGGGTCGATCTGTGGCTTGGCGACGATACCAGCGGCCGGTTCGGCGAGATCGGCGGGGCGGTGAACATCTTCAACGAGGCCGGAACGGTTTCGGCCTTCCTCACCGTGGGCGGCGAGTTCGCCGACGACTTCCGCAGCACCAGCGCTTCGCTGGGCGGGCGCTTCCGCTGGTGATCCTGAGAATCTCCGGCTTCGGTCCCCTCTGAAACCGGATCGACTGGGGGCGGCGGGCTACGGCTTCGCCGCCCCTTCTTCCTGTTCGGTCCTGGTCGCCGGCGTCCTCGCGGGTTGTGCGAATTTCGGAGGCTCGAAGGCGGCGGGTCTACACTCCGGTTTACAGTTCCGCAGCGCCGATGGCTGGGCGGGATAGCGGCTGAAGTGGGCGGCAAATCGCGCCGATTGACATTTTCGCGGACGCGCCCAGCCTAAAGGGACAGCGCGGGGAGGGGGCTATTCCAGAGGAAGCGGCAGGGTTGGAGAGGGCGGCGGACGATGCCGCCCGGCGCGCCTGGTTCCGGCGCGAGATCCTGCCGCTGGAGGGCGAGCTGCGGGCCTATATCCGCAGCCTGGTCCGCAACGGCGCCCAGACCGACGACCTGCTGCACGACGCCTTCGCCAAGATCATCGCGACCGAGGGCTGGCGGCAGGTGGACTCGCCGGCAGGGTTCGCCATGCGTATCGCGCGCAACGTCGTCTACGACACCCTGCGGCGCCAGAAGGTCGTGGCCATCGACTATGTCGCCGACCTCGGCGTGCTGGGCCTGGCCGACGCCTCGCCCAGCCCGGAGGCCAGCGCCCTGGCGCGGGACGAGCTGCGGCTGCTGCGCACGGTGGTCGAGGGCCTGCCGACCCAGTGCCGCCGGGTGTTCACGCTGCGCAAGGTCTACGGCCTTTCGCCGCAGGAGATAGCGGACCGGCTCGGCCTGTCCGTCTCCACCGTCGAGAAGCACCTGGTGAAGGCGATCCGCCTGTGTTCGGAGGGCCTGCGACGCGAGGCGCCCCGGGCGCAGCCAAACGGCAAGAGGAGCGTATGGCCAACGAGGCGATAGCGCCCCGCGAGAAGGTGAGGGAGGCGGCGGCGGCCTGGGTCGTGCGCCTGTCCGACCCCGCCTGCGCGCGCGCCGACCGCGCGGCCTTCGAGCGCTGGCGCGGCGAGAGCCACGAGCACGAGGCGGCCTATGAGCGCGAGCAGGCGGCGTGGGAGCGGCTGGGCCGCCTGCGCGCCCTGCGCCCCGCCGACCCGGAGCCCGATCCCGACCTGCTGGCCCCCGAGGCGCGGGAGGCCGCGCCCGCCGCCCGCGCGCCGGTCCGCCGCTGGGCCGCCGCGCTGGTCGGCGCCGTCGCCATCGGCGGGTCGATCCTGTGGTCTTTCAACGCCGCGCCCGCCTACGCCACCGGCGTGGGCGAGCGGCGCGTGGTGGTGCTGGACGACGGCACGCGGGTCGAGATGAACACCAACAGCCGCATCGTCGTGCGCTATCGCCGGGGCGAGCGGGTCGTCAGGCTGGTGAAGGGCGAGGCGCTGTTCGACGTCGCCGCCGACGCGGCCCGGCCGTTCGTGGTCGACGCCAGGGACAAGCGGGTCACGGCCGGGGCCGCGTCGTTCAACGTGCGGCTGGACGAGGAGGCCGTGCAGGTGCTGGTCGCCGAGGGCGCGGTGGATGTCGCCGACCAGGATGGGCCGCAGCAACCGGCCGCGCGGCTGGCCGCCGGGTCGGCGGGCCTCTACAGCGGCGAGGGCGGGGTGAACCGGCCCCTGGCTCCGCAGGCCGTCGAGAAGACCCTGGCGTGGCGCCACGGCCAGATCGCCCTGGACGGCCAGACGCTGGAGGCCGCCGCCGCCGAGTTCAACCGCTACAGCAACCGGCGGCTCGTGATCGCCGACCCGTCCATCGCGGGCTATCGGCTGGGCGGCTATTTCCGGGTCGACGACATGGACGGCTTCGTCCGCGCCGTCGAAAGCGCCTTCCCGGTGAAATCCGAGGCGGGCGAGCGGACGATCTACCTCTCGGCGGCGGGCTGAGAATTTTTTCCGGCGGCGAGTAGCGGTTCGCCCCGCCCCGTTCGTCGGACCCATTGAGAGCGGCCTGCCGGAGACCGGCCGCATCGAATGGGGGGACCATGATGACGACCAAACATATCCGCGGGCTGTTCAAGGGCGCGCTGCTCGCCACCGCCGCATCGTTGGCGCTGACCGGCGCGGCGATGGCCCAGACGCGCCACTTCGACATCCCGTCGCAGGACGCGGCCAAGGCGTTGCAGCAGTACGCCCTGCAATCGGGCCGCCAGGTGCTGTTCCCCTACGACGCCGCCGCCGGCCGCACGGCGCCGGCCATCCGCGGCGACATGGCGCCGGACGAGGCGCTGGCGCTGCTGGCCCAGAGCGCGGGCCTGCGCGTGGCGCTCAATGACGGCGACACCGTCACCCTGCGCCGGGTCGACCAGGGCCCCCAGGGGGCAAGCGCCGGCGACGTTGATGCGCTCATCGTCACGGCGCAGAAGAAGGAAGAGAACATCCAGGACGTGCCGATCGCCATCTCGGCGTTCAGCCAGGAGAGCCTGGACGCCCAGAAGATCGAGGGCGGCTTCGACCTGCTGAAGGCGATCCCGAACGTGACGTTCTCGAAGAATAATTTCAGCTCGTACAACTTCTCGATCCGCGGCATCGGCACGAAGGCGATCTCGGTCGCGACCGACCCTGGCGTGGCGGTGGAGTTCAACGACACGCCGCTGATCCGCAACCGCCTGTTCGAGCAAGAGTATTTCGACCTCGAACGCGTGGAGGTGCTGCGCGGCCCGCAAGGCACCCTGCACGGGCGCAACGCCACGGCCGGCGTCATCAACGTCATCTCCAAAAAGGCCGACCTCGACAGCTTCGAAGGGCGGATCAAGGGCGAGGTCGGCAACTATCACACCAAGCGCCTGTCGGGCGTGGTCAACGTGCCGCTGATCGAGGATGTGCTGGCGATCCGTTTCGCGGGGGCCATGACCGACCGCGCGGGCTACGACTACAACTCCATCACCAACCATGCAATCAACGGCCGCGACCTGTGGTCGGGCCGCCTGTCGCTGGGCTTCGAGCCGAGCGAGCGCCTCCGCGCCGACCTGATCTGGGAGCGCTTCAACGAGGATGACGACCG
>CAZOHI010000094.1:0-6262 GCA_964579695.1 uncultured Caulobacter sp. | reverse complement strand
ACCAGCTTGGACGCCCCGTCCACGCTGGCACCCCAACAGCGCCCCAGCGTCATAGATGGAGCTAAACCATAGTATTGAAAGTAGAAAACGGCGGGACGGCCTTGGCCGCCCCGCCAGGACTGGACGCCATCGGGAGAGAAGCGTCCAGAAATCAGCGGTCGCGGGGCAGGCCCAGCAGCCGCTCGCCGATGATGTTGCGGCGGATTTCCGAAGTGCCGCCGCCAATGGTCTGCAAGGTCGAGCGATAGTATTCGTAAGTCCAGTTCTCGCCCGTGGCGTCGAAGTCCATCATCTCCCCGCCCATCAGGTCCGCGCCCATGCGGTATATCCGCTGGAGCATCTCGGAATTGTAGGTGGCGATGATGGTTCCCTCCGCCCCCGGCACGAAGTCGCGCTGGGCCCGCGAGATCGACGCGTAGCTCATGGCCCGGAGCGCCGCGATCTCGGCGCGCAGGTTGGCGAGGCGGCTGGCGATCTCGTCGTCCTTGATCGCCGGGCGCAGGCCGTCGGGGCCGATGCGGGTCTTGGCCAGCTCGATCAGCCGCTCGATCTCGCGCGACATCTGGATCTGTTCGGCCAGGGCCGCCGTGCCGCGCTCGAAACCCAGCGTGGCCATGGCGACATTCCAGCCGTCGTTGATGTCGCCCACGACATTCTTCAGCGGAATCCGCACGTTGTCGTAGAAGACCTCGCAGAAGTGCGAGGCGCCGTCCATGCAGCGGATCGGGCGGATGTCGACGCCGGGCGCCTTCATCTCCCCCACCACCCAGGTGATGCCCTTGTGCCTGGGCGCGTCCGGGTCGGTGCGCACGAGCAGTTCCTGGTAGTCGGCGTACTGGGCGCTGCTGGTCCAGATCTTCGAGCCGTTGATGACGAGATGGTCGCCGTCGATCTCGGCCCGCGTGCGCAGGCCCGCGAGGTCCGACCCCGCGCCGGGCTCGGAAAAGCCCTGGCACCACGGCGTCTCGCCCCGCAGGATGCGCGGAAGGTAGAAGCTTTTCTGCTCTTCCGTCCCGCGCGCGATGATGGTCGGCCCGGCGTGGCTCAGCGCCACGAAGAAGATGCCGAGGTATGGCCCCTCGGCCTTGGCGTACTCCTCCCACCAGATCAGTTGCTGGATGAGGGAAAAGCCCTTGCCGCCGTATTCCTTCGGCCAGGAAATCCCGGCCCAGCCGGCCTCGTACTGCTTCTGTTGCCAGGCGTAGTCGAAGGCCTCGGCCGCCTTGCCGTCGACGGGGCGGCGCTCCTTCGGCGCGTTGGCCTGGAGCCAGTCCCGCACCTCGGCGCGGAACCGGGCCTCCTCCGGCGTGAAATCGAGGTTCATCGGCGCCTCACTGCGGCGCGGGCTGGTCCAGCAGGGCGATCTGCTGGCGGCGGACGGCGCCCGCGAAATGGTCGAGAAGATGGGCGCGCTTGAGGAACAGGTGCGCGGGCAGCTCGGTCGTGAAGCCGATGGCGCCGTGGACCTGGATGTTCTCCTTGGCGTTCAGCAGGGCATACTGCGTGGCCAGCAGCTTGGCGGCCGTGGCCTGGAAGTCCGCGTCCGGCCGCTTGTCGCGCACGGTGATCGAGGCGAAGGCGACCAGCGAATTGACCGCATCGGCCCGGATCGCCATGTCGGCGCACTTGTGCTTGACTGCCTGGTACTTGCCGATGGGCGCCCCGAACTGCTCGCGGACCTTGGCGTAGCCAGCGGCCATGTCGCGGGTCTGCTCGCACATCCCGGCCAGCATGGCGGCGGCCAGCATCAGGCCGTTGCGGTGGATGCCCGCTTCCGGCCCGACGTGGGCGACGGTGGCCGTGCCGTTCAGGTCGCCGATCTCCAGCGACAGGGCGTCGTCGGCGCTGCGGCTGGGTTGCAGGTCGTTCATCGCCCGGCGTTCGACCAGGGCCGCGCCGTCGGGGCCCACGAACAGGGCCAGGGGCGCGTCCTCCCCGTCGAAGACCTGGAATCTGCCCGTCACCCGCTCGCCGATCTCCACCGGCCCGACCGCGATGGTCAGGGCGGGACGGACCTCGCCGGAGATGATCGAGGCGGCCAGTTCCCTGTTCCCCGACGCCGCGGCCACGCGCGCGCCGAGGCTGGCGGCGATGGCCGAGGGCGTGACCAGCGAGCGGCCAAGCTCGCGGAACAGCAGCGCCTCCTCGACCTCGGAATAGCCGATGCCGCCTTCCTCTTCCGAAAGGCCGAGGCCGAACCAGCCCAGATCGCCCATGTCGCGCCAGCGCGCGTGGTCGGCGTCGGAACTGGCCTGCCTGCCCTTGGGCGTCAGGCGGTCGAGCGGCAGTTCGCTCCTGAGGAAATCGGCGACGCTGTCGGCGATCTGCTGTTGTTCATCGGTGACGACGAGATCGACCATAAGTCTATCGGCCTTCGAAGGTGGGGTCGCGCTTTTCGAGGAAAGCTTTGACGGCGGCGCCGTGGTCGGCGGAAAGCTGGCTGGTGGTCTCCAGGCCCAGGTGCGTGTCCATGTAGACCTGCGCCTGCTGGCGAAGCTCCATGTTCAGCGCCCGCTTGGTGCCGCCGATGGCGACGGTGGCGCCGTTGCCCAGGCGGTCGGCCCAATGCTCGACCCGGGCGTCCAGCTCGGCGGCGGTGACGGCCTCGGTGACCAGCCCGATGTCGGCGGCCTCGCGCCCGGTCAGCAGGTCGCCGGTCAGCAGGTAGCGGCGGGCCTTCACCAGCCCGACGAGGTGCGGCCACAGCAGCGAACCGCCGTCGCCGGCGACCAGGCCGATCTTGACGTGGGTGTCGCCGATCTTGGCGGTGTCGACCATCACGGTGATGTCGCAGCACAGGGCGATGGTCGCCCCCACCCCGATGGCGTGGCCGTTGATCCGCGCGATGATCGGCTTGTCGCATTCCAGCATGTTGAGGACGACTTCGCGCGCCTCGACCATCCCTGCGCACCAGCGGGCGTGGTTATGCAGTTCGTCGTGCATCGTCTGGATGTTGCCGCCGGCGGAAAAACCCTTCTCGCCCGCGCCGGTGAAGACGACGGCCCGCGTCTGCGGATCGCGCGAGATGACGCGGAACAGGTAGCCCAGCTCGTTATGGGCTTCCGGCGTCATGGCGTTGAGCGGCGGGTTGTCGAGGGTGATCCACAGCACCGGCCCCCGGCGCTCGATCTTCACCCCCTTGAAGTCATCGTACATGGCGTTTCTCCGTAATTCAGATGGGGGCCGGGACCAGCCTGCCTTCCAGCGCCCGCCGCTCGCGCGCGGCGATCCACAGCGAGATCATCCCCAGCGGCGCGCTGGCCACCACGACGATGCACATCGCCGTGCCCAGCTTCTGCGGGTCCTTGAAGACGAAGTCGGTGAGGAAACCCACCGTGGTCGGGCCGAACAGCATCCCGATCAGGTTGGTATAGGCGAGGAAGGCCGCCGACATCCGTCCCCGGAACTGGGTCGGCGTGACGAGTTGCAGCCCGGCGTTGGCGTAGCCCTGGAAGGCGAAGGTGAAGAGGAAGAAGACCCCCATACCCAGCAGGAACGTCAGCGAGGAGCCGGTGGTGAAGGCGTAGACCACCGCCGGCACGCTGATCAGCCAGGTGAAGACGTGGAAGCGGGCGTGGATGTCCGAGCGGCCGCCGACATAGAGCTTGTCGACCACCATCGACCACATGATCTGGCCCGAGCCCGTGGCCAGGAACATCATCACGCCATAGCCGATGCCGATCTCGGCCATGCCCAGGCCGTAGGCGCGCGACATGTGCGCCGGTATCCACCCCGCCAGGGCGTTGACCGCGATGGAAGTCATCCCGAAGCCCAGGAAATAGGGCACGAGCAACCGCCAGTGGGATTTCAGGTAGGCCTTGCCCGCGTCCGGCTCGATGCCCGCCTTGACCTGGCGGCTCTTGCGCGTGTCGCGGACGGTGTAGACCAGCGGCGCGAGGACGACGGTGGGCGCGGCGACGAGGAAGAACACCACCTGCCAGGGCTTGAAGCCCGAGAGGAAGGGTATCGCCTGTTTTATACTGTCGGCGGCGCCCACCATGATGCCGCTGAGCGCCAGCGCCAGGCCCGCGCCGAACGTCACGCCCAGCATGTAGACCGACAGGGCCAGCGACAGCCGCTTGGGCGGGAACTGCTCGGCGATCAGGGAGTGGGCGGCGGGGGTCAGGGTCGCCTCGCCGACGCCGATGGACAGGCGCGCGATGGCCAGTTGCCAGTAGGTGGCGGCCAGCCCGCTGCCCGCGGTCGCCAGGCCCCACAGGCCCGCCCCGATGGCGATCAGGCCGCGCCGGCTGTAGCGGTCGGCCAGCCATCCGGCCGGGATGCCGAGCAGGGTATAGAGCAGTCCGAAAGCCGGTCCGAGCAGCAGGCTCATCTGGAAATCGGTGACGTGCATGTCCTCCTGGATCAGGGTCACCAGCATGGTGAGCACCTTCCGATCCATGTACGAGCAGACGTACAGGAGCATCATGATCACGACGGTGTACCAGGCCACCAGCGGCGGCGGATAGGACCCCGCCGGGCGCTCCGCGTGGCCGCTCACGACGCCACCGCCTGGGGCTCGTGGCGTTCGAGGATCTCGCGGGCGCCGGCCAGATCGGACTTGCCGTTCGGGGCCCTGGGGAATTTCTCGACGACGGCGATGCGGCGCGGGACCTTGTAGCCCGCCAGTTCGGAGCGCACCCAGTCCTGAACCGCCTTGTCCGAAACCCGCGCTCCGGGCGCGGGCTGGATCACGGCGCCGACCACCTGGCCCCAGCGCTCGTCGGGCACGCCGACGACGATGCAGTCCGCAATCCCCGGCATTCGAAGGATCAGGTTCTCGACCTCCTCGGCGAAGACCTTCTCGCCGCCGGTGTTGATGCAGGAGGAGTCGCGGCCCAGGAACCGGATCGAGCCGTCCGCCTCCACCGTCGCCCAGTCCCCGGCCATGGCGTAGTTCACGCCGTGGATCACCCTGTAGGTGCTGGCCGACTTTTCCGGGTCCTTGTGATAGCCCGTGCCGACGGTGGCGCCCGCGCAGGCCAGCATGCCGCGCTCGCCGGAACCCGGCGTCACTTCGCGGCCGTCCTCGTTCAGCACCTTGGTCGTCGGGTTGGGCGTGAAGACACCCGTGTCAGGCACGTTTTCGCGCGTGGCGTAGCTGGTGCCGACGTGGCCTTCGGACGAGCCGACGACGTCGATCAGGGTGGCGTCCGGCGCATGCTTGAGCAGCACCCTCTTCGTGCCCGCCGTCCAGATCATGCCCGCCGAATAGACGGTGCGCAGCGAGGTTATGTCGTAGGGGGTCCCCGCCTCCGCCGCCCGCTCCAACTCGGCGGCCAGGGGCCTCGCCACCACATCGCCGACGATGGTCAGGCTGGTCGCCCGCTCGTGCTGGATGGTGCGCAGCGTCTCGCCGGGATCGAACGACCACGACGGCAGCATGACCACCACGCCGCCCGACATCAGCGGCACCTGCGCGCCATAGGCCATGCCGGTCGAGTGCATGAAGGGCGGGGCGACGACGCTGACCGGCCGCGCACCCGTCGCGTCGAGGCGGCGCGCCTGATCGGCGGCGTCCCGGGTGGTGTTGGGCGGCGCGGCGCCGAGCGCGTTGGCGGCGATGCCCATGATGCCGCGCGCATAGGGGCCGAGGGTGCGCATCACGCCCTTGGGCATGCCTGTGGTGCCGCCGGTATAGGTGAGCTGGCGGTCGTCGGGAGACCGCCCGATGCGGGGCATGGGCTCGTGGGCGCCGATAGCCCTTTCGTAAAGGACCGAGGCCGGGACGACGCCGCTTGATCCGACCTCGATGAACGCCTTGACCTTGGTCAGCTTTCCCGCGATGGCGGCGACACGGGGCGCAAGCTTTTCATCGTAGAATATCGCCTCGGCGTCGGAGTTCTCGAGCAGGTATAGCAGTTCTTCCGAGACGTAACGGTAGTTCCCGTTCACCGGGACGCCGCGCATCTTCAAGGTCGCCAGATACGCCTCGAGGTAAGCTGGGCTGTTGTGGAGGTAGAGGACGACGGGGCTGCCATGGCCGAGACCCGCCCCGCTGAGGGCCGCGGCCAGGCGGGCCGCGCGATCCTCGTAGTCGCGCCAGCTGCGCCGCACGTCGCGCCATACCAGGGCCGTGGCCTCCGGTATGGCGTCGCTGATGGCCTCGAGGATGTCCGCAACGTGCAGCGCGGGGGGCGCGCTGTCGGGCTGGGCCAATCTTCCCTCCTGCTTGCTAGGGCGGCGTTGGGCCGCTCGTTATTGCGACGCCCGTCCTCAGCCGGCCATTCGCGTGATGCGCTGCTTGGGTTCCGGGGCGGGC
>CAZOHI010000093.1:5145-6317 GCA_964579695.1 uncultured Caulobacter sp. | reverse complement strand
GAGCATCGGCCGGGCCTGACGGCCCGGGCTGTCAGATTTCGTAGTCGACCGGTTCGCCTTCCAGCCAGGCGACGATGCGCTCGGCGGCTTCCACGGCGGTCAGGCCCGTGGTGTCGATGCGGATCTCGGCGTTCTCCGGCGGCTCGTACGGCGAATCGACGCCGGTGAAGTTCTTGAGCTGCCCGGCCCTGGCCTTCGCATAGAGGCCCTTCACGTCCCGCTTCTCGGCCTCGGCCAGGGGGGTGTCGATGAAGACCTCGACGAACTCGTCGGCCTCGACCAGCTCGCGCGCCAGGCGCCGCTCGGCGCGGAAGGGCGAGATGAAGGCGGTCAGCACGATCAGGCCGCCATCGACCATCAGCCTGGCGACTTCGCCGATGCGCCGGATGTTCTCGACCCGGTCCTCTTCCGTGAAGCCCAGGTCCTTGTTCAGGCCGTGGCGGACGTTGTCGCCGTCCAGCAGGTAGGTGTGGCGGCCCAGCGAGTGCAGGCGCTTCTCCACCAGGTTGGCGATGGTCGACTTGCCCGCGCCCGACAGGCCGGTGAACCAGATGACCCGGCCCCGCTGGCCCTTCAGCGCCGCGCGGGACGCCTTGTCCACGTCCGTGGCCTGCCAGTGGATGTTGTCGGCCCGGCGCAGGGCGAAGTTGATCATCCCCGCGCCCACGGTGCGGTTCGACAGCCGGTCGATGAGGATGAAGCCGCCCAGGTCGCGGTTGGCGCCGTAGGGCTCGAACGGGATGGCCCGGTCGAGCGACAGGTTGCAGACGCCGATCTCGTTCAGCTCCAGCCGCTTGGCGGCGAGCTGCTCCAGCGTGTTGACGTTCACCCGGTGCTTGGGCTCGGTGATGGAGGCCTGCACGGTGCGCGTGCCGATCTTCATCAGGTACGGGCGGCCGGGCAGCATCGGCTCGTCGTCCATCCACACGAGGGTGGCTTCGAACTGGTTGGCGACCGGCACGGGATCGGCGGCGGTGACCAGCACGTCGCCCCGGCTCACGTCGATCTCGTCGGCCAGGGTGAGCGTGATGGACTGGCCCGCCACCGCGCGCGGCAGGTCGCCGCCCTTGGTGACGATCCGCGCCACGGTGCTCTCGCGGCCGGACGGCAGCACCTTGACCTTGTCGCCCGGACGCACGGTCCCGGTGGCGATCAGGCCGGAGAACCCGCCG
>CAZOHI010000093.1:0-5135 GCA_964579695.1 uncultured Caulobacter sp. | reverse complement strand
CGACGAGGTCCATCTTGTTCACCGCCAGCACCACGTGGCGGATGCCGATCAGGCTGACGAGGTACGAATGGCGCCGTGTCTGGGTCAGCACGCCCCGGCGCGCGTCGATCAGGATCACGGCCGCGTCGGCGGTCGAGGCGCCGGTGACCATGTTGCGGGTGTACTGCTCGTGGCCGGGGGTGTCGGCGACGATGAACTTGCGGGTCTCGGTCGAGAAGAAGCGGTAGGCGACGTCGATGGTGATGCCCTGCTCGCGCTCGGCGGCCAGGCCGTCGACCAGCAGGGCGAAGTCGATCTCGCCGCCCTGCGTGCCCACCTTACGGGAATCGGATTCGAGGGCCGCGAGCTGGTCCTCGAAGATCATCTTGGAATCGTAGAGCAGCCGTCCGATGAGGGTCGACTTGCCGTCGTCCACCGAGCCGCAGGTGATGAACCGCAGCAGGCTCTTGTGCTGATGGGCGTGCAGATAGGCGTCGATATCGTCGGCGATCAGCGCCGACTGGTGGGCCTGGCCTCCAGACATCAGAAGTAGCCCTCCTGCTTCTTCTTCTCCATCGAGGCCGCCTGGTCGTGGTCGATCATCCGTCCCTGGCGCTCGGAGGTGGTGGTCAGCAGCATCTCCTGGATGATCTCGGGCAGCGTCGCGGCCGTGCTCTCCACCGCGCCGGTCAGCGGGTAGCAGCCCAGGGTGCGGAACCGCACCGACTTCATCTGCGGGACCTCGCCCTCGCGCAGCGGCATGCGGTCGTCGTCGACCATGATCAACGCGCCGTCGCGCTCCACCACCGGCCGCACCGCCGAGTAGTAGAGCGGCACGATGGGGATGTTTTCCAGGTGGATGTATTGCCAGATGTCCAGCTCGGTCCAGTTGGAGATCGGGAAGACCCGCACGCTCTCGCCCGGCGCCTTGCGGGCGTTGTAGAGCCGCCAGAGTTCCGGCCGCTGGTTCTTGGGGTCCCAGCGGTGCTGCGCCGAGCGGAACGAGAACACCCGCTCCTTGGCGCGGCTCTTCTCCTCGTCGCGGCGGGCGCCGCCGAAGGCCGCGTCGAAACCGTACTTGTCGAGCGCCTGCTTCAGGCCTTCGGTCTTCCACAGATCGGTGTGCAGGGCCGAGCCATGCTCGAAGGGATTGATGTTACGCGCCTCGGCGTCCGGGTTCTTGTGGACGATCAGCTCGAAGCCCAGCTCGCGGGCCATGCGCTCGCGCATCTCGTACATGGCCCGGAACTTCCAGGTGGTGTCGACGTGCAGCAGCGGGAACGGCGGCTTGGACGGATAGAAGGCCTTGGCGGCCAGGTGCAGCATCACCGCGCTGTCCTTGCCGATGGAATAGAGCATGACCGGCCGCTCGCACTCGGCGACCACCTCGCGCATGATGTGGATGCTCTCGGCCTCGAGCCGTTCGAGGTGCGTCAGCCGGGCGGGGGAAATGTCGGTCATCTGCACGTGCGAAAAGGGGCTTTCAGGTAAAAGAAAATCCGCGCCTGCAATGACTTGCAGCTTCGCGGAGGGCCCGTTAGCTGCGCACTTATGCGGGAACGCCGGGGGGTGCAACCTCGCGGGCGCGCAGTAATTCTGAGGGAGGAATCATTGGCGCTTCATCCGGTGGTGCTCTGCGGAGGCTCGGGGACGCGGCTGTGGCCCGTCTCGCGGCCCGGCAGGCCCAAGCAGTTCCTGCCCCTGACCGGCGAGCGCTCCAGCTTCCAGGAGACCCTGCTGCGGCTGGAGGGCCTGGGGGCCGAGCCGCCGCTGGTCGTCACCGGCGAGGCGATGGCCGCCGACGTCTGGGCCCAGGCGACCGCCGTCGGGGTCGAGCCCGTGGTGCTGATCGAGCCCCAGGCGCGCAACTCCGGCCCGGCGGCGGGCGCGGCGGCGGCCTTCGTGCGCGAGACCGATCCTGAGGGCGTCGTGCTGCTGCTGGCCGCCGACCACCACATCGGCGAGGCCGAGGTCTTCCGGCAGGCCGCCCTGACCGCCGCGCGGGCGGCGGGCGAGGGGCTGATCGCCACCTTCGGGGTCAGCCCGGACCGGCCGGCGACCGGCTACGGCTACATCCTGCCGGGGGCGGCGGCGGGCGAGGGCGTCTTCGCCGTCGAGAGCTTCGTGGAAAAGCCCGACCTGGCCACCGCCAGGGGCTACCTCGCCGAGGGGCGGCTGTGGAACAGCGGCAACTTCGCCGCCCGCGCCGACGTGCTGCTGGCCGAGATGGCCGCCTTCGACCCGGCGATGGCCGAGGCGGTCACGGCCTCGGCGCGGGAGGCGTCGCGCGAGGGCGGCATGGTGCGGCTCGACCCCGCCGCCTTCGCCCGCGCGCCCGCCCGCTCCCTCGACCATGCGGTGATGGAGCACACCCGCAAGGCCGCCGTGGTGCCCGCCGCCTTCACCTGGTCCGACCTCGGCGCCTGGCCGGCGATCCGCGCGGCCACGGCGCTGGACGAGGCGGGCAACGCGGTCGGCGGCGACGTCCACCTGATCGACGTGAAGGACAGCCTGGTGCGCAGCGACGGCCCCACCGTGGCGGTGATCGGCGTCGAGGGGCTGGCGGTGGTGGTGGACGGCGGCCACGTGCTGGTCTGCCCTCTGCACCGCGCCGAGGAGGTCAAGGCCATCGCCGAGAAGCTCAAGGACCGATAGCGGCGTCCAGATCGGCGATGGCCCCGACGATGTGGTAGAGCGAGCTGGCCGGGGCGGGCTCGTCCACGAAGGTCCCGCCCGTGTTCATGCGGTCGCGCCACAGGCCGGGGACGGGGGCGCCCAGATAGCGCTCCAGCCCCCGCCCGGCGCTCGCCGCCATCGCCAGGTAGCGGTCCTCGCCCGTGGCCTTCAGCGCGGCGGCGGCGGCGCGGATGCGCTCGGTCTGCGGCCACAGGCGGGCGTTGCGGTCGCGGGGGGCGAGACTGAGGTCCAGGGCGTTGAAGGTGATCCCGTCCGCGACGCCGCGCGTCTCTCCCACCTCGATCAGCCGCAGGGCCGGCTCGCGGGCGCCGTAGCGCAGCAGCAGCCAGCCCCACTCGAACTGGTGCCCCGGTTCCACGTCGGCGTCCGGCAGGGGGGTCCAGTCCTCGTCGAACAGTTCGGGCAGGGCGCCGGTCGCTGGGTCGATCATGCGGGTCAGGGCGACCTCGCCGATATCGCGGGTCATCGCCTCCCAGCCCCACGCCTGGGCCGTCTCGAAGAGGTGCATGTGGGGGTTGGCCCTCAGCGGCCCGGCGTGCGGAACCTCGTCGTAGAAGCCCCCGCCCTCGCGGCCGTAGCGGGCGTAGAGGGCCTCGCGCGCCTGCTCGGCCATCGCCGCCTCGCCGAGGCTGTTCAGCGCCAGCATGGAGAAGGCCTGCTCGTAGGGCGCCGGGGTGTCGTCCAGCACCGTGCCGTCGGCGGCGACCAGCACCCGGAACAGGCCGTCCTCGCGCCGGTAGCGGCGGACCAGCGCCTCGCGGCCGTGGGCGACGACCTCGCGCCAGGGGCCGTTCCAGCCCATCTTCCCGGCGACGGCGAAGCTGTGGACCTGCCGCGTGGCGACCCGGGCGCGCCGGGGGGCGGCCACCGGCGCGCCGTCCATGCCGATCTTCTCGAAGAAGCCGCCGCCCTCGCGGTCGACGCCCACGTCGGCCCACAGCGGCAGGGCCTGCTCGAAGAGCCAAGCCTTGAGCCGATCGCGGACCGCCTTGGCGTCTTCGAATGCCATCGTTCGCTTCTAGGCGAAGCAGGGGCGGGCGGTCTAGGCTGGCCGCATGGACCCTCCCCCACGCAAGGCCGTCATCTTCGACCGCGACGGCGTCCTGAACGTCGACCACGGCTATCTCTACGAGCCTGGGAAGCTGGAGTGGATGCCGGGGGCCAAGGCGGCCGTGGCGCGGGTCAACCGGGCCGGGCGGCTCGCCATCATCGCCACCAACCAGTCGGGGATCGGACGCGGCTACTACGCCGAGACCGCCATGCACGCCCTGCACGCGGTGATGCGCGAGCAGCTGGCGGCGGCGGGCGCGAGGATCGACGCCATCTACTTCTGCCCCTTCCACCCCGACGCGCCGGACGAGGCCCTGCGCCACCCCGACCATCCCGACCGCAAGCCCAACCCCGGCATGATCCTGCGGGCGCTGGCCGACTTCGGGGTGGAGCCGGGGGATGCGCTGATGATCGGCGACAAGCCGTCCGACGTGGAGGCCGCGCGCCGGGCCGGGGTCGCGGGCCACCTCTATGGCGGCGGCGACCTCGACGCCTTCGTGGCGGACCTGCTTGAGAAATAACCCGTTACAGGGATTGCATGGCGCGCGACCCGCGCCGCCCTTATGAGCCCCGCCCCATGAGCATCGCCTTCATCGACCTCGCCGCCCAGCAGCGCCGTATCCGCGACAGGATAGACGCCGCCATCGCCCGCGTGCTGGACCACGGCGGCTATGTCATGGGGCCGGAGGTCCGCGAGTTCGAGGCGCGGCTGGCCGAGTTCGGCCAGGCCCCGCTGGCCCTGTCCTGCGCCAACGGCACCGACGCCCTGGCCCTGCCGCTGATGGCCTGGGGGATCGGGGCGGGGGACGCGGTCTTCTGCCCGGCCTTTACCTTCACGGCCACGCCGGAGATCGTGCCCTGGACGGGCGCCACGCCGGTCTTCGTGGACGTGCTGGCGGAGACCTACAACCTCGACCCGGAGCACCTGGAAGCGACCATCGAGGCCGTGAAGGCGGAGGGCAAGCTGCGCCCCGCCGCCGTCATCGCCGTCGACCTCTTCGGCCAGCCCGCCGACTATCCGCGCATCGCCGAGATCTGCCGCCGCCACGGCCTGAAGCTGATCGCCGACTCGGCGCAGGGGTTCGGCTGCACGCTGGGCGGCAGGCATCCGATCCACTGGGCGGACGCGGCGACCACCAGCTTCTTCCCGGCCAAGCCGCTGGGCGGCTACGGCGACGGCGGCGCGGTGCTGGTCAAGGACCAGGGCGAGTGGGACCTGATGGACAGCTACCGCGTCCACGGCAAGGCGGTGGCCGCCGACCTCCAGGGCCGCGTCTTCGAGCACGAGGCCAAGTACCTCAACGCCCGCATCGGCATGAACTCCCGGCTGGACACCCTCCAGGCCGCCATCCTGATCGAGAAGCTGGCGATCTTCGCCGAGGAGATCGAGCTGCGGCAGGTGGTGGCGA
>CAZOHI010000092.1:0-6705 GCA_964579695.1 uncultured Caulobacter sp. | reverse complement strand
CGCGACGGCGTCCCCGTGATGCTGCCGGAAGAGGCGCGGGCGCTGGAGGACTAGGGTTTCACCGCCCGCCGGAAGTCCTCGTCCGCCAGCAGCGTCCCCACCAGCTTCGGATAAAGGGCGGTGTAGGCGTCGAACGCCTCCGGGATCGCCAGGGCCCCGATGAACTGGGACTTCCAGCGCGACTCGGCGCTCAGCTCCTTCTCGAAGACCTTCCGCCCCTCGCGCGTCACCACGAACACCGCCGCCAGCCGGGCCGAGGCCTCGGGCATGTTGGCGTTGGCCTCGCTGTGGGTCAGCAGCCCGGTCACGACCACGGTCGAGGCGGGGTCGAGCTTGCCCGCCCCGCGCAGTTCCGTTTCCAGCGTACTGGCCAGGAACCGGGCGAAGGACTTGCCCTCCGGCGGCGAGGCCGCGCCCGCGCGCACCACGATCGTCCGGTCCATGGACGCGGGCTTTCCGGGCGCGAGGGCGAAGGGTCCGACCGCCATCGGAGCGATGAGTTCGCCCCTCAGCAACTGAATGTTGGCCAGCGTCGGCCCGCCCTGCGGCACCGGCCCTGTGGCGCAAGCCGTCAGGACCAGCGCCGCGAGGGCTGCGGCGAGCGCCTTCATTGGGCAGGCTCGGGCTCGGCGGCCGGGGCGAGTTCCGCCGCGGGGGCCGCTTCCGGCGTCGGCGCGGCCTCAGCCTCGGCCTCGGCCTCGGCCGGGACCACGGCGGCGGGCGCCTGGCCGGAGAAGCCCGGATCGGCGGCGACGCTGTTCAGGGCGTTGCTGACGATCTGGCGAACCATGATGGTCACGGCCTCGTTGACGTTCTTGACCTTCTCGCCGTTCGGCGGGGCTTCGGAGATGCCGATGGTGGTGTGGATGGCGTGCTGCGCGGTCTTGGTCACCTTCTCGCCGGAGGACGGCAGGTACTCGACCGTGCAGATGTAGAGGTCCGAGACGGCCGACCCCTTCAGCCCGAAGGTCAGGCCGGTCATGAAGCCCTTGGCGGCCGCGCCCTCTTCCATGAGGTTGTCGATGGACACCGACAGGATGGCGCCGCCGGCGACCGGCCCCTCGGCCACTTCGGAGAAGGCGCCGCTGGCCTGGACGATCTCGGTCACCTGCTTCTTCAGGAACTTCGTGGCTCGGGCGTTGGGCGCGCCCTTGGTGTTGAACTGGAACAGCAATTGGACCGGCTTCGGGTCGGCCACGACCGCCTTCTGCTCGGCCGTCAGGTCCTTCAGGCCGGTGTCGACGTAGGACGCCGCCCAGGCGGGCGAGGAAACCATCGCCGCGGCGGCGATGGCGAGGAAAAGCGAGCGCACGCGGCGCGCGACGTTGAACATTGGAAAACCCCCCTGGCCCGTCAAGCACGGCCGTGGCGATGCTATACCGGCGATTGAAAGGGGCGCAATCTGGCCGCCTGCGCTAAAGCGCCTCGCCCTTCAGCAGCCGCGGCAGGTCTCCCACGGCGCCGCCGGCTTCCTGCATGAAGAACCGCCGGGCCGGGCCGATGCGGTTGACGGCGGCCATCCCCGCCCCGCGCACCAGCCTCAGCAGCGGGTTGTCGTTGGAGAACAGCCACACGAAGGCGTCCATGCCTGCCGACAGCATGACGTTGTCGAAGCGCCGCCAGCGCGCATAACGCTCCAGCACCGCCAGCGAGCCGATGTCCTCGCCCAGGCGCGCGGCCTCGACCAGCACCTGGGCCAGGGCGGCGGCGTCCTTGAGGCCGAGGTTGAGGCCCTGGCCGGCGATCGGGTGGACGCCGTGGGCGGCGTCGCCCATCAGCGCCATGCGCGGGGCGGCCATCCGTTCGGCCAGCGCCAGCGCCAGCGGGTAGACGAAGACCGGGCCGACGACCTCCACATCGCCCAGGAACTCGCCGAAGCGGCGGACGAGGTGGGCGTGGAAAACCTCAGGCCGCGCGGTCTTCAGCGCCTGGGCCCGCTCGCGCCTCTCGGTCCAGACGAGGCTGGCGCGGTTGTCGGTCAGCGGCAGGATGGCGAAGGGTCCGCCGGGCAGGAAATACTCGTGCGCCACGCCGCCGTGCGGGCGCGCCATGCGGACGGTGGCCACCACCCCGGCCTGGGGATAGTCCCAGCCGACCGTGCCGATCTTCGCCTCGCGCCGCACGACCGAGCCCCGGCCCTCGGCGCCGACGACCACCGGCGCGGTCAGGACCCGGCCGCCTTCCAGCGTCACGGCGGCATGGCCGGGCAGGGCCTCGGCCCTCGCCACGCGGGCGGGGGCCAGGACCTCGACGCCGCGCTCGGTGATCGCCTGCGCCAGCCCGGCGCGGATGTGGCGGTTCTCCAGCATGTAGCCGAGGGGCTCGCCGTCGCAGCGGCCAGCGATCTCGGCGGCGTCGAAGTGCAGGAAGAAGGGCGAGGCCGGGCCCGTCGAGGCCCCCGGCGAGCGCCCGTCGGTGACGAGGATGTGGTCCATCCGCTGGGCGTGGGGCTCCAGCAGGTGGGCCGCCCCCACCGCCCGCCATTGCCGGAAGGACGAGAAGGCCACCGCCGAGGAGCGGCCGTCGAACGTCGGCTCCAGCTGGGCGTCGAAGGGCATCGGGTCGACGAGCAGCGGCTTCAGCCCGCCGCTGGCCAGCGACAGCGCCAGGGTCGCCCCGGCCATGCCCGCCCCGGCGATGATGACGTCCGCATCGTGTGCCATGGCGTCGGTATGCCTCGCCGCCGGGCGCGGGGGAAGTCCGCCCATCGGTAAACGCCCCTTAACCCTCTTGCGTCAGGAGTGGGGGTTCAGGATTCCGTGAGGGGCGAAAGGCATGGCGAGGGCGGCGCGGCGGTCGGGCCCGGCGATGGTGATGGAGCTGGTCCGCTACGGCTGGACCCGCCCGGCGAGCGCGCGCTTTAGGGGCGGGATGCTGGCGGCCGCCGGGCTGGCCATGGTGCTGGCCTTCGCCACCTACAACGCCGCCGACCCCAGCCTGAACGCCGCAACGCCCCTGGCTCCGACCAATGCGCTCGGCGCGGGCGGGGCGGTGGTCGCCGACCTCTTCGTGCAGTCGCTGGGGCTGGCCGCCTGGGCCGCCGCCCTGCTGATGGTGGTGTTCGGCGTCGGCCGGGTCGCCGACCGCCATCCCGACGAAAGCCGCATGGGCGCCCGCAGGCGCGCCCTGGTCGGGACGCTGGGCCTCGTCGCCATCGCCGGACTGCTGGCCGCCACCCCTCCGCCCGCCGCCTGGCCGCTGGCTCGGGGACTGGGCGGGTTCTGGGGCGACGGGCTGCTGGGCGCGCTGGCGGGGATCTTCGCCTACGCGGGCATTCCGGGCGGGGCGATCATCGCCGCCGTCATCCTTGGGGCCGGGGGCGCCGTGGCGCTGGCCTATGCGCTGGGCGTGCGCGAGATCGACGCGCGGGCCTGGAGCGACTGGCTGGCCACGGCCTTCGCCCGCCGCGAGCCCGAGCCCGCCCGCCCCGCGCCGAGGGCTCCCAAGGTCGCGCGCCAGTCCAGGCCCGAGCCCGCCGCCCGCCCGGAGCCGGAAGCCGTCGAGCCGGAGGAGGAGGAGCCCCGCCCCCTCGCCATCCGCCAACCCAAGCCCACGCCGAAGGAATCCAGCCGCGACGCCCGCGAGAAGCAGAAGACCTTCGACTTCGTCCAGTCCGGCGGCTTCAGGCTCCCGGAGCTGGGCATGCTGGCCAAGCCCAAGCCCAGGGCCGCCTCGTTCGACGAGGGCTCCCTGCGCCAGAACGCCCGGCTGCTGGAGAGCGTGCTGGCCGAGTTCGGGGTCCGGGGCCAGATCGACCAGATCAGGCCGGGCCCGGTCGTCACCCTCTATGAACTGGTCCCGGCCCCCGGGGTGAAGCACGCCCGCGTCGTGGCCCTGGCCGACGACGTCGCCCGCTCGATGAGCGTTGCGGCCTGCCGGGTCTCGGTCGTCTCGGGCCGCAACGCCATCGGCATCGAGCTGCCCAACGCCCGGCGCGAGACGGTGTACCTGCGCGACCTGCTGGCCAGCGCCGACTACGAGAAGGCGTCCCAGACCCTGCCGATGGCCTTGGGCGAGACCATCGGCGGCGAGCCCTACATCGCCGACCTCGCCAAGATGCCCCACCTGCTGATCGCGGGCACCACCGGCTCGGGCAAGTCGGTCGGGGTCAACGCCATGATCCTGTCGATCCTCTACCGGCTGCCGCCCGACAAGTGCCGGTTCATCATGATCGACCCGAAGATGCTGGAGCTGTCGGTCTACGACGGCATCCCGCACCTGCTGGCCCCCGTCGTCACCGAGCCGAAGAAGGCCATCGTGGCGCTGAAGTGGACCGTGCGGGAGATGGAGGACCGCTATCGCCGCATGTCGAAGATCGGCGTACGCAACGTGGCGGGCTACAACGAGCGCGTGGCCGAGGCCGCCGCCAAGGGCGAGCATTTCGAACGCACGGTGCAGACCGGCTTCGACGAGGCGGGCCGCCCGATCTACGAGAGCGAGAAGATCAGGCCCGACCCGATGCCTTACCTCGTCGTCGTCATCGACGAGGTCGCCGACCTGATGATGGTGGCGGGCAAGGACATCGAGGGCGCGGTCCAGCGGCTGGCCCAGATGGCGCGGGCGGCGGGCATCCACGTGGTGATGGCCACCCAGCGGCCGTCGGTCGACGTCATCACCGGCACCATCAAGGCCAACTTCCCGACCCGGATCAGCTTCCAGGTCACCTCCAAGATCGACGCCCGCACCATCCTTGGCGAGCAGGGCGCCGAGCAGCTCCTGGGTCAGGGCGACATGCTCTACATGGCGGGCGGCGGGCGCGTGACCCGCCTGCACGGGCCGTTCGTCAGCGACGGCGAGGTCGAGACCGTCGCCAAGTTCCTGCGCGAGCAGGGCGCGCCGCAGTACCTGGAGGAGGTCACGGCCGGCGGCGAAGAGGACGAGGAAGGCGGCGACATCGAGGGCGCGTTCGGCGGCGAGGGCGGGGCCAACGACCTCTACGACCACGCCGTGGCGGTGGTCACCCGCGACCGCAAGGCCTCGACCAGCTACATCCAGCGGCGCCTGCAGATCGGCTACAACCGCGCCGCCTCGCTGATGGAACGCATGGAACGGGAGGGCGTTGTCGGAGCCGCCAACCATGCCGGCAAGCGCGAGATCCTGGCCGGGCCGCCGCCGGCCTAACAATCGCCGCTTCCGGGGCCCAAGGAACCGACATGAGCCTTCTGACCCGCAGAACCGCCCTGATCGCGGGCGCCGCCTTCGCCCTGCCGCTGCCCGCGCTCGCCCTGAGCGCGGAGGACCAGGCGCTGGTCGACCGCGCCGTCGCCGAGCTGCAGTCGATGAAGTCGGTCAAGGGCCGCTTCGTGCAGACCGACAACCGCGGCCGGGTCAGCCAGGGCGTCATCTACCTGCAACGGCCGGGCAAGGCCCGCTTCGCCTACGACCCGCCGTCGGGCCTGACGGTGGTGTCGGACGGCGCCCATGTGTCGGTCGCCGACAAGCGGCTGAAGACCTTCGACCGCTATCCGCTGTCGGCCACGCCGCTGGCCCTGTTCCTGGCCCGCGAGGTGCGGCTGGACAAGGGCGTGCAGGTCACCCGCGTCCAGCGCCGCGAGGGCGGCTTCGCCATCACCGCCCGCGACGGGGCCAAGAAGACGCGCGGCCAGATCGAGCTGTCCTTCGCCGACAATCCGATGAGCCTGCTGGGCTGGACGGTGACGGACGCGCAGGGCTCGGCGACCCGGGTGCGGCTGACCTCGCTGGCGGCCGCCTCCATTGATCCGGCCCTCTTCGTGATGCGCGATCCGCGCCCCCAGCGAAGCGGCAAGATGTAGCATTCGCGCCACAGGCAAGCGGAACAATCATTTCATATTGACTTTCCTGTAAGCCTGGGACAATTATGCAACGCATGGCGATGGCGCTGTTCGGCGCCTCGCAACCGAGCCGGATCTATCCCCTCCCGGCGGCGGCATGAGAGACAACTTTCAATCGCCCGGATGCGGTCTCGCATCCGGGCGTTTTCTTCTCTAAGCACCCCCGAATGCGCCTTCGTATCGCCACCTGGAACATCAACTCCGTGCGCCCGCGCACGCATCATGTCGGCCGCTTCGTGGACGAGGCGGCGCCCGACGTCATCTGCCTGCAGGAGATCAAGTGCCAGGAGGGGGAATTCCCCCGCCGGGCGTTCGAGGACCTGGGTTTCCCGCATATCCGCATCGCGGGCCAGAAGGGCTGGCACGGCGTCGCCATCGCCTCGCGCCTGCCCATCGAGGACGCGCCGAAGCTGAACGCCTGCCGCGAGGGCCACGCCCGTTGCGTGTCGGCCAAGGTGGCGGGGATCGAGATCCAGAACTTCTACATCCCGGCGGGCGGCGACGTGCCCGACCGGGCGCTGAACCCGAAGTTCGACCACAAGCTCGACTTCTACGAGACCCTGACCCGCGAGCTTTCCTCACGCGATCCGAAGGACCCGCTGGTGGTGACCGGCGACCTGAACGTGGCGCCGGGCGAGCACGACGTCTGGAACCACCGCTACATGTCCAAGGTCGTCAGCCACACCCCGGCCGAGATCGAGGCGTTCGAGGCGATGAAGGCCTCGCTCGGTTTCATCGACCTGCCGCGCGAATGGGTCCCGGAGACGCAGAAGCTGTTCTCGTGGTGGAGCTACCGGGCGCTGGACTTCCGCGCCTCGAACCGAGGGCTGCGGCTCGACCACATCCTGGTGACGCCGGGGCTGAGGGGCGCGGCCCAGGGCGCGAAGGTCCA
>CAZOHI010000091.1:0-6749 GCA_964579695.1 uncultured Caulobacter sp. | reverse complement strand
CCGTCGTAGATCGTCCCGCCGCGGATGACGATGTCGTAGTCGAACGCCTCCTGCGGCGCGGGCGCCTCGGCCGCCGGACCGGAGACCGGCGCCGGGGTGGCGCAGGAGGCCAGGGCCAGGGCGCAAACCGAAAGGGCCAGACGCTTCATTCAGGAGACTCCCCCACTCGATCCAGCCACCCCGGCAGTTCGGCGATCGAGCCTAGCATGGCGAATCGGGGATGGCCTTCCGGCGCCTCGGCGGCCTCGTGCGCCCAGACCAGCGGATAGGGGATCAGCGCCGCGAACGCCCCGGCCTCCAGCGCCGGCAGCACGTCCGAGCGCACCGAGTTGCCCGCCATCGCCGACTTCTCCGGCCCCTCGCCGTGGCGGGTGAAGACACGGGCGTAGGTTGCGGGGTCCTTCTCGCTGACGATCTCGACGGCGGCGAACAGGTCGCCCAGGCCCGAGGCCGCCAGCTTCTGCTCCTGGTGCAGCAGGTCGCCCTTGGTGACGAGGACGAGGCGGTAGCGTTCGGACAGCTCGGCCAGCGCCTTCTCCACGCCCGGCAACGGCTCGACCGGCTCGTTCAGCATCTCGCGCCCGGCGGCGAGGATCTCGCTGATGACGCGGCTTTCCACCTCGCCGCCGGTGATCTCGATGGCCGTCTCGATCATCGACAGGGTGAAGCCCTTCACCCCATAGCCGTAGAGGCGAAGGTTGCGCACCTCCGTCTCGGCGAGCCGCGCCTCCAGAACCGCCTCGCCGGCGTAGGGACGAAGCAGGTCGGCCAGCCGCTTGTGGGTCAGGCGGAACAGGGTCTCGGTGTGCCAGAGCGTGTCGTCGGCGTCGAGGCCGACCGTTGTTATGCGCATGTCCCTCCCCTACAGCTTTGTGCGACGGCAGGGGAGGACATCGTGGACATCAAGGCGCTCAAGGCCCGCTGGGGCTGGACCACGCTGCTGACCTTCGTGGTCATGGCTGTGCTGGGCTACGTCGACGCCCGCGTGAAGGCGGCCAGCGGGGTCGGCGTCCTCGACCTGGAGTTCTCGAAGACGGCGGCCGAGGTCGAGGCGATCCTCGGCGCCTGGCGGGCGGCGGGCGTGGACGACGAGATGGCCTTCCTTCTGGGCCTCGACTTCCTCTACATGCCCGCCTACGGGTTCGCGCTGTTCTACGGGACCCTGGCGGCGCGGGAGGCGTTCGCGCCGTCGGGCACGTTGCGGCGCATCCTCACGGCGGCGGCCTTCGCCCCGCTCATCGGCGCGGGCCTGGACGTGTTCGAGAACGCCTCGGAAGCGCGGATGCTGTTCGTCGGCGTCGACCCCACGCTGGTCTGCGCCACCTACTACGTCACGCTGGTGAAGTTCGCCGCCATCTTCGTCGGGCTGGCGGCGGCCTTGCTCGGCGTCGCGGGGCTGGCGGTGGGGCGCCTGAAGACGACCTCGGCCCAAATCGCGCGTTGACCCGGGCGCCCCCAGTCACTACCTACGCGGCCGTTTGTCCACCCAGGAGGCGCCGATGTCCAAGGAAACGATTCCCGGCGCCACTGGCGTCCTGGTGCTCGCCGACGGGACGGTCCTGTCCGGCGTCGGCGTGGGCGCGGCGGCCGAGGCTGTGGGCGAGGTCTGCTTCAACACCGCCATGACCGGCTACCAGGAGATCCTGACGGACCCCTCCTACATGGCCCAGATCGTGGCCTTCACCTTCCCCCACATCGGCAACGTCGGGACCAACACCGAGGACGTCGAGCAGGTCAGCGGCTCCAGCGAGACGGCGGCGCGCGGGGCGATCTTCCGCGACGTGCCGACCGCCTCGGCCAACTGGCGCTCGGGCGCCGACCTCGACGGCTGGATGAAGCGGCGCGGCGTGGTGGGGCTGGCCGGCATCGACACCCGCGCCCTGACCCGCGCCATCCGCGAGAACGGCATGCCGCACGGCGTCATCGCCCACTCGCCCACCGGCGAGTTCGACCTCGACGCCCTGAAGGCCAGGGCGCGCGAGTGGAGCGGCATCGTCGGCCTCGACCTCGCCAAGGACGCGACCTGCCTCCAGCCCTTCACCTGGGACGAGGGCCTGTGGGCCTGGCCGGACGGCTACGCCAAGCTCGGCAAGCTCGGCAAGCTCGGCAAGCTCGGCAAGCCGAAGTACGAGGTCGTGGTCATGGACTACGGCGTCAAGCGCAACATCCTGCGCTCGCTGGCCTCCATCGGGGCGCGGGTGACGGTGGTCCCGGCGGGCACGACGGCCGCGGAGGTCCTGGCCCGCAACCCCGACGGCGTGCTGCTGTCGAACGGCCCCGGCGACCCGGCGGCGACGGGGCAGTACGCGGCCCCGGAGATCCGCAAGCTGGTCGACAGCGGCAAGCCGGTGTTCGGCATCTGCCTCGGCCACCAGATGCTGGCCCTGGCCCTGGGCGCCAGGACGGTGAAGATGGAGCAGGGCCACCACGGCGCGAACCACCCGGTGAAGGACCTGACCACCGGCAAGGTCGAGATCGTGTCGATGAACCACGGTTTCACCGTGGACCGCGACAGCCTGCCCGAGCCGGTGGTGGAGACGCATGTGTCGCTGTTCGACGGCACCAACGCCGGGATCGCGCTGAAGGACCGGCCGGTGTTCTCGGTCCAGCACCACCCGGAGGCGAGCCCGGGGCCGACCGATTCCCTCTACCTCTTCGAGCGCTTCGCCGGCCTGATGGACGCGGGGCGCTAGCGGCTAGTGCAGCCGCCGCCGCGCCGCGGCGCGGCGGGCCTCGATGACGTCGCGCTTCATGGTCTGGCGGGCGTCGATAAGCTCCTGGACGGCGGGCAGCAACTCGGCGGCGGCTTCCTTCTGGCGGCTATCCCCCATGCGGCCGATGCGGCGCGCCTTGGCCAGCAATGTCTGAAGGTCGTCGTCGGTAATAGCCGGCGCATTGTCGATGAGCATCGCCATCGATCCACTCCCTGGTCTCGGTCCCCGTGGAACGCCGCCTTTGGCGTGCGCTCCTTTATGGCGCCAGTATGGGCGCCAATTTCGCCGGCCGTCACCCTCTTGCGACCCAGGGGTGACGGCGCGGCGGCGGGTTTCCGCAGGTTGTGGCTTTCAGGGCGTATAGGCCCGCTCGCCGTGCTGGGTCAGGTCCAGCCCGTCCTCGATCTCGGTATCGCTGGCCCTGAGGCCGGTCAGCGGCTTGCAGGCCAGGGCGATGACCAGCGAGGCGACGGCCGACCACACGACCACGGTCACCACACCCAGCGCCTGCACGCCGAGTTGCGACACCATGTCCTTGCCCTCGGCATAGCCGACGCCGCCGAGCGCCTCGCTGGCCAGCACGGCGACCAGCAGCGTGCCCAGGATGCCGCCGACGCCGTGGACCGCGAAGACGTCCAGCGAGTCGTCGATCCTGATCCTGTGCTTCACGAAGTCCACGGCCAGGAAGCAGACGAGGCTCCCCGTCGCCCCCAGGATCAGGCCGCCGACCGGGCCGACGTAGCCGGAGGCCGGGGTGACGGTCGCCAGGCCCGCGATGACGCCCGTGACGAGGCCGATCATGCTGGGCCGCTTGAACTTCCATTGCTCCAGCAGGGCCCAGACGAGGCCCGCCGTCGCCGCCGACAGGTGGGTGGCGGTGATCGCCATGCCCGCCGTGCCGTTGGCCGCCACGGCCGAGCCGCCGTTGAAGCCGTACCAGCCGACCCACAGCATCCCGGCGCCGATCATGGTCATGCCGGGGTTGTGCGGCGGGCGAAGGTCCTTCGGAAAGCCGTCGCGCGGGCCGAGCAGCTTGGCCAGCAACAGGGCGCTGATCCCCGCCGTGGCGTGGACGACGAGGCCGCCGGCGAAGTCCAGCGCCCCCATCCGGGCCAGCCAGCCGCCGCCCCACAGCCAGTGGGCCACGGGCGCATAGACCAGCAGCAGCCACAGCCCCGAGAACAGCATCACCGCGCCGAACCTGATGCGCTCCACATAGGCGCCGACGATCAGGGCCGGGGTGATCACGGCGAAGGTCATCTGGAACATGAAGAAGACGCTTTCCGGCAGCGTGCCCGACACCGAGTCGCGCCCCACCCCGGCCATGAAGGCCTTGGACAGCCCCCCGATCAGCGGGTTGCCGGGATCGAAGACCAGCGAATAGCCGCAGGCCAGCCACAGCACCGAGGCCAGGCAGGCGATGGCCGTGCAGTGCATCATCACCGACAGGGTGTTCTTCACCCGCACCAGCCCGGCGTAGAACAGCGCCAGCCCCGGCAGGGTCATGAACAGCACCAGCGCCGTGGCCGACAGCACCCAGGCCGTGTCGCCGGTGTCGGCCGCGCCCTGCGCCAGGGCCGCCCCCGGCAGCGCCAGCGCGGCGAGCGCCAGCACGACGGCGCCGCCGCGCCGCGTGGAATCAATCATCGAAAACGCCTCCCCCAAAGCCCGACTTTGGGGAGCTATAAATTAGGCATTTCGACTTGAAAAGTGTGCTCGATTTTTAGGCGATGACCCGAATTCGGGCAGTTGCTCAATCCTTTAGCACCACGTTGCCGTGGCCGGGCTCGGACTGGTCGATGACCAGCAGCTTCACGTCCTCTTCGCCCAGCGCCAGCCCTGTGTGCCACTGGCCGAGGGATTCGACGATGAAGTCGCCGGGGCCGAACTCGACCGCCTCGCCGGTGTCGCTGTTGATCACCCGCACCCGGCCCTGCTGGACGTAGCCGTAGCGCGGATAGGGATGCTTGTGGACCGGCAGGGCCGAGCCCGCCGGGATGGTCACGATCTGGGCCGAGACCTGCACCGGGCCTTGCGGCAGCACGATGGGCTGGCCGGTGTTGGTGACGGCGGTAGTCGCGATGGGCTGGGCGGCGGCGGCGCCCGAGACGAGCGCCAGGGCCAGCGCGGCGGCGATGGGTTTCATGGAAAGCCTCCCCGTGACAGGCGCCTACGATGGGCCGCCGCCCTGCCTGCGCGCAAGGCGCTTGCGCACGCCCGACTCCCTCTCTAAACGAGCCGCTTGACCTGCAATTTGACCGGGGGCGGGCGCGCCTGAAGGCGTGCGCCCGGCCCTTGCGCGCGAGTGGACATGCCCAAACGCACCGACATCTCCTCGATCCTCATCATCGGCGCCGGCCCGATCGTCATCGGCCAGGCGTGCGAGTTCGACTATTCGGGCGTGCAGGCGTGCAAGGCGCTGAGGGCCGAGGGCTACCGGATCGTCCTGGTCAACTCGAACCCCGCGACCATCATGACCGACCCGGACGTGGCGGACGCGACCTACATCGAGCCGATCACCCCGGAGATGGTCGCCAAGATCATCGAGAAGGAGCGCCCCGACGCCCTGCTGCCGACCATGGGCGGCCAGACGGCGCTGAACACCGCCCTGTCGCTGGAGAGCATGGGGGTGCTGGAGAAGTTCGGCGTCGAGATGATCGGGGCCCGGGCGGACGTCATCGACAAGGCCGAGGACCGCCAGAAGTTCCGCGACGCCATGGACAAGCTGGGGCTGGAAAGCCCCCGCAGCAGAGCCGCCCACTCGATGGAGGAAGCGCTGGAGGGGCTGGAGTTCGTCGGCCTGCCCGCCATCATCCGCCCGTCCTTCACCCTGGCGGGCACCGGCGGCGGCATCGCCTACAACCGCGAGGAGTTCGAGGAGATCGTCCTGCGCGGCCTCGACCTGTCGCCGACCACCGAGGTCCTCATCGAGGAGAGCGTGCTGGGGTGGAAGGAGTATGAGATGGAGGTCGTCCGCGACAAGGCGGACAACTGCATCATCGTCTGCTCCATCGAGAACATCGACCCGATGGGCGTCCATACGGGCGACTCGATCACCGTCGCCCCGGCGCTGACGCTGACCGACAAGGAATACCAGTGGATGCGCTCGGCCAGCATCGCGGTGCTGCGCGAGATCGGCGTCGAGACGGGCGGCTCCAACGTGCAGTTCGCGGTCAATCCGGCCGACGGGCGCATGGTGGTCATCGAGATGAACCCGCGCGTGTCGCGCTCCTCGGCGCTGGCGTCGAAGGCGACGGGCTTCCCCATCGCCAAGGTCGCCGCCCGGCTGGCGGTCGGCTACACGCTCGACGAGCTGATGAACGACATCACGGGCGCGACCCCGGCGTCGTTCGAGCCGACCATCGACTACGTCGTCACCAAGATCCCGCGCTTCGCGTTCGAGAAATATCCCGGCGCCGAGCCCTACCTGACCACCTCGATGAAGTCGGTCGGCGAGGTGATGGCCATCGGCCGGACGTTCAAGGAAAGCCTGCAGAAGGCCCTGCGCGGGCTGGAGACGGGCCTCAGCGGCCTGGACGAGGTGGAAATCCCCGGCGCCGACGACCCCGACAGCGGGCGCGGCGCGGTCGCCCGCGCGCTCGGCACGCCCACCCCCGACCGCCTGCGCGTCATCGCCCAGGCCTTCCGCCACGGCCTGAGCGTCGAGGAGGTCGCGGCGGCCTGTTCCTACGAGCCGTGGTTCCTGCGCCAGATCGCCGAGATCGTGGCCGAGGAGGCGAAGATCGCCGCGAACGGCCTGCCCGCCACGGCCGCCGAGTTCCGCGCCCTGAAGGCGCAGGGCTTCTCCGACGCCCGTCTCGCAGCCCTGACCAACACCACCGAGGCCGAGGTGCGCGAGCAGCGCCGGGCCCACGGCGTGCGCCCCGTCTTCAAGCGCATCGACACCTGCGCGGGCGAGTTCCGGGCCGACACGCCCTACATGTACTCGACGTACGAGACCGGCGCGCTCGGCCAGCTTCCCGAGTGCGAGAGCGAGCCGTCGGAGCGCAGGAAGGCCATCATCCTCGGCGGCGG
>CAZOHI010000090.1:0-7184 GCA_964579695.1 uncultured Caulobacter sp. | reverse complement strand
AGCAGGTCCCAAGGGTTCGGCTGTTCGCCGATTAAAGTGGTACGTGAGCTGGGTTCAGAACGTCGTGAGACAGTTTGGTCCCTATCTGCCGTGGGTGTACGAAGCTTGAGAGGATCTGTCCCTAGTACGAGAGGACCGGGATGGACACACCTCTGGTGGACCTGTCGTGGCGCCAGCCGCGCAGCAGGGTAGCTAAGTGTGGAATAGATAACCGCTGAAAGCATCTAAGCGGGAAACTAACCTCAAAACAAGGCTTCGCCGAGAGCCGTGGTAGACCACCACGTTGATAGGCCAGGTGTGGAAGTGCCGCGAGGCATGTAGCTTACTGGTACTAATCGCTCGATCGGCTTGATCGTTCTTAGTTGAACTCATGTACGCCTGTATTTGGCGCTAGATGATGATGTCTTCTCACAATTTGCATCCCTTCCGCCGACCTGGTGGCTATGCCGGAGGTTCCCCACCCGATCCCATTCCGAACTCGGTCGTTAAGTCCTCCAGGGCCGATGGTACTTCGTCTCAAGGCGCGGGAGAGTAGGTCGCCGCCAGGTCCGCCGAAGGGATGCACGTCCGATACTGACCCTTCCCTCACGATGCCATACTCGGCATCTCTCGGGCTCGAATTGCCGCGGGATGGAGCAGTCCGGTAGCTCGTCAGGCTCATAACCTGAAGGTCGCAGGTTCAAATCCTGCTCCCGCACCCAAGTTCTCGAAACGGCCTCCCTTGCGGGAGGCCGTTTTCGTTTGCGCGGAACGTGGACGCGGCCGGGCCGTTGGCTGGACATGGACCTGCCGATCCCGACCAGCTTCGCGCCGATGGAGGCCAGGCGCGCCGCCGAGCTGCCAGCGGACGGGACCTGGCAGTTCGAGCCCAAGTGGGACGGCTTCCGGTGCCTGGCTTTTCGCGACGGGCACGAAGTCGAGCTGCGGGCCAAGTCAGGTAAGCCGCTGGCCCGATACTTCCCGGAGATGGTCGAAAGCTTGCTGGCGCTGCCGGCGCGGCGATTCGTGCTCGACGGCGAACTGGTCATCGAGGGGCGCGGCTTCGACGCCCTGCAGATGCGCCTGCACCCGGCCGAGAGCCGCATCCGCAGGCTGGCGGCCGAGACTCCCGCCGTCCTGGTCCTGTTCGACTGCCTGCTCGGGCCGGACGACGAGGTCCTGACCGGCGCGCCGCTCGGCGTGCGCCGCGCGGCGCTGGAGGCCTTCGCCCTCGGACCGTCGCTGCGCCTCACGCCCTTCACGCGCGACCTGGCCGAGGCGCGGCGCTGGCTGGAGCGAACGGGCGGGGCGCTCGACGGGGTGATCGCCAAGCCGCTCGGCCCCTACGTCTCCGGCGAGCGGGCGATGCTGAAGGTCAAGCGGCTGCACACCGCCGACTGCGTAGTCGGCGGCTTTCGCCATGAGACCGACAGCCCTTACGTCGCCTCCCTGCTGCTCGGGCTCTACGACGAGGCCGGGCGGCTGGACCATGTGGGCTTCACCTCCACCATCACCGACGCCGAACGGCCCGGCCTGACCCTGCGGCTGGAGGCGCTGGCCGGCGGCCCGGGGTTCACCGGCAAGGCGCCGGGCGGGCCGAGCCGGTGGACGACGGAGCGGACGGCGGAATGGACGCCGCTCAGGCCCGAGCTGGTCGTCGAGGTCCGCTACGACCAGGTCACCGGCCGGCGTTTCCGGCACGGGACGAAGCTGGTGCGCTGGCGGCCGGACAAGGCGCCGCGCCAGTGCGGCTTCGACCAGATCGAACGGTCAGGCGGCCCCGTCCAGGAAGCGGAGCAGGGCGGGCTCGCCGGCCTGGGCTGAGCGGCCGAATCGCTCGGCCAGGGTCCCGGTCTCGAACGCCTCGATCACCGCCGGGTGGATGTAGGCCGAACGGCAGACCGCCGGGGTGTTGCCGAGCAGGCCCGACACCGCCTTCACGCACAGCACCAGCGAGGCCTTGGCCGCCGTGGCGCTCTGCGGCGGTGGCTGCATGACCAGGGCGCGGGCGGCGTTCAGCGTGCCGGCCCAGGTGCGGAAATCCTTGGCCGAGAAGTCCTCGCCCATCGCCTCGCGGATATAGGCGTTGATGTCCGACGAACTGATGGCCTGCACAACGGCGTCCTCGTCGCGGTACTGGAACAAGCGCTGGCCCGGCAGATCCTGGCAGGCGCGGACGATCCGCACCAGCCGCCGGTCGCGAAAGCCGGTGCGATGGACCTTGCCGCTCTTGCCGCGGAACTCGAACACGCCCTCGGCCCCGCTCAGCCGCAGGTGGCGCTTGCGCATGGTGGTCAGGCCGAAGCTCTTGTTCTGCTTGGCGTATTCGTCGTTTCCGACCCGGATCAGGGTCATCTCCAACAGGCGGACGACGGCGGCCAGCACCTTCTCGCGCGGCAGGCCGCGAAGGGCGAGGTCGGCCTCGACCCGCCGCCGCAGCTTCGGCAGGGCGCGGCCGAAGGCGGCCAGGCGCTCATACTTGTCGCCGTCGCGCAGGGCGCGCCAGTCGGCGTGATAGCGGTACTGCTTGCGCCCCTTTGCGTCGCGGCCGGTCGCCTGGATATGGCCCATCGGATCGGGACAGATCCACACGTCGGTCCAGGCGGGCGGAATGGCCAGCTTGCGGATGCGCTCCGCCGTCTGCGGATCGCGCACGGCCTTCCCGCCCATGGCGTAGGCGAACCCGCCCCGCGCGGCCTTGCGGGTGATCCCCGGATCGCGGTCGTCGACGTAGGAGAGGCCAGCCATGCCCGGCGCAACGTGATAGGAACCGCCAAGGTTGCCATGAACTATCGCCACGCCTTCCACGCCGGGAATTTCGCCGACATCGTCAAGCACGGCGCGCTGACGCTGATGCTGCGCGAGATGACCGCCGACCGCGCGCCGCTGAACGTGATCGACACCCATGCCGGGGCGGGCGCCTACGACCTGTCCGGCGAGATGGCGCGGCGGTCGGGCGAGGCGGCGGCCGGGATCGCGCGGCTGATGGCCGACGCCGATGCGCCGGCGGCGCTGGTCCCGCTCAAGCAGGCGGTGAAGGCGATGGCGCGCGGGCTTTATCCCGGCTCGCCCGCCCTGGTCGGCGCCGCGCTGCGCAAGTCCGACCGCTTTGTGGCCTGCGAACTGCGGCCCGACGACCACGCTCTGCTGGAACAGACTCTCAAGCCCTGGCCGAACGCCAGGGCGCTGAAGGCCGACGGCTACCGGACGGCGGCGGAGCAGGCCGGGCCGGGCAGGCTGCTGGTCCTCATCGATCCGCCGTTCGAGCGGCCGGACGACTACGAGAGGGCGGCCGAAGCGCAGGCCGCGATCCTGCGCCGCAACCGCGCGGCCTGTGTCGCCATCTGGCTGCCGTTGAAGGACCTGGAGACCTTCGACGCCTTCCTGCGCCGGGTCGAGGACGTGGCTTCCGGCGCGCTGGTCGCCGAGGTGCGCCTGAGGCCGCTGACCGATCCGATGAAGATGAACGGTTGCGCGCTGGTCATCGCCGGCCCGCCGGCAGGGCTGGCCGCGCCGCTCGCCGACGTGTGCGATTGGGTCGCTTCGCGCCTGGGCGAGGCCGGCGGAACGGGCAGGGTCTGGCCGCTGGGCCGGTAACCGAGATTTCGCACTTGCGAGATGCTTTCGTGCTATGCTGCATTGCAGCAAGGCGGATTTTCATGCCGCCGACAGCCCGGAGAGCGACATGGACAAGCTTTCGTTCCCCTCTGAAATCGACACGCAGAAGGCGCTGGCCTTCCCCATCGGCGTGGCGTCTCCCCTCTGGTTCGCCTTCACGGGCGCGGCGGCGGCGGGCGCGGCCTTCTACTGGATGAGCCAGTGGCGGGCGGCCACCAACCTCGAAGCGCTGATCATCGCGCCGGCCAAGGCGGCCGACCTGGCGGAACAGGCGGCTGAGGCCGAGGTGAAGGAAGTGGTCGAAGCCCCCGTCATCGAGCCGGACGACCTTACCCGCCTGGTCGGCATCGGCGCGAAGCTGGCGGCGACCCTGGCCGAGCGGGGCGTGACCCGCTTCGAGCACATCGCCGCCTGGACCGCCGAAGACGTCGCCGAGACCGACAAGGCGCTGAAACTGCTTGGCCGCATCGAGCGCGACGCCTGGGTCGCCCAGGCCAGGCGGTTCGCCGCCGAGACCTAGAGCCCGAACGCCGCCAGCAGCCGGTCGGCGGCGACCGAGGCCGGGACCCGGCCCGCGCGCACCTGCCGCTCCAGGTCGGGAGCCAGGGCGGCGACGTCGCCATGTCCGCGGAAGGCCGTTTCCAGCCGGTCGATGACCTGCGCCCACATCCAGCGGGCGTTCTGGTCCGCCCGCCGCGCGGCGCGGCAGCCGTTGGCGGTCATCACCTCGCGGTGGCGCTCGACGGTGGCCCACAGCACGTCGAGGCCGGTGTTGTTCAGCCCCGAGGCGGTCAGCACCGGTGGCGTCCAGTCGGGCCAGCTCGGCGTCAGGATGTGCAGCGCGGCGCGATAGTCGCGGGCCGAGCGCTCGGCCTTGGGCGGATCGGCGTCGGCCTTGTTGATCAGGATCAGGTCGGCGATCTCGATCAGGCCCTTCTTGATGCCCTGCAACTCGTCGCCGCCGCCCGGGATCAGCACGGCCATGAAGATGTCGACCATCTCGGCGACCACGGTCTCGGACTGGCCGACCCCCACCGTCTCCACGACGATCACGTCGAAGCCGGCGGCCTCGCACAGCAGCATGGCCTCGCGGGTCTTCCGCGCCACCCCGCCCAGCGCCCCGCCGGAAGGGGAGGGCCGGATGTAGGCGCGGGGGTCCATCGCCAGCCGCTCCATCCGCGTCTTGTCCCCCAGGATCGAGCCGCCGGTGCGGCCGGACGACGGGTCCACCGCCAGCACGGCCACCCGATGGCCGGCCTCAGTCAGGTTGCAGCCCAGCGCCTCGATGGTGGTCGACTTGCCGGCCCCCGGCACGCCGGTGATCCCCACCCGCTGGGCCTTGCCGGTGCGCGGCATGATGCGTTCGAGCAGGGCGCGGGCGGCGGCCTGGTGGTCGGCCCTGCGGCTCTCGACCAGGGTGATGGCGCGCGCCAGGGCGGCGCGGTCGCCCGCGACCAGCCGCGATTCCAGATCGGCGATGTCGGAAAGGCCGGGCGTCGTCATCCGCGCCGCTTTTAGAGCCTGCGGCCCCCGCGCCACAACCGCCGAAGTGGGGCGGTGTTCCTGAACTGGCTTTGGCGCTGTACGTTCACCATCCATGAGCAGGCAACACGCCCACGCCGCCTGGCGCTCGGCGGACACCATCAAGAAGCTTTCCGACCGGGTGATCGGCCTTGGGCCGTTCGGCATCGGGCTGGACGGGGTGCTGTCCTGGGTGCCGGGCGCCAACACCGTCTACAGCGTGGCGGCGGGCGGGTTCCTGATCGTCAACGCGGTGAAGGCCAAGGCCGCGCCGGGAACCTTCGTGAAGATGCTGGCCTATCTGGCGGCCGACAGCGCGACCTCGGCGGTGCCCGTGGTCGGCTGGACGGTCGACCTGCTGTTCCCCGGCCACCTGATGGCGGCCAAGGCCCTCCAGGCCGATATCGAGGCGCGGCACGGGCTGCCGGAGGGGATCGTGCGCAAGGGGAAGGTGAAGAAGCCGAAGGGGCGGCGGCTGGCGGTGCGCTAGCTACTCTGCCGCCTTCACCTGTTCGTAGCCGAGTTGCCGGTTGAGCTTTTCCAGCAGGTCGATAGCCGATTCCGCGATCACCGTGCCGGGCGGGAAGATGGCCGCCGCGCCCGCATCGAGCAGGGCCTGGAAGTCCTGGGGCGGGATGACGCCGCCGACCACGATCATGATGTCGTCGCGGCCCTGGCTGGTCAGTTCGCCCTTCAACTCCGGCACCAGCGTCAGGTGCCCCGCCGCCAGCGACGAGGCGCCCACCACGTGGACGTCGTTCTCCACCGCCTGGCGCGCGGCCTCGGCCGGGGTCTGGAACAGCGGGCCGATGTCCACGTCGAAGCCGAGGTCGGCGAAAGCCGTGGCGATCACCTTCTGGCCGCGGTCGTGGCCGTCCTGGCCCATCTTGGCGATCAGGATGCGCGGGCGGCGGCCGTCGGCCTGCTCGAACGCCTCGACCATCGCCTTGGCCCTGGCGACCATGCTGTCGGAACCGGATTCGGACATGTAGACGCCCTGGATGGAGCGGATCTCGGCGCGGTGGCGGCCGAAGACCTTTTCGAGAGCATAGCTGATTTCGCCCACCGTCGCCTTGGCGCGGGCGGCGTCCACCGCCAGGGCCAGCAGGTTGCCGTCGCCGCGCGCGCCGTCCTCCAGGGCCTGAAGGGCGCGTTCCAGTTCCGCCGGGTCGCGCTCGGCCTTCAGGCGGTTCAGCTTGTCGATCTGGGCGGCGCGGACGGCGGTGTTGTCGACCTTCAGCACCGGGATGTCGTCGGCGACCTCCGGCTTGTAGCGGTTGACGCCGACCACGCTCTGGCGGCCGCTGTCGATCCGCGCCTGGGTGCGGGCGGCGGCCTCCTCGATGCGCAGCTTGGGCAGGCCCTGCTCGATGGCCTTGGCCATGCCGCCCAGCGCCTCGACCTCCTCGATGTGCTCCAGGGCCCGCTTGGCGAGGTCGTGCGTCAGGCGCTCGACGTAGTAGCTGCCGCCCCACGGGTCGATGGTGCGGGTCAGGCCGCTTTCCATCTGCAGGAAAAGCTGGGTGTTGCGGCTGATGCGCGCCGAGAAATCCGTAGGCAGGGCAAGGGCTTCGTCGAGGGAGTTGGTGTGAAGGCTCTGGGTCTGGCCATTCACCGCCGCCATCGCCTCCACGCAGGTCCGGGCGACGTTGTTGAACACATCCTGCGCCGCCAGCGACCAGCCGGAGGTCTGGCTGTGGGTGCGCAGGGAGAGGGAGCGGCTGTCCTGCGGCTCGAACTCGCGCTTCATCAGGCGGGCCCAGAGCAGGCGCGCGGCCCGCATCTTGGCCACTTCCATGAAGTAGTTCATGCCGATCGCCCAGAAGAACGACAGGCGCGGCGCGAACTTGTCCACGCTCATTCCGGCGGCGATCCCGGCGCGGACATACTCGATCCCGTCAGCCAGGGTGTAGGCCAGCTCCAGGTCCGCCGTCGCTCCGGCCTCCTGCATGTGGTAGCCGGAGATAGAGATCGAGTTGAACTTCGGCATGTTGGCCGAAGTGTATGAAAAGATGTCGGAAATGATCCGCATAGAGGGCGCGGGCGGATAGATGTAGGTGTTCCGC
>CAZOHI010000089.1:0-7277 GCA_964579695.1 uncultured Caulobacter sp. | reverse complement strand
CGATCGGCCGCAACTTCCTGGTCAAGATCAACGCCAACATCGGCAACTCGGCCGTGCTCTCCACCGTCGCGGACGAGGTCGACAAGATGGTCTGGGCGATCCGGTGGGGCGCCGACACCGTCATGGACCTGTCCACCGGCCGCAACATCCACAACATCCGCGACTGGATCATCAGGAACAGCCCCGTGCCCATCGGCACCGTGCCCATCTACCAGGCGCTGGAGAAGGTGAACGGCGTGGCCGAGGACCTGAGCTGGGAGGTCTTCCGCGACACCCTGATCGAGCAGGCCGAGCAGGGGGTGGACTACTTCACCATCCACGCGGGCGTGCGCCTGCCCTACATCCCGCTGACGGCGAAGCGCGTGACGGGGATCGTGTCGCGCGGCGGCTCGATCATGGCCAAGTGGTGCCTGGCCCACCACCGCGAGAACTTCCTCTACGAGCGGTTCGAGGAGATCTGCGAGATCATGCGGGCCTACGACGTGTCGTTCAGCCTTGGCGACGGCCTGCGTCCCGGCTCCATCGCCGACGCCAACGACGAGGCCCAGTTCGCCGAGCTGCACACCCTGGGCGAGCTGACCCAGGTCGCCTGGAAGCACGGCGTCCAGGTGATGATCGAGGGCCCCGGCCACGTGCCGATGCACAAGATCAAGGCCAACATGGACAAGCAGCTCAAAGCCTGCGGCGAGGCGCCGTTCTACACCCTCGGCCCGCTCACCACCGACATCGCCCCCGGCTACGACCACATCACCAGCGCCATCGGGGCCGCCATGATCGGATGGTTCGGCACGGCGATGCTCTGCTACGTCACGCCGAAGGAGCACCTGGGGTTGCCCGACCGCGAGGACGTCAAGCAGGGCGTCATCGCCTACAAGATCGCCGCCCACGCCGCCGACCTCGCCAAGGGCCACCCGGCCGCCCAGGCCCACGACGACGCCCTGAGCCGCGCGCGGTTCGAGTTCCGCTGGGAAGACCAGTTCAACCTCGGCCTCGACCCCGAGACGGCCCGCCAGTACCACGACGAGACCCTGCCGAAGGAAGCCCACAAGACGGCCCACTTCTGCTCGATGTGCGGCCCCAAGTTCTGCTCGATGAAGATCACGCAGGAGGTGCGCGAGTTCACCGCCGGCATGGCCCCGAACGAGATCGCGCAGGGGATGGCGGCGATGAGCGAGAAGTTCCGGGAAATGGGGAGCGAGATCGAGGTGAAGGTCTAGCGGCTTGCCGACCATCCTGATCATCGCCGGGAACGCGCATTGATTTTACCCGGATGATATTGACCCGCCCATTTCATCCGGGTAAAACTCCGCTCCCATGCAAGGAGCGCCCGTCATGTCCGGCACCCAGACCGTCACCGCCTTCGCGGGGGAGCGCCTTCTCGCCTCCGGGCCTCTGGCGGAGGTCGCCGCCGCCGTGCGCGAGCGGGCCGGAGAAGTGCTGATCTTCGACGACGCGGACGGGCGGCCGGTGGACGTGGACTTCCGCGGCTCTCCCGCCGAGGTCGCCGCGCGGCTGGCGCCGCCGCCGCGCGGGCCGGGCAGGCCGAAGCTCGGGGTCGCGGCTCGGGAGGTGACGCTGCTGCCGCGTCACTGGGACTGGCTGGCGGCCCAGCCGGGCGGGGCGTCGGTGGCGTTGCGCAAGCTGGTCGAGGCGGCCAGCCGCTCGCCCCAGGCCCGGCGCCGGGCGGCGCAGGACGCGGCCTATCGGTTCATGAGCGCCATGGCGGGCAACGCCGCGGGGTTCGAGGAGGCGGTGAGGGCGCTCTACGCAGCCGACGGCGCGCGGTTCGCGGCGCAGACGCAGGGTTGGCCGGCGGACGTGCGCCGCCAGGCTTCCCGGATGGCGGCGCCCGCCTTCGAGGCGCCTTAAGGGCGGGGGCTCGGCTTCAGGTCCAGCCGGGCGATATGCCAGCGAAGCTGCTCGGGACTCGCGCCGTCCACGCCGTTGACGCGGCGCAAGGTGGCGGTCCCGTTCTCGTGGACCTCCTCGCCGGTCTTCAGGCGGCCGTAGACCACTACCGGCACCTCGACGTAGAGCGAGCCCGCCGCGCCCTCGATCTCGCCGGGGCCGCCGATCTGGGCGTGGTATTCGTAGTACTTGTCGAAGCTGCGGGCGAAGTCGGCGGCGCTCATGCCGCCGGAACCGCCCAGCAGGGCGTGGGCCTCGGCGTACTGCCTGCCCTCGATCAGCGCGAAGTAGGTCTGGACGACGTTGGCCGCGCCTTGCGCGCTCTGGGGCGTGAACGGGGCCTCGGAGATCGGCGTGCGGTCGTCGGGCAGGCCGCCAGGCGCTCCCGGCGCGGGCGGCTCGACGGGCGGGAAGGCGGCCGGCGGCTGGGCGGGCGGCGCGGGCTGGGCGGGAGCCTCCTGCGCGGGCGGGGAACAGGCGGCGAGGGCGCAGGCGGCCAGGAGCGCGGCGGCGGAGCGGAGGGGCATGGGCCGGGCCTTTCGTACGAGGAGGCAAGGGTCCAACGGCCCAGCTTCGCGAGCGTTCCGCAAGTTCCCTCGCGACGACCTGTCCGCGCCGGATCGAACTTCCAGGTCGCCCGCCAGCCGGTGGAGGGCGCCTGGAAGCTCTACGTCGTCTCGATATCCACGAGCCCCACGACGCCGAAGCCCCGGGCTAGGCGTTCTTCTCGATGTGGGCCGCGAAGGCGCTGATGAACTTGCCCAGAAGCGCCTTCGTATCCTCTTTCACCAGCTTGCCCTCATCATCGAAATAGCTCCCCGTGCCGCCCAGGTAGGCCTCGGGCTGCTGGAGGATGGGCGCGTCTAGGAAGACCAGCGCCTGGCGCAGGTGGTGGTTGGCCCCGAACCCGCCGATGGCCCCTTGCGAGGTGCTGACGATCGCCGTCGGCTTGCCCCAGATGCTGGAGCCGTAGGGGCGCGAGCCGACGTCGATGGCGTTCTTCAGCGGCGCGGGGATGGTGCGGTTGTACTCGGGCGTGACGAACAGCACCGCGTCGGCGGCGGCGACCTCCTGGCGGAAGCGGGTCCAGGCGGCAGGCGGGCCGTCGGCGTCCGCATCCTCGTTGTAGAGCGGCAGGTCGCCGATCTCGACGATGTTCAGCTTCACGCCGTCCGGCGCCAGCTCGGCCAGCGCATGGGCCACCTTGCGGCTCAGCGAGGCTTTGCGAAGGCTGCCGACGATGACGGCGACGTTGCGGGGGGCGGACATGGCGGATGCTCCAGGTGGCGTGTTTGACTGACCACCAACAGATAGGATGGGCTTCTCTATCCGCAACAGGTTCTGTTTCAGAAATTTCTAAACCCTCGCCATACAAAAGCTTAAGGTGGGCCGCTATTGACAACGGAGTCATTTTGCCGCCCCTGAACCCTGTTCACGCATGCGGAACGTTGGATGGCGGGGGATGTCTGGCCCGTCCGGCGCAACCGTGCGCCACTGGGGAAAAGTTGCGTCGGGGAGGGCGTTTAAGTGAAGCTCAAGGCTCGCATTGCGCGCGATGTTCGATACATGCGCGGCGCCCTGCGCACCCTCGGCCGGGTCAAGGCCATCGCCCCCGATTCGAAGAACCTCGCCTGCGACGACATCGAGGCGTCGGTCGACAAGCACCCGAACCGCCCGGCCTTCGCCTTCGAAGGCAAGACCCTGACCTATGCGGAGTTCGACCAGCTCGCCAACCGCTTCGCCTCCTGGGCCAAGGGCCAGGGCCTGACGCGCGGCCAGACGGTGGCGCTGTTCATGCCCAACCGGCTGGAATACGTCGCCATCTGGTACGGCCTGAGCAAGGTCGGGGTGATCACGGCGCTGATCAACAACAACCTGGCCGGCGCGCCGCTGGCCCACTGCATCAACGTTTCCGGCGCGCTGCACTGCATCGTCGACGCCGAGACCTCGCCCTGCTTCGAGGCCGTGAAGGGCCAGCTCACCCGGCACGTCCAGCAGTGGACCCTGGGCAAGGCGGAGGGCGACCAGCACGACATGGGCCAGGCGCTCAAGAGCTGCAGCCCGATCCGTCCCGACCGTGAGACGGCGCGCGGCGAGATCACCGCCAAGGACACCGCCCTCTACATCTTCACCAGCGGCACCACGGGCCTGCCCAAGGCGGCCAAGGTCACCCACATGCGGGTGCAGCTCTACATGGGCGGCTTCGCGGGCTCGACCGGTGCCAACGAGACGGACCGCATCTACATCGTCCTGCCGCTCTACCACGCCACCGGCGGGCTCTGCGCCGTGGGCGCGGCGATCCTGAACGGCGGCTGCGTGGTCCTGCGCAAGAAGTTCTCGGCCAGCCAGTTCTGGGACGACATCGTCGCCGAGGACTGCACGATGTTCGTCTACATCGGCGAGCTGTGCCGCTACCTGATCAACCAGCCGGACCACCCGCTGGAGCGCAGCCACAAGCTGCGCGAGGCGTTCGGCAACGGCCTGCGTCCCGACGTGTGGGAGGAGATGCAGCCCCGCTTCGCCATCCCCTTCGTGCTGGAGTTCTACGGCGCCACGGAAGGCAACGTGTCGATGTTCAACTTCGACGGCAAGCCGGGCGCCATCGGCCGGGTGCCGAAGTGGCTGACGTGGCGCTTCAACTTCAAGCTGGTGAAGTTCGACCTCGACCGCGAGGAGCCGGTGCGCGGCCCTGACGGCTTCTGCATCCCATGCGGCCCGGACGAGGTGGGCGAATGCGTGGGCCTGATGGGCGCCGACGCGCGCACCAACTACACCGGCTACGCCGACAAGAGCGCGTCGGAGAAGAAGGTCCTGCGCAACGTCTTCAAGCACGGCGACGCCTGGTTCCGCACCGGCGACCTGATGAAGCAGGACAAGGACGGCTACTACTATTTCGTCGACCGCATCGGCGACACCTTCCGCTGGAAGGGCGAGAACGTCTCGACCAGCGAGGTGGCCGAGCGCCTGGCCCATGTGCCGGGCGTCAAGGAGGTCAACGTCTACGGCGTGCCGGTGGGCAAGCTGGACGGCAAGGCGGGGATGGCCTCCATCGTCGTGGGGCCGGAGTTCGACATCGAGGCGCTCTACGCCTACGTCGACCGCGAACTGCCGACCTACGCCCGGCCGCTGTTCGTGCGCCTGCAGCCCGAGATCGAGACGACGGGGACGTTCAAGTACCGCAAGATCGACCTCGTGGAGGACGGTTTCGACCCGGCGAAGGTCAAGGACCCGATCTATTTCCGCAGCCCCGAGAAGAAGGCCTACGTGAAGGTCACCAAGGCCAGCCACCAGAAGATCGTCGACGGGGCGTACAAGCTCTAGGATCTTCCCCCTCGGGGGGAAGTACCCGCGAAGCGGGGGTAGGGGGCCTTCACTGTACTTGCCCCCTCAGTCGGCTTCGCCGACAGCTCCCCCGGAGGGGGGAGCATCCTGCTCTCAGCTTATCCGCACCCCTGCCCACCCAGCTTACGCTCATACGCCTTCACCAGGCTCAGGTACGGCGGCAGGAAGGTATGCAGCACCACCGGCTTGCCGTCGGTGGTCGTTCCGGCCACCCCGGCGCGGATCTCGAAGTGCATGTGGATGGTCGTCGGCGTGCCGCCGAAGTCGTTGGACACCTTGCCGATCCGCTGGCCTCTGGTCACCGCCATGCCCTCGCTGACCGCCAGCCCGGACATCGCCAGGTGCAGGTAGCGGTAGACCCGGTGCGGCGCCGCCGCGCCCGTCAGGGTGACGGTGTAGCTGCCGATGTCGGTCACGATGCCGTCCTCGGCCGCCACGGCCCAGTGGACGGCCTTCTTGCAGGTCGCCGGGCGGATGTCCTGGCCCTGGTGGCCCTTGCCGTTGGCGCAGGTCGGGCTGGCGTAGCCCCGGCTCTCGCAGAAGTTGTCGCGCCAGGGCAGGGAGTAGTTCAGCGGGTCGCACTGGCTGGGCTTGTCCTTCGGGCCCATGCCGCCGCCGGGACCGTAGACCTGGCTGTTGGGGTAGGCCGCCTCCTCGAGCGGGAAGCACATGTCCGGCGACCACGCCGTGCGGTCCAGGTAGCCGGACCCCGAGCCCGGCAGCAGCGCCCCCGGCGGATGATGGTCGAACCCGGCGGCCGGGGGCGGGGCCTCCGGCGGCACGGGCTCGACCGGCGTGTCGGGCAGGGCCTCGTCTGGAAGCTGCTCGGCGCCGCCGTCGCCGACCGGCTCCTCGGACGGGATATCGATGTCGGCGGGCGGCAGGGCCTGGGCCGTCTGGCCCTCGGGGTCGATCTCGGCGGCGATCTCGCGCAGGGCGCCGAAGCGGTCCAGCCAGCCGCTGTTGTAGGCGAAGAGGCCGCCGACCAGCAGGGCCAGCACCACCGCGAGCAGGGCCGCCAGCCGCATCTAGCCTCCCAGTCCCGCGACCTGCCGCGCCGCCTTGCCCAGCACCACGACGGTGCTGCGGGTGACGAGCTGGCGCACGAGGGCCTCCGAGCGGCACCGCTCGTCTGACGGCGCGTCGCAGCGCACCTCGGCGGTGTAGAGCACCCCGAAGCGCACGAAGCTGGCCAGATGCCCGTCCACGGTGCGCTGGACGACCAGCGTCTCCCCGCCCTGCGGAGCGACGGTCAACGCCTTGGGCGCGGTGACGGTGGTCGTGGTCCCGCTCAGCGACACGCCGCCGCCGGGCATGTCGGCGGTGACGGTGTAGTAGTCCCCAAAGGAATAGAGGCGCGCGCCGTTCATCAGCGCCTTGTCGTCCGGCAGCAGGATCGGCGCGCGGGTGCGGTCGACGGCGGCGGGGTCCAGCGAGGACGCCAGCGCCGGGCCCTGGTTCGCCGTCCGGCGGGTCGCGGCGACCGCCGCCTGCCAGTCGATCCCGCGCTGGGGCGCCGCCCCCGGCGCCTGCCCCTGGACCTGGGAGGACGCCGGCGCGGCGGCCGCCAGGGCGGCGATTATCGCTCCTGTCCAGGCTGGTGGCCGCCGGCCGCGCACGCTTTAGTCCCCTCCGTACTGGAGGCCATCCTTAGCGATTTGCGGCGGCCTGTTAAGCACTCGCCCGTATGAGGCGAGCAGGCGCGTCCTGCGGCGTCATGTTGCAGTGCGATTGAAACCGGGGCCTTTCATAGGTATATGCCCCTTCCTCCCCCGGCGGGCCTTGTGTGTGGCGGTCCGCGCGATCCTTGTACCGAGAGGTTCGACCACGATGCTGCTGACCATGATGAAGGCCAAGCTGCACCGCGCCACGGTTACCCAGGCCGACCTGGAGTACGAGGGCTCGATCGCCATCGACCGCGACCTGCTGGACGCGTCGGGCATCCTGCCGCACGAGCAGGTGGATGTGCTGAACATCACCAACGGCGCCCGGTTCACCACCTACGCCATCGAGGCGCCGCGCGGCTC
>CAZOHI010000088.1:0-7334 GCA_964579695.1 uncultured Caulobacter sp. | reverse complement strand
TGGCGACGCCGTCGGTGGCGGTGTTGCCGCTGTTGGCGCCGAACAGGATGCGGCCGGTTCCGCTCAAAGTCTCCAGGTTCGACAACGTAAGCGTGGCCGCGCCTTCCGTCGCGCCGCCGATGGCCAGCACGCCGCGCTGGATGAGTTCGCTGGCCCCCGCGCCCATGTCGCTCACGCCCTCCGCCCGCCAGACGCCGGCATTGTCGAACCTGACGGTCCCCGTGTTCTCGAAGGTGACCTTGCCCAGGATCGTACCGCTGGCGTTGTTGCCAAGGTTGGCGTTCGCGCCCGTGAAGTGGACCGCCCCCGTCGCACCGCTGACGGTGGAGCCGTTGGTGAAGGTGGTATTTCCGGTCCCGACGGTGCCGAGCTGAACCCCCACGCCGGTGGTGGCGGTGATGGTCCCGTTGGTGGTGGTCAGGGTCGTCACGCCCGTCCCGGCGTTGATCAGGCGGATGCCGTAGGTCGTGCCCGTCACCGACATCGGCGTGTCGGTGGCGTCGTTGTCGCTCAGGTTGACGGTGATGTTGCCGTTGAAGCCGCTGGGCCTGACGACCGAGATGCCCGCTCCTGTCGTGCTGGTGATCTGCGGGTCGCCGGAAAGCGCCGGGCTGTCGGCGATGCGGCTGATGGTGACCGTGTTGGCGCCGGTCGGCGTGATGACGATGCCGCCCGTCGTGACGGTAACGTCGTTCTGAAGTTGCAGCGTCAGGTTGCCGCTCGTCGATGGATAGGTGATGGCGGCGAAGGGCGCGGCGTCCGTGCACTGGAAGGTGTCGGCGGCGGCGGCGTTCGTCGCCGGATTGCCGCATTCGTTGTCGGCGCGGGCGGCGGTCGGCGCAAGCACCGCGCCTCCCGCCGACAGCACTGCGATGGCGGTCGCCAGCGACCCGCCGGCCAGCAAAGATACGCGCCTGCGGATGCTTCTCGCATTGGAAGCCGACATGATTTCCCCCTGGATGATCTTGTTCGTCATTTGCCTGCCCCCGCTCAGCCGCCGAAGCCGACGCTGAGCTTGAAGTACGGACCGTCGATGGTGCGGTCCTGCTCCTCCGCCTTGGCGTAGCCGCCGTCGATGGCGTCGAAGTAGCGCTCCCACCGATAGCCGGCGCCGATCTTCAGGCGGTCGACCTGGTAGGAAAGACCGATGCTCGCGCCGACGGTCGGCACGGTGACGGAGTTCGTGCGCTGGGTGCTGACGGGGGTGGTCTGGGTGGTCATCGTCCCCGTGGTCGACGCATTCGCGTCAGCTACATATTCCGTCTTCTCCATCCCTTTGATCGTGGCCTTCTGCTTTCCGAAGAGGGCGCCCGCGCCGAGGGACCAGTCCACGAGCAGGTGGCCGAACTCGTCGTTGCCGAGCAGGTTCTTCGAAGCGTCCCACGTCACCGTGGGGCCGGCCCCCTCGAAGGCGTGCTCGATGCTGGCCGAATGGCTGTAGCGGTAGAACTTTATCTGGGCCGCCGGCGTGCCGTAGGCGCCGTTCGGAACATCCCATTCGGGAATGCCGGACATGGCCGTGTCCTGGAGAGCGGTCAATTCGACGTACCGCAGGCCGGCGCTGAAGGTCGAGCCGAGCGAGCCGAACCCGACATCGTGGCCCACCGAGAAATCGACCGTCTTGTATTCCTCGCGCCGATAGACGTCGGACTGGGACCAGTTCGTCGCCTGGTAGACGGCGCCAGGATGGGTGGCGCAATAGTCGGGCGGAGCATACTTGATCCCGATGCAGCCCGTGTCCCCCGGCTCATCCCGGAAGGCGCCGTTCGACCCGTTGGTCTTGCCGAACCGCGCGCCGAGGGAGACCGTCCAGTCGCCGCCCGGAGCATAGGTGAGCTTGATCTCGCGGCCGTCGCCGTTGTCCAGGTCGAAAGCTTCGTCGCCGCGCGGGTCGAGGCGGGACGAGAAGTTGTCGATGAAGCCCGGAACCGCCGGCCCGGTCGCGGCGTCGAACCGCTGCGCCTGGCCGCCGACCTCCAGCGTGAAGGGATAGGGCGTACCGGGCTCGCGGCGCTGGCCGAAATCTCCGAACCAGACGCCGCCGGTCCAGTCCTTGGTGACGCGCAGGCCGAAGGTGCGCGGCTCCATCAGGAAGACGTTCGTGGTCAGGCCCGTATCGTCGGAATTAAGGAAGGCGCCGGTGATGCTGTCGCGGTCGAAGACGTTCTTGACGTAGGCCATGACGCGCCAGCCCGCGTCGTCGTTGGTCAGCAGCGCCGCCAGGTTGACGTTGGTGTGGGCCTTGAGCTTGTCGTAGCCGTCGGTGTTGAAGATCCGCGCCCAGGATTCCGACTGGTAGTGGAGATCGCCGTGCAGCGTCGCCATCCAGCTATCGGAGAGCGGCAAGGTGAAATCGACGGTCAGCGCGCCCGTGAAATTCGGCGCGTTCGGCAGCTCGTTGCCGCCCAGATCCTTGTAGAAGCCTTCACCGTTATTGGCTTCGGGATAGGCCGTGGGATCGAAGCCGGGATAATTGGGGAAATAATAGCCCGTACCGCTCGGGCTCGGAAGGAAGATATGGTCCGGGATGAAAGGCTGGTTAGTGACGGGATCGTTACCCATGACCCATGCGAATTCGCATGGCCCGGGATTGCCGTTCTTGAACCCCGTGGTCGCCAGCACATTGCCCCGCCCGGCGCCCGTGTAGACCGGCAGGATGCAGTTGTTCGGGTATGACGGGAACGGCCTGACCACCATCCAGTCCGGGTTGCCGGCCGTGCGGTCCATGACGTCGACGGCCCTCATGCCGTCGGCCACGCGGGTGTTCTGGTAGCCGCCCTTGACGCCCAGTCGCAGGCTGTCGAAAGGCTTCCAGTCGGCCTCCAGTTCGAGCCCCCAGATCTGGGCGTCGAAATTCAGGTTCACCGCCGAACGGTCGACGATGTACGAAATCTGGTAGCCTTCGTAGTCGTAGAAGAAGGCGCCGAGGTTCAGCGTCAGGCGGCCGTCCAGAAGGGTGTTCTTCGCGCCGATCTCGAAGGCGTCGATAAATTCCGGGGCGAAGGTCTTGGGCTTGGTGGCCGATTGCTTGACCTGCTCGTAGGCTTCGCCACCGGGCCTCGCACTGTAGGTGACGATGCCCGCGGCGGGAGGATTGGCACCGCCGGCCTTATAGCCGTGGGCGTAGGACGCGTAGAGCAGCGTCTCGTCGGTGAAGGCCAGGTCGGGCTTCCAGTCTAGGGTCAGCCTCCCGGTCGGTTCGCGCCATTCCTGAGAGACGATCTCCGCAGTGGGATAGCCGACAGTGTTCGAGGCGATCACCCAGCTTGGAATCCGGGGAGCATCCTTCTTGTCCACAGTCAGGCGCAGGCCAGCGGTGAGCTTCAGTTCGTCGGTGATATTGTAATAGGCTTCGCCGAAGGCCGCATATGAGATCAGCTTGTAGGGATTCTTGCTGAGAAAATAGTTGTGACCCTTGTCATTGAGACTGCTGATGGGGTTGGGGTCTATGTAAAGACAACCTGTCACACCTTGCGGGATGACAAAATCCGGCGCACGAGGCCCCTTCTTGTACAGGCACCCGCTGTTGTCCGACACGCCTGGAACCCATGGGTCCGCCTGCCAGGTCGGCCAGATGATGCCGGTGGGATTGTTACCGAGCGTGGCATAGAGCGTCAGCGTATTGATGAAGACGTAGTATTTGTCTTCCGTATCGTAGCGCAGGAAATTGCCGCCGACGCTGAAGTTGAACTTCCCGTCGTAGTCGGACGAAAGGCGAATCTCCTGGCTGAACTGGCGGGACTCGGCCGTCGAAAGGTCGATGGCGACCATGCGGTCGGCGCAGCCGATCTGCGGGTCGCAGAATATGTTGCCGTTCGGGCCCGGCGTCAGGATGCCCTGGCGGGTCACATTGGATGGATTGTCCGCGAAAGCCCCGGATGTGGTGTTGAAGCGGTTGTAGTCCTGCATCGAGAACAGATCATCGACGCTGTAGAGGGTCTCCGACGTCAGGGTCAGGGCGTCCGTGATGTCGAAATCGACCTGAAACTGCGCCAAGTCGGTCTTGGCCCTATACTGCGGATCGACCGTGGACTCGATCACCCGCAGATCGCGCGACTGGGTAACGCTCGCGTATGGGTCCAGGCCGTCGATGGTCGGCAACCAGAGCTGGCCGAGCGGATGGTAGAAGGGCAGCGAGAAACCGTCGGGGGCCTCGAACGAATCCGGGCTGTAGAGCGACGCCGGCAGGCAGCCCTGGCTGAACAGGTTCGAGTAGCCGGTGATCGGGGGGCGCATGATGCCGCCGATTTCGGTCCGGTCGTCGCGATTGCACAGCTGCTTGCCCGAGCGCAGGCGGTCGTCGTCCTCCTCGAAATGCTCCCAGATCAGGTTGGCGCTGATCCGGTCATTGGGCTCGAACCGCAGTGAGGCCCTGGTCGACCACAGGTCGCGGCCGTCGATCGGGTTGCCGGTGATCTCGTTGGTGGCGTAGCCCTCGCGCTTAGTCCAGGCGCCGGCAAGGCGCAGGGCGACCGCATCCTCGACCAGCGGGATGTTGACCATGCCCTCGAAGCGCGTGGAGTTATAATTGGCCACGTCCGCCGACGCCTTGGCCTCGTAGCGGAACTTCGGCTTGGCGCTGATGATGTTGACGACACCGGCGGTCGCGTTGCGCCCGTACAGCGTGCCTTGCGGGCCACGCAGCACCTCGATCCGTTCCAGGTCGTAGAATTCCTGTTCGAAGAAGCGGTTGCGGATCATCGAGGAGTTGTTGAACGCCACCGCCACGGCGGCGTCCGTCGTCGCCGAGATCGCCTGGGTGCCGATGCCGCGAATCTGGATCGAGTAGCTGGCGAAATTGGTCTTGGTGAACGTCATGTTCGGGACCTGGGTGATCAGGTCCGGGCCGCCGGCCACCTGACGGGTGGTCAGGTCTTCCTGGCTGAAGGCCGACATCGCGATCGGCACGTCCTGGATGTTCTCTTCGCGCTTCTGCGCCGTGACGATGAGGGCATCAACGTCGCCGGCGCTTGCTCCCTGGGGGCCGCCGCCGCCCTCCTGCTGCAGGATGAGGAAGGTGTCGCCTTCGCGGCGGAACGTCAGGCCCGTGTCCTGGAGTATCTGGCGCAGAGCGTCCTGCCGGTCGACCGCGGCGGTGACACCGCGGGTCACCTTCGTCGCGGCGAGTTCCGGCGTGAAGAGGACCTGATGCCCAGATTGGCCGGCGAACTCATAGAGGGCGGTGGCCAGGGATTGCGGTTCAATACTGATCTTAACGGCCTCTTCGGCCTGCGCAGTACTCAACCATAGGGACATCGCCGTCGCCGCGACCCCACACATCAAGCGCGCATAAGATTTCCTGCTTCGACCAGCCATTGCGGCCCCCCCTCCATCTTAGGACTTACATGCCCTCAGAACCAGGGAGCCGTTTTTTCCCTCATACCCTAGTGGATTTTTTCGATCCCATCACCGGAAGGGCGCCAGGCGCATTTCGCCGTGGTCTCCCATCTCCACGGAAGCCAGGCGATAGGCTTCGAGCGACCGGGCGAAGCCGCGCATGTCGCCGGGCTTGAAGGCTCCGCTTATGGACTTGGCCGCCAGATCGGCGTCGGTCAGCACCATCTTCTGTTCGGTGTAGCGGTTCAGTTCGGCCACCACGTCGCCCAGGGGCTCGTCGTCGAATATGATCTGGCCGTGGATCCAGCTCGTCTCGCGCACGGTGTTGGCCCGCGACAGGCGCCATTCCGCATCGTCGGGCGCGACGAGCTGGGAGCCGGCGACCATCTCGGTGGCCTGGATATCCTTCGCCGCCTCGCCGCCGGCGGGCTGGACGAGCGGCGGGCTTTCGACCCGCACCTTGCCCTCGACCAGGACGACCTTCAGCGCCCCCGCGTCGACCCGGACGTCGAACGCAGTGCCAAGCGCAGTGACGGTGCGTCCCGCCGCGGACACCACGAACGGATGGCGCCGGTCCTTGGCCACGCGGAAATAAGCCTGTCCCTTCTCCAGGTAGACCAGCCTGCGCTCGCCATCGGCGCGGGTGCGCACCACGGTGTCGGTGTTCAAGGTGACGACCGATCCGTCCGGCAGGGTGACGGTCGACCGCTGGCCGACGTCCGTGCGGAACGCCTGGGTGACGAGGGGCCTGGGGCCGGTCAGATGCTGCACGGTCAACGCGCCGCCGCTCAGGACCACCGCGGCCGCCAGGCCGGCGGCGAGAGCCCGGCCGAGCACGAAGCGGCGGCTCGTGGCCTTGCCCAGCGCCTGACGGCGGGCCTGGACGCGCGGATCCGCGCGCACGGCCTGCGCCACCACCCACGCCCGTTCGGCGCCCGCGTAGGCGATCCTGTGCTCCACGTCCTCCGACAGCCAGGCGTCGAACGCCTGCTGCTCAGCCTCCTTCAGGGGTCCGCCACGCCGCCGGGCGAACCAGGTGGCGGCCATGTCGCGCGCCGCGCTCATGACAGGCCCTCCAGCCGCTTGGACAGGCGTTGCAGGGCTCGGCTTATGAGATACTCCACCCCCTTGACAGAGATGCCGAGGCGCTGGGCGATGGCCTCATAGGTCATCTCGTCGAAGCGATGCATGAAGAAGGCTTGGGCGATGCGCGGCGGCAGGGTGTTCAGCACGTCGGCCGCGGCGTCCATCTCCTCGCGGGCGATCAGCACGCGCTCGGGGGAAAGCTCGTCGGCGAGGTTCTCGACCTCCTCCAGCTGCCCCGGCCTGTCCCAGTCCCACGTCACGCGCCGCTTGCGGCGGATCAGGACGTTGGCGGCGGTTCGGAAGAGGTAGCCCTCGACGTTCTCGATATCGGAGGCCGCGCCCCTCGCTTGGAGCGCCAGGAAAACTTCCTGCACGAGGTCGTCGGCTTCGGCGGCGTTGACCTTCTTCAGGAAATAGCGGCGAAGGGCCGGAGCGTAGTCGAGCAGCCACTGGCCCAACTGCTCGTCGCGGGCCCGGAGCGAAATCGCCCCGTCCCGGTTCTGCAGTGGCCGTTTCGGCGGAGCCGCCATTGCCTGGGATACCCGTACCGGACGCGATGGCCGCGCCCCACATGAGGTAAGAGACCGAAAACCGGCGAGCCCCTAGGATTTATTTTCAGCCTTCCTGGAAAGGAAAAGGCGGCGACCCCGGGGGACCGCCGCCTCAGTCATGTCGAGGTCGGAGGGGACCGACCGGATGGAAGTTCCTAGCCGCCGAAGCCGACGGAGACCTTCAGGTAGGGACCGTCGATGGTGCGGTCGGCGTCCTTGGCCTTCTCGAAGCCGCCGTCGATGGCGTCGAAGTAGCGCTCCCAGCGATAGCCGGCGCCGATGCTGAAGCGGTCGACCGTGTAGGCGAGGCCGAGGCTGAGATCGAGGGTCGGGACGGTGACCTTCTCCGAGCGTTCGAGG
>CAZOHI010000087.1:0-7341 GCA_964579695.1 uncultured Caulobacter sp. | reverse complement strand
GGGCGCGCCCGCCCTGGCGCGGGGCGTGATCGACATCGCCGCTCCCGCACCCGTCATCTGGAAGCTGATGACCGACTGCGCCGCCACCCGCCGCATCATGCCCTCGAACCGTGGCTGCAAGGTGATGGAGCGCGATCCGAAAGGCCGCTGGGACGTGCGCGAGCATGTGATGAAGACCCCCCTCGACCCCGAACTGACCGCCGTCTTCCGCTCGGAGATGGAGCCGAACCGCAAGCTCACCTTCGACCGTGTCAGCGGCGAGATGAAGGTGCTGAGCGGCGAATGGCGGCTGGAGCCGCTGCCTGGCGGCAAGACGCGGGTGATCCATGAAATGCGGATGCAGCCGGAAATGGCCGCGCCGGGGATGCTGGTGCGCTCCTTCGTCAAGGGCGAGGTCTCCAAGGGCCTGGCCAACCTGAAACGCGAAGCCGAAGCCGCCGCGTGACCTACCTCGATCACGACGCCCTGGGCCTCGCCGACCTCGTGCGTCGGCGGGAGGCGAGCCCCGACGAACTGCTGGACGCCGCGCTGGCGCGGGCCGATGCGGTCAATCCGTCCCTGAACGCCATCGTCTCGCGGTTCGAGGACCGCGCCCGGCGGCGTATCGCCCAGGAGCCGCTGGAGGGGCCGTTCGCGGGCGTGCCCTTCCTGCTCAAGGACTTCCTGATGGACTATGCGGGCCAGCCGTCGACCTACGGCTGCCGGGGCCTGCAACGGGCGGGCTACACGCCGGAGCGCAACGGCGAACTGGTCAACCGCTATGTCGCGGCGGGCGTCGTGCCGTTCGGCCACACCAACGCGTCGGAGTTCGGCTTCAAGGGCGTGACGGAGTCCGACGCCCTGGGCGTGGCGCGCAACCCGTGGAGCCTGGCCCACTCGCCCGCCGGATCGAGCGGCGGGTCGGCGGCGGCGGTCGCGGCGGGGATCGTGCCGATGGCGGCGGCCAGCGACGGCGGCGGCTCCATCCGCGTCCCGGCCTCGGCCTGCGGGCTGTTCGGGTTGAAGCCGGGGCGGGGGCGCAGCCCGGCGGGACCCGACTTCTCAGAATGGATGCACGGCGGCGCGACGGCCAACGTCGTCAGCCGCTCGGTGCGCGACACCGCCGCCATGCTGGACGCCATCCAGGGGCCGGAGGTCGGCGGGCCATACCCCTACGCCCCGCCAGAGCGGCCGTTCGCACAGGAAGTCGGCCGCGATCCGGGGCGGCTGCAGATCGCGCTGTGCACCGCCTCGCCCATCGGCACGGACGTGCATCCCGAGTGCGTGAAGGCCGCCGTCGACACCGCGCGGCTGCTGGAAGACCTCGGCCACCATGTCGAGGAGGCCGCCCCCCCCATCGACGGCGATGCGATGGCCGACGACTTCCTGTCAGTATACTTCGCGATGGCCGCTTCGGCGGTCGCGGCGACCAAGGCCCAGACCGGCTGCGGCGACGACGGGTTCGAGCTGGACACCCTCGCCGCCGCCGCCATCGGGCGGGCGATCCCGGCGCCGGACTACATCGAGATCCACGGCCGCTGGAACAGCTATTCCCGGGCGCTGGGGGAGTTCCTGACGGGCTACGACCTCTATCTGACGCCGACGGTGGCCATGCCGCCGACCCGGATCGGGGAACTGGACACCTCGCCCGCCAACCGGTTGGCGACGAAGGCGATGGTCGCGCTGAACCTGGGCGGCCTCGTCCTGCGCACGGGGCTGGTCCACCGGCTGGCGCGCGAGCACCTGCGCTATACGCCCTTCACCCAGCTCGCCAACCTGACCGGGACCCCGGCGATGAGCGTGCCGCTGCACTGGACGGCCGACGGGCTGCCGGTCGGCGCACACTTCAACGCGGCGGTCGGCGGGGAAGGGCTGCTGCTGCGGCTCGCGGCCCAGTTGGAGCAGGCGAGGCCGTGGAAGGACCGGCGGCCGGGGATTTAGCGTGGCCTCGAAGCGTCTGCGGTGCGCGGACGCGGGCTGTTAGGGTGTCCGAGTAGGGTGGAGAGCGGAAGTCGTGTCTGTGCAGGCCCCCACGGCCTGAGCCAACGCATGGCTGCGGCTCGTGATAGAGATTTCAGCGGAGCAGAAACTTCAGCTGCAACGCCAGCATCTCGGGAAACAGGGGGTCGAAGTACGGATCGAAGTGATCGGCGTCGATTTCGACGACCTTGATGTTGGGATTGCCGACCCGGTAAACCTTGTCGGACACGAAGGGCGCCACCGTGTCACGGGTCGCCCCGATCATCAGCATCGGGACTTTGACGTTCTTCAGGCGCAGCCACGGCCGATAGAGCGGCATCGTGTAGATCGACCTGGCCGCAACCCTGTTGTCATAGCCCTGGTCCTTCAACGCCGCCTGGGCAAGCTCCATCGCCTCCCAGGCGCCGTCCCGGTCCATGGTGCCGAACTGGCCTTCGCGCGCCAATGTTGGGACGTAGACGGGCGCGCCTGGCTTGATGAAGTCGATCAGCCCCAAGACGCCCATCTTCATCATCCGAGGAAGGGGTGTGGCTAAAGTCGCCGCCAACCCATCGAGCATGGGGACCTGGATAATGGCGCCCTTCACCTCTGGATGCTGCGACGCCAGATCGACCACATGGCCGCCGCCGAACGATGTGCCCCATAGGGTGATGCGCTGTGCGGCGACCATCGGCTGCGCCTTCAGGTGCGCGAGGGCGGTGTCGGCGACGCGCGTCCGTCGCCATGGGTCGATGCCCTGTCTCGGTTGCCCCCCGCTGTCGCCCCAGCCTGGGAAGTCGAATTCCATGACGGCGAAGCCCGCTTCGACGAAGCTATGGGTGAATGACGATGTCATCGCGCGTTGGATGCTGCCCCAACCGCCCACCATCAGGATGGCGGGCAGTTGCTCGGCGGGATCGGCGTCCAGCGGCACATAGAGCGTTGCGGCGCACAATGCGCCTTCGGCCTGAAATGTGGATTTGATGGAATGCAAGCGCACAGGCGAGGTATCAGGGTAACGGCGAAGCATCTTTGCTTTCATTCCTGCAAGTATCTAAAACGCGACACCCGCATATCAGCCGCACGGACGCTGGCCGAGCATTTAAACTGATGCCTCTAGCTTGCGACCGACGCCGCCGCGCCACAAGCAGACCTACTCAACGTCGCTGTAGGGTCGAGAGCAGCGCACCCCGCCTAAACCGCCAGTTCCGCTTTCACCGGCCCCAGCAGATGCCGGTCGTCCTCTTCCCACGGGTGGAAGCCTGGGCGGTAGTAGGCGAGGTATGCGCCCATCACCCCCCGCATCAGCCCCGGCTCAACCAGGACGTATCGCAAAAACCGCCCCCAGGTCCGCGGCCTGTTCAGCCCGTCCTGGTGGAAGAAGTCCCCGACATTCCGGCCGATCGTGTAGCTGAACAGGAAGGTCGCGATGAACATCACCAGGCAGCGCAGCATCCAGCGCCCCACCGGGCCACCCCTGACCCCCGCGAGGTAGGTGTCGAAGGCCACCGCCTTGTGCTCGATCTCCTCCATCGCGTGCCAGCGCCACATGCGCCCGGCTTCCGGCGCTGCGCCTTCCAGGTGGCGCGGGTCGGAGAGCAGGGCGTGGGCGAGGATGGCGGTGAAATGCTCCAGCGCGCAGGTGGCGGCGAGCTGCACCGCATGCGGCCCCCGCCGCGACAGGTTCAGCCGCCAGCGCAGCCGCGCCTCGGCGGGCGCGATGTCGTAGCCCGCCTTCGTCACCTGCTCGTTGAAGACGACATGCTCGCGGCTGTGCATCGCCTCCTGCGTCAGGAAGGCGGCGATCTGGCCCTTCAGCGGCTCGGGCGCGCGGTCGCGGTAGCGGCGCACGGCGTCCATGAAGAACCGCTCGCCCTGCGGGAAGGTGACCGACAGGGCGTTGTAGAAGGCGGTCGCCACGGGGTCGTTGTCCAGCCACCACCTGGGGTAGTGCGCCTCCCGCCCGAAGGCGATGGCGCGGGGCTCGATGACGAGGTCGTCGGGGGTCTTGGTCATGGCTCTCGGCCTTCAGTGATAGACGACGCCGGTAAGGTCTTCGGACATCGCCCATAGCTTGGCGGCGACGTCCGTATCGCGGGCTTGGCGCGGCTTCGGCGCATGGCCGGGATAGCCCTTCAGCCCCCACAGAAGCTCGGGGCCGTAGTAGTCGCCGCCCCTTACGCCGGAACGGGTTGCGGCCAGCAGGGAGGGCAGGGCGCCCATCTCCGCCGGCTGGGCGACCATGCGGTTGCCGTGCTTCATCACCCAGTCGCCGAACCGGGCCAGGGCGTCGGGCTCGCCGATGCGCACCCCCGCCGTCTGGAGGTTGGTCGCCGAGTAGCCCGGGTGGGCCGCGACGCTCAGCACGCGCGACCCCCGCGCCTCCAGCCGCCGCTGCAACTCCAGCGCGAACATCAGGTTGGCCAGCTTGGCGTTGGCATAGGCCCAGACGCGGGAGAACTTCCGGTCGCCGTGCAGGTCGTCCAGGTCGATCCGCCCCAGCCGCGCGAATTCGCTGGCCACCGTCACCACCCGGCTGTCCGGGGTGGCGGCCACCACGTCCAGCAGCCGTCCCGTCAGCGCGAAATGGCCGAGGTGGTTGGAGCCGATGTGCATCTCGAACCCGTCCGCCGTGCGGGCTCTCGGCGAGAACATCACGCCCGCGTTGTTGATCAGCAGATCGAGCTTGGAATGCCGCGCCTTGAACGCGTCGGCGAACGCCGCGACGGACTTCAGGTCGGCGAGGTCGAGGGCCATGAACTCCAGGCTGGCGCGCGGATGCAGGGCCGCGATCTCGGCCATCGCCGCCCGCGCCCTGGCCTCGTTGCGGCAGGCCATGACGACATGCGCGCCCTTGCCAGCCAGCGCCGCCGTGGTGTGCCAGCCCAGGCCGCTGTTGGCGCCGGTGACCACGACCGTGCGGCCGCCCTGGTCAGGAATGTCTTTCGTGTCCCAGCGCGCTTGGGCCATCATGGCGTCTCGTCTGTTCGCATACGGTGTCGTATGTGAATAGGCTCGCAGACGAGGCCGCATGTCAACATCTTCCCGCCCCCGCAGCCGCGCCGCCGCCAAGGAGGCCAGCCGCGAGGCGCTGATCGCCGCCGCCGTGGCGCTGTTCTCGGAAAAGGGGCTGGACGCCAGCCTGGACGAGCTGTGCGCGCGGGCGGGCTATACGCGGGGGGCCTTCTACGTCCACTTCAAGGACCGCGACGCCCTGATCGCGGCGGTTATGGAGCGGGTGGGGCGGGAGTCGCTCGACAGCCTGCTGGGCGATCCGGCGACGGAGAGCCTGGACGTCATCATGCGCCGCTTCGCCGAGAGCCTGATGAGCGGCCATCACCCGATCTCCAGGTCGGGCGGGATACGCCCCTACCAACTCCTCGACGCCTGCGCCCGCTCCCCCGCCGTGCGGGCCGGATACGTGGCGCTGATCGGGGAGGCGACCGCGCGGCTGGCGGCCATCCTGCGCGAGAACCAGCAGGCGGGCGCCATCCGCGCCGACGTCGATCCCGACCACCTCGCGGCCCTGCTGGAGGCGGTGGTCATCGGGCTGGAGACCATGCACGACCTGGAGGCCCCGGTGCGGCTGGAAGCCTGCGCCGCCCTGCTGCTGACCCTGCTTCGCCCGGCGGCTTGACAGGTTTCGCGGGTCGGCGGGACCCTACGCATGCATATGCGTGAGGGGCCGCCTTGAGCGCCGAACTTTTCAGGACATCGCCCGCCTCGCCGGGGGAAGCCGAGCTGCTGGCGGCGTGGTCGCGCCGCTACCGGCCCGCCTTGCTGCGCTTCTTCCAGCGCCGCATGCCAAAGGGCGCCGACCGCGAGGACCTGGTGCAGGAGGTTTTCCTGCGCCTGGCCCGGCGCGACGACCTGGCGGCGGTGCAGAACATCGACGGCTACCTCTTCCACGCCGCCGCCAACGTGCTGATCGACTGGCGCCGCCGCCAGGCGACCCACGCGGCGGGCGCCCACGGCCCGCTGGACGAGCGGCTGGAGGACGTGGGTTTCTCGCCCGAGCGCGTCCTGATCGGCAGGGAGACGGTGCGAGCCCTGGTCGGCGCCCTGTCGGCCCTGCCCGAAAGGACCCGCGCGGTGTTCATGCTCTATCACTTCGAGGGCCTGTCCCACGCCGAGATCGGCCGCCGCCTCGGCATCGCCGTTCGCACGGTCGAGGACCACGTCGCCCGCGCCAACCTGCGCCTCGTGCATGTGCTGGGAGACCGGCCATGATGCGGGAAAAGGCCGCCTTCTGGGATTCGCGGCTGCGCTCGCCGCTGTGCACCGACACGGACCGGGCGGAGTACCGGGCGTGGCGCGAGGCCGACCCGGCGAACGCCGCCGCCTTCGACGGCTTGCAGGACGGGATCGGCGCGCTGCACGACGCCTTCGAGTCCGACGCCGAGCTGCGGGCCCTGCGCGACCGGGCGCTGGAGCAGCGGCCGGGCCTTTCGCGCTGGAAGGTCGCGGCGGGTGTCGGGGCCGTGGCGCTCGCCCTGGGCGCGGCGGCGGCCTTCCTGCCGCTCGGCCCCGCGCCCGCCTCGGGATTGCAGGTCGCCAGCGGCGCGGGGTCGTATTTCCAGACCGGCGTCGGCGAGCGCTCGACCGTCACCCTGGCCGACGGCTCGAAGGTGACCTTGAACACCCGCAGCCGGGTCGAGGTGTCCTACGCCCCCGGCCGCCGCGACGTGAAGCTGGTCTCCGGCCAGGCGCTGTTCGAGGTGGCCAAGGACGCGAGCCGCCCCTTCGTCGTCACCGCCGGCCCGCGCCGGGTGACCGCGCTCGGCACCGCCTTCGACGTGCGGCTGGACGGGGCGAAGGTCCAGGTGACGATGGTCGAGGGCCGGGTCGCCGTCGAGCCGACCCGCCCGACCGTGCTCCAGAAGCTGGCCGCCGAACGCGAGCTGGTGGCGGGCCAGCGGCTGGTCGCCGCCCTCGACGACTTCGGCGGCGCCGTCACCCGCGCCGACGCCGATGCGGCGACGAGTTGGCGCGAGGGCAAGGTGGTCTTCGCCGACACGCCGCTGACCGAGGCGGTGGCCGAGATGAACCGCTATTCCGCCACGCCCATCCTGATCGGCGATCCGTCGCTGGCCCGCTACACCGTCAACGGCATGTTCCTGACCGGCCAGCCGTCGAGCTTCGTCGGCGCCGTGACCGCCTACTTCCCCATCGAGGCCCGGCCCCACGCGGGCGGCGGCACGGTGCTGGCCGCGCGCTGAAAAATCCGCAGCCCGGCCCGTGGGTCGGCCGTGCGGCCCCGTCTTACCCCGTTGACGACCGCGAACACGGCGGCGGCAATGGGGGGAAACCGATGAGACACTTCAAGCACCTGGCCCTGGGCGGTTGCGCCGCCATCGCGCTGGCCACCGCCGCGCAGGCCGCCGAGCAGTCGCGCTTCGAGGT
>CAZOHI010000086.1:0-7628 GCA_964579695.1 uncultured Caulobacter sp. | reverse complement strand
GCCATCAGCCAGGGCTCCCTGCGCCGCGGCTCGGCGGCGGTCTATCTCGACATCCACCATCCGGAGATCGAGGAGTTCCTCGAGATCCGCAAACCCTCGGGCGACTTCAACCGCAAGTCCCTGAACCTGCACCACGGCATCTCGATCACCGACGAGTTCATGGAAGCCGTCCGCGACGGCGCCATGTTCGGCCTGCGCTCGCCCAAGAGCGGCGAGGTGCTGCGCGAGGTCGACGCCCGCAGCCTGTGGCAGAAGGTGCTGGAGCTGCGCCTCCAGACCGGCGAGCCCTACATCATCTTCTCCGACGCGGTGAACCGCGCCATGCCGCAGCACCAGCGCGAGCTGGGCCTGAAGGTGCGCCAGTCCAACCTGTGCAGCGAGATCATGCTGCACACCGGCAAGGACCACCTGGGCCGCGAGCGGACCGCCGTCTGCTGCCTGTCGAGCGTCAACGCCGAGACCTACCTGGAATGGCGCGACGAGCCGATGTTCGTCGAGGACATCATGCGCTTCCTCGACAACGTCCTGCAGGACTTCATCGACCGCGCCCCGTCCGCCGCCGACGCCGCCATCTACGCCGCCCAGCGCGAGCGTTCGGTGGGCCTGGGCCTGATGGGCTTCCACTCGTTCCTGCAGAGCCAGAACGTGCCGTTCGAGAGCGCCCTGGCCAAGAGCTGGAACATGCGCCTGTTCAAGCACCTGCGCCGCCAGTGCGACGCGGCCAGCCGCAAGCTGGCCGAGGAGCGCGGGCCCTGCCCGGACGCCGCCGAGCGCGGGGTCATGGAGCGCTTCAGCCACAAGCTGGCCATCGCGCCGACCGCCTCGATCTCGATCATCTGCGGCGGCACCAGCGCCGGGATCGAGCCGATCCCGGCCAACATCTACACCCACAAGACCCTGTCGGGCTCCTTCGCGGTGAAGAACCCCTACCTGGAGGGGCTGCTGGAGGAGAAGGGCCAGAACACCTCGGGCGTCTGGGACTCGATCCTGGAGAACGAGGGCTCGGTCCAGCATCTCGACTTCCTGAGCCAGGACGAGAAGGACGTCTACAAGACCGCCTTCGAGATCGACCAGCGCTGGGTGGTCGAGCTGGCCGCCGACCGCACGCCGGAAATCTGCCAGTCCCAGTCGGTCAACGTCTTCCTGCCGGGCGACGTCGACAAGTGGGACCTGCACATGCTGCATTGGCAGGCGTGGGAGCGGGGCATGAAGAGCCTCTACTACCTCCGCTCCAAGTCCGTGCAGCGCGCCTCGCACGCCGGGGCCGACAACGCCATCGCCGCCAGCGTCGAGGCGGCGGCTCGCACCGACTACGAAGAGTGTCTCGCCTGCCAGTGAACGGGGCGGGTTCTCCCTGAGGGAACTCACGGCCCGCCCATGCTTTAAATTTGCGTGGGAATGGCTCAGCTCCGCCAACGGTGGTGGAGGGGGCCATGGAGAGGCTGTCCGATGCGCTGGTTCGCAGTGGGGGCGTTCGTTCTCGGGTCCGTCGCGACGGGAGGGGCCGCCGGACAGGCGCTTGCTCCCTACGATCTCCCCAAGCCCGGGCCGGAGTTCAACATAAACGCCCTGTCCGACTTCGCCTTCGACGCGGGCAAGGCGCTGAAGACCGAGCGCCGCGAGGGCGAAGGCCTGTGGGCGCGCAGGGACGGGGCCGTCGACCGGCTGAAGCTGACCCTGGGCGGCGCGATGCGCGGCGCCGACGGCCTTCCAGTCTTCCGCCCCGACGAGAACGCCGCCTTCGAGCCCAAGGGCTTCGACATCAGCCTCACCCGCGACTGGCCCTCGGCCGTGCAGATCGACACCGGCGGGCGCAAGAACGTGGCCATCACCCCGCACGCGGGCCTGGCCCTGACCGACGCGGGCGGCGGCGCCCAGGCGGGCGCAACGGTCAGCCTGGAGGACAAGGTGGCCGACCGCCTCAAGGGCCTGGGCGTCAAGGACGGCCAGAGCTTCGGCGACAAGGGCCGCTGGTACCTGTTTGCCGCCACCAGCGGCAAGTCCGTCGGCTTGAACATGCTGCGGGGACCCGAGGGGGACCTCCAGCGGGCCGGATGGTCGGTGGACGGCGCCAGCGCGCTGGTCAGCGACGCCCAGGCGGGCGTCGGCTGGCGGCGCGGGCCGATGCAGGCCTCGCTCGGCTACCTGCGCCGCGAGATAAAGCCGCGCCACGGACTGATGGGCGTGGAGAACAAGGAGGACGACGTGGTCGCCTTCACCTTCTCCTTCAAGCCGCGCTGAACCGTACCTAGATTGGGGCCATGAGCCCCCGCACCGTAAAGCGCCAGCACCCGGCCTTCCGCGACGACATCGCCGACCTGACCACGCGCCGTCCGCTGCCGGGCCCGGCCATCGGCCAGCTCGATCCCTTCCTGTTCCTGAACCACCACGGGCCGCAGACCTATCCGCCCGGCAACCGCGGCCTGCCGTTCGGGCCGCACCCGCACCGGGGGTTCGAGACCGTGACCTTCATCCTGGAGGGCGAGCTTTCCCATCTCGACAGCGGCGGGCGCGAGAGCGTCATCCGCGCGGGCGGCGTGCAGTGGATGACGGCGGGGTCCGGCATCGTCCACGCCGAGTTGTCGCCGGAAGCCTTCAAGCGCTCCGGCGGGCCGCTGGAAATCCTCCAGCTCTGGCTGAACCTGCCCTCGAGGCTGAAGATGAGCGCGCCCGCCTACACCGGCCTGCAACGGGACGAGATCCCGGCCATCGCGGCGGAGGGCGCGCGGCTGGACCTGATCGCGGGAGAGCATGAGGGCGTCACGGGCCCGGTCGCCTCGCTGACCGGCGTCTTCATGGCCACGGCGGAGCTTTTCGGCGGGCGGCTGTCGCTGCCCGTCCCGCCCGGACGCACCGTCTTCCTGTATGTGGTGCGGGGAAACCTGACCGTCGGCGCAGAGGCGGTGAAGGCCCATCACCTCATCGAACTCAACGACGACGGCGGGCGCGTGGATATCGCCGGGGACGGCGTGGCGCTGCTGGGCCATGGCGACCCCATAGGCGAGCCGGTGTTCGCCCACGGTCCCTTCGTGATGAACACCCGCGAGGAAATCGTGCAGGCGATCGCCGATTACCAGGCCGGCAGGTTCGGCGGGCTCTGATCACGCGGTTTCTATCTCGCCGTTACCGTTTCCGTTTGAAACTGGGGGCGGAATTCCCAAGGTGCAGTTTGCAATCTCAGGAGTCCCATGCACCACACGCCGCTTATCGCCACCATTGTCGCCGGTCTGAGCTTCGCCTTCATATTCGGCGCTCTGGCTCAACGTTTCCGCGTATCGCCGCTGGTCGGCTACCTCCTGGCGGGGATCATCGTCGGGCCGTTCACGCCCGGATATGTCGCCGACCAGGAACTGGCGGTCGAGTTGGCGGAGATCGGCGTTATCCTGCTGATGTTCGGCGTGGGGCTGCACTTCTCGCTGAAGGACCTGTTGTCCGTCCGCAAGATCGCCATTCCCGGCGCGGTGGCGCAGATGGGCGTGGCGACCCTGCTGGGCATGGGCCTGGCGTGGATACTGGGCTGGACGCTCGTCTCCGGCTTCGTCTTCGGACTGGCGCTCTCGGTGGCCTCGACCGTGGTGCTGCTGCGCGCCCTCCAGGAGCGCCGCATCCTGCAGACCGACCGGGGCCGGATCGCCGTCGGCTGGCTGATCGTCGAGGACCTGGCCATGGTGCTGGCGCTGGTCATGCTGCCGGCGCTGGCCGGGGCCATGACGGCGGGCGGCGGCGGGGCCGATATCATCACCACCTGGGTGAAGCCGCTGGGCCTGACCATGGCCAAGGTGGCGGGCTTCGTCGCCTTCATGCTGATCGTCGGGCGGCGGATCATCCCGTGGGTCCTGCACTATGTCGCCCACACCGGCTCACGCGAGCTGTTCCGGCTGGCGGTGCTGGCCATCGCGCTCGGCGTGGCGTTCGGGGCGGCGATGCTGTTCGGCGTATCCTTCGCGCTGGGGGCCTTCTTCGCCGGGATGATCCTGGCCGAATCGGAGCTGTCCCAGCGGGCGGCGGAAGAAACCCTGCCGCTGCGCGACGCCTTCGCGGTGCTGTTCTTCGTCTCCGTCGGGATGCTGTTCAACCCGTTCGTGATCTTCGCCGAGCCGTGGCCCCTGCTGGCCACCATCGGGATCATCGTGATCGGCAAGTCGCTGGTGGCCTACGCCATCGTGCGGCTGTTCAAGCACAGCAACGAGACGGCCCTGACCGTCGCGGCCAGCCTGGCGCAGATCGGCGAGTTCTCCTTCATCCTGGCCGGGCTGGGCGTCAGCCTGGGCCTGCTGCCGCGCGAGGGCCGGGACCTGATCCTGGGCGGGGCGATCCTGTCCATCGTGCTCAATCCGTTGATCTTCACCGCCATCACGGCCGTCGTCCGCCGCCGCGCCAGGCCGTCGGAGCCGGCGCCTGAACCGGCCAACGACCTGTTCCCCACGGCGCTGACCGAGCACACCGTCCTCGTCGGCTACGGCCGTGTCGGGCGAGCGGTGGCCGAGGGTCTGGAGGTGGCGGCCCAGCCCTTCCTGATCATCGAGGATCGCTCCGACGCCTGCGCCCGCGCCGGGGACGCCGGGTTCGAGGTGATCGCCGGCAACGGGGCGGACCAACGGCTGCTGGCCGCCGCCCGGATTTCCGAGGCCCGGCGCCTGCTGGTCGCCGTGCCCGACGGCTTCGAGGCGGGCCAGATCGTCGAGCAGGCCCGCAGGGCCAACCCGGCGATCGAGATTCTCGCCAGGGCCCACTCCGACGAGGAGGAGGCGCACCTGAAGGCCCGCGGCGCCGACGAGACCATCATGGGCGAGTACGAGATCGCCCGCGCCATGCTGGCCCGGATGCTGCCCTCGCGGCCGCTTACCTCGGCGCTGGAGCCGGCGATGCCGGACCTCGATCCCGAACCCTCCCGCGAGCCAGCCCCCGCGCCGGGCCGCCCGATCCTCGACGACGTCGAGCGTGCCGTGCTCGGCGGCCTGGCCGAGCACGACATCGGGCCGGGGGAGGCCATCTCCCGCCAGGCGCTGTTCGACCATGCCCGCCGGCACGGGGCGTTCGAGGACGGGCGCCTGGACGAGGCGGTGGCCTCGCTGGTGAGAAGCGGCTGCATGACCGACCTCGGCGACGGCCGGGTCGCGCCCACCAAGGCGGGTTTCATCGCGGCCTCGGGCGCGGTGGGGGACTACTAGTTATGCACAAAGGACGCACTACATATTGTATTAACCGGCTTGGCTGAACGCTAGATATCGCTCACTCTTGAGTTCACCCGAGTCACTCCAGCGATTGCGCGCATCCATGGCCCCGACCATCCGCACCCTGCCCGGCCTTCTCACTCCGTCGCACGCCTACAAGCCGTTCCGCTATCCGTGGGCCTACGATTTCTGGAAGCGCCAGCAGCAGGTCCACTGGATGCCGGAGGAGGTCCCGCTCGGCGAGGACTGCAAGGACTGGGCGACCAACCTCAACGACAAGGAGCGGAACCTGCTGACGCAGATTTTCCGCTTCTTCACCCAGTCGGACGTCGAGGTGAACGACAACTACATGGAACGCTACGGCCGGGTGTTCAAACCGACCGAAGTGAAGATGATGCTGGCCGCCTTCTCCAACATGGAGACGATCCACATCGCCGCCTACGCGCTGCTGCTGGAAACCATCGGCATGCCGGAGAGCGAGTTCAGCGCCTTCCTCGAGTACGATGCGCTGAAGGCCAAGCACGACTACATGCAGAAGTTCGGCGTCGACACCGAGGCCGACATCGCCCGCACCCTGGCCATGTTCGGCGGCTTCACCGAGGGGCTGCAACTGTTCGCCAGCTTCGCGATGCTGATGAACTTCCCGCGCTTCAACAAGATGAAGGGCATGGGCCAGATCGTCTCCTGGTCGGTGCGCGACGAGAGCCTGCACTGCGAGGGGATCACCAAGCTCTACCACGCCTTCGCCAAGGAGACGGGGTGCGTGACCAAGGCGGTGGCCGACGACATCGTCGACTGCTGCCAGACGGTCGTGGGGCTGGAGGACCGCTTCATCGACCTGGCCTTCGAGGCCGGCGAGGTGCAGGGCATGAACCCCGAGGACATCAAGGGCTACATCCGCTTCATCGCCGACTGGCGCCTGCGCCAGCTTGGCCTGCCGGTGGTCTACGGCGTCACCGAGAATCCGCTCCCGTGGCTCCAGAGCCTGCTCAGCGGCGTCGAGCATGCCAACTTCTTCGAGGCCCGCTCGACGGAATACTCCAAGGCCGCCACCAAGGGCCAATGGCACGGCGCCGACGGCGTCTGGGGCGAGTTCGACCGCCTGCTGGCCAAGCGGACCGAGAACGTCCTGCCCGCCGAATAGCGCGCGAACCATTGCGGCGCTTCGGCGGTTGATGGGATCCAACCCATTCCGCCGGAGGAAGACATGCCGAACGCCCATCACGACGTTAAGGTCCTCAACAGCCTGATCGAGACGACCATCGATTCCGTCGATGGCTACGAGAAGGCCGCCGAGAATACGAAGAACGCCGAGTTCCGCCGCATCTTCGAGGAACGCTGTTTCGAGCGCCGCCAGGTCTGCGACAGCCTGCGCGGCGAGGTCCGCCGCATGGGCGGCGAGCCCGAGGACGACGGCACCATGCTGGCCGGCGCCCACCGCGCCTTCCTGAAGGTCCGCGACGCGGTGATGGGCGGCGACGACAAGCAGGTCATCGACGAGGTCGAGCGGGGCGAGGACTTCATCAAGATGAAGTTCGAGAAGGCCATGAAGGACGAGGACCTGACCCCTGCCGCCCTGGAGGCGGTGACGCGGGCCTACGGGTCCGTGAAGTCCGGCCACGACCAGATCAGCGCGCTGAAGCACCGGATGCATTAGAACCCTCCCCTCCCCCTGGATGGGGAAGGGCTGAAAGAAAAAGGCCCCGGCGTTTCCACCGGGGCCTTTCGTATTCTCAGGCGGCGGGACCTCTTAGAAGTCCATGTCGCCCATGCCGCCGGGCATCCCACCGGGCATGCCGCCGGCGCCGGCCGAGGCCTTCTTCGGGGCTTCGACGATGGCCGCTTCCGTGGTGATCAGCAGGCCGGACACCGAGGCCGCGTCCTGGAGGGCCGTGCGCACGACCTTGGCCGGGTCGATGACACCCGCCTGCACGAGGTCGACGTACTCTTCCGTCTGGGCGTTGAAGCCGAAGGTGGCCGAGCTGTTCTCCAGGATCTTGCCGACCACGATCGAGCCTTCCACGCCGGCGTTCTCGGCGATCTGGCGGATCGGAGCCTGCAGGGCGCGGCGGATGATGGCGATGCCGGCGTCCTGGTCGGCGTTGTCGCCCTTCATGCCTTCGAGGATCTTCGAGGCCTTCAGCAGGGCGACGCCGCCGCCGGGGACGATGCCTTCCTCGACGGCCGCGCGGGTCGCGTTGAGGGCGTCGTCGACGCGGTCCTTCTTTTCCTTGACCTCGACTTCGGTCGCGCCGCCGACGCGGATGACCGCGACGCCGCCGGCCAGCTTGGCCAGCCGCTCTTGCAGCTTTTCCTTGTCGTAGTCCGAGGTGGTGTCCTCGATCTGGCGCTTGATCTGGCCGATGCGGGCCTCGATGCCGGTCTTGTCGCCGGCGCCGTCGACGATGGTGGTGTCGTCCTTGGTGATGGTGACCTTCTTGGCCTTGCCCAGCA
>CAZOHI010000085.1:0-7874 GCA_964579695.1 uncultured Caulobacter sp. | reverse complement strand
GACGTCGAGCGGGTGGAAGTGCTGCGCGGGCCGCAGGGCACGCTCTACGGCCGCAACGCCACCGCCGGCGTCATCAACGTCGTCACCGCCAAGCCGGACCTCGATGAGTTCGAGGGGCGGGTGAGGTTCGAGGCGGGCAACTACGACGCCCGCCGGGCCTCGGGTTTCGTCAACGTGCCGGTGATTGACGACGTGCTCGGCCTGCGCATCGCCGGCGCCTCCACCCAGCGCGACGGCTACGGCTTCAACACCGCCACCGACGACAGCGTGGACGGCCGCGACCTGTGGACCACGCGCGTCAGCCTCGGCTACGAGCCCACCGAATGGCTGCGCGCCAATCTGGTGTGGGAGCGGTTCGAGGAGGACGACGATCGCCTGCGCACGGGCAAGCAGCTCTGTCACCGCGATCCGGGGCCGGAGACCTTCCCCGGCTATGGCCCGCTCGACGCCATCATGCAGGGCCGCCTCAGCCAGGGCTGCAAGCCGGGGTCGCTCTACGACCCGGCGGCGTTCGGCGCCCCGAACGGCCTGAGCATCCCGTTCGTCGTCGCCGGCCAGACGCTGGCGGAAATCGGCTACGACCAGCCGCGGTACTTCCCCGACGAGACGCTGAATCCAGCGGCCAACATGATCACGTTCCTGAAGCCTGGCGTCGATCCCTATGGCGTCGAGCAGTCCAAGGACCTGCGCACCATCTCGTCCCTGCGCGACGCCCGGTATCGGGCCAAGGCCGACATTCTGGGGCTGGACCTTGAAGTTTCCCTGGGCGATGGCCTGACCCTGACGTCCCAGACGCTCTACAACAAGGACGAGGTCTATTCGTTCCAGGACTACAATCGGTTCGCCACCGTGCCGAGCTTCAGCGACTCCGCGCCCATCTACCACCGGAATTGCGGCTTTCCCATCGACGGCACGGCCAGCGGAGACTCCTACGGCCACTGCGACGACCGCGACCCCCTTTCGGTCGTGACGCCGGGCGGCGTCTTCACCGACCCGCAGATCGGGCCGGCCAATACGCTGGCGGGCTTCGAGATCTCGTCGAGCGACAGCGAGCAGTTCTCCCAGGACCTGCGGCTCCAGTCCGACTTCGACGGCCCGGTGAATTTCAGCGTCGGGGCCAACTATCTCCGCTTCGAGGGCCTGAACGACTACTATCTGTTCTTCAACGTCGTCACCCTGCTGGCCCAAGGATTCTATAACCGCTCGCCTACTGCCGACGTATGCACCGGCGGTTCGGGGCAGGGAAACTGCATGGCCGTCGACCCCAATCCCATCGAAAGCATCACGGGCGACGGGCATAACTATTTCCGCAACAAGAACCCTTACGAGCTGGAGTCGAAGGCGGTCTTCGGCGAGCTGTACTGGGACGTCGCCGACTCCGTCAAGGTCACGGCGGGCCTGCGCTATACCGATGACCGCAAGTCGTTCACGCCCTGGCGCAGCCAGCTCCTGGTGGCCGGATACGACTATGGCCCCAGCGATCCGATCAACCAGCACTGGACGGAAGTCACGGGGCGCCTCGGCGTGGACTGGAAGCCGGACCTGTCGTTCACCGACGACACCATGGTCTACGCCTTCTATTCGCGCGGCTACAAAGGCGGCGGCGCCAACCCGCCGTCGGCGGTCCCGGCCGATCCGAGCACGGTGGTCTCGGAGCTGCCCGCCACCTTCGCGCCGGAATTCGTGGACGCCTTCGAGGTCGGCGCGAAGAACGTCCTGATGGGCGGCGCCCTGATCCTGAACGGTTCGGCGTTCTTCTACGACTATACCGACTACCAAGTGTCGAAGGTGGTCGACCGGACCATCGTCAACGAGAATTTCGACGCCAAGGTCTGGGGGCTGGAACTGGAGACGGTCTGGCGTCCGACCACGGATTTGCGGCTCAACGCCACGCTCGGCTATCTCGACACCAAGATCGCCAAGGGCGAGAAGTCCATCGACATCTTCAACCGTACGCAGGGCAACGAGGGCTGGAACGTGCTGACGCCCTGGCTGCAGCAGACTTCCAACTGCATTCTGCCGGACGACGTGGTGACGCTGTTCCTGTCGATGGGCCTGTTCCCGGGCAACTTGCTGCCGTTCTCGCCCATTCTTCGCTCGTGCGTGCTCTATTCCGAAGCCTTCTACGTGCCGGAGATCTTCGAGCCCGCCGATTTCCCGGAGGTGAACAACGGCGCGGGCTTCTACGACGACCTGTCGGGCAACGAGCTGCCCAACGCCCCGCACTGGACCTTCAATATCGGCGCCCAGTATAGCTGGAACCTGCTTTCGGGATGGGATGCGACGGTTCGCGGCGACTACTATCGCCAGAGCCAATCCTTCGCCCGCGTCTATAATTCCGTGGCCGACAAGCTGCGCGGCTGGGACAATCTCAACCTGTCCTTGCGGATCGAGCGGCCGGAGGACGACCTGACCTTCGAACTCTACGCCAAGAACGTGTTCGATGAGACGCCGATCACCGACGCCTTCCTGAACTCCGACTCGACGGGGATGACGACCAACGTCTTCACGCTCGACCCCCGGCTGATCGGCGTGTCGGTCACCAAGGGCTTCTGACTTTCCCCCCCGTATGACTTGCAGGGGCGGCGGACCACCATCCGCCGCCCCTCTTTCTTCGCCCGCTTGACATCGCCGGGAGCCCCGCCAGCCTTATACGCGCGTGTATGGGACCCCCGCGATGGACGCCGCCGACCGACGCCTTCAGCCCGACCCCGCCGCCGACCTGGCGGCGCGGCTCGACGCGCAGTACCGCGCGGCGCTGATGAACTATTTCCTGCGCCGGGTGCGCGACCGGGCCGAGGCCGAGGACCTGACGCAGGAGGTGTTCCTGCGCATCGTGCGGCGCGGCGATCCGGCCCCGCTGGAGAACGCCGAGGTGTTCCTGTTCTCCATCGCCGGCAACCTGCTGCGCGACCGCGCCCGGCGAGCGGGGACGAGGCGCGCCGCCGACCACGAGAGCCTGGACGGCGAGCCCGCCCTGCTCCAGGCCGGACGCCTGCCCGAAGGATTGATCGAGGCCAGGGCGCCCGAGCGCGTCCTGATGAGCCAGGAGCATCTGTCGGAGGTCCTGCGCGCGCTGGACGAACTGGGCGAGCGCACGCGCGACATCTTCATCCTCTACCGGCTGGAGAAGATGAAGCACCGCGAGATCGGCGCGCTGTACGGCCTGTCCGCCAGCGCCGTGGAGAAGTATGTGCGCAAGGCCACCTCCCACCTGGTGCGGAGGTTCCAGCGATGAGCGACGAGGCCATTCTCGACATCGCCGCCGATTGGCGCCAGCGCCTGGACGGGCCGGGCTGGACCCCCGCCGACGAGGCGGCGCTGGACGCCTGGCTGGCGGCCGACACCCGCCACGCCGAAGCCTTCGAAGGCGCGGGCCAGGTCTGGGATTTCTTCGACGAGCATGCCGCGGCGCCCGAGATGATGCGCGCCCGCCGCGACGCCATCGACCGCGCCCAGCGGGCGGCGGGGCGCCGCTGGTCCGGGCCCGGCCCGCGCCTGCCGGCGCCCGCGCGGATCGCGGCGGGGATCGCCGTCGCGGCGGTGCTGGCGGCGGGGGTCTATGCGGGCCTCGGTCCCCGGACCTATGAGACGGGGCTGGGCGAGCGGCGGGTGGTCACCCTCTCCGACGGCTCGAAGTTGTCGCTGGATGCGCTGACCCGCGTCTCGGTGGACTATTCGCGCGACGCCCGGCGGCTGAAGCTGGTGCGCGGCCAGGCCCGGTTCGACGTGGCCAGGGACGTGACGCGCCCCTTCACCGTCGCGGCCCGCGACCGCACGGTGGTGGCGACGGGCACCGCCTTCAACATCGACATGCTGGAGCCGCAGGTCCGGGTCACGCTGATCGAGGGCAAGGTGGTGATCCTGCCCAAGGCCCGCTCGGCCGAGCCGGTGGAGCTGCGCTCCGGCCAGCAGATGGTGGCGGCGGGGGGCGCCGCGCCGCGCGTGGTCGCCGCCAACCTCGCCGAGACCACGGCCTGGCAGCAGGGCAAGATCGTCTTCGACGACGAGCCGCTGGCCGAGGCGGTCGCCCGCGTGAACCGCTATTCCGGCCACAAGCTGGTGGTGGAGGGCGCCGCCAGGGCCACCCGGGTCAGCGGCGTATTCGAGGCGGGCGACACGGCCGCCTTCGTCGATGCGGTGACCTTCTACCTGCCGGTGACGGCGGCCGAGCGCGACGGCGGCACGGTGCTGGCCGCCGACCCGGCCGCCTGATGCTTTTTTTTCGGCGTGATCCGAAAATGGCTGCGTCCTGACTCCATGAGGGGCGGCGAGAACGCCCCGAAAGAGGGGGAAGCGATGACCAGGAAATTCCTTTGCGCGCTGCTGGGCGCGAGCGCGCTGATGTCGGCGGCGGCGGCAAACGCCGAAAGCCGCGAATACCAGTTCGACCTGCCCGCCCAGCCGCTGGGCGCGGCGTTGAAGGCTTACGGGGCGGCGGCTGACCAGCCGATCATCTTCGCCGAAACCTTGATGGGCGGGCGCACCGCCCCGGCGCTGAAAGGGGCCTATACGGCGGAAGAGGGCTTGTCGGTCCTGCTGGCCGGAACCGGCCTGGTGGCCGAGCGCACGCCGACCGGAGTGATGGCGATCCGGAGCCTGTCGCAAGGCCCCCAGGGGGGAAGCGCCGGGGGGGACGTTGATGCGCTCATCGTCACGGCGCAAAAGCGGGAAGAGAACATCCAGGACGTGCCGATCGCCATCAGCGCTTTCAGCGCCAAGGCGCTCGAAGAGCAGAAGATCGAGGGCGGCTTCGATCTCTTGAAGGCGATCCCGAACGTCACGTTCAGCAAGAACAACTTCACCAGCTACAACTTCTCGATCCGGGGCGTGGGGACGAAGGCTGTTTCCGCCACCACCGATCCCGGCGTGGCGGTGGCGTTCAACAACTCCACCATCATCCAGAACCGGCTGTTCGAACAGGAATACTTCGACGTCGAGCGCGTGGAGGTCCTGCGCGGCCCGCAGGGTACTCTCTACGGCCGCAACGCCACCAGCGGCGTCATCAACGTCATCTCGGCCAAGCCACGCCTCGGCGAGTTCGACGGCTTCCTGAAGGGCGAGGTCGGAAATTTCGACACCAAGCGGGTGTCGGCCATGGTCAACGTGCCGCTGATCGAGGATGTTCTGGCCGTCCGCATCGCCGGGGCGCTGACCAGCCGCGAGGGCTACGACTACAACAGCATCACGAAGAACGCCGTGAACGGGCGCGAGCTGTGGTCGGGCCGCGTGACGGTCGGCTTCGAACCCACCGAACGCCTGCGCGGCAACCTGATCTGGGAGCGGTTCGAGGAAGACGACAACCGCTCGCGGACGGGCAAGCAGCTTTGCCACCGCGACGACGGGCCGACGATGATCGGCAACCAGCCCCTCACCTCCAGCAATCCCGAGACAGCGACGCTGCTGCGGTCGGTGTTCGCGCAAGGCTGCAAGGGGGGCAACCTCTATGAAGACGCGGCGTTCGGCACGCCCAACGGGCTGTCGTTGGGCTTCGTCTATGGAATGCTGGCTCTGCGAAGCCTGCACAACATCGGCCGCGACGAGAACGGCCAACTTCAGGCGCCGATCCGCTTCGGCGACCCCTACGGCGGCATGATGCAATCGCGGGACCTGCGCGAGATCGCTTCTCTTCGCGACCCGGTCTACCGGGCCAGCGCGGACCTGCTGGAGCTCAACCTCGACTTCGACCTGACCGACAGCCTGACGCTGGTCTCGCAGACCACCTATGTCGAGGATGACACCTATTCGTTCCAGGACTACAACCGCTTCAACACGGTTCCGATCTTCACCGACACCTCGCAACTCACGCCGTCCATCACAGGGGACTATTCCGATCTTGCGCCGGGCGGCGTCTTCTGTGATCCGCAGCTCGGCTGCTCGAACACCATGGCCGGGTTCGACATCGCGAGGGCCTCGGCCAAGCAGTTCAACCAGGAATTCCGCCTGCAGTCGGACTTCGACGGCCCGGTGAACTTCAGCCTGGGCGCCAACTACACTTCGTTCGAAGCGTTGGCCGACTACTACGTAATGTATAACGTCATCACCGCTTTTGCGATGATGCAGCCGTTCAACAGCGCGCATACGCAGAGCGGCTTCAGCCGCGACACCTGCTTCCAGTCTGGCTTCCTGGGCGGCGGACCGCCCGTGCCTTCGAGCGACCCCAATTCCTTCTGCCCTTACATCGACCCCAACCCGGTCGAAAGCATAGATGGAGAAGGGCATAACTACTTCCGCTCGAAAAACCCCTACGAGATGGAATCCACCGCGGTGTTTGGCGAGCTGTACTGGGAGCTGAATCACCAGTTGAAGTTGACCGCCGGCCTGCGCTACACCGAAGACGAGAAGACCTTCACCCCGGTGCCGAGCCAGGTGTTGCTGGCGCCCGGGATTCTTGCGGGCGGCTACGTCAGCAAGGGCTACCCCGCCAAACCCGACATCGTGCAGGAATGGAATGAGTGGACGGGCCGCGTGGGCGTGGACTGGAAGCCGGACCTGGGCTTCACCGACGACACCATGGTCTACGCCTTCTACTCGCGCGGCTACAAGGGCGGCGGCGCCAATCCGCCGTCGCCAGGCTTCGCCGAGGCGGAGGACATGATCGAACACGGCCACTTCACCGAGGAGGAGGCTGCGATATACGGGGCCTTTTACCCCTTCCTCTACCTGACGGCGGTGGAGTATGGCCCGACGTTCGAGCCCGAGTTCGTCGATGCCTTCGAGATCGGCGCCAAGAATACGCTGCTGAACGGGGCCCTGACCCTGAACGCCACGGCCTTCTACTACGATTACAAGGACTATCAGGTCTCGCAGATTCGCGACCGGACGGCGGTGAACGAGAACTTCGACGCCAAGGTTTGGGGCCTGGAGTTCGAGACGGTGTTCTCACCGACGCGGGACCTGCAGATCGTCGCCAACCTCGGCTACCTCGATACGAAGATCGCGGACGGCGAGTCTTCCATCGATATCATGAACCGAACCCAGGGCGACCCCAACTATACCGTGGTCAAGCCGTGGGCCCAGCTTCCGTCAAACTGCGTCATACCCGCCCATGTCGCCGCAGAGCGGGTCAGGACACGCGGGCTCAACAACTACTTCCTCATGTGCGGCGGCTGGAATTTATCGAATACTTTCCCCGCGCTCGACCCTAATTTCGGTAACACGATCTACGACTCCGCCAACTATCCCGAACTGAACGGCGGCGCGGGCCTGAGGGCGGACCTGTCAGGCAACGAACTGCCCAACGCCCCGCACTGGACCGCCAACGTCGGCGTCCAGTACGGCATGGACGTCCTCGATGGCTGGCGCGCCACCGTGCGAGGCGACGTCTACTGGCAGTCGCAGTCCTACCACCGCATCTACAACTGGGAGCCCTACGACAAGCTCCGCGGCTGGTGGAATTCCAACCTGTCGGTGTGGATCGAGCGTCCCGACGATGGGCTGAAGATCGAGCTGTATGCGAAGAACCTGTTCAACGACACGCCGCTGACCGACGCATTCCTGAACTCCGACGACACGGGCCTGACGACCAACGTCTTCACCCTTGACCCCAGGCTGATCGGCCTGTCGATCCGCAAGGCGTTCTGACCGGCGCTCCTGCGGTTCTACGAAGGCGGCGGCTCACCCCGCCGCCTTTCTTTTCTTTCATTTGACATACGGAATCGTATGTGAACTGCTTGCGGCCTCATTCGAGGGAGGTCGCGATGCGGAAGACGACGTTGGCCCTGGCGGCCCTGCTCCTCGGGGCCTGGAGCCCCGGCCCCAAGGCGGTGGAGACAGCCGCGTCGGGCAAGGTATGGCTGGAGGTCACCCCCGATCCGAAGGGCGCGCCCGCCCTGGCGCGGGGCGTGATCGACATCGCCGCTCCCGCACCCGTC
>CAZOHI010000084.1:0-7908 GCA_964579695.1 uncultured Caulobacter sp. | reverse complement strand
AAGCCGTTCATCTACGCGCGGCTGGACGCCAAGGGCCTGTCGGGCACCGTCAAGCAGTCCAAGCGCATGGTCGAGCGCGAGCAGCCCCAGGTCTGGGACGTGCTGGAAGAGGTGATCCGGGAACACCCGGTGCTGCTGAACCGCGCGCCGACCCTGCACCGTCTCGGCATCCAGGCGTTCGAGCCCAAGCTGATCGAGGGCAAGGCCATCCAGCTCCACCCGCTGGTCTGCGCCGCCTTCAACGCCGACTTCGACGGCGACCAGATGGCCGTCCACGTGCCGCTCTCGCTGGAAGCCCAGCTTGAAGCGCGCGTGCTGATGATGTCGACCAACAACATCCTCAGCCCCGCCAACGGCCGCCCGATCATCGTGCCGTCGCAGGACATCGTGCTGGGCCTCTACTACCTGTCGCAGGCCCGCGACGGCGAGCCGGGCGAAGGCAAGGCGTTCGCCGACCTGGGCGAGATCGAAGCCGCCATGGACGCGGGGGTCGTGACCCTGCACTCCAAGATCAAGGCGCGCTTCACCGAGATGGACGCGGAGGGCAACACCAACCGCAAGGTCATCGACACCACGCCCGGGCGGATGAAGATCGCCGCCCTCCTTCCGCGTCACCCGCAGGTCGGCCACCGGCTGATCGAGAAGGCGCTGACCAAGAAGGAGATCGGCAACCTGATCGACATCGTCTACCGGCACTGCGGCCAGAAGGCGACGGTGATCTTCGCCGACCAGATCATGGCGCTGGGCTTCCGCGAGGCGGCCAAGGCCGGCATCTCGTTCGGCAAGGACGACATCGTCATCCCGGCCCGCAAGGCCCCGATCGTCGAGGAGACCCGCACGCTGGTCGAGGAGTACGAGCAGCAGTACGCGGACGGCCTGATCACCAAGGGCGAGAAGTACAACAAGGTCGTCGACGCCTGGGCCAAGGCCACGGACCGGGTCGCCGACGAGATGATGGCGGAAATCTCGACCCGCGAGAAAGGCCCCGACGGCCGCGAGCTGGAGATCAACTCCATCTTCATGATGGCCCACTCCGGCGCCCGCGGCTCGCAGGCCCAGATGAAGCAGCTCGGCGGGATGCGCGGCCTGATGGCCAAGCCGTCCGGCGAGATCATCGAGACGCCGATCATCTCGAACTTCAAGGAAGGCCTGACCGTCCAGGAGTACTTCAACTCCACCCACGGCGCCCGTAAGGGCCTGGCCGACACGGCGTTGAAGACGGCCAACTCCGGCTACCTGACGCGCCGCCTCGTCGACGTGGCGCAGGACTGCATCATCACCGAGGAAGATTGCGGCACCACGCGGGGCATCACCCTGCGCGCCGTGGTCGAGGGCGGCGACACGCTGGTCTCGCTCGGCCTGCGCATCCTGGGCCGGTTCTCGGCCGAGGACATCAAGGACCCGAACACCGGCGCGGTCATCGTCCCGGCCGACACCTACTTCGTCGAGGATCAGGTCGACATCGTCGAGAAGGCCGGCGTGCAGTCGGTCAAGGTCCGCTCCGTGCTGACCTGCGAGGCCAAGGTCGGCGTCTGCGGCGCCTGCTACGGCCGCGACCTGGCGCGCGGCACGGCGGTCAACATCGGCGAAGCGGTCGGCGTCATCGCCGCCCAGTCGATCGGCGAGCCGGGCACGCAGCTCACCATGCGGACCTTCCACATCGGCGGCACGGCCCAGGTGGCCGAGCAGTCGTTCTTTGAGTCCGGCAACGACGGCACGGTGAAGATCGCCGGCGGGGCCACGGTCACGGCGGGCGACGGCGAGCTGATCGTCATGAGCCGCAACCTGCAGATCACCGTCCAGATCGACGGCAAGGACCGCGAGTCCTACAAGCCGCCTTACGGCGCGCGCCTGAAGGTCAAGGACGGCGGGACGGTCAAGCGCGGCCAGCGCCTGGCCGAATGGGACCCCTACACCACCCCGATCCTGACGGAAGTGGGCGGCAAGGTCCGCGCCGAGGACCTGGTGGACGGCCTGTCCGTCCGCGAGGAAGCCGACGAGGCGACCGGCATCTCCAACCGCGTGGTCATCGACTGGCGCGCCAGCCCGCGCGGCTCGGACCTGCGTCCGGCCATGGCGGTGCTGGACAACGACGGCGCCTACAAGCGGCTGGCCAACGGCGGCGAGGCCCGCAACCTTCTGCCCGTGGGCGCCATCCTCTCCGTCGGCGACGGCGACGAGGTGAAGCCCGGCGACGTGCTGGCCCGTATCCCCACGGAAAGCGCCAAGACGCGCGACATCACCGGCGGTCTGCCGCGGGTGGCGGAGCTGTTCGAGGCGCGCCGTCCGAAGGACTGCGCGGTCATCGCCGAGATGGACGGCCGGGTCGAGTTCGGCCGCGACTACAAGAACAAGCGCCGCATCAAGATCACGCCGGAAGACGGCGGCGAGGCGGTCGAGTTCCTGATCCCGAAGGGCAAGCACATCGCCGTCCACGACGGGGACATCATCCGCAAGGGCGAGTACCTGATCGACGGCAACCCGGACCCGCACGACATCCTGCGCATCCTGGGCATCGAGGCGCTGGCCGACTTCTTGGTCAATGAGATCCAGGAGGTCTACCGGCTCCAGGGCGTGCCGATCAACGACAAGCACATCGAGGTGATCGTCCGCCAGATGCTGCAGAAGGTGGAGATCCTGGAGCCCGGCGACACCGGCCTCATCAAGGGCGACCACCTCGACAAGCCCGACCTCGAAGAAGAAAGCGCCAAGGCGGAAGCCCGCGGCGGCCGTCCGGCGATCGTCCAGCCGGTCCTGCTGGGCATCACCAAGGCTTCGCTCCAGACGCGCAGCTTCATCTCGGCCGCCTCGTTCCAGGAAACGACCCGCGTGCTCACCGACGCTTCGGTGCACGGCAAGATCGACACCCTGGAAGGGCTGAAGGAGAACGTGATCGTGGGCCGCCTCATCCCGGCGGGCACGGGATCGTACCTGCGCGGCCTGCAGCGCATCGCCACCAAGCGCGACGAGGCCCTGTCGGCCTCCCGCGAGCAGGCGATGGAGCCGCTGCCAGCCGAGATCGCCCTGGCCGACGAGCCGGCCGCGACCTGAGGCTGAGGCGATACGTCTTGAGAGACGAAACGGCCCGGGAGCGATCCCGGGCCGTTTTCGTTATGATGCGCCGATGGAGCGCCCCCTGACCGACATTGAGCGCCATGCCCTCAGCCCCGGCCTGCTGGCGGCGCTGGAGGCGGCGGGCGCGCTGCCGCTGATCGTGCCGCGCGCGGCTTGGGCGGCGCGGGTCGCGGCCCTGTGGCGGGGCCATGCGCCGGTGCTGACGCGCGGGCGGCGCATCTACTGGCCCGGCGCGGGCGAGGACCTGTCCCGGAGCCCGCTGCTGCAGCACGAGGCCCAGCACGTGCTCGACTTCGCCACCGGACGGCTTTCGGCGCTGGGCTACCTGCTGAACCCTCGCAACTGGACCTACCGCCTGCCCGCCGACTGGGACTGGAGCCGCCTGGGCGCCGAGCAGCGGGCTGTGCTGGCCGAGCGCCTGTGGCGGGCCGAGCGGGCGGCCGACGAGGCGGAACTTCACCAATGCCGCGCGGCCATCCCTTGGGCTTGCCGCTTCGAAGACCTAGATCAGGGATAGTCCAGGGAGGATTTCCATGCCGCTGCTCCTCTGCCCCAACTGCAACACCTCGATGCAGGCCGTGAACCGGTCCGGCGTCGAGCTGGACATGTGTCCCTCCTGCCGGGGCGTCTGGCTCGACCGGGGCGAGCTGGAGAAGGTGCTCTCTTCCGGTCGCGAGCAACAGAGCGACGAAGTCCGCAGCCGCGAGCGGTTCGACCGCGAGGTGCGGGACTTCCACCGCGACCCCGAAGCCTGGCGCCGCAGCCATCCCTATGACGACAAGGCGGGGCGCCACCGCTACGACGACGACCACTACCGCCACCACAAGAAGAAGCGCGGCTTCGATCTCTTCGACATCTTCGACTGATGGAACGCTGGACCGCCGTCGACGACTTCTTCGCGGACGCCCTGATCGGGCCGGACGAGGCGCTGGAAGCCGCCCTGGCCGCCAGCGCGGCGGCGGGGCTGCCCGCGATCAATGTCTCGCCTCTCCAGGGCAAGCTTCTGCACCTCCTGGCCAGCACGGCCGGGGCGCGGCGCATCCTCGAAGTCGGGACCCTCGGCGGCTACAGCGCCATCTGGCTGGCCCGCGCCCTGCCGGAAGACGGCCGGCTGGTGACGCTCGAACTTGATCCCGACTACGCCGAGGTCGCTCGCCGCAACCTCGCCCATGCCGGCATGACCGAACGGGTCGAGATCAGGATCGGCCCGGCGATCGAGAGCCTGCCGCTGCTGGAAGGCCCCTTCGACCTCGTCTTCATCGACGCCGACAAGCCCTCCAACCCGGCCTACTTCGACTGGGCCGTGAAGCTGACCCGTCCCGGCGGCCTGGTCATCGTCGACAACGTCGTGCGGGCCGGGGCGGTGGCCGACCCGGACGGCGATGCGTCCGTCCAGGGCGTGCGGCGGCTGGCGGCGATGGTCTCCGCCCACCCCCGTGTCAGCGCCACGGCCATCCAGACGGTCGGGGCCAAGGGCTGGGACGGATTCCTCATGGCTCAGGTTGTCACGGAAACTTAGAGGTTTAGCCTCTGAGGGCGGCCTTGACCTTCCGCCCCCTCGCGCGTATCTAGCGCGCTCTTTCGAGGGTGGGTCCTTACGGGTCCGCCCCGATTGCGTATCGCCCTTCAAGAGGACCCTGAGACGCTTCGGCCGCAAGGCACACGTCTCCACGAGCAAAGAGAACGAATGCCTACCGTAAACCAGCTCATCCGCAAGCCGCGGCAGCCCAAGCCCACCCGCAACAAGGTGCCCGCCCTGAAGGGCTGCCCCCAGCGTCGCGGCGTCTGCACCCGCGTCTACACGACCACCCCGAAGAAGCCGAACTCGGCCCTTCGTAAGGTCGCCAAGGTCCGCCTGACCTCGGGCATCGAAGCCGTGTGCTACATCCCCGGCGAAGGCCACAATCTGCAGGAGCACTCGGTGGTGCTCATCCGCGGCGGCCGCGTGAAGGACTTGCCCGGCGTCCGCTACCACATCCTGCGCGGCGTGCTCGACACGCAAGGCGTCAAGGACCGCAAGCAGCGCCGTTCGCTCTACGGCGCCAAGCGTCCTAAGTAAGGAAAAGATCGCATGTCCCGCCGCCGTCGCGCCGAGAAACGCCAGGTCCTGCCCGATCCCAAGTTCGGGGACCTCGTGGTCACCAAATTCATGAACTACGTGATGTACGAGGGCAAGAAAGCCGTCGCCGAGAACATCATCTACGGCGCCTTCGACATCCTCGAAGCCAAGCGCAAGGACCAGGGCGCCCTGGAAACCTTCCACTCGGCCCTCGACAACGTCGCCCCCTCCATCGAGGTTCGCTCCCGCCGGGTCGGCGGCGCGACCTACCAGGTTCCGGTCGAGGTCCGTCCGGACCGCCGCCGCGCCCTGGCGATCCGCTGGCTCGTCACCGCCGCCCGCAAGCGCGGCGAGAACACCATGACCGAGAAGCTGGCCGGGGAACTCCTCGACGCCTCCAACAACCGCGGCACCGCGGTGAAGAAGCGCGAAGACACCCACAAGATGGCTGAAGCCAACCGGGCCTTCTCCCACTACCGCTGGTAAGACCCAGCGCCTTCGAATGACGGCGCGGGCGGTTGGATCAAACCGCCCGCGCCTCAGTTTTTAGACCGCACCCGTACGCACAGGCGCTCCCGATGCCCCGCACGCACAAGATCGAAGACTACCGCAACTTCGGAATCATGGCCCACATCGACGCGGGCAAGACGACGACGACCGAGCGGATTCTCTTCTACACCGGCAAGAACCACAAGATCGGCGAGACGCACGACGGCGCCTCGACGATGGACTGGATGGACCAGGAGCAGGAGCGCGGCATCACGATCACGTCCGCCGCGACGACCGCCTTCTGGAAAGGCAAGCGCCTCAACATCATCGATACGCCGGGGCACGTGGACTTCACCATCGAGGTGGAGCGCTCCCTGCGCGTGCTGGACGGCGCCGTGACCGTGCTGGACGGCAATGCCGGCGTCGAGCCGCAGACGGAGACCGTCTGGCGCCAGGCCGACAAGTACAAGGTTCCGCGGATCGTCTTCGTCAACAAGATGGACAAGATCGGCGCCGACTTCGACAAGTCCGTCGAGTCCATCCGCGACCGCCTGGGCGCCAAGGCCGTGCCGATCCAACTCCCGATCGGCGCCGAGTCCAATCTCAAGGGCGTGATCGACCTGGTCGAGATGAGGGCGCTCGTTTGGGAAAGCGACGCGGTGGGCGCCGACGCCGAGGTGCGGGAGATTCCTGCTGACCTGAAGGCCGCGGCCGACGCGGCTCGCCAGTATCTGGTCGATAACGCCATCGAACTCGACGACGAGGCGATGGAAGCCTACCTGGGCGGCGAAGAGCCTTCGGTGGAGACGCTTAAGCGCTGCATCCGCAAGGCGGTCATCAGCGGCGCCTTCTACCCCATCCTTTGCGGCTCGGCCTTCAAGAACAAGGGCGTGCAGCCGCTGCTCGACGCCGTGGTCGACTATCTGCCGTCGCCCGTCGATATCCCGGCGACGCCTGGCATCGACTTCAAGACCGAAGAGCCGGTCACCCGCAGGGCGTCCGACGACGAGCCGCTGTCGGTCCTGGCGTTCAAGATCATGGACGACCCCTTCGTGGGCTCGCTGACCTTCTGCCGCATCTACTCGGGCAAGCTCGAGACCGGCATGAGCCTGATGAACTCGACCCGTGACAAGCGCGAGCGGGTCGGGCGCATGCTGCTGATGCACTCGAACAACCGCGAGGACATCAAGGAAGCCTACGCCGGCGACATCGTCGCTCTGGCCGGCCTGAAGGACACCCGCACGGGCGACACCCTGTGCGATCCGCTCAAGAGCCCGGTGATCCTGGAGCGCATGGAGTTCCCGGCGCCCGTCATCGAGATCGCCGTCGAGCCGAAGTCCAAGGCCGACCAGGAGAAGCTGGGCGTGGCCCTGGCGAAGCTGGCCGCCGAGGACCCCTCCTTCACCGTCTCGACCGACCACGAGTCGGGCCAGACGATCCTGAAGGGCATGGGCGAGCTGCACCTGGACATCAAGATCGACATCCTGAAGCGCACCTACAAGGTCGAGGCCAATATCGGCGCGCCGCAGGTGGCCTATCGCGAGAGCCTGGGTAAGAAGGCCGAGATCGACTACACGCACAAGAAGCAGACCGGCGGCACGGGCCAGTTCGCCCGCGTCAAGCTGGTCTTCGAGCCGGGCGAGCCGGGTTCGGGCTTCGTGTTCGAAAGCTCCGTCGTCGGCGGCTCGGTGCCGAAGGAATACGTCCCCGGCGTCCAGAAGGGCCTGGAGTCGGCCAAGGACAACGGCCTGCTGGCCGGGTTCCCGCTGATCGACTTCAAGGCGAGCCTGATCGACGGCGCCTTCCACGAAGTCGACTCCTCGGTGCTGGCCTTCGAAATCGCCTCGCGCGCCGCCTTCAAGGAGCTGCGCACCAAGGGCGCTCCGAAGCTGCTCGAGCCGATCATGGCCGTCGAGGTCGTGACGCCGGAAGAATACCTCGGCTCGGTCATCGGCGACCTGAACGGCCGCCGCGGCCAGATCCAGGGCCAGGACATGCGCGGCAACGCGACGGTCATCAACGCCTTCGTGCCGCTGGCCAACATGTTCGGTTACGTGAACACCCTGCGCGGCATGAGCCAAGGCCGCGCCCAGTTCACGATGCAGTATGACCACTACGATCCGGTGCCGCAGGCCGTCGCCGACGAAGTGATCAAGAAGTACGCCTAATCCAACCCTAGACAGAGGACAGGCCCGGACAGGGCTGGAGCTTGAAATGGCTAAAGAAAAGTTCGAACGTAACAAGCCGCACTGCAACATCGGCACGATCGGCCACGTTGACCACGG
>CAZOHI010000083.1:0-7946 GCA_964579695.1 uncultured Caulobacter sp. | reverse complement strand
CCGCCCTGCCGCGCCGGGCCCGGACCACCGACAGCCGTCATGGCTATCCGATCGCCCCCAACCGGCTCGCCCGTAACTTCGCCGCGGCGGCTCCGAACCAGATCTGGCTCGCCGACCTTACCTACATTCCCACCGGCGAAGGCTGGTTGTACCTGGCCGCGATCCTCGACATGCACACCCGCAAGATCGTCGGCTGGTCCATGCGCCAGACCCTGCACACCGAGATCGCCCTGGAGGCCCTGAACATGGCCATCGAGCGCCAGCGGCCAGCGCCAGGCCTGATCCATCACTCCGACCGCGGCATCCAGTACGCCCAGCGACCGAACGCCCGGGTTGCGGCGACGCGAACGATCAGCAGGCCCAGCAGAAAGATAAGCACGCCGCGCAAGGACATCTGCCACCACGAGATATCCTCGCCCGCGAGCCCAACAACACTGTGCAGAGAATCCATCCGGAATCGAACGGTTCGAGCGCGCTCCGGTTCACGCTGGAGCGGGCCGGCGCATTACTGAGCGCGGGTGATGGCAGGACCCGCGAAGCTAGAACTCCACCGCTTCTATGACCCAATGCTCTTCGCGCTGGGCGGAAAGGCGCAAGATTTGCTCGGCCTCGCTCTTCTCCAGACGGCCGGCCAGGGAGGCGCAGATCGCCTCTCGGCTAGCAGGCACCCTGACCCACGAGCCGTCTACGTAGTAGATCGTCAGCCCCTGCGCCTTGGCCCAGTCTACCACCTCATAGGGTGTGAACGTCACGCCGCGTTCGATCCTGCAGGTGACGCGAGCCTTCGGATTGGGCGTTTCCAGCTCTTGCTGTGTGGGCTCGCTCTCGAAGCCGACTGTGGTGGATTTTGTTGGCAGCGGCCGCGAATCAGCCCGCGCCAGCACTGCGCTGGGGTTCTTGCTGCATGAGGGCGGCCGTGCGCGGCAAACGGAAAGGGACGCCTGCAAAAGGGCAGGCGTCCCAGCCTTCCGGGTGATGCAGAACGGGACGACCGTCCTACGGGGCGACTGCGCCGAAAGCCGCCACGCCGCCGACGTAGCTCGAAGACAGGCCCGTGCCGAACGTGTAGGCGACGCCCACATGAGAGGCTCCGTCACCGGCCAGGAAGCCTTGGACGTTCGCCGTGCAACTGCCGCCGCAGGCCGGGCCGGCGCCGGTGGCCGTCAGGTTCGGAATCGCCCAGAAGCCGTCGTACGAGGACCCGGGCGAAATCGTGACCGCCGCCCCCTGGCTGGGGTCGGCGATACCGCCCGGGGAATTGAGCGCGTAGGTCGAGCCGCCGATCGCCACGTCGAACTCAAAACCGACACGGGGCTGGGCGCCGAAGGCGACAGCCAGATCGCCGGTAAAGGTCCCCGGAGCGACGGACCCGTCGCGGACGGTCGGGTTGGTGGCGCCGATCAGGGCGTATTGGACCGTACCGCTCTGGGGCAGGTTGGTCGCCGGCTCGCCGGAGATGAAATGCTCCCCGCCGTTTTCCGCCAGGTCGACACCGTTTTTGGAGTAGTAGGTCCCGCCGGAGGTTCCGCCAGCCCATCGTGTCCAGCCGAGGATTCCCGCGACCGATCCAGCCTCGTGCTGCGTTGCGCCGCCGATGTTCTGGTTTTCCCTCACTTGCGTAGTTTCGTTCAGCATCCACTGGTACGTGACCGGCGCGCCGGTCACGTAGTCATAGGTGACGTCGGTCGGGCGTCGATTGTCGATGCCGGAAATCGTGCCCGTATAGAGGGTGAACTGATCGCTGCGCACAGCGCCGGTCGGCGGGTCAACGTCGCCGCCGCCCTGGCCGGGGACAAAGGGCCCCGTGCTGGTGAACGCCGCGGCGCCCTGGAAGGCGATGGCGCCATCGCCGCCATTGCGGCTCTCGTACGAGACGGCCAGGTATTCCGCGCCGTCGCCGCCTGGCAGCAGCGCCATATAGAGGGTGCAGGCCGCACCGGCCAGGCAAGCCCGGCCTTCGCCCGACAGCTCGATGGCGCCTTGCTGGAAGAACGGGGCGCCGGAGCCCTGGTAGGTCGTGACGGCGAGATCTTCGACGCCGTCCAGCCCGCCGGCGGTCTGGAATGAATAGGTGGCGTCCGTCGGTATGACCACCGACCCTTCGGTAGCGACACGAACTTCGCTGCCGTTGAAACCAATGGCGATTTCCGCGTCGAAAACCCCGGGCGCCGTTCCGCCGTCCGTGAACGTCGGGCTGGTCGCGTAGGTCAGGTCATAATGCAAAATGGCGTTTGTCGGCGTATTCATCGCCGGCGGGACGAAGGCGTAGTGAAGCCCTTGGTTCGCGCCATCCCGGTAGGTGTGGTAGCCGCTCGTCCCGTCATCGACGATCCTCCCCACCATGATGTCGTCGTTCGAAAAGGACTGCGCGAACGTCGCGCCGGCGGGCAGTTCGACCATGGAGGTATTGGTCGGAACACCATTGAACGGCAGATCGTCGCCGTCGAAGAGAACTGCCATGGGCTGCTTGCCGAAGGTATCGGCAAAGCCGTTGTTCGACGCATAGGCATAGGCGGTTGTCACCGTCCGCACCGAACCGCCGTTGGCCGCCAGGGCCGGGAAGCTGTCGCCCGGCTTGCCGGCGGCGACGGTGTGGAAGAAGTAGGCATTGAGGAACGCCTGCTGCTCCAGCCGGGCCTGCTGGGCGAAGGTGATGCCCAGGTCGTCGAAATAGCCATCCAGGGTTTCGGCGCTTTCGCCGTCGAAATCGCTGGGCAGGCCGCCGCCGTTCACGAATGCCAGGAAGGCGTCGAGCGCGGCGAGTTTCTGCTCGTCGGTGATCGGATCGGGGAGGCCGGCGAAGTCGTCGAAGGCGCCTCCGCCCGCCAGGAACGCCAGGTAGTCGGTGAGGAAACCGGCGTTGTCCTCCCCGAAATAGTCCGCCAGGACTCCGGCATCGGCGAGGGCTTGCAGGTAAGCCTGGAATACCGTCGCGTTGAAGGCGCCGTACTCGCTCGGCAGGTTCCCCGCCTCGATGTAGGCGATAAAGGCCTCGATCGCGGCGGCGTACTGCTGCGCCAGCGCATCGCTGATGCCGAAACCGTCGAAGTCCCCCGGATCGCCGCCGCCCTGGACGAACTCCAGATAGGCGCGCAAGGCGTCCGCCTGTTCGGCCAGCAGCGTATCGAGCAGGCCGCTGGACTCCAGGACCGCGAGATACTGGGCGACCACCGCCGGCGCCGCGCCGGTGAAGTCTCCCGGATCGCCACCGTTGGTAAGGAAGGCCAGATACTGGCTGATCAGGTCGACATAGCCCTGGATCACTTCAGCCGGCAGGAGGTCGCCAGGCGCGGTGAACTGACCCGGAAGTCCGCCCGAGGCCAGGAAGTCGAGATAAGACTGGACCACGGCCTGCTGGTTCTCGGAGTACTGGGCCAGACCGCCAATCGTCTCCAGATAGGCGAAATAGGTATTGAGCGCAGCAAGGTCGAGCCCGTCGAAGTCGCCCGAGGCGGCGCCGGTGGCGAGCAGGTTCAGGTACTGGAGGACGATCGCGCTGTAGGCCGTCTGAAACTGGGCGATCTGTCCGCCGTTGGCGAGGTAGCTGAGATAAACGTCGATGATCGCCGGGCTTGCGCCGTCAAAAAGGGCTTCCCCGCCCAGCGTCGCGGCCAACTCACTGGCAAATCCGACCAACAGCGCGACATCGCCCGAGGGCAGCTGCCGGATCGCCGGATTTCCGACCGCGGCTTGAATTCGTTCAGCCGCGGCCACGACATCGGCGCTTGCGCCGACCGCGCCCAGGGCAATGCCAAGATTTACCGGCACGCCGTTCTGGGCGGCGGCGCTGGGGCCGCCTGTCGTCTGGTTCTGGACCCCGCCGGGGGTTTGCTGCGGACCGTTGGCGGCCACCTGGCGCGGGGGGCCGCCCAGCGCGACTTCCCACGCTTCGCCCTGGTCGAAGCGTTTGGTTTGGCCGCCCGAACTCACCTCAACGCGACCGCTGATCACGTTTGCGCGGGCGCCCTTGGCGTCGACATCGAGGCTTGTCGAGCCCCTGACACTGATCCGACTGCCATCGGCAAGATGGATGGCCGTCTCGACGCCGGTCCCGCCCGAAACGGTGACGCCGCCGCTCTGGATGTCGACGCCGCCATCTTCGCGGATGGAAAAGACGGCGTCACCGACCAGGCTGAGCGTGGCGCCGTTGTCCAGAAGGATCTGGGTGGTTTTGCCGCTCGTCGAGATCTGCTGTCCGGGCTGGACGGTTCCCTGGTCGCCGAACAGGAATTCCGCGGCGCTGGCGGACGTGGCGAGCGCCAGCGCCGAGGCAGCGCCCAAAAGCAAGGCTGTGCGTTTCATGATCGGAACTCCTAGAACTCGGCCCGCAGGCCGACGCTCGCCGTCAGGCGGTCGAAGGCGTAGAGGGGAATGTTGCTGTCATTGTTGGTGTAGGTGATGCGCGGGCGGACATAGGCGTTGCCCAGCACCTTGAACTTCAGCCCCAGCGAGGCATCGATCTGGGTGTCCTCGCGCGCCGTCAGGAACAGGGGGTCGTCCGCGTCGTGCTCGCGGCGCTGGACCCCGCCGCCGCCAATGATCGCCAGATGAGGCGTCACCTGATGCTCGATGCCGAAACTGGCTTGAATGTAGTCATGGGAAAGATGGTCCGCGGCGCGGGCGTCCGTATCCGAGTGGCCGCCGCCAAGGGAAGCGACCATTGAGCGTCCGACATAGCCCACGGCGAATCCGATCCGGTCGGCGTCGCGCAGGGGATCGCTTTCATGTTCGAAGTTGAAGTATTCGGCCGCAACGGTCAGCGCCTGCCCACCCGCCAGGCGGTGCGTATACTGGCCGACCACGCCGAGCGCCGTGCGATATTCGTCCTGGCCCACCCAGATCTGCTGGGCCTGGGCCGAAGCCGAGACGACATTGCGGTTCAGCAAGGTGTGCGCAACCCCGGTCGTGCCGGTCAGCGCCATCTGGTCGAACGCGCTGTTGTCAGCCAGTTGACGGTAGTTTCCAAGCACCGACCCGAAGACCCGCGTCTGGCGCGAAAGGCCGTAAACCGCGGACACCCCAGCGTTCAGGTCGACAAAGGCGTCCTCGATTGCTCGGGCGCCAGGCGCCAGGGCGCCGGGGCCGAAGGCGGCGAAAAGCGGGATCGTGATCTGGGTCAGGTCCGTCGCTGCGTTGACGTTGCTGTCATACCCGGCGGCGATATCGACAAATCCGCTGACATCGCGTCCGCCGGAGATCTGCCGTTCCATATCGCGGATAAGGCCGTTGAATCGCTGGCGCACCGGGTCGGGAAGAGACGGGTCCTGAACAACGGTGTCGAAGAGGGAGCGGGCGGTATCGGCATCGCCCGCCAGGGCGTAGGCCCGCGCCAGTTCGGCCTGGGCCTGGGCGTTGTCCGGCTGGACGCTCAGCACCCGCTGAAACGCCGTGATGGCTTCCGCCGGACGGCCGCTGTCTGCCGCCGCCAGCCCAAGCGCAAAGTCATAGTCGGGATCGCCCGCGCGCTGCCGCAACAGCGGCCGAAGGGCCTCGTACGCCTGCCCGGCGCGCCCCTGCTGGATGAGCGCTAGGGCGGCCGTGACATTGCCATCGACCTCCGCCGACGCCTCCCCGGGCGCGACGGCCATGATCGCGGCGATCGCCGCGCATCCGAAGAAGCGACTAATATTTCTTTTCACACCTATCCCCACTCGATAGGCGCCTGTCCGATATTATCGCCAGCTTTTCACCGCACTTGGAGTAAAGGCGCTGTATCGGCTAGTGTTATCGGCGCGAGCGCCTGGGTTAACTGAACGTCGGGGCTTGGGTAGCGGGTTCGCGGCAAGGCGCCCCCCCCGTTTGGGGGGTACTGAAGGCCCGTGGCGTAAAATGAAGGACTCTTCGGCGCGCATTGTGAGCGAGTGGCGGTGAGGAAGCGGCCGAAGGGCGCCCGCCCTGGTCAAGGCTTCGCTACACGTATCTCTTGAGTATCTGTGCCAGCAGCGCCGGATGCTGCAGGTGCAGCAGTCGGCCCGCATCCGCCACGATCCTCACCTGGCATCCGGGCCAGACCCTCTGCCAGCGCGGCAGCGAGTCGGCGGCGTCGTACATCGGATCCTGCGCGCCGCAGAGGATGGTGATCATCGAGCCGTCGGCGAGGGGCGTGGCCTGTTCGGCGGGCTCGGCGCAGGCCACGGCGATGAAGCCCGCGGCGCCTTGCAGGGCGCTCTGCTGCGTGGAGCGCACATAGGCGGCGCGCAGCTCGGGGTCCTGAAGCAGGCGCCGGTCGGCGGGGCTGGCCTCCAGCGCCTTGAGCACCACGGCCTCGACGATGCCCGCCGACGCCCGGCGGGAGAGGTGGCGCGCAAGGCTCTCGATCAGCCCGGGGCGGGTGTAGACGAGCTGCTTCAGGTGACCGGTGGGCCCGTTGCGCTTGCGGTCGGCGTGGGGCGGCGGTTCGGGGTTGATCACCACGGCGCCCGCGATGCGCCCCGGATGGCGCGCGCCGAAACGCGACAGCACCATCGCCCCGCCCCTGGCGATGAAGTGCGCCCGCGCCAGGCCCAGGGCGTCGAGGATGTCGGCCAGATCGTCCGCCGAGCCTCCCAGGTAATCCCCTTCGACCATCTGGCTCAGGCCAAAGCCCGGCCGGTCGAGGGCGATGGGCCGCAGGCCGTGGGCTTGCAGCGCGCGGATATGAGAGGCGGGGTTGTGGCGGGCGGTGGTGGCCGTGTGCAGGATCAGGACCGGCAGGCCCGAGCGCGGCCCATGATCGCTGAAGGCGATGCAACCCGCCCGCCCTCGGCGCGGCAATAGGCGCAGGGGCTCGCCGTCGGCGGCGGCGCCCGACAGGCTGACGCCGGTGGCCTCGGCCAGCTCGGCCAGGGCGCGGACCTGAGCCACGACGGCCGACAGCGCCGCCACCGATTCCACCAGACAGGCGATGAAGACCGCCTTCATCTCCGCCTTGACGACGTTTTCGGAAAGGCCGAGGGCCGCCGCCGCTTCGCTTCGGGTGCAGCCGGTGGCGACCGTCACCGCGACCTGGCCCTGACGCCGGGTCAGGCCGAACAGATCCTGCAAGATGGGCGCGACCTGCACATGCCCGGCGGCCTCGCCCGACTGCAAGGCGATGCAGGTCGATATGAAACCGCCCTGCCGCCGCGCGCCGGCCTTGCGCATGGCGGACTTGATGGCTTCCCGCGCGGTCTCATAGCCGACGCCCGCCAGGCGGGCGGCCTGCGGGACGTCGCCGCCCGCCAGCAGCGCCTGTGTCAGGCGGGTTTCCAGCCCGGTGAAGCCGAACACGCGCGCGGCTATCAGGTCCCCCGACCGGGCCGGATCGGGCAGGCGGTGGGCGATGATGGCGTAGGCGGCCTTGCCCGCATCGAGGCTGGCGCGCACGGCGTCGGCCAGCGGCCAGTCCCGCGCAAAGTCCGGCGAGGCGGCCGCCACGGCGACGAAGCGGCCCTCGCCATCAGTCAGGAAGGAGACGCTGGGCCGCCCCTGCTTCAGCGTGTCGAGCTGGGCGCGAACGTTCTCCGCCGGCACGGCCCAGCGGGCGAAGCTGCTGTCGGCGACCACCACGGCGCCGTCGCGATCGCAGGCGGCCGAGGCGAAGGCGGCCGGATTGACGAAGGCCGGACCCGAGGGCGCGACCTGGGCATCGGCCTCCATCGCTTGCTTCAGCGCTTCCGGGGCGCTGGCGAGGGCATCGCCGAAGCCTTCCCAGTCGCGATTCATCTCCGCCAGCGGGTTCGCGCCCGCCGCCGCGTTCTGGAAGCTTCGGAGAAAGCGCTTCGACCGAGACATGCGTTGCTCCGGTGCTGGCAGGCTAACGCTAACTTGTCTCCGGCAGGGATGCCAGATGGGTCTCAGCCTGGGAGGGGACATGCAGCCGATCTCGTACAAGCGTCATCGTTTCCCGGCTGAGGTGATCTCCTCGGCGGTGTGGCTCTACTTCCGATTCACCCTCAGCTTCCGCGACGTCGAGGACCTCCTCGCCC
>CAZOHI010000082.1:0-7995 GCA_964579695.1 uncultured Caulobacter sp. | reverse complement strand
GCCCGCCCCGGAACCCAAGCAGCGCATCACGCGAATGGCCGGCTGAGGACGGGCGGTAGGCGAGCGGCCGGATAAGGTCGCCGCAGTCAAGGGAGAAGACAGAAGTGGCGAAGGTGACCGACCCCCCCATCCTGCACACCGCCGACGTGCTGGAGGCCGTGAACGACGCCATTCCCGACGCGCCCGTCATCGTCTGGCGCGACGTGCGGCTCACCCGCCGCGAGTACGAGGACCGTTCCTCGCGGCTCGCGGCGGCCATGGTCGCGGCGGGGCTGGGCCATGGCAGCGCCGTCGCCCACTACCTGCGTAACAGCCCGGCCTACCTGGAGGGCTACTTCGCGACCCTGAAGCTGCGCGGCGTGCCGATCAACGCCAACTACCGCTACGTCTCCGAGGAACTGCTGTACCTGCTGGAGAACTGCGACGCCGAGGCCGTCATCTACGACGAGGACCTCGCGCCCCGCGTGGCCGCCATCGCCGACAAGCTGACCAAGGTGAAGCTGTTCATCGAGTTCGGCTCCAGCAAGGTTGTCCCCGGCTCGGTCACCATCGAGGAGGCCATCGCCGGCCGCCGGCCCATGCGCCGTATCGAGCGCGACGGCATGGACCTGCACATGACCTATACCGGCGGCACGACGGGCATGCCCAAGGGCGTACGCAACACCGTCGGCCGGATGGCGATGGGCGTCATGGCCATCGCGGCCGGGGCGATGGGCTCCAAGGCCCCCGCCACCTGCGCGGAGGCCGCCGAGCAGGCGCGCAAGCTCTATGACGAGAACCGCCTGCCGGTCAGCGTGGTGATCCCGCCGTTCATGCACGCCACGGGCATGTGCTACGGCGGCCTGACGCCGCTGCTGTCGGGCGGGGTGGTGGTGATCCCCCCGTCGTGGTCGTTCGACGCCGCCGAGGCGCTCCAGACCATCCAGGACCATCGCGCCACCAGCCTGACCATCGTCGGCGACGTGGTGGCTCGGCCGCTGGCCAACGAACTGGAGAACGGCCAGGGGCGGTCCTACGACATCTCCTCGCTGCGGTCGGTCTATTCGGCGGGCATGATCTGGACGGCGGGGACGAAGAGGGTGCTGCTCAAGCATGCGCCCGACGCGCTGCTGATGGACGTCGTCGGCTCGTCCGAGGGCCACATCGGCACCAGCTACGCCACGCGGGACAACATCCCCGACACCGGCTCCTTCACCCCCAACCCCACCACCAAGGTCATCACGCCGGAAGGCGAGGAGGTCCGGCCGGGCTCGGGCGAGCGAGGCTTGCTGGCCTGCGCCGGGGCGACCGTCGGCTGGGGCTATCACAAGGACCCGGAGAAGTCGGCCAGCACCTACCGCACCATCAATGGCGTCAACTATGTGATGGCCGGGGACTGGGCGACGGTGGAGGCGGACGGCTCGATCCGGTTCCTGGGCCGCGACTCCTCCTGCATCAACACCGGCGGCGAGAAGGTCTTCGCCGAGGAGGTCGAGAACGTCATCCTGCGAATGAAGGACGTCGCGGACTGCATCGTCGTCGGCGTGCCGGACGACCGTTGGGGCCAGGTGGTCGGGGCGGTGCTGTCGTCGGCCCCCGGCGCGACCCTGACGCCCGCCGCCGTCGAGGACTGGGTGCGCTCCGAACTGGCGGGCTACAAGGTCCCGCGCCGCATCGCCATCGTCGACAACGTGCCCCGCTCGCCGAACGGCAAGTCGGACCTCGCCGGGGCCCGCGAGGTCATCCTTCGCGAGACGGCGGTCCCGCGCGAGAAGGCGGTCGCCCGATGACGGCGGAGGCGCCCGCCTCCGGCTACCCGCCCGCGAAGGTGGCCTGGTACACCGTCTTCATCATGTTCCTGCTGTACGTGTGCTCGTACATGGACCGGCAGGTCCTTACGATGCTCGTGGAGCCGATCAAGGCCGACCTGCAGATCACCGACTTCCAGATGGGCCTGCTGATGGGCCCCGTCTTCGCGGTCTTCTACACGACGCTGGGCATCCCGGCGGGCTGGATATCCGACCGCCACAACCGGCGCGGCCTGATCGCCATCGGCGCCGGCCTGTGGGCCATCGCCACCGCCGGGTGCGGCATGGCCGGGACCTACGCCCAGCTCGCCGTCGCACGGCTGTCCGTGGGCATCGGCGAGGCGACCCTGACGCCCGCCGCCCAGTCGATGATCGCCGACCAGTTCCCTCCCAAGCGGCTGTCGCTGGCCCTGTCCGTCTACATGCTGGGCGTGACCTTCGGCAGCGGGCTGGCGCTGGGGTTCAGCGGCGTACTGATCGAGTGGGCGGGCGAGCTGGCCCGGCAGTTCGAGCCCTTCATCGGGCAGTTCCGCCCCTGGCAGATCGTGTTCTTCGTCGTCGCCGCGCCGACGGTCATCCTGGCGCCTCTGGTCTTCACGGTGCGTGAGACCCGCACCCGCGTGCGTGGCGGCGTGCCCATCCCGCAGGGGGCGGGCAAGGCCTTCATCCGCGACCACTGGAAGCTGCTGACGCCCTATTACCTGGGCTTCGGCATGACCTCGATCGCCGTCTATGCGCTCTCCTCCTGGGTGCCCGCCTACATGTCGCGGCACTTCGACATCAGCATGGCGCAGGTGGGCGTCGGCTACGGCCTGACCATCTTCCTCGCCACCGGGGTGGGGCAGGTGCTGTGGTCGGTCGTCGTGGACTGGCTCTACGACCGGGGCATGCGCGACGCCCACGTGCGCTTCCACATGCTGACCTGGCTGCTCAGCGCGCCCGCCGTGGCGCTGGCCTTCATGGTCGACAACTCGGTGCTGTTCCTGCTGCTGCTGGGAGTCTTCTACCTCTTCACCTACGCCTTCCAGGGCTACTCCATCGCCGGGCTGCAACTGGTCACGCCGTCCTATTTCCGGGGGCGGATGTCGGCGGCCTACCTGACCTACCTCAACCTCATCGGCCTCGCCTGCGGCCCGACGGCGGTCGGCGCGCTGACCGACTTCGTCTTCAAGGACACGGAGATGGTCGGCTGGTCGATGGCCATCGTCACCATCGCCTGCGCCCCCATCGGCATGACCCTGCTGTGGATCGCCGCGCGGCAGAAGAAGGCGATGCTGGCGCAAGGAGCATTGGCATGACCTATGTCGTCGGCCTCGGCGGCACGCTGAAGCCGGATTCCTCCACCGAACGGGCCGTGCGGATCGTCCTGCGGCTGGCGGCCGAGCAGGGCGCCCGCACGAGGATGTTCGCGGGCGGCGATCTCAACCTGCCCTTCTACGAACCCAACGCCCCGGCCCGCACGCCGGGCGCGGCGGCCCTGGTCGAAGCGCTGCGCGAGGCGGACGCCATCGTCATCGGCTCGCCCGGCTATCACGGCGGCATCGCCGGGATGATCAAGAACGCCCTCGACTATGTGGAGGACATGAGCGGCGATGCGCGGCCCTATTTCGACGGACGGGCGGTCGGCTGCATCGCCACGGCGGCGGGGTGGCAGGGCGCGGCCACCACGCTCGCCTCGCTGCGCAGCACGGTCCACGCCTTGCGCGGCTGGCCGACGCCGCTGGGGATCATCGTCAACACCCGCACGCCCGCGTTCGACGCGCAGGACAACTGCCTGCAGGACGGCGTGCTGGACCAGCTCCGCATCATGGCGGGCCAACTCGTCGGCTTCTCCGGCGCGCGCAGCGCGGCCTGACCGATGCAGTTCGAGTGGAGTGAAGAGGACCAAGCCTACCGCGCCGACATCAGGGCCTTCCTGGACGAGCGCCTGCCGCTGGGCTGGAGCGGCTACGACAAGTCCAACCTGCCCGACTACAAGCGCCAGGCCGCCGGATTCTGCCATGCGATGGCGGAGCGAGGCTGGCTGACCCAGAGCTGGCCGGAGGAATACGGCGGACAGGACGCCTCGTCCTGGCGCCAGCTCATCCTGTCCGAGGAGCTGTGGCCCATCGGCGAGCCGCGCGGCGCCCAGTACATGAACGTCAACTGGATCGGCCCGGCGATCATGGCCTTCGGCACGCCGGAGCAGAAGCAGTATCACCTGCCGCGCATCTCGGCGGGCGACGTCTTCTGGTGCCAGGGGTTCTCGGAGCCGGACGCGGGCTCGGACCTCGCCTCCCTGCGCACCTCGGCGGTGCGGGACGGGGCCGACTATGTGGTCAACGGGGCGAAGATCTGGACCTCGCACGTCGGCACGGCGGACTTCTGCTTCCTGCTGGTGCGGACGGATACGAGCGGCGCCAAGCAGCAGGGGATCACCGTCCTGCTCGTGCCGATGGACACGCCCGGCATCCAGATCCGCCATATCGAGGGTTTCGTCGGCGAGCAGGCATTCCACCAGCTCATCTTCGACGACGTTCGCGTGCCGGTGGCCTGCCGCCTGGGCGACGAGAACAAGGGCTGGGCGGTGGTGCGCAAGGCGCTGTCGTTCGAGCGTACCGGCGTGCCGCACTACCAGACCGCCGCGCGGTTGCTGGACAAGGCCGTCGAGGAGGCGAAACGCAACGGCCTCTTCGAAGACCCCGAGATCCAGTCGCGGATCGGCGAGGCCCATGCCGCCGTCGAGGCCGCGCGGCTGCTGCTCTACCGGGTGGCGGACCTGCGGCATCACGGCGCGCCGCCCTCGGCGGACGCCAGCGTCGCGCGGATCGCGCAGACGCAGGCGCTGCGGATGGTCGGCGAGCTTGCCCACGCGGTCTTCGGCGAGGAGGGGCTGGTCGCGGGCAGCGGCGGCGACATCCGCCGGGTGCTGGCCTTCAGCGTCACGGCGGGCACGACCGAGATCCAGCTCAACCAAGTGGCCAGCCACCACCTCGACCTGCCGCGCGCGAAGGGCTGACATGGACCTCACCCCCAATTCCATGCAGTCGCAGATCCTCGATGCGGTCGAGCGCATCCTGGCCCGCAACGGCCGGGTGCAGCGCGCCGTGCGGCTGATGGAGGAGGACGCCTACGACTTCGCCCTCCACCGCGAACTGACCGACGCCGGCTACTTCGACCTTCCGCTGATGGCGGGCGCCGGGCCGCTGGAGGCGGGGATGGTGGTCGAGGCCGTGGCGCACCGCGCGGGCGTGGTCTCGGCGGGCGGCTCGGGCCTCGTCTGGCCCGCCCTGACCGGCGAGAGCGCGCCGGGGCCGGTGGCGATGACGACGTCGATCACCGCGCCCTTCCGCTTCGCCCCGTTCGCGAAGGCCGTCCTGGTCGACGGCGGCGAGGAGGCGCTTGTTTTGGAGCTGGAGCCCGGCGATGCCGAGCCCGTCGACGGCGGCCGCACCGGCTGGCCGCTGGGGCGGCTGGCGGCCGGGAAGCTGGAGCAGGCGAGGGGGCTCGGCCCCGGCTCGGCCGATCGCTTGCGCAACTGGTGGCGCGTCGCCATCGCGCTGGAGACGGCCGGGGTCATGCGCGGGGCGCTCGACAAGACCGTCCAGTACGTCAAGGAGCGGGTGCAGTTCGGCCAGCCCATCGGCTCGTTCCAGACCATCCAGCACCGTCTGGCGCAGCTCGCCGTGCAGGTCGGGGGCGCCCGCTGGCTGGCGCTGAAGGCCGCCTACGACAACGCCGATCCGGTGAGCGCCGCGACCGCCGCCGCCTGGGCTGCGACGACCGCGCCGCTGGTCTTCCGCGAGACCCAGCAGATGCACGGCGCCATCGGCTTCACCCGAGAGTATCCGCTGCACGGCTGGACCATGCGTCTGCCGGCGTTGCAGCGGGAGATGGGCGGGGCGACCCGCCATTCCCGAGACCTCGCGCTGCTGCGCTGGGCGACCTGAGGCAAATCGCGATGAACCTGGATTTCACCCCCGACGAAACCGAATTCCGCGCCGAGGCGCGCGAGTGGCTCCAGGCCAACGTGCCGCGCAGCCCCCGTTCGAGCGACGGGGCCGAAATGCGCGAGTTCGACCGCGAATGGCAGCGCAGGCAGTACGAGGGCGGCTGGGCGGGCGTATCCTGGCCGACGGAATACGGCGGCCGGGGACTGTCGCTGATCCAGCAGCTCATCTGGTACGAGGAGTACGCGAGAGCCGACGCCCCCCTGCCGGTCGCCAGCGCCTTCTTCGTGGCCCTCAGCCACGCCGGGCCGACCGTGATCGCCAAGGGGACGGAGGAGCAGAAGGCCTTCTATCTGCCCAGAATCCTGAGCGGCGAGACCATCTGGTGCCAGGGCTTCTCCGAGCCCGGCGCGGGATCGGACCTCGCCAACCTGCGCACGCGCGCGGAGATCGACGGCGACCACCTCGTCGTCAACGGCTCGAAGATATGGACCAGCCGGGCCCAGCACGCGAAGTACCAGGAACTGCTGGTCCGCACCGACCCGACGGCGGCCAAGCACAAGGGCATCACCTGGGTCATCGGCGACATGACCCTGCCCGGCATCGACATCCGGCCGATCCCCTGCATGCACAAGGCTTCGCACTTCTGCGAGGTTTTCTACGACAACGTGCGGATTCCGCTGAAGAATGTCGTCGGCGACATCAACGACGGCTGGAACGTCGCCATGGCCACGCTCGGCTTCGAGCGCGGCACCTCGGCGCTGGCCGAGCAGATCATGATGTCGCGGGTGGTCGAGCGGCTGATCGAGATGGCCCACACCCGGCTCGGCCCCGACGGGGTGCGCCCCGCCATCCAGGACGATGAAATCCTGGTGCGGCTGGCCACCCTGCGCGCCGAGGTCGCGGCGCTGCGGGCGATGAGCTACATCTCCATCTCCCGCGCCCAGCGCAACTTCGTGCCGGGCTCGGAAGGCACCATCATCGGGACCTACAATTCGGAGATGCTGCAACGCATCTTCCGCATGGCCAACGATCTACTTGGACCCGAGGCGCTCGACTTCGACGGCTCGGACGAACACTGGATCTACGAGTACCACCGCTCGATCATGACGACGATCGGCGGCGGCACCTCGGAAATCCGCCGCAACATCATTGGCGAGCGCCTGCTGGGGCTGCCGCGCGACAGGAACTGAGGCGATGGACAGCCCGATCTCACCCATCGAGGACATCATCGAGGACGCCCGCAACGGCCGTCCCTACATCCTCGTGGACGCCGAGGACCGGGAGAACGAAGGCGACGTCATCATCCCGGCCCAGTTCGCCACCCCCGACCAGATCAACTTCATGGCCAAGCACGCCCGCGGCCTGATCTGCCTGTCGATCACCGGCGAGCGGGCGAAGCAGCTTCGCCTGCCGCCGATGGCCGTCGAGAACCAGGCGGGCCACGGCACCGCCTTCACCATCTCCATCGAGGCGCGCGAGGGGGTGACGACGGGCATCTCGGCCCACGACCGGGCGCACACCATCGCGGTGGCCGTGGACCCCACGAAAAGCGTGGACGACATCGTCAGCCCTGGCCACGTCTTCCCGCTGGTGGCCAAGGATGGCGGCGTGCTGGTCCGCGCCGGGCATACAGAGGCGGCGGTCGACATCTCCCGTCTGGCGGGCCTGAACCCGGCGGGCGTCATCTGCGAGATCATGAACGACGACGGGACGATGGCCCGCCTGCCGGAACTGATCGCCTTCGCGCAGCTTCACGGCCTGAAGATCGGCACCATCGCCGACCTCATCGCCTATCGCCGCCGCAACGAGCGGTCGGTGCAGCGCGTCCTCGACCGCCCGTTCGAGAGCATCTACGGCGGCCCGTTCCGCATGGTGATCTATCGCAGCCTGTTCGAGGGCACCGAGCATGTGGCGCTGGTGAAGGGCCGGGTGGACCCCGAGTCGCCGACCCTCGTGCGGATGCACCAGGTGGACCTGCCGGTGGACATGCTGGGCCACGCCCTGGCCCGCCGCGACTATGTCCCCAACGCCCTGCGCGCCATTTCCGACCACGACGGGCCAGGGGTGGCGGTCTTCATCCGCGACCCCAACCCGAACTGGCTGTCCGAACGCTACGGCGGCATCGAGCACGACCAGGCCCGCAGCAACGCCCTGCGCGACTACGGCGTCGGCGCCCAGATCCTGCTCGACCTCGGGGTGCGGACCATGACCCTGCTGACCTCCAGCAAGATCAAGCCCGCAGCCATGGAAGGCTACGGGCTCAAGATCGTCGGCCG
>CAZOHI010000081.1:0-8069 GCA_964579695.1 uncultured Caulobacter sp. | reverse complement strand
CCTTGGTAAGGCTGAGGTCGGCAGTTCAATCCTGCCCGGCGGCACCACTTCCCACACCGACATCGCGAAGCGAAACCACCCCTTCGGGGGCTACAGCCGTTCGATCTTTCGCGCGGCCTCGTCGATGAGGTCGGCTACGTCCAGGATCACGGTCTTGTCCACGCCTTCCTGCGAAAGCCGGTTGTGCAAGGCGGTCTTGAGATTCCCCATCGCCCGCGCCACGGGCGCCGCGTCGGTGCGGCCGCGCACGTCCGCCACGGCCTGGAGCCGGGCGAAGGCGGCCGACAGTTCGGCCTCGTGCCCGGCCAGTTCGGCGCGCCCGGCCTCGGTTATGGCGAAGACCTTGCGCCCGCTCTCCCCGCCGGCTTCCTCGACGAGGCCCATGTCGAGCAGCATCGCCGTGGTCGGATAGACCACGCCAGGGCTGGGGGCGTAGGCGCCGCCGGAGCGGGCTTCGAGTTCGCGGATCAGGTCGTAGCTGTGGCGCGACTGCGCCTCGATCAGCTTCAGCAGCACGAGCCGGAACTCGCCGGATTCGAACAGACGCCGGCGGCGGCCGGGCCTTTCGCCGATGTCGCCGTCAGGGCGGTGATGGCCGTGGCGGCCATGGTGGGCCTTGAAATGATGTCGCATGGTTTCTCCATCTAAGATGACACTTAGATATATCTTCGATGGATCGGCCGCAAGCGGGAAAGATAATCTTAGATATATCTTATTCCCTTGACGCCTTGCGCCGGTCGATGGTGAAGCCGCCCTCGCCGTGCTTGCCGGTGCTGGCCCAGCGGCCTTCCTCGGCCTTGTGGACGTACTGCTCGGCCACCAGCCAGGCCTTCACGGGCCGTAGCGTGGCGAGGCAGCCGGCGCTCAATCCGACCAGGACCACCGGAATCTGCAGCCATACCGGCGGCTGGGCGACGACCGCCCACCAGGCCCACAGCGCCATCACCAGGATGCCCACGCCGGTCATCACGAAGAAGGCCGGGCCGTCCGCCGGGTCGGCGAAGCCGTAGTCCAGCCCGCAGGCTTCGCAAGCGGGCGCCACCGTCAGGAAGCCCTTGAACAGCCGCCCCTCCCCGCAACGCGGGCAGCGGCAGCGAAGGCCGGCGCTCGCCGTCGACGGCGTCTCGAAGTGCGTAGCCATGTCAAAGCCGCTCCATGCAATGCCTGAAATGATGCATACATTCCTCATGTAATGTATGCATGCATCCATGGGAGAGCAAGCATGACCGGGCACGGGTGGCTGAAACGGGTCGAGCGGGACGGCGGGCCGGTCTATCTGGCCCTCGTCGGCGCGCTGGAGGCGGCCATCCGCGCCGGGGAGCTGCAGCCCGGCGACCAGCTTCCGCCCCAGCGCGCCGCCGCCGCCGCGCTGGGCGTCGATTTCACCACCGTCACCCGCGCCTACGCCGTCGCCCGCGCGCGGGGATTGGTCGAAGGAGCGGTGGGGCGCGGAACCTTCGTCCGCGCCCGCGCGGCCGATGACGACGCGGGCCTCATCGACCTGAGCATGAACCTGCCGCCGCCGCCCCAGGGCGTATCGCTGGGCGCCCTGCTGCGCGAGACCACCGCCGCCGTGCTGGGGCGGACCGATCCGGCGGCGCTGATGGCCTATCACCCCGGCGCGGGGACCCTCGCCCACCGGACGGCGGGCGCCGCCTGGCTCGCCCCGCACCTGGGGGAGGTCGAACCCGCCCGCATCCTCGTCTGCCCCGGGGCCCAGGCGGCGCTGGTCGCGGCCCTCTCGGCCGTTTGCCGCCCCGGCGATGCGCTGGCCGTGGAGGCGCTGAGCTATCCGGGGATCAAGGCAGCCGCCGCCCACCTCGGCCTGCGGCTGGTTCCCTGCGCGGGTGACGGCGAGGGACTGCTTCCCGAAGCCTTGGAAAGGGCCTGCCGGGAGCACAGGCCCGCCGCGCTCTACGTCGTGCCCGCGATGCAGAACCCCACGGCCACGATCATGGGCGAGCAGCGGCGGCGGGATATCGTCCGCGCAGCCGCCGCCCACGGCCTGTGGATCATCGAGGACGACCCCTACAGCCGCCTGATGGAATCGCCCGCCCCTGCCCTCGCCGCCCATGCGCCCGAGCGCACGGTGCACCTGTCCACCCTGTCGAAGTGCCTCTCGCCCGGCCTGCGCCTGGCCTATGCCGCCTGCCCGCCCGCGCTCGCGGGCCGTATGGAGAGCAGCCTGCGCGCCGTCGCGCTGATGCCCGCCCCGCTGATGAGCGCCGTCGTGACGAGCTGGATCAGGGAGGGGACAGCCGAGGACCTGCTCGCGGCCGTGCGGCGCGAGGCGCGGGCGCGGCGGGAGCTGGCGTCCCAGGCCTTGCCGGAGGCGGCCGGTTCGCCCGAGAGCATCCATGTCTGGGCGCCCCTGCCGCAGGGCCACGCCCCCGGCGCTCTCCACCGTTCGGCGCAGTCGAGGGGCCTGTCGCTGGTCACCGCCGACGCCTTCGCGACGGGCGAGTCCTATCCTAACGGGGTGCGCATATCGCTGGGAGGGCCGGGCAAGCGCGCGGTGCTGGCCGCCGCGCTGGCCGAGGTCGCCGCCATCCTGCGCGAGACCTCGGCGCGCAAGCTGGCGGTCTAGATCTCCCGGCGCGGCGCACGGTCGCCGAACCACCAGGTGAGGGCCGTGGCGGCGGAGAAGCTGATGGTGTCCACCGCCGCCCGCACCACCGAGGCGGCCGCGTCGGCCTCCAGCGCCCCGGCGGCGGCGCACAGGAACAGCAGGCCGTAGAGCAGCCACAGCATCACCGTCAGCCCCGGCCGGGTCAGCGCACGGACCGCCGCGACCCACGGCCAGCTTTCGCCGATGGAGCCCTCGGCCTCGACCGAGGCGTTCAGGCCCGCCCAGGAGCCCTGCGCCTGCGTCTGGGCCAACGCCTGGCGGGCCTCGTCGGCCCGGGCGGAACGGCCCTGCTCGGCCAGCACGGCCTCGTGCGCCCAGCGCTCCTTCTCGTGGCCGATCTCCAATTGCCGGTCCTTGCGCCTCTCGCGCATCTCGAAGAGGCCGAAGCCCCGGTTGAGGATGGAGCCGAGCGCCCCGAAGGCCGCGCCGAGGGCGCCGCCGGCGAGACCGCCGGCCGCGAGGTTGAGGGGGTCCATGGCGTTTCCCATCAGATGGTCATGAAGTCGGCGAGCGCGGTCGCCTCGTCGGCGGTCAGGGCGGCCGTGACCAGCACCTGCCGGACCGCGCCCTTCCAGAAGCGCCCGGCGGTGTCCATCTGGTCCGAGCCCATGCGCACCCGCACGTTGGCTGTCGTGGGCGTGATGGGGGCGCTGGCGCCGGCGACCCCGTCGACGTCGACCTGGATCGTCGCGCCGTAGCGGGCGCGCACCAGGTGCGTCCCGGTGAAGTCCACGGAGGTGTTGAGGGCGTTCACGCCGTCGGCGATGGCCTGGGCCCGGTTCACGCCGGACACCGTCAACCGCAGCACGATACGCTGGTTCGACCCCGCCTGGGCGCCGAAGCCGAAGACCATCCGCTGGCCGGCGCTGGCGGCGGGTTCGTCCTGGCTGCAGGATACCCAGGTCTCGCCCGCGCCACTGGTCGGGAAGCTGGCCGGGACCGGCGCCAGGGTCAGGAAGTCGGACGCCCCGTCGAACACCGCGCAGGGCAGGCCGGCCATCCCGGTGGCGCTATAGGCCGGCTGCTCGCCGGAGGCCGCCTGCGACAGGTCGTAGCCGCCGACCTCGTCGCGCCAGGACGAGATGGTCCCGCCGCCTTGGGTGGTGTTGCCTCCGTGGGGCGGCGCCCACCAGGCGATGAGCTTGCCGCCGAGGTCGAGGGGGCTCCAGGCGGGGGCGGCGTCCTCCATCATGGCCAGGGCCCAGGCGGGGACCACCGTCAGACCCCCTTGCGCAGGGCGGCGTCGATGATCGGGGCCGCGGCGTCCACCACCACGCAATAGAGCATGTCGGCCGCCGAGGCGGCGGCGGAGAGCGCGGGCGCGCTCCCGCCGGGGAAGCGATACCCGGCGTCGAAGGTCGCCTCCCGTCCGCCCGTGCCGTCCTGCGTGATCCGCAGCCAGAAGACTGTTCCAGCGGTCAGGTTGTCCGGCGGTTCGAGGTCGAAATCGTCCGTGGCGGTGACGAGGAAGGCCCGCCCGTCCGCGAGGTCCGGCGTCAGGGTGGCGGCGAAGGCCAGGGAGACGGGAGCGTCGGGGTTCTCGGTGCTGCGCGGCTCCAGCGCGAAGGTCGCCCGGCCGGTGGCGCGGTCGACGCTCATAACGTCATGCCAGGCCGAGCCGTCGGGCGAGACCTTGATGGAGAAGTCGTCGGACCCGGCCAGCCCGAACTCGGCCCGGCCCGAAAAGCCGGTCTGGAAGAGGTGCGAGGCGGTGTCGCCCGCCGCGTCCTTGTTGACCTTCACCTGCGAGCCGGCGCCCGCGTGGTTGAACAGCACCGCGTCGGAGGAGATGGCGAGCCGGTTGGTCGTGTCGGCCGTGGCGTTGACGCCGAGCAGCGTCAGCTCGGGCGTCGTCACCAGTTCGCCCCACGCCTCGCCATCGAAGACGACCGCCAGCGCCTCGTCCTTCACCCAGGCGATGTGGCCTTCCGCGACGGCCAGCCGCGTCCAGGCCCCGGCCTCGAAGCGCATGAGCGCGCCTTCCGGCTCGCCCGCCCAGTCGTCGCCGCCGGCGCCGTCGGGGAGGATATGGAGCGCGCCGTCGCCGGGATCGGCGGGCTGCTCGTCCACGGCGCGGCTCTCGACCGCCGTCTGGACGAGGCCGTCCAGACGGGCGAGCGCCTCATTGAGGGTCACGTGCTTCTGGGCCTGTCCGGCGGCCAGATAGGGAAGCGAATGGCGGGGCGTTGCGGCGTCTGACATGCCCTCGATAGTGGAGGGTCAGGCGAGCGCGGCGGATAACTACTCCGCCGCCAGCGCCATCTTCGCGCCCCCGGTCAAGGCCGTCTTCGCCGCCAGGGCCGCCTTGGCGTCCTCGTATTCGGCGGACAGGCGGGCGACCATCTCAGCGACGGTGGGCGCGGATTTCACCGCTCCGATCCCCTGGCCGCAGCCCCAGATGTCTTTCCAGGCCTTGGCCTCGGTGTTGCCGCCGGACCCGAAGTTCATCTTCGACGGGTCGCTGACCGGCAGGTTGTCCGGGTCCATCCCGGCCGCCACGATGGACGGCTTGAGATAGTTGCCGTGGATGCCGGTGAACAGGTTGGAATAGACGATGTCCTCGGCGGCGCTGTCGACGATCATCTGCTTGTAGGCTTCCGGCGCATTGGCCTCGCGCGTCGCGATGAAGGCCGAGCCGATGTAGGCGAGGTCCGCGCCCATGGCCTGGGCCGCCAGGATGGAGCGGCCGCCCGCGATGGCGCCCGACAGGGCCACCGGACCGTCGAACCACTCGCGAATCTCCTGGACCAGCGCGAAGGGAGACAGGCCGCCCGCATGGCCGCCCGCCCCGGCCGCCACGGGGATCAGGCCGTCGGCGCCCTTCTCGATGGCCTTGCGGGCGAAGCGGTTGTTGATGACGTCGTGCAGTGTGACGCCGCCATAGGAGTGCACGGCCGCGTTCAGGTCTTCCCGCGCGCCCAGCGAGGTGATGACGATCGGCGCCTTCCACTTCACGCAGAGGGCCACGTCCTCTTCCAGCCGGTTGTTGGTCTTGTGGACGATCTGGTTGACCGCGAAGGGGGCCGAGGGTGTGTCGGGATTGTCGCGGTCCCAGGCGGCCAGTTCCTCGGTGATCCGGTGCAGCCACTCGTCCAGCATCGAGATCGGCCGGGCGTTCAGCGAGGGGAAGGAGCCGACGATCCCCGCCTTGCACTGGGCGATGACGAGGTCGGGGTTGGAGATGATGAACAACGGCGAGCCGATCACCGGCAGGCGCAGGCGGTCGCGGAGGATCGGCGGCAGGCTCATCAGTTACGGCTCCGTTTGTGTGTACAGCGTAAGTAAAACAACTGTTGGAAAGCGGCAAGTCCCTGAACCTTGACGCGCCCGACCGGCGGGGGGCATGTGCGGGCCACTTTTGCAGCGCAGCGGAGGCTTCCTTTAGTGGACGGCGCGATTCCCCTTGCCGAGGATTTCCCGGGCGACGGCCGCGAGGCGTGGCTGGCCCTGGTCGACAAGACCCTCAAGGGCGGCTCGCCCGACGACCTGATCACCCGCACGGCCGATGGGCTGGCGGTCAAGGCGCTGTACCGGCCGGAGGACGCGGCCCAGACTGCGCGCGACCTGCGGCCCCGCGACGCGAACCGGCCCTGGGACCTGCGCATGGCCACGGCCCACCCGGACATCGCCAAGGCCAACGCCGAGGTGCTGAAGGACCTGGAAGGCGGCGCGGCCTCCATCCTCGTGCAGACGCCGGTCGGGTCGGCCGACGACCTGGGCAAGGTGCTGGACGGCGTCCTCCTCGACCTCGCCCCCGTGGCGCTGGACCAGGGATACCTCGGCCCCAAGGCCGCCGACTGGCTGGGAACGCTGGCCAAGGCGGCCCCGAACGCCCCCCTCGCCTTCCACATGGACCCGCTGGGCGCCTTCGCCGCGACGGGCGAGAGCCCCGGCCCCATCGAAAGCCACCTCGTCAACGCCGCCACCGTCGGCGTGCGGCTGGCCGGGACCTACGCCAAGGCCACGCTGATGCTGGCGAACGGCCGCGCGGCGCACGAGGCGGGCGGCGGCAACGCCGAGGAACTGGCCGTCATGGCGGCGAGCGCGCTGGCCTACGCCAAGGCCCTGGTCCGCGCGGGCCTGCCGATGGACGAAGCCTTCCGCCGCATCGTTCTGGGGGTCAGCGTCGACGGCGAATACTTCACCGACATAGCCAAGCTGCGCGCCGCCCGGGCCATCTGGGCGCGGATCGCGGCGGCCTGCGGCGTGGACGTTCCGGCCACCATCGAAGCGCGCTCCTCGCAGCGGATGCTGACCCGGCTCGACCCGTGGACCAACCTGCTGCGGCTGACCAGCGCCGGGTTCGGCGCGGCGGTGGGCGGGGCGGACGCGGTCCTGCTCGGGGCCTTCACCGACGCCCTCGGCCTGCCGACCGCCTTCGGACGGCGCCAGTCGCGCAACACCCAGCTCGTGCTGATGGAGGAGAGCCACCTCGCCCGCGTCGCCGACCCGGCGGGCGGCGCCTGGTATCTCGACAGGCTGACCGACGAGATGGCCCGCGCCGCCTGGGGTGGGTTCCGGGCCATCGAAGGCGCGGGCGGCATCGTCGCCGCCCTGTCGGACGGCATCGTCGCCGACGCCGTCGCCAAGACCCGCGCCGCGCAGGAAGCCGCCTATGCGGACAAGAGCCGCAAGATCCTGGGCGTGACCGTCTTCCGCAACCCGGACGAGGCCCCGGTCGAGGTGGAGGCCGCCGAACCCGTCGCCGTCGACGCCCCCGACCCCCGCCTGCCCGGCCCCGACGGCCGCTGCCCGCCGCTGGCGCCCGTGCGCTTCGCCGCCGCCTTCGAGGAGGCTTGATCCATGACGACCTTCCCGAACTTCGCCGAACTCGACTTCGCCGCAGCCCCCGCTCCCGCCGCCGCTCCCGACGCGCCGGTCTGGGAAACGCCGGAGGGCGTGGCCGTGAAGGCCGCCTACACCGCCGCCGACGCCGAGGGCCTCGACTTCCTGGACGGCTATCCCGGCGTCGCGCCCTTCCTGCGCGGACCGTACCCGACGATGTACGTCACCAACCCGTGGACGGTGCGCCAGTACGCGGGCTTCTCGACCGCCGAGGACTCCAACGCCTTCTACCGCCGCAACCTGGCGGCCGGTCAGATGGGCCTGTCGGTGGCCTTCGACCTCGCCACCCACCGGGGCTATGACAGCGACCACGAGCGGGTGAAGGGCGACGTCGGCATGGCGGGCGTCGCCATCGACAGCATCTACGACATGCGCACCCTGTTCAGCGAGATCCCGCTCGACAAGATGAGCGTGTCGATGACCATGAACGGCGCGGTGCTGCCGATCCTGGCGCTCTACATCGTGGCGGCCGAGGAGCAGGGCGTCGGGCCGGAGAAGCTGTCCGGCACCATCCAGAACGACATCCTCAAAGAGTTCATGGTGCGGAACACCTACATCTATCCGCCCGAGCCCTCGATGCGCATCGTCTCCGACA
>CAZOHI010000080.1:0-8521 GCA_964579695.1 uncultured Caulobacter sp. | reverse complement strand
CGACTACGCCGCCGCCGGCGCCGAGATCGCCAAGACGGCCAAGGCCGCCCTGGCCAAGGCCGACATCGTCCTCAAGGTGCGCGGCCCCGAGGCCGACGAGATCGCGGCGCTGAAGGACGGCGCCATCGTCGTCGCCACCCTCAATCCCTACGGCGACCGCGCCACGCTGGACGCCCTGGCCGCCAAGGGCGCCACCGCCTTCGCCATGGAATTCGTGCCGCGCATCACGCGGGCCCAGGTGATGGACGTGCTGTCCTCGCAGGCCAACCTCGCCGGCTACCGGGCCGTGATCGAGGGCGCCGAAGCCTACGGCCGCGTGCTGCCGATGATGATGACCGCCGCCGGGACCGTGGCCGCCGCCAAGGTCTTCGTGATGGGCGTCGGCGTCGCGGGGCTCCAGGCCATCGCCACCGCCCGCCGCCTCGGCGCCGTGGTCACCGCGACCGACGTGCGCCCCGCCACCAAGGAGCAGGTGGAGAGCCTGGGCGCCAAGTTCCTCGCCGTCGAGGACGAGGAGTTCAAGAACGCCCAGACGGCCGGCGGCTACGCCAAGGAAATGAGCGACGAGTACAAGGCCAAGCAGGCCGCGCTGGTCTCCACGCACATCGCCAAGCAGGACATCGTCATCACCACCGCCCTGATCCCCGGCCGGCCCGCGCCGCGCCTGGTCAGCGCCGAGCAGGTGGCCTCGATGAAGCCCGGCTCGATCCTGGTCGACCTGGCGGTCGAGCAGGGCGGCAACGTCGAGGGCGCCAAGCTGGGCGAGACGGTCGTGACCGCGAACGGGGTGAAGATCCTCGGCGCGCCGAACCTGCCGGGCCGCATCGCCGCCGACGCCTCCGCCCTCTACGCCCGCAACCTCTTCGCCTTCGCGGGGCTGCTCCTCGACAAGGAGGGCAAGCTGGCCCCCGACTACGAGGACGAAATCCTCAAGGCCGCGCTGGTCGCCCAGGGCGGCGCCGTCGTGCACCCCAACCTGAAGTAGGCAGACATCACATGGACGTCGATCCCACCGTCTTCCGCCTCGCCATCTTCGTGCTGTCGATCTTCGTCGGCTACTACGTGGTCTGGAGCGTGACACCCGCCCTGCACACGCCGCTGATGGCGGTGACCAACGCCATCTCCTCGGTGATCATCGTCGGGGCCCTGCTGGCCGCCGCGGCGCAGGGCGCGCCGGGCGCCGAGGCGGGCAACGTCTGGATCTCCAAGGGCGCGGGCGCCCTGGCGGCCGCCTTCGCGGCGGTCAACATCTTCGGCGGCTTCCTGGTCACCCAGCGGATGCTGGCCATGTACAAGAAGAAGCAGAAGTCATGAGCGCCAATCTCGCCGCCGTCGCCTACCTCGTCTCGGGGGTTCTCTTCATCCTGGCGCTGCGCGGCCTGTCCAGCCCCGAGACCAGCCGGACGGGCAACCGCAACGGCATGATCGGCATGGCCATCGCCGTGGGCACCACCCTGCTGACCCTGTGGGGCCAGGGGGCGCTCGACCCGGTCACCGTCGGCCTGATCCTGGCCGGCGTGGCCGCGGGCGGCGGCGTGGGCGCGCTGATCGCCCGCCGCGTGGCCATGACCCAGATGCCGCAGCTCGTGGCCGCCTTCCACTCGCTGGTCGGCATGGCGGCCTGCCTGGTGGCGGTCGCGGCCATCTACACCCCCGGCGCCTACGGCATCGCCGACGAGGCGGGCCACATCCACCTGCAGTCGATCATCGAGCTGTCGGTGGGCCTGGCCATCGGGGCCGTCACCTTCACCGGCTCGGTCATCGCCTTCGCCAAGCTGAACGGCAACATGAGCGGCGCGCCGATCATCCTGCCCGCCCGCCACCTGCTGAACATCGCCATCGCCGCCGGCATCGTCGGCCTGATCGTGGTGCTGGTGATGAGCGGCGGCGAGGCCAAGTGGGCGTTCTGGGCCATCTTCGCCCTGTCCCTGCTCATCGGCGTCACCCTGATCATCCCCATCGGCGGGGCGGACATGCCGGTCGTGGTGTCGATGCTGAACAGCTATTCGGGCTGGGCGGCGGCGGCGCTGGGCTTCACGCTGGAGAACACCACCCTGATCATCACCGGGGCGCTGGTCGGCTCCTCCGGCGCCATCCTGTCCTACATCATGTGCAAGGGGATGAACCGCAGCTTCATCTCCGTGATCCTCGGCGGCTTCGGCGCCGACGACAGCGCGGCGGCGAGCGGCGGCAAGGTCGAGACGCGGCCGGTCAAGCAGGGCTCGGCCGAAGACGCGGCCTTCATCATGAAGAACGCCTCCAAGGTCATCATCGTCCCCGGCTACGGCATGGCGGTCAGCCAGGCCCAGCACGCCCTGCGCGAGATGGGCGACAAGCTGAAGGAAGAGGGCGTCGAGGTGAAGTACGCCATCCACCCCGTCGCGGGCCGGATGCCGGGCCACATGAACGTGCTGCTGGCCGAGGCCAACGTCCCCTACGACGAGGTCTTCGAGCTGGAGGACATCAATTCGGAGTTCTCGACGGCGGACGTGGCCTTCGTGATCGGGGCCAACGACGTGACCAACCCGGCCGCCAAGACCGACCCGACCAGCGCCATCTACGGCATGCCGATCCTCGACGTGGAGAAGGCCCGCACGGTGCTGTTCGTCAAGCGCGGCATGGCCTCGGGCTACGCGGGCGTCGAGAACGAGCTGTTCTTCCGCGACAACACCATGATGCTGTTCGCCGACGCCAAGAAGATGGTCGAGGGCATCCTGAAGGGCCTGTGAGGTGGCGGGCGGCCGTCCGAAGCTATCGGCGATCTGCGTAGACACCCTTTACCATCCCCTCGCCGAACGCGCGGCGAGGGTGTGCGGGCGCAGCGGCCTCTTCGACGAGGTGCTGCTGCTCACCGACCGCCCGGCGTCCGTGCCCCACGCGCTGATCGCGCCGCTCAGCAGCATCCGCGACTACAGCCGGTTCATCGTGCGGGAGGCGCCGCGCTACGTCTCCGGGGAGCACGTGGTGGTGTTCCAGTGGGACGGCTTCGTCCTCGACCCCGCCGCCTTCGATCCCGGCTTCCTGGACTTCGACTACATCGGCGCGCCCTGGGTCCCCGGCGGGCCGCAGGACGTGGGCAACGGCGGCTTCTCCCTGCGCTCGCGGCGGCTGCTGGAGGCGGCCCGGCAGGAGGCGGAGGCCCACGGCTACGACGGCGCCGAGCCGGAGGATGTCTGGATCTGCCGCACGATGCGCCCGGTCCTGGAAGACCGATACGGATTGAGGTTCGCGCCGCCCGAGGTGGGCCGCCGTTTCTCCACCGAGTACCTGCGCACGCCTGGGCGGCGCAGCTTCGGCTTCCACGGGGCCTTCAACATCCCCCTCCTGCTGCCGGAGCAGGACATCCGCGAGATCCTGCACCTGCTGCCCGACCGCCTCTGGGAGGGCAAGACGCTGTGGCGCTGGATCGCCACGGCCGCCTGCGAGCGGGACGCCGCCCTGGGCCGTCGCCTCGACCGCTACGCCCGGCAGGCGTTTCCCGAAAAGACCCGCCACTGGCCATCGCCCGCCACGCTCGAACGCCGCTTGTGGAAGACGCGTTTGAGGCGTCTGTTCACCTGAACCCGGAGACCCCCATGAAGCTCGGCACGCCGCTTTCCCCCAGCGCCCTCAAGGTGATGCTGCTGGGGGCGGGCGAGCTGGGCAAGGAGGTCGCGATCGAACTGCAGCGGCTGGGCGTCGAGGTGGTCGCCGTCGACCGCTACGCGAACGCCCCCGCCCAGCAGGTCGCCCACCGCGCCCACGTCGTCTCCATGACCGACGCCGCCGCCCTGACGGCGGTGATCGAGGCCGAGCGCCCGCACCTGATCGTGCCGGAGATCGAGGCCATCGCCACCGACGCCCTGGCCGCCATCGAGGCGCGCGGGCTGGCGACGGTGATCCCCACCGCGCGGGCCGCGCAGCTCACCATGAACCGCGAGGGCATCCGGCGCCTGGCGGCGGAGGAGCTGGGCCTGCCCACCTCGAAATACGCCTTCGCCTCGACGCGGGAGGAACTGGCGGCGGGAGCCGAGGCGGTCGGCTATCCCTGCTTCGTCAAGCCGGTGATGAGTTCGTCCGGCAAGGGCCAGAGCTATGTCGAGCGGGCGCAGGACATCGCCGCCGCCTGGGACTACGCCCTCAGCGGCGGGCGGGTGGAGCAGCCGCGGGTCATCGTCGAAAGCCGCATCGACTTCGATTTCGAGATCACCCTGCTGACCGTGCGCTCGGAAGCCGGGACCGGCTTCTGCGAGCCCATCGGCCACCGGCAGGTGAAGGGCGACTATGTTGAAAGCTGGCAGCCGCAGCCGATGCGCCCCACGGCGCTCGCCCGCGCCAGGTCCATCGCCGAGACGGTGACGGGGGCGCTGGGCGGACGGGGCCTCTTCGGCGTCGAGCTGTTCGTGAGGGGCGACGAGGTGTGGTTCTCCGAGGTCAGCCCCCGGCCGCACGACACCGGGCTCGTCACCCTGGCCACCCAGGTCCAGAGCCAGTTCTGCATCCACGCCAGGGCCATCCTCGGCCTGCCGGTGGACACGTCCCTGCGCGAGCCGGGCGCAAGCGCGGTCATCTACGGCGGCATGGAGGCGACGGGGGTCGCGTTCGAGGGCGTGGCCGAGGCGTTGGCCGTCCCCGGCTGCGACCTTCGCCTCTTCGGCAAGCCGGAAGCCTTCGAGCGGCGGCGGATGGGCGTGGCCCTGGCGCGCGGCGGCGACGTCGAGGACGCCCGCGCGAGGGCCCGCGAGGCGGCGGGGTGCGTGAGGGTGGTTCGAGGGTAGCCCGTCCTTCTCCCCTCGCGGGAGAAGGTAAAGGCCGTCAGCCCACGGTCGGCAGGGGCGTCGTGCGGGGGCCGACGGCCTTGAAGACGCCGGTGCCGGTCATGAGGGTCCGCTCGCCCGACCAGATGCGGCCGCGCACCGTATAGACGCCGCCCTCGTCGGCGATCAGCTCGGCCGAGCCCTCGATCCATTCCCCGACCGCCGCGCCGGAGAGGAAGTCGCAGGTCAGCCGCACCGTCACCCAGTGGTGGGTCTTGGCGATGGACACGATGCGGCCCCAGGCCATGTCGGCGAAGCTCATCAGCATCCCGCCGTGGGCGTTGCCCATGCCGTTGGTGTGGTGCTCCTCGACCCGGAAGCCGAGGGTGGCCGCGCCCTCCTCCGAGCGTTCGTACAGCGGCCCGATCTGGCGGCCGAAGCCGCGCGTCCAGTTGAGGGTGCGGTATCCGGGCGGGATGACCGCCGCCTGGGCTTCCGTGAGATCGTCCGACATCGCCTTCCCCTAGCCGCGCAGTCCCGCCGCCGCCAGCACGGCGGCCTGGCGCTTCTCCAGCCTCTCGGCGCTGAAGCCCTCCAGCGATTCCTCGAACAGCGCCCGCCAGTTCATTTCCGCGCCCAGGTGCAGGAAGGCCGCGCCCAGGCCGATGGCCGCCCGGTCCATGAAGACGAAGGCCCTGGGGATGGTCACCGGCCCCTGCTCGGCCAGGGCCTTGCGCACCTGGAAGGCTTCGCGGCGGCCGTAGTCGCCGGGCGCGATCCCGTCGGCCACCGTCCGTACCCGGTCGTCCAGCAGCGGGCCGTAGATGAACCGCGCCCAGATGTTCAGCACGTCCATCAGCTCCGGCGTCAGGCCGGAAAAGCCCCAGCTCTCGTAGGCCGCCATCTGCGCCCCGCGGTCGCCGCTGATCAGGGCGCGGTAGAGGCTGACCACCCCGGCCACGAACGACGGCTCGAACACCCGGATGCAGCCGAAGTCGAGCAGGTTCAGCCGGTCGGCCTCGCCCGCGAAGGTGTAGTTGCCGAGGTGCGGGTCGCCGTGGATCACGCCCAGCTTGATCAGCGGCGTCCACCAGGCCTCGAACAGCACCTTGGCGATGCGGTTTCGCGTCGCGAGGTCGGCGTCCTTGAAGGCCAGCAGGCCGCGCCCGTCCAGCCACTCCATGGTCAAGAGCCGCCCGGTCGACAGGCCGAAGACCGGCTCCGGCACGGCGATGTCCTCGCGGCCCGCGAAGAAGGCGCGGTAGAGGGCCATGGCCCGCGCCTCGCGGCCGTAGTCCAGTTCCTCGCGGATGCGCTCGCTGATCTCCTGGGCGATCTCGGAGGTGTCGATGGCCGAGAACAGCGTCCGCCCCAGCCCCAGCGCCGCGCGCATCTGGGCGAGGTCGCTTTCGACGGCGCTCTGCATGTCCGGGTACTGGAGCTTGACCGCCAACTCGCGGCCGTCCGCCCGCGCCCGGTGGACCTGGCCCAGCGAGGCGGCGGCGGCGGGCTCGGGCTCGAAGCTTTCGAACCGCCCTTGCCAGTCCGGCCCCAGCTCGGCGGCCATCCGGCGGCGCACGAAGCCCGGCCCCATCGGCGGGGCGTTGGTCTGAAGCTCGGCCAGCTCGGCGGCGAACTCCGGCGGCAGGAGGTCAGGCACGGTGGCGACCATCTGGGCCACCTTCATCAGCGGGCCCTTTAGCTTGCCCAGCGCCTCCTTCAGGGCGCGGGCGTTGCGCGCGTCGGCGTCGCCCGCGCCGAACAGGGCGTTGGCCCCGAAGGTCACGGCCGCGCCCGACAGCCCCACGCCCACCTTGGCGAAGCGGATGGCCCGGCCGGTCAGGCGGTCGCGTTCGGGGTCAGGCAACGAGGGCCTCGAATTCATCGACCAGCCGCTCGATCTGGCGGCAGCCCGCGTCCCAGAACGCCTTCTCGCGCGGGTTCAGCCCGAAGGGGGCCAGCGCTTCGACGTAGGTCTTCGTCCCCCCGGCGGCCAGCAGCCCCTCGTAGAGCGGCGCGAACCCCGCCGGATCGCCCCGCCGCGCCTCCATCAGGCCCCGCACCAGCAGGTCCCCGAAGGCGTAGGCGTAGACGTAGAAGGGCGCGTGGACGAAGTGGCTGACATAGGCCCAGTAGTGCTCGTAGCCCGCGTTGAGCCGCACGGCGGGGCCGAGGCTCTCGCCCATCGTCTCCAGCCACAGCCCGCCGATCTGGTCGGGCGACAGCTCGCCTGCGCGGCGGGCGGCGTGGAAGCGGGTCTCGAAGCGGTGGAAGGCGATCTGGCGCACGACGGTGTTCAGGCCGTCCTCGATGCGGCCCGCCAGCAGGGCGCGGCGGTCGTCGGGGGCGGCCTCGGCCAGCAGCTTCTCGAACACCAGCCCCTCGCCGAAGATGGAGGCGGTCTCGGCGAGCGTCAGCGGCGTGTCGGCCAGCAAGGTGCCGAGCGGCGCGCACAGGGTCTGGTGGACCGCGTGGCCCAGCTCGTGCGCCAGGGTCAGCACGTCCCGCCGCTCGCCCATGTAGTTGAGGAAGACGTAGGGATGCTTCTCCGACGACACCGGGTGCGAATAGGCGCCCGACTGCTTGCCCGCGCGGGGGCGGGCGTCGATCCAGGGCTGGTTGAAGAAGGTGGCGGCCGTGTCGGCGAACCTGGGCGCGAGCGCGCCGAAGCTGTCCAGCACCATCTCCCGCGCCTCGCCCCAGCCGTAGAGGCGGGGCTTGGCCTGGTCCAGCGGGGCGTTGCGGTCCCAGTAGTCCAGAGCCTTGCGGCCCATGACCCTGGCCTTCAGGGCATAGTAGCGGTGGCTGATGCGGGGGTAGCTCTCGACCACCGCCGCCTCCAGCGCCGCGACCGCATCGGCGTCGACCTCGTTGGCGAGGTGGCGCGACTGGGCGGGGTCGGCGAACTTCCGCCAGCGGTCCTCGACCTGCTTTTCGAAGGCGACGGTGTTGAGGACGAGGCCGAGGGTCGGGGTGCGTTCCTCCAGCGCCGTCGCCAGCCCCTGGGCGGCCGCCTTCCGCCGCTTGGGGTCGGGGTCGGACAGGCGGTTCAGCGCCTCGGGCAGGCCCAGGTCCTCGCGCCCGGCCTTGGCCTTCAGCCGGGCCAGGGTCTCGTCCCACAGCCGCGACCAGCCGGCGACGGCGGGCGAGCGGTCGACCAGCATCCGCTCCAGGTCCGGCGACAGTTCGTGCGGCCGCGACAGCCGCACCCGCCGCATCCAGGGCCGCCAGCGGGCGGCGGGCGGGTGGGCGGCGTAGGCCGCCTCGATCTCGGCGTCCTCCAGCTCGTTCAGTTCGAGGGTGAGGAACAGGCTCTCGGCGGAAACCTGCGCCGCCCGCGCCCGGAAGTCGGCCTCGAACTTGGCCCAGGCCGCGTCGTCCCGCGCCGTCGAGGCCGCCAGCGAAGCGTAGGCTCCCACGGCCCACAGCCCGTTGGTCGCCCGTTCGTAGAGGCCGATCCCGCGGTCCAGCAGCTCGCCCAGCGCCACAGGCTCGGCCCGCGCGCCGACGAACCGGCCTTTCAGCCCCGCCAGCTCGGTGTTGGCCTCGGCGGCCGCTGAAAGGTCCGCCTCGATGCGCGGATCGTTCCGCCCGGCATAGAGATCGTCGAGCCGCCACTGCGGCAGGGCGTCAGGCTTGAAGGGCGCGTTCATGGACGGGGATATGGACCCGCCGGTCCGGGGCGGCAACGGGGCGCGCCGTTAACCCCCGACTCACGTCTCCGAAACCCGCCCTTTACCCAAGGGCTGTATCAATCCGGGTCAACGAGCGTCGTCCGGGTTGAG
>CAZOHI010000079.1:5499-8548 GCA_964579695.1 uncultured Caulobacter sp. | reverse complement strand
CTGAGTTCGTCATGGTGAGGAGCGAGGCCCCAGCCGAGCGTCTCGAACCACGCAACGCCTTACCGGAACTCCGGCTCGTCCCAGAACGGCCAGATGTCGGGCAGGTCGGCGCTGACCGTGTTCGGATACGACGGCGTGCGCTTCTCCAGGAACGCCGTGACGCCCTCCTTGGCGTCGCCCGCCTGGCCGCGCGCCTGGATGGCGCGGCTGTCGGCGATGTGGGCGTGCATCGGGTGCGAGGCGCCCGCCATCCGCCACAGCATCTGCCGCGTCAGCGCCACCGAGACCGGCGCGGTGTTGTCGGCGATCTCGCGGGCCAGGGCCCTGGCGGCGGGCAGCAGGTCCTCCGGCGCGTGCAGCGAACGCACCAGGCCCCGGTCCAGCGCTTCCTGCGCGTCGAACACCCGCCCGGTGTAGCACCACTCCAGCGCCGCCTGCATCCCGACCAGCCGCGACAGGAACCACGAGGACGCCGCCTCTGGCGTGATCCCCCGGCGGGCGAAGACGAAGCCGAACCGGGCCTTGGTCGAGGCCAGCCGGATGTCCATCGGAAGCTGCATCGTCACGCCGATGCCCACGGCCGCCCCGTTCACCGCCGCGATCACCGGCTTCAGGCTCTCGTAGATGCGCAAGGTCACCATGCCGCCGCCGTCGCGGTAGACGTCGCCGACCTTCAGGCTCTCGCGCACCGGGTCCTGCTGCTTGCTGCGGTCGAAGGTCGCCCCGCCCGAACCCAGGTCCGCCCCGGCGCAGAAGGCGCGCTCGCCCCCGCCCGTCACGATGACCACCTTCACCGCGTCGTCCGCGTCCGTCGCGTCGAAGGCCGCGATCAGCTCGGTCATCATCTGCGGCGTGAAGGCGTTCATCCGGTCGGGCCGGTTCAGGGTGATCGTCGCGATCCCGTCCTCCACCGAATAGAGCAGGGTTTCGAACTGCGGCGTGGACATGGACGCTCCTCAAACATTTGTTTGACCGCATAACGCCCGCTTGACTGACTTGAAGTCAAGGCATGCTCATAGGCGCCGGAACGATAAGGTCGTGGGAGGACCTGGGTCATGAGCCAGCCCATCGAGGCGGACTACATCATCGTTGGGGCCGGGTCGGCGGGCTGCGTGCTGGCCAACCGGCTGAGCGCCGACGGGCGGATCAAGGTGCTGCTGCTGGAGGCGGGCGGCGACGACCGGCCGACCAAGAACCCCGGCCAGTTCCTGTCCAACGTGATGATCCACGTGCCGGTCGGCTACGCGACCACGCTGAAGGACCCCAAGGTCAACTGGCTCTACGTCACCGAGCCGGACCCCGGCACGGGCGGACGGCCGCACGTGTGGCCGCGCGGCAAGGTGCTGGGCGGGTCGTCCTCGATCAACGCCATGCTCTATGTGCGCGGCCAGCACGCCGACTACGACCAGTGGCGCCAGCTCGGCTGCGAGGGCTGGGGCTGGGACGACGTGCGGCCCTACTTCCGCAAGTCCGAGCACCAGGAGCGCGGGGCCTGCGACTGGCACGCGACGGGCGGGCCGCTGAACGTGTCGGACGTACGCGACACCCACCCGATCTCCGAGGCCGCCATCGAAGCCTGCGAGCAGGCGGGCATCCCGCGCGTCGCCGACGTGAACGGGCCGAGCCAGGAGGGCGCGACCTGGTTCCAGGTGACGATGAAGGGGGGCGTGCGCTGCTCGGCGGCGGTGGCCTACCTGCACCCGGTGATGAACCGCGCCAACCTGCGGGTCGAGACCAACGCCCTGGCGAGCCGGGTGCTGTTCGAGGGCAAGCGCGCCGTCGGCGTCGAGTTCGCCCAGAACGGCCGGACGGTCGTGGCCAGGGCCGCGAAGGAAGTGATCCTGGCGGGCGGGGCGGTGAACTCGCCGCAACTGCTGCAACTGTCCGGCGTCGGTCCGGGGGCCCTGCTCAAGGAACACGGGATAGAGGTCGTCCACGACCTGCCCGGCGTCGGCGGCAACCTTCAGGACCACTACGTCATCGGCATGCGCTACCGGCTGAAGGACGGGGTGATCTCGGTGAACGAGCTGACCAAGGGCGGGCGGTTCCTGCGCGAGGTCGGCCGCTACCTGTTCCGGCGCCAGGGGCTGCTGGCCCTGTCGGCGGCCCACATCGCCGCCTTCTGCAAGTCCCGCCCCGACCTCGCGGGGCCGGACATCCAGTACCACATCCTCCCGGCCACGATGGACCAGGAGAAGCTGAAGAACGAGCAGAAGATGGTGCTGGAGGACAAGCCCGGCCTGACCATCGCCCCCTGCCAGCTACGGCCCGAGAGCCGCGGCCACATCCGCATCAAGTCGCCCGACCCGGCGGTCCACCCGGCCATCGTCTCCAACTACCTGTCCGACCCGCTGGACCAGGAGGTGGCGGTCGCTTCCTTGCGCATCGGCCGCAGGATCGCCAGCCAGCCGGCGCTGGCCGCCTACGTCGACCACGAGATGGACCCCGGCGCGGACTTCGCGACCGACGACCAACTGCTGACCTACGCCCGCGACAACGGCACGACCATCTACCACCCGGTCGGGACCTGCCCCATGGGCCATGGCCCCACGGCCGTGGTCGACCCGCAGCTTCGCGTCATCGGGGTCGAGGGCCTGCGGGTCGTCGACGCCTCGGTCATGCCGCGCCTGATCAGCGGCAACACCAACGCCCCCACCATCATGATCGCCGAGAAGGCCAGCGACATGATCCTCGGCAAGGCCCCGGCCGCCTCCCTCGCCGCCTAGACAAGAGCGACCATGCACCCCGCGACCCACGCCCAGACCAACCCCGACAAGGCCGCCTACGTCATGGCCGGGTCGGGAGAGACCGTGACCTACCGCCAGCTCGACGAGCGGTCGAACCAGGGGGCGCAGCTTTTCCGCTCGCTGGGACTGGCGACCGGCGACGTCATCGCCATCCTGATGGAGAACGACGCCCGCTACTTCGAGATCGCCTGGGCGGCGCAGCGGGCGGGGCTCTACTACACCTGCATCTCGACCAAGCTGACGCCGGGCGAGGTCGAGTACATCGTCCGCGACTGCGAGGCGAAGGTGCTGATCGGCCCCTA
>CAZOHI010000079.1:0-5399 GCA_964579695.1 uncultured Caulobacter sp. | reverse complement strand
AGGCATGACGTCTCGTCGATGAAGGTCGCCATCCATGCCGCCGCCCCCTGCCCCGTGCCGGTCAAGGAGGCGATGATGGAATGGTGGGGGCCGGTGATCTACGAGTACTACGCCGGCACCGAGGGCAACGGCTTCTGCTTCATCGGCCCGCAGGACTGGCTGACGCACAGGGGCTCGGTCGGCAAGGCGATGCTGGGGACCTTGCGCATCTGCGACGAGAACGGCGATCCCCTGCCCCCGCGCGCGGAGGGCGGCGTCTATTTCGAGGACGGCCCGCCGGTGAACTACCACAACGCCCCGGAGAAGACGGCCGAGAGCTACAACAAGCGCGGCTGGTCGACGCTGGGCGACGTGGGCTGGATGGACGAGGAGGGCTTCCTCTACCTGACCGACCGCAAGAGCTTCATGATCATCTCGGGCGGGGTGAACATCTATCCGCAGGAGATCGAGAACCTGCTGGTCGGCCACCCAAAGGTCGCCGACGCCGCCGTGGTCGGCGCCCCCGACGAGGAGATGGGCGAGAAGGTCGTGGCGGTGATCCAGCCGATGGACTGGGCCGACGCGGGCCCCGCCCTGGCCGAGGAACTCGCCGCCTTCGCCCGCGCCAGCCTCAGCCACGTGAAGGCGCCAAGGGTCATCGACTTCATGGAGGAGTTGCCCAGGCACCCGACCGGCAAGCTCTACAAGCGCCTGATCCGGGACGCCTACTGGGGCAAGGCGGACGCGAAGATCGTTTGAGTTATACGCAATCCGGGCGGTTGCGTATAACTTCTAGCTGGTTGATTTCTATAGGAGTTGCCACCACTATTCGTGAAGTGGTGGCAACCGGATATCCTCGTGATCGACCGCATACCCCTCGCGGTGCAGACGAACGTCGCCGAACTGCTCGACCAACTTCGCCAAAGGACCTCGCGCAGGCGGCGGCCCTGATCCTCACCTTGCGGGAACTGGACCCCTACGCCCTGCGCGGCGCCTACGATGAGGCGCTCGGGCGCGGCCCCGCGTGGCGCGAACTCGTCGAGCAGGCCCTCGCCCTGCTGCCTCCCGCCGCGCGCGCGGCCCTTGCCTGAGGCGGACGGTCCTTTAAACAGGCGTTCGAAGTCGAAAAGGAAGCAAGAGATGCGGCAGGTGGACATCAAGGACGTGCCCGGACTGGTCGGCCAGGAGGTCGGGGTTTCGGAGTGGGTCGAGATCACCCAGGAGCGGGTCAACCAGTTCGCCGAGGCGACGGGCGACCACCAGTGGATCCACGTCAACGTCGAGCGGGCGAACCGCGAGATGGGCGGCCCCATCGCCCACGGCTACCTGACGGTGTCGCTGATACCGTTCCTGGCCTCGCAGATCCTGAAGATCGGCGGCGTGGCGCGGGGCATCAACTACGGCTCGGACAAGGTGCGCTTCACCAACCCGGTGAAGATCGGCAAGCGTGTGCGCCTGCGCCAGAAGCTGGTCGCGGCCGAGCCGAAGGCGGGCGGCCTGCAGCTTCGCAACGAATGCACCATCGAGATCGAGGGCGAGGAACGCCCGGCCTGCGTCGCCGAGACGATCTCGCTGGTCTTCGCGGCCTAGCAGCGCGAGGCGTTCGCCATGCAGGCGTTGCTCTGCATCTGCTGACGGGTCTGGACCTCGGAGGGAGCGCCCGTGGCCGCGCCGGTCGCGGGCGTGCTCATGGCGGACGAATAGTTCGGCGTGGTGTTGAGGCCGAGACCGCCCGTATAGGCGGGCGGCGCGTTGCGGATCATGCGCTGGCGCGCCTCCTCGTTCTGCTGGTCCACCCACCTCACGGAGGCCGCCCTGGCGTCTTCCTTCCAGACGGCTTCCTGCGCGGCCTTGGCCCGCAGGGGGGCGGGGTCGTAGTTCAGCGGCCCAAGCTTCATCGCCTCGTCCCATTGGTCCGGCTGGAAGCGGCAGCTTCGGACGACGTCCTGCGCCAGGTCCTCCCCGCCGGCGATGCCGTACTGGGCGAACCGGCACTTGTCGGTGATCTGCGCCTGGTAGGTCCTGCGCGCCTGCAGCACATGCGGCGGCGCGGCGGCCACGGCGGCGTCGGCCTTCTGCACGGCGGCGAGGGCTTCGCCGGCGAGCGGCCGGATTTCATCGAGCCGCGTATAGTTGGGCAGTCCGCCGGCGTCGTAGGAAATCCGGCAGCGAGAGCCGTCCGTCCCGAGCCCCGGCTCGATCACCTTCCCCGAGATCCACGGGTGGTAGGGCGAACCCGCCTTGCCCTCCAGCCGCTGCCCCACGACACAGAGGCCGGCGTTCTCGATCCCCGGAATCGGAGGGGGCGCGGACGGCGCCTTCTTGCGCCCCCAGGCGAGGGCGGGATCGGCGATCAGGACGGCCGCGAGGGCGGCCAGGCAGGCAAGGGTTCGCATCGGCGAACGATGTTATCCCCCCGCCTGTCCGTCAAGCGCGTTAGCGCTTGATCGCGTCGCCCAGCTTGTCCTGACCCTTCCCGACCTTGTTCTGGACGGTTCCGGCGACCTTCTCGGCGGCGCCCTCGGCTTCCAGGCGTTCGTTGCCGGTCGCCTTGCCGGCGGCCTGCTTGGCCGCGCCCACGCCCTTGCGGACGGCGCCTTCGATACGGTTGGTGCTCATGCGGTGCTCCTTTCGAACTGAGAAGGGAGAACGGCTCCGCTGGCGCGCGGGTTCCTAGGGGGCCAGCGCGCCCTCGGCGCTGGCCGCCACGGCGCCCAGGGGCGCGGGCTCTGGATGATGGGCGGGCTGCGGCGGGGCCTCGCCGTCCAGCATGGCCACCGTCTCGCGGATGTAGCGGGCGTGGGTGACGATGCCGATGTCCAGCCGCTCGCCGGACAGCTCGACCTGCTGGGTCAGCATCCCGGCGATGAACCTCCGATCCGCCGAGGCGACATAGACCGGCCCGCCCGAGTTGCCGGGGAACACCGAGAAGTCGAGCAGGAAGGTCGGGAAGGCCGCCGACGGAGCCAGCGGATAGGACGCCACCCGCCCGGCCCGCAGGATCGGGAAACCGGCCTGGTTGGCGGCCAGCCCGCGCGGGAAACCCAGGGCCATCATCTCGTCGCCGGGGCCGAGGCCCGATTGCGCGAAGGTCTCGTCCTCGGCCAGCCAGGCCAGCGGGATGGCGGCCCGGGCGAACTCCGGCGGGGCCTTGATCTCGATGGCGGCGACGTCGCGCTCGGGGTGGCGGGTCCACTCCGGCTCCATGGCCGTGGTGCGGACCTTCAGGGTCTGGGGGTCGTAGCGCCAGACGCCGTCCTCCTGCTGGAGGCGGTAGCCGATGCGGGCCTCGACCTTGGGCATCTTCTGGAGGACGTGGGCGGCGGTCACCAGGATGGTTCGCGGACGGCCGTCCGGCGCGGGCGCGTCGATGAGGAAGCCCGTGCCCACGGTGCGCGTGCCGTCGCCCAGCGACTGCTCAAGCTGGACCGTCGCCTTGATCAGGTCGACGGACAAATCGAACGCCATCAACGCCCCCGGAATGATGTCTTGGTCGCGAATCCGACTCGTCACGCCAAGGAAGTTGGTCACAAACCCGACTCAACAGGTCACATCATTTGACCAGCGGCGGCGGGCCTTACAAGCTGGCCGCTTGTCGCAGCACGAAAGTCCCCCCAATGAACAGGCGCGAACTCATGGCGGCCGGTGCGGCCGCAGCCTTCATCCCCGGTGTGTCCATGTCCGCCAGCAAGCCCGTCCCGCCCGTCGCCAAGAAGGAGCCCAAGCGCATCGAGCAGCTCGGGCGCGTGCGCACCGACGACTACGCCTGGATGAAGGACGACAACTGGCAGAAGGTCCTGCGCGACCCGACCCTGATCAAGGCCGACGTGAAGGCGCACCTGACGGCCGAGAACGCCTACACCAAGGCCATGCTGTCCTCGACCGAGGACCTGCAGAAGCAGATCTTCGAGGAGATGAAGGGGCGCATCAAGGAGGACGACGCCTCCGTGCCCGCCCCTGACGGGGCGTGGGAATACTACAGCCGCTACGACAAGGGCGCGCAGCACCCCATCCACGCCCGCAAGCCGCGCGGCGGCGGGGCCGAGCAGGTGCTGCTGGACGAGGAGGCCGAAAGCAAGGGCAAGGCCTTCTACAGCGTCGGTTCCGCCCGCCATTCGCCGGACCACAAGCTCTATGCCTGGGCCGTCGACGAGCAGGGGTCGGAGGTCTATCGCATCCATGTGAAGGACCTGGCGACCGGGCAGGTCATGCCCGAGCCGGTCGAGAGCGTGACCGACTTCGCCTGGTCGCCGGACAGCGCCTACATCTTCTGGATCCTGCGCGACGACAACGGCCGCCCGGCCAAGGTCTACCGCCGCCCGGCGCGGGGCGGGGCCAAGGACGACGTGCTGGTCTACGACGAGCCGGACGAGGGCTTCTTCATCGGCGTGGGGCCGGTGTCGTCGCAGGCGTGGATCGCCATAGGCGTCGGCAACCAGGAGACCAGCGAGGTCCTGCTGATCCCCGCCTCCGACCCGACCGCGGCGCCCAGGGTGATGGAGCCGCGCAAGGAAGGCGTGCGCTACGAGGTCGACCACTGGGACGGCCGCTTCGTGATCCGCACCAACGAGGGCGACGCGGTCGACTGGAAGATCATGACCGCCGAGGAGGCCAACCCCGGCCGGGCGGGCTGGAAGGAATGGATACCCCACCAGCCGGGCCGCCTGATCACCGGGATGCTCGCCTACAAGAACCACTTCGTCCGCCTGGAGAAGGTGGACGCCCTCAACCGCATCGTGGTGACCGAGCGCGGCGGGGCCGAGCATGCGGTCGGCTTCGAGGAGGAAGCCTACGCGCTGAGCCTGGAGGGCGGCTACGAGTACGACACCACGGTCACGCGGTTCGTCTACACCTCGATGACCACGCCGCGTCAGTGGTTCGACTACGACATGAAGACCCGCGAGCGGACCCTGCGGAAGACTCAGGAAATCCCCTCCGGCCACGACCCGGCGCAGTATGAGACCCGGCGCCTGAACGCCAAGGCGCCGGACGGGGCGGAGGTCCCGATCTTCGTGCTGATGAAGAAGGGGACGAAGCTGGACGGCACGGCGCCGCTGCTCCTCTACGGCTACGGCTCCTACGGGATGGCGCAGGAGCCGGGGTTCTCGATCCGCAACCTCAGCCTCGTGGACCGGGGTTGGATATGGGCCACGGCCTGCCCGCGCGGCGGCTCGGAGAAGGGCTGGGGCTGGTTCCTCGACGGGCGGAAGGACAAGAAGATCAATACCTTCACCGACTTCATCGCCTGCGCCGACCACCTGCTGGCGAACGGCTATGGGGCCAAGGACAAGGTGGTGGCCTACGGCGGCTCGGCCGGGGGGCTCTTGATGGGCGCGGTGACCAACATGCGGCCCGAGCTGTGGGCCGGGATCATCGCGGCGGTCCCGTTCGTGGACGTGCTGAACACCATGAGCGACACC
>CAZOHI010000078.1:0-8591 GCA_964579695.1 uncultured Caulobacter sp. | reverse complement strand
GTAATCCCGGCGCATCGACAAGGATCGAGGCCCCGGTGAAAGCCGGGGCCTTTTTCTTTTGGCGCAACGCGGACGGGGGGCTGGAAGTTGACTCCCTAAGGCCACGCTGAAACGAAAGGGTCCATGGCTGATCCTCCCGTCCTTGTCCTGCTCGGCGGCGCCGGCGACCTTGCGTTGCGGATGCTGCTGCCCTCGCTGCTGAACCTTGAGGCCGACCGGCTGTTGCCGCAGGACTTGCGGATCATCGCCGTGGGCCGGGCCGAGGGCGACGCCGACAGCTACCGCGCCGAGGTCCGAGCCCACCTGGAAAAGCGCGACGGCCTCGCGGAGGCCGACTGGGAAGCCCTGTCGGCCCGCCTCGACTACTGCCCCGCCGACGTCACCAGGGCCGAGGGAGCCGAGGCGCTGGCCGCCTGTATCGGCGCGCACGGCCTGCTGGTCATCTACTTCGCCGTGTCGCCATCCATCTTCGCCCCCGCCTGCCAGGCGCTGGCGGCGGCCGGGCTGACGGGCGAGCGCGCCCGGCTGGTGCTGGAAAAGCCCATCGGCCATGACCTCGAAAGCTCCAGGGCGATCAACGCCGTCCTGGGGGCCGTGGTCCCGGAGGAGCGCGTCTTCCGCATCGACCATTATCTCGGCAAGGAGACGGTGCAGAACCTGATCGCGCTGCGCTTCGCCAACACCCTGTTCGAACCGCTGTGGACCAGCCGCACCATCGACCACGTGCAGATCACCGTGGCCGAGACGCAGGGCGTGGGCGAGCGCTGGCCCTATTACGACGAGTACGGCGCGCTGCGGGACATGCTGCAGAACCACATGCTCCAACTGCTGTGCCTGGTGGCGATGGAGCCCCCGTCGGACCTCCAGCCGGACGCGGTGCGCAACGAGAAGGTCAAGGTGCTGCGCTCCCTGCGCCCCGTCACGCGCGGCGAGGTCGCCCACGACACGGTGCGTGGCCAGTACGGTCCGGGCTCGGTGGAGGGCGCCCCCGCGCGGGCCTATGAGGCCGAGGTCGGGCGGCCGAGCGGCACGGAGACCTTCGTCGCCATCACCGCCCACATCGACAACTGGCGCTGGGCGGGTACGCCCTTCTTCCTGCGCACCGGCAAGCGGATGGCCGAGCGGCGGACCGAGATCGTCATCCAGTTCAAGCCCGTGCCCCATTCCATCTTCGGCGGTTCGGCCCAGCGGGACATGGCCGCCAACCGCCTCGTCATCGCCCTCCAGCCGGACGAGGACATCTCGCTGACCCTGATGAACAAGCGGCCCGGCCTGACGCAGGAGACCATGCGCCTGCAGCCGCTGCCCCTGTCGCTGAGCCTGGCGCGGGCGCTGGGCGAGGAGGGCGGGCGGCGGCGGATCGCCTACGAGCGGCTGCTGCTCGACGTTTTCCGGGGCGACAGCACCCTCTTCGTCCGCCGCGACGAGGTGGAGGAGGCGTGGCGCTGGGTCGACGGCATCGAGGACGCCTGGGACGAGGCGGGCATGGCCCCCAAGCCCTATCCGGCCGGGTCATGGGGACCGGCGGGGGCGTTCGCGCTGATCGAGCGCACCGACCGGGCGTGGAATGACTAGGCCCGTCATCGAAGCCTTCGATACCCCCCACGCCGCCGAGCGCGAAGCGGCCGACGCGATCGCGGACGCCCTGCGCGAGGCGTTGCGGGAGAAGGCCCGCGCGACCTTCATCGTCACGGGCGGCCGCTCGCCGGGGCCGGTCTACGACCTGCTCGCCCGCGCCGGGCTGCCGTGGGAGCGGATCGCCGTGACCCTCTCCGACGAACGATGGGTCGATCCGGCCTCGCCCGACTCCAACGAGCGGCTGGTGCGCGAGCGGCTCGGGCCGCCGAACTTCGTGCCCCTGAAGACCGGCCACCCGACGCCGCAGGGCGACGAGGCGGCGCTGGCGGCCATCCTGCCCGCCGACGTGGCGCTGCTGGGTATGGGCGAGGACGGCCACGTGGCCTCCCTGTTCCCCGGCGGGCCGGAGGAGGGCGCCGGGCTGACCCTGCCCGTGCCGGACCGCGACCCGCCGCGCCTTTCCCTGACGCCGCGGGCGCTGGCGGCGAACCGTCTGACCGTGGTGCTGGTTTCAGGTCAGGCGAAGCGCCGGGCGCTGGAGGCGGGCGGCCTGCCCGTCCACCGGCTGCTGGACCTGGCGTCCGCCCCCGTGCGCATCCTGTGGTCGCCGTGAGGAAGGAGACCCGATGAACCCCGTCGTGAGCGAGGTCACCGCCCGCATCGCCGATCGCAGCCGAGAGGGCCGCGCCGCCTATCTGGCGCAGGTCGAGACGGCGCGGGCGGCGGGGCCGGGACGGGCCAAGCTGTCCTGCGCCAACTGGGCCCATGCCTTCGCCGCCCAGCCGACCGCCGACAAGCTGCGGGTGCTGGACCCGGACGCGCCGAACCTCGGCATCGTCAGCGCCTACAACGACATGCTCAGCGCCCACCAGCCGCTGGAGCGCTTCCCGGAGCTGATCCGCGAGGCCGCCCGCGAGGTCGGGGCCACCGCCCAGTTCGCGGGCGGCGTGCCCGCCATGTGCGACGGGGTCACGCAAGGGCGCCCCGGCATGGAGCTGTCGCTGTTCTCCCGCGACGTGATCGCCATGGCGACGGCGGTGGCGCTGAGCCACGACGCCTTCGACGGCGGCCTGTTCCTCGGCGTCTGCGACAAGATCGTGCCGGGGCTGGTGATCGGGGCGCTGACCTTCGGCCACCTGCCCGCGATCTTCGTCCCCGGCGGGCCGATGACCTCCGGCCTGCCGAACGCCGAGAAGGCCCGGATCCGCGCCCTCTACGCCGAGGGCAGGATCGGCCGCGAGGCCCTCTTGGAGGCCGAGAGCGCCAGCTACCACGGGCCGGGCACCTGCACCTTCTACGGCACCGCCAACTCCAACCAGATGCTGATGGAGATGATGGGCCTGCACCTGCCGGGCTCGGCCTTCGTCCACCCCAACACCCCCCTGCGCGACGCGCTGGTCAAGGCGGCGGCGAAGCGCTGCGCCGCCATCGGGCCGAAGGGGAACGAATACATCCCCTCGGGCCACGTCATCGACGAGAAGGCCGTCGTCAACGGCCTGGTCGGGCTGATGGCGACGGGCGGCTCGACCAACCACGCCCTGCATCTTGTAGCCATGGCGGCGGCGGCGGGGATTACGCTGACGCTGGAGGACTTCGACGACCTCTCGCGCGCCACTCCGCTGCTGGCCCGCGTCTATCCCAACGGGACAGCGGACGTGAACCACTTCCAGGCGGCGGGCGGCATGGCCTTCGTGACGCGCGAGCTGCTGGCCGCCGGGCTGGCCCACGCGGACGTCCTGACCGTAGCCGGGCGGGGCCTGGCCCACTACGTCACCGAGCCTTACCTCGACGGCGGGAGCCTGGTCTGGCGCGAGGGCGCGGCCCAGAGCCTGGACCGCGACATCCTGCGGCCCGTCTCCGACCCCTTCCAGCCGGAGGGTGGCCTGCGGCTGCTCGTCGGCAACCTCGGCCGGGCGGTGATCAAGACCTCGGCGGTTAAGGCCGAGCACCTGTCCGTCACCGCCCCCGCCGTCGTCTTCGACAGCCAGGAAGCCTTCCTGGCCGCCTTCCAGCGCGGCGAGCTGTACCGCGACCTGGTGGCCGTGGTCCGCTTCCAGGGGCCGCGCGCCAACGGCATGCCGGAGCTGCACAGCCTGACCCCGGCGCTCGGCGTCATCCTCGACCGGGGGCACAAGGCGGCCCTGGTCACCGACGGGCGGATGAGCGGCGCCTCGGGCAAGGTCCCCGCCGCCATCCACCTGACCCCCGAGGGCGTCGACGGCGGCCCCATCGCCCTGATCCGCGACGGCGACCTCATCCGCCTGGACGCCCAGGCCGGGACCCTGGAGGTCCAGGCCGACCTTTCCGGCCGCACGCCCGCCGCGCCGCCGACAGGTGACCAGCACGGCTTCGGCCGAGAACTGTTCGCCACCTTCCGCCGCGCCGTCGGCGCCGCCGACCGGGGCGCGTCCGTCTTCGGCTAGCGCGGCAACACGCCCATCAGCAGCGGCCGGGCCAGCAGGCCCGCCGCCTCCTGCCGCGTCACGCCCGGCGCCCAGGTGGCGAGCGAGGCCGCGGCGTTCAGCATCCCGGTCAGCATCTGGGCGGCGATCATCGGGTCCACCGGCCGGATCGAGCCGTCGGCGACGCCGTCGGTGATCATCGCCGCGAACCGTTCGGTGATCCGGTTGTAGCGCCGGGCCACCGCCGTGCGGATTTCCGGCGGCAGGGCGCCCATCGCCGAGGCCCGCAGCAGCGGCCCGTGGTCGGAAAGCTGGTATTCGACCAGGGCGGCGACCGCGCCGGTGAGCTTCTCCCACTGGTCGCCCGGCAGGTCCTGGGCCGCGAACTGCGCCCGCCGCATCACCGCGAACGTCCGCTCGCAGCAGTCGGCGGCCAGCGCGTCCTTGTCGGTGTTGTGATGGTAGAAAGAGCCCTTGGTGACGTTCAGCTCGGCCGAGATGTCCTCCACCGACGCCCCGCGATAGCCCCGCTGGTTGATCAGCCGGGTGGCGGCGACGAGGAAGGTCTCGCGCGCGTCGTCCGGCGTCTCCGTCAGGTCGGCCAGCGGCGGCGGGGACCAGGAGCGGCCCGGCGCCGCGAGGCCGTTGGTCAGGATGTCCATCGTCCGCGCCAGGATGCGGGGATAGTCCTCCACGTCGTAGCGGCGCGCCCAGGCGCCGATCCAGAAGGCCTGTTCGAGCAACAGGTGCGCCCGCGCCGAGGCTTCGCGCCGGTCCAGGTGGGCGAACTCCGGCGCGTCGAAGAAGCCCCGGAAGCGGCGGAACAGCCCGGCGAAGGCGGCGGTCACCTCGCTGCGGTGCGGCTCCTTCAGCGCCCGCATCTCGGTGAAGCTGACCATCGGCGGCGCTTCCCGCAGCCGTATCCGGCGGCCGAGGTCGAGGAACAGGTCCAGGAACCGCCGCATCCGTCCGCGCCAGTCCGGCTCGGTGGCGGCGGCGGCGATCATCGCCTCGTAGGTCTCGATCCCGCGCAGGAAGCAGGCCGCCGCCAGGTCGTCCTTCTTGCGATAATAGTAGGTGACGGAGGTGGTGATCAGCCCCACCTCGCCCGCCACCCCGGACAGGGTCATGCCCTTCACGCCCTGGCGGTTCAGGATGGCGGTGGCGGCCGCCAGGATGGCTTCCTTCTTGCGGGCGTAGCGCGGCGTGGAGGCGGGCGGGCCGTCCGTTTCCATCGCGTCGTCCGCCATCCCGGCCCCCCGGATTCAAAACAGGGGTAGCGGCCCCCGCGCCGTCGTGGCAACCATCCGCCCAGGCGTTTTGGAAGGGCAGGTATGCTCCCGAGCGTTGCAATTAGGGAGTGCGGAGCCCATGGGCAAGACCGAGATCGCAGGCATGTCAGTCGAGCGGCTGGCGCGGATCGCCCCGTTCATCCAGGCGAAGTACATCGACACCGGCAAGCTGCCCTGCGCCCAGACGATGGTCTGGCGGCGCGGCGAACTGGCGCATTCCTCCGTCCTCGGCCTCGCCGACCGCGAGCGCGGCCGGCCGCTCGAGGAGGACGCCATCTTCCGCATCTACTCCATGACCAAGCCCATCACCTCCATCGCCTTCATGATGCTGGTGGAGGAGGGGCTGGTCGCGCTCGACGACCCCGTCCACCGCTACATCCCCGCCTTCCGCGACCTCGGCGTCTACGAGGCCGGGATCGAGGGGGCGTGGCAGACCAGGCCCGCCGCCCAGCCCATGCGCTGCATCGACCTGCTGCGCCACACCGCCGGGCTGACCTACGGTTTCCAGAACCGCACCAACGTCGACGCCGCCTATCGCAAGGCCAAGATCGGCGACTTCGACACCCCCGGCGGGCTGGAGCAGATGGTCGCCGACCTGGCGAAACTCCCGCTGGAATTCTCGCCGGGGAGCCAGGCCTGGATCTACTCCGTGGCCACCGACGTCCTCGGCCACCTGGTGGAGAAGGTGTCCGGCCAGCCCCTCGACGCCTTCTTCCGCGAGCGCATCCTCGGGCCGCTGAAGATGGACGATACCGGCTTCTTCGTGCCCGAGGACAAGGCCCACCGCCTCGCCGCCTGCTACGCCCTGACGCCGTCGGGCAAGGTGGCCCTCCAGGACGACCCGGCCGACAGCATCTATCGCGCCGATCCGCCGCTGAAGTCCGGCGGCGGCGGGCTCGTCGGGACCGCCGCCGACTACATGCGCTTCGTGCGCATGTTGCTGAACGGCGGCGAGCTGGACGGCGCCCGCATCATCGGTCCGAAGACCCTCAAGCTGATGACCCTCAACCACATCCCCGGGGGGCTGGAGCTGACGGCCGCCTCGCGCTCGCTGTTCAGCGAGGCGGTGTTCGAGGGCCTGGGCTTCGGCCTCGGCTTCGCCGTGACCGTGGACCTGGCCCGCACCAAGGTCGCCGGGTCGATGGGCGAGTACTTCTGGGGCGGCATGGCCTCCACCGCCTTCTGGGTCGACCCGGTGGAGGACATCGGCGTGGTCTTCATGACCCAGCTCGTGCCCTCCTCCAGCTATCCCATCCGGCGCGAGCTGCGCACCCTGGTCTACAGTTCGGTCGTCGACTCCGCCGCCTAGTGGCGACGCGACATGATGGCTTCCAGCGACAGCATCCGCGCCTCGGTGTCGGAGATGAGCTGGCGGGCCATCTCGCGCGCGCCGACGGGATAGGCGTCGCCGCCGTCGGCGATCTCCGAGGCGGTGCGGACCAGCCCCAGCATCGCCGCCTCGAGCACGCTGACGTGCTCGCGGGCCATCGACCGGGCCTCGTCCTGCAGGCGCCTGATGCGGTCGGACAGGGTCTCTTCCCCCGCCTTCTCGGGGGTGGGATTGGAGGAAACAATGGCAAGCGCAGCGGTCATGTGGGTATCCCCGTGGATGGAGGTCAGGGAGCTGTCAGACCTGCCGGCGGGCGAGGCTGGCCGTCCGGTCTGGCGCGCTCCCCCATTGCCAGGATTACGCGCGAGCCGGGGGCGGGGTTCCCCGATCGTTCGCGTTGCGGCCCCGGTGTGGCGCCGCCGCCCCACCCCTTCGGGTCGAGTGTCCACGGCGCCCTGGCGCCCGGCCCGGGGGTGCGGACAACTCATTGCTCGAAGGCCCGCCGCTCGGCCAGCACAGCCTCGAACTCGGCGGGCAGCGGCTTTCCCGCCGCGATCTTCTCGGCCAGGTTCAGGGCGATGGTGACCGCCATGCTGCGCAGGTAGGCGCGGCGCCCGTCGGGGTCGGCCTGCTCGTCCTCGTCGTCATAGCCGCGCCCGCCCCAGCCGCAGCCGACCAGCGCGTCCCCGAGCGAAGCGATGGCCTTGGCCGCCCGCGCCAGCCGCTCGGCGTCGAGCGCCCGCCCCTCCGCCAGCGCCCGCGCCGACAGCCCCAGCGCCCGCCGCGTGACCTGCTCCGGCTCAAGGTAGAGGGGGACCATGTGCTGCTCGACGATGGCGTCGAGCCCCGCGTCGATCAGATCGCGCGGAGCCTGGGCGACGGGCGCGTGCGGCGGCTGGACCGCCCCTTGGACGGCGGCGAAGTCCCGCTTCGTCCACCCCTCCCGCGCCGCCCGCTTGCGCAGCGCCGTGACGGAGACGCCGAACCGCGCGGCGGCCGTGGGTGCGGACAGCCCCGACAGATAGGCCGCCCGGACCAGCTCCCAGGTCTGCGGCGAGGCGGCGACGTAACGCGTCTTCGGCTTGGCTTTCATGCCGAAGAGTGTGGGGGTGGACGCGGCGGCGGGGATAAGGGCGGGGCGGGAGGGGCGTGTTTGGGGCGGGGAGGGGAGGGAGGATGTGTCCTGGGTCTTCCTGAGCGGAAAAATCTTTGGTTGATATGCAATGGAATACCACTCTAAAGCCGATGCGATTTGATTCGAGCGGAGGCAATGCCAGTTGCTCCCGCCAAGCTCTGGGGGAGTGAATGCCGTCTCAAGCTCGGCTGACTTTCGAGCGCCACCTCCTTAAGGATGTGCATGCGCTAATTGATACGCATAGAAGTCATTATACTGGAAAAAGAGGGAAGCCGCTTTCTGTATTTACTAGAAGTGGCGTCTTTCTTCTTTCTGCGGCATGGGAAATTTACGTAGAAGAAGTTGCCGCAGAAGGTGCCAATTTCGTTCTAGACAAAATCGATCATCCAAAATCCCTCCCAAAGCCCATGCAGGAAATACTGATCGCCGCTGCCGTGAATCGGAATGGGCAGGACTCCTTGGAGCTTGCCGGCGGGGGGTGGAGGCAATTCTTTCGGTCGATCGTCGCTCAGCGGACAGCTGCTCTCAATACGCCGAGCGTTGAACGCGCCACGGAACTCTTTCGTTTATCCATGGGAGCTAACTTAGACCCGGTTCTGGGACCGGATACGGATGCATTAAGAGATTTTATAAAGAAGCGGGGGAGTATAGCCCATCAAGGTGTCAAGGCGGGCCGTGTCGGACTAAAAAACCTAGAAGCCGACTATAAATTTATTTGCAACTTGGTTTCCAAAGTAGATAATGCGCTTATTAACGAAATTAAGCGAATTACTGGGCATCAGCCATGGAATCGGCGAAAGTAGATTTGGTCTGAATTAATCGCCCCCTACCGCCGCCCCTTCCTGAACCGCTCC
>CAZOHI010000077.1:0-8802 GCA_964579695.1 uncultured Caulobacter sp. | reverse complement strand
GGCCGCGCAGCACCTCCACCCGCTCCATGTCGAGGTATTCCTGCTCGAACAGGCGATTGTGGATCAGGGTCGTGTTGTTGAAGGCCACGGCGACGCCGGGATCGGTCGTGGCCGAGACGGCCTTCGTCCCCACGCCCCGGATCGAGAAGTTGTAGCTGGTGAAGTTGTTCTTCGAGAAGGTGACGTTCGGGATCGCCTTCAGCAGGTCGAAGCCGCCTTCGATCTTCTGTTCCTCCAGCGCCCGCTGGCTGAACGCGCTGATCGCGATCGGCACGTCCTGGATGTTCTCTTCCCGCTTCTGCGCCGTGACGATGAGCGCATCGACGTCACCGGCGCTTTCGCCCTGGGGGCCGGAGCCGCCTCCCGACTGGACGACGGCGAAGCCGCCGGTCGCGGTCTGTTCGAAGCGCAGGCCGCTCTGGGCCAGCAGGGCTTCCATCGCGGTCTGGTCGGAGAAGCGGCCCTGCAGGCCCGCCGTGCGCTTGCCGCGCACCAGTTCCGGCGCGAAGACCACGTCGCGGCCGCTTTCCATGGCGAAGGCGCGCAGGGCCGCGTCCAGTTCCTGTCCGGCGATGGAGTAGTCGCGCAGATCCTGCGCGGCCGCCGCCGTGCCGAGCGCGAAGGCGGCGCATCCCGCCAGCAGGGCCGCGCGCATTTTCCGAGTGTTCATCTGGTTCCCCCATTTCACGGCGATCACTTGCCGATTGGCCCCAGGGACGCGGGGACGGGCCGAACACCTCAGCAGGTTCGCGAAATTAATTTCAGGATGCGGGTCCCAGCACCAGTTCGCGGTCGTCCTCGCGGAGCAACTCGATGGGGAAGGCCGTGGTCATCGCCTCGACGAAGGCTTCCGGGCGGCGGGTGTGGAAGACCCCGCTGACCTTCATCTGCGCCATCGCCGGATCGGCGAGCACGATGGTGCGGCCGCCGTAGCGGTTGATCTCGTCCACCGCCTCGCCGAGCGGGGAGGCGTCGAGCACCATGCGGCCGAAGCGCCAGGCCTGCTCGCGCCGCACGTCGACGGCGGCGACCCTGACCGGGGCGGCGGGGGCGAGCACGGCCTGCTGGCCGGGTTTCAGGATGGCTTCCGGCGGCGGCGAGGCGGCGGCGTCGCGATAGACGGCGACCACCCCCTCCTCCAGCGTCACCCGCGCCCGCGCCCCGTCCTTGCGCACGTCGAAGGCCGTGCCGATGGCCCGCACCTCGTCGTCGCCGACGAAGACGCGGAAGGGGCGCGAGGCGTCCTTGGCGACACGGAAGTGGGCCTGGCCCGTCTCCAGGGTCAGACGGCGCTCGCCCTCGGAAAAGCGGACCTTCACGCGGGTGGCGGTGTCGAGCGTCAGCTCCGAGCCGTCCGCAAGCGTGACCCGGCGGCTCTCGCCGACCTTGGTGCGATAGAGGCCGCGCCACTCGGCGATCTGCGGCCCCGCCACCACCGCGACGGCCGCGGCCGCGGCGGCGGCTCCGGTGAAGCCGAGGATGGACCGGCGGCTGATCGGCGCGACCCGCCCGCCACCTTGGCGCAAGATGTCCCGCGCCTGCGGATCGGAGGCCAGCGCGCCCGCCGCTTCCCACAGCGCGGCATGGCCGTCGAAGGCTTCCCTGCGGGCCGGGTCGTCGCCCAGCCACGCCGCCAGCGCCGCCTCGTCGTCGCGGGTGCGCTGGTCCGAGCCCATGCGCGCCACCCACCCCGCCGCGTCGGCGGGGCGTTCGGGGACGTTTGCCTGGCGGTCGCGGCTACTCATCGCGGGGGAACCGTCTGTGGAGGTGGGCGATGGCCTTCATCATCTGTTTCTCGACCGCGCTGACGGTCACGCCGAACCGGGCCGCGAGCTGGGTGTAGCTGAGCCCGTCCAGCCTGTTGAGCAGGAACATCTCCCGCGTGCGGGGCGGCAGCTCGGCAAGGATTGCGGCCAGCCTCATCAGGGCCTCCCGCCCCTCAAAGACGCGCGCGGGCGTCGGCTCCTCACTGGCGGCGGCGAAATTTTCCAACGTGACATGGCGGGCTTCCTGCCGCACCCCCGCCTTACGCCCCCGGTCCATCAGCACGTTGGCGGCGACGGCGAACAGGTAGGCCTCGGGCTTGTCGATCCGCGCCTGCCCGGCGTTGCAGATGCGGGCGAAGGTTTCCTGGGTGCAGTCCTCGGCCGCCTCAAGCGACAGGCCCCGGCGCACGAAATAGCGGACCAACGGCTCGCGATAGCGCTGGGCGAGCGCCTGCACCCCTTCTTCCAGGGGCGCCGGTCCGGTCGGGCGGATGTCTGGCTCGGCCATGGGTCCCGCGTTCACGTACGCATGCGAAAAGGGGACCGGGCGGCCGGGCGGCTGTCAACCCGCCCAGATAGACTTCAGCGCGAAGTCGAAACCGCTTCCTGGAGAAGTACAGCCAGCCGTTCGATGAAGTGCTGGCGGTCTTCCGCCGGCAGGCCGAAATCGCCGGTCAGGCTGAAGCCGAGGCTGGCGCCCATCAGCAGGCTGCCCGCCAGCCGCGCCCGCACGGCGGCGTCCTCGCCGCCCAGCCAGGCGGCGAAGGGCTCATAGAAATGCTCAAAGCGCCGGCGCACCACTTCCGCCGCCTTCGGCGAGGCGGACGAGCGCAGCATGATGAGCAGGCCGTCCAGCTTCGTCCCGTCGTGCGGGTCCGACGCGATCAGCTCGGCGACCCGGCGGCCGAAGTCGGCCACGTCGCCCTGGAAGATGTCCTCACCGCCGCCCGTGGAGCACAGCACCTCCTCGAACAGCTCGTCCTTGGAGCCGAAGTAGCGCGAGACCAGCGCCGCATCGACGCCCACGTCGGCCGCGACCTCGCGCAGGCCGACATTGTCATAGCTCTCGCGCACGAAGCGCCGGCGCGCGGCGTCCAGGATGGCCGCGCGGGTGGCGGCGGCGTTCCGGGCGCGGGGCGAGCAGAGCGGCGGCATTAAGCAAACCTATACGCTATTTTTGTCATCGACTGTTGACTTGCCTACCTCGTGCGGGTGTAGAAGTCACCCACTGTTGACTACGGCGCTTTGACGCTCCCCCGTCGCGCGCCCCATCCGGGGATACATCATGCATCGGCTCCTCGCGCCTGCGGTCTGCGGCGTGCTCGCCAGCCTTTTCCTTTCTGCGTGCGGCAAGCCGCAGGGCCAGCAGGCCCCGCCGCCGCCCGAGGTCACCGTCGCCACGCCGCTGCAGCAGCAGGTGATGGACTGGGACGACTTCGTGGGCCGATTCGAGGCGCCGCAGCGCGTCGACGTGCGCGCCCGTGCGGGCGGCTACATCGTCGCCGCCCACTTCCGCGAGGGCCAGTTCGTCCGCAAGGGCCAGACCCTCTTCACCCTCGACGCCCGCCCGGCGCAGGCCCAGTTCACGGCCGCCCGCGCGCAGGCCGACCTCGCGCGCGGGGAGATGGAGCGGGCCCAGGCGCTGCTGGCGGAACAGGCCATCTCGCGCGAAGAGTACGAGAGCCGCCGGACCGCCTCGCTGGTGGCCGACGCCGCCGTGCGCACCCGCGCGCTGGACGTGGAGTTCACGCGCGTCACGGCCCCGATCTCCGGCGTCGTCTCCGACCGGCGGGTGGACCCCGGCAACCTGATCGCGGGCGGCTCGTCGGCCGGCGACGTGCTGACGACCATCGTCTCGACCAGCCCGATCCACTTCGTCTTCGAGGCCCCCGAGGCGCTGCTGCTGAAGTACCAGCGCGAGGCGCGGCGGGGCCGTCCGGCCGCCATCCAGGTGCGGCTGCAGGACGAGGCGGAGTACCGCTGGACCGGGCAGGTCGACTTCACCGACAACAGCATCGACGCCTCCTCCGGCGCCGTGCGGCTGCGCGGGACCATCGCCAACCCCGGCGGCTTCCTGAAGGCGGGCATGTTCGGCCACGCGCGGATGCAGGGCTCGGGCGCCTACCCCGCCCTGCTGATCCCCGACACCGCGGTCATCGCCGACGGCGCGCGCAAGGTCGCCTATGTGGTCGCCGCCGACGGCATGGTCTCGGCCAAGCCGCTCCAGCTCGGTCCGCTCAGCGGCGGGCTGCGGGTGGTGCGCACGGGCATAACGCCGACCGACCGCGTCATCATCAACGGCGGACAGCGCGCCCGTCCGGGCCAGAAGGTCAACGCCAAGGCAGGCCGCGTCGAGCGCCCCGCCGCGGCGGCGGCTCAAGCCGTGACCACCTCGGCGCCGCCCGCCTCCATCTCCACGCCTGCAGGCGACTGATCCGATGCGGTTCTCCCAGTTCTTCATCGACCGGCCGATCTTCGCCGGCGTCATCTCGATCTTCATCGCCCTGATCGGGGCGTTCGCGATGCCGCTGCTGCCCCTGTCGCAGTATCCGGAGATCGCGCCGCCGACGATCAGCATCCACGCCGCCTATCCCGGCGCCTCCGCCGAGACGGTGGCCGAGACCGTGGCCGCGCCCCTCGAGCAGGAGATAAACGGCGTCGAGGGGATGCTCTACATGAGTTCCTCCTCGACCTCGGACGGCTCGGCGGCGATCACCGTCACCTTCAAGCCGGGCACGGACCTGGACGCCGCCCAGGTGCTGGTCCAGAACCGGGTGGCCCTCGCCGAACCGCGCCTGCCCGAGCAGGTGCGCCAGATCGGCGTGACGGTGGCCAAGCAGTCCACCGGATTCCTGATGCTGGTCGCCCTGACCTCGGACGACCCGAACCTCGACGTCGACTATCTGGGCAACTACGCCAACTCCGTGCTGCGCGACCGGCTGCTGCGCCTGGAAGGCGTGGGCGGGGTGCAGGTCTTCGGCGGCGGCCTCTACGCCATGCGCGTATGGATCGACCCGGCGAAGGCCGCGGCCCGCAACCTGACCTCCAGCGAGATCATCCAGGCCCTGCGGACCCAGAACGTGCAGGTGGCGGCCGGCGCTCTCGGCCAGCCGCCGTTCGACACCAACAGCGCCGCCTTCCAGCTTCCCGTGCAGGTCGAGGGCCGCCTGATCGACCCGGCCGAGTTCTCCAACGTCGCGGTCAAGACCGACGCGGAGGGCAGCATCACCCGCCTGCGCGACGTGGCGCGGGTGGAGCTTGGGGCCCAGGACTATTCGATCCGCGGCTACTTCGGCGGCGAGCGGGGCATCGGCCTGGCGGTCATCCAGCAGCCCGGCTCCAACGCCCTGTCGGCGGCGGGCCTTGTGCTGGACAGCATGGAGGAGGCCAAGGCCAGCTTCCCGCCGGGGGTCAAGTACACCATCCCCTACAACCCGACCGAATACGTCGCGGCCTCGGTGGAGTCCGTCCAGCACACCCTGCTGGAAGCGGTGCTGCTGGTCGTGGTCGTGATCGTGGTCTTCCTCCAGACCTGGCGGGCGGCCCTGATCCCCATCCTGGCCATCCCGGTGGCGCTGGTCGGCACCTTCGCGGTGCAACTGGCGCTGGGATACTCGATCAACTCCCTGTCGCTGTTCGCCCTGGTGCTGGCCGTCGGCATCGTGGTCGACGACGCCATCGTCGTGGTCGAGAACGTCGAGCGGAACATCCGCGCCGGGATGACGCCCAGGGAGGCGGCCATACGCACCATGGACGAGGTCTCCGGGGCGCTGGTCGCCATCGGCCTCGTGCTCCTGGCGGTGTTCATCCCCACGGCCTTCGTCAGCGGCATTCCCGGCCAGTTCTACCGCCAGTTCGCGGTGACCATCGCGGCGGCCTCGGTCATCTCGCTGATCGTGTCGCTGACCCTGTCGCCCGCCCTCGCCGCCCTGCTGCTCAAGCCGCACGCGAAAGACCACGACCACGGGCCGCGCTGGATGGCGCCGGTCCGCACGCTGGGGCGCAAGTTCAACGAGGGCTTCGACGCGCTCAGCGACCGCTACGGCCGCATGACCGCGCGGCTGGTGCGCGGCTCGATGATCGTGCTGATCGTCTATGCGGGCCTGCTGGCCCTGACCGGCTGGCGGCTGACCGCCACGCCCACCGGCTTCATCCCGGACCAGGACCAGGGCGTGCTGATCGGCGTCGTCCAGCTTCCGGCCGGGGCCTCGCTTGAGCGGACCGACGCGGTGCTGCAACAGGTGTCGAAGACCGTCGGCGACATGGACGGCGTCGACAGCGTCGCGGCCTTCGCGGGCCTCGACGGGTCCAGCTTCTCGGCCGCCTCCAACTCCGGGACCATGTTCATCCGCCTGACGGACTTCAGCGAGCGCGGCGCGCAGGAGCTGAAGGCCAACGCCATCTCGCAGGCGGTCAGCGGACGGCTGGCGGGCATCCAGGAAGCCTCCATCTTCGTCATCGCGCCCCCGGCCGTTCCGGGCCTGGGCGCCGGCGGCGGCTTCAAGATGATGATCCAGGCCAAGGCCGGCGGCTCCTACCGGGAGCTGGAGGGCGCGACCATGGGCATGATGGGCGCCTCGATGCAGGCGCCGCAGGTGGCGGGCGTCTTCTCGATGTTCAATACCGCCTCGCCGCGCATCACCGCCGACGTCGACCGCGACAAGGCCCAGGTGCTCGGCGTGCAGCCGTCGCAGGTGTACGACACGCTGGGGACCTATCTCGGCTCGACCTACATCAACGACTTCAACTTCCTGGGCCGCACCTTCCGGGTGACGGCGCAGGCCGAGCCGCAGTACCGCGACGACGTCTCCGACATCGGGGCGCTGAAAGTCCGGTCCCTGACCGGCGGCATGGTGCCGCTGGGCTCGGTCGCCAACCTGCGCGACGATTCCGGTCCCTCGCGGGTGGTGCGCTACAACCTCTTCCCCGCCGCCGAGCTGCAAGGCTCCGCCGCGCCGGGCGTCTCGTCCGGCCAGGCGCTGGAGACGATGGAGCGGATGGCCGCGCAGACCCTGCCCGCCGGGTTCGGTTTCGAATGGACCGACCTCGCCTTCCAGGAAAAGCAGGCCGGGAACACCGGGGCGCTGGTCTTCGTGCTGGCCGTGGTGTTCGTCTTCCTGGTGCTGGCGGCGCAGTACGAAGCGTTCACCCTGCCGCTGGCGGTGATCCTGATCGTGCCGATGTGCCTGCTGGCGGCGATCCTCGGCGTGAACCTGCGCGGCCAGGACAACAACATCCTGACGCAGATCGGCCTGATCGTGCTGGTGGCGCTGGCCGCCAAGAACGCCATCCTGATCGTCGAGTTCGCCAAGCAGGCGGAGGAAAAGTCCGGCATGGACCGCTTCGCCGCCGCCGTGGACGCGGCGCGCACCCGCCTGCGGCCGATCCTGATGACCTCCTTCGCCTTCATCCTGGGCGTGCTGCCGCTGGCCATCGCCACGGGGCCGGGGGCGGAGATGCGCCAGGCGCTCGGCACGGCGGTGTTCTTCGGGATGATCGGCGTGACGATCTTCGGGCTGGTGTTCACGCCGGTCTTCTATGTCGTCTGCCGCTGGTTCGCCCTGAGGCTCCCGCAGCCACCCAAGAAAGAGCGGCCGATGCCCACCACGGGCGGCGGCACAGCCCACGACCCCCTCGAAGACGGAAGCGTCGCATGAAGTCCCCCCTCGCCCCCCTTTCCGCCGCCCTGATGCTGTCGGCCTGCGCCGCCACCGGCTCGGCGGACCTCGAAGCGGTCGCGCCGCCCGAGGCCAACCGCGCCTTCCTGGGCGCCGCCGGCCCGGCCTTCGCGGCGGCGGAGGCGCCCCAGGACTGGTGGCGGCTGTTCGACGATCCGACCCTCGACGGGCTGGTCGCCGAGGCTCTGGCCGCCAACAAGGACCTGGAGATCGCCGCCGCCAACCTGGCCCGCGTGCGCGCCTCGCTCGGAGAGACCCGCGCCCGCAGCCTGCCCATGACCACCACCACGGCCGGGGCGAGCTATGGCCGCGAGCAGATGGGCGAGGAGGACTGGAGCTACAACGCCGGGCTGGACGTCTCCTATGAGGTCGACCTCTTCGGCCGGGTGCGCAGCACCATCGCCGCCGCCCGCGCCGACGTGGAGGCCGCCGAGGCGGCCATGGACGTGGTGCGCGTCTCGGTCGCGGCCGAGACGGCCCGCGCCTATGCCGACGCCTGCGCCGCGGGCGCCCGCATCGCGGTGGGCGAGCGCACGGTCGACCTTCAGGATCACACCCTGCGCCTGACCACACGCCTGCTCGACGCCGGGCGGGGCAACGGCCTGGACGTGGCCCGCGCCGCCGCCGCGCTGGAGGCCGGGCGCGCCGGGCTGCCGCCGCTGCGCGCCGCGCGCGACGAGGCCGTCTTCCGCCTCGCCACCCTGACCGGCCGCTCGCCCGCCCAGGCGAGCCCGCAGGCCATCGAGTGCAACATCATCCCGCAGGTGACGACCGCCATCCCGGTCGGCGACGGCGCCAGCCTGCTGGCCCGCCGCCCCGACGTGCGCCAGGCGGAGGAGGAACTGTCCGCCGCCATCGCCCGCACCGGCGTCGCGGCCGCCAACTTCTATCCGCGCATCACGCTGGGCGGCTCGCTCGGCTCCACCGCCCCGGCGGTGAGCGGCCTGACCGACTCGGGCGCGGTGCGCTTCAGCGTCGGGCCGCTGATCTCGTGGAGCTTCCTCAACGGCGGTATCGCCCGGGCCCAGGCCAAAGCCGCGCGCGCCGACGCCGAAGGCGCGCTGGCCCGCTTCGACAAGACCGTCCTCGTCGCCTTGCAGGAGACGGAAACGGCCCTGTCGGCCTACGCCAACGAGCTGGACCGCCGCGCGGCGCTGAAGTCCGCCCGCGACCGCAGCGCCGAGGCCGCCCGCCTTGCCCGCCTGCGCTTCGACGCCGGGATGGACAGCTTCCTGACCGTCCTCGACGCCCAGCGGACGCTGGCCGCCGACGAGGCCTTGCTGGCCCAGTCCGAAGCGCAGCTCGCCGCCAACCAGGTGCAGGTGTTCAAGGCCCTTGGCGGCGGCTGGGCGAGCTAG
>CAZOHI010000076.1:0-9050 GCA_964579695.1 uncultured Caulobacter sp. | reverse complement strand
CGGTCGAAGATGTCGATGTTGAAGGCCGTGCCGGTGGCGACCACCGTGCGGTCGCGGGCGCGCACGCTGAACGGGCGGGCCACGTCGTGCGCCACGTCGAAGCGGGCCTGGCCCCGGAGCAGGACGAGGCGCCGGGCGTCCTTCGAATACTTCACCGCCACGCGGCTCTCGGCGTCGAGGGAGAGCTTCGAGCCGTCCTCCAGCACCACCACGCGGCGCTCGTTGCGGCCCGCGCCGTAGACGTCGCCCCGCTCGGCCAGCATGTACGCGCCGCCCGCCAGCACGGCGAAGGCCGCGATCGCCGCCGCCATCGCCCGGCGGCCGGGCATGCGGATGAAACGCCCCTGCCCCTTCGCCATCCGCTCGCGGGCGGCGCGCTGGGCGCGATCCAGGGCGTCGCGGCGCACGACCATCAGTTCCGGCGTGGCGGCATGCTGGTCGACGAAATCCCAGACGCGGCCGCTGCGTTCGAAGGCGCGGGCATTGGCGTCGTCCTCGGCGAGCCATGCCTCCAGCGCCGCCTCGCCCTGCGCCGACCATTCGGGCGCGGCCATCCGCATCCGCCAGATGGCGGCGGCTTCCAGCGCGGCGGCGGCCCTTTCGTCGCTCATAGCGGTCCGAACACCTGCGACAGTCGCTCCGTGGCGCGGGCGACGTACTTCTCCACCGAACTGACCGAGATGCCGTAGAGGGCGGCGATCTCGCGGTGCTTCATCTTCTCCAGCCGGTAGAGGACGAAGACGTCGCGCGTCCGCTCCCCCAGGTCCTCCAGCGCCCGCAGGACGGCCGCCAGCGCCTCCTGACTGAGTAATACGCGCTCGGGGCCCAAATCCTCAATCAGGCCGGGCGACAACGCCTCGCCCTCGGCGCCGTCGATGCTGAAATGGTCGCCCTTGCGCCGGGCGCCTTCCTGCCGCGCGCGGTCGCGCAGCAGGTTGGCGGCGATCTTGAACAGGAAGACCTCGGCATAGTCGCTGGGCAGGTCCTCCTCGCGCCTCAGGATGCGCAGGAAGACCTCCTGCGTCAGGTCCTCGGCGTCCTGGCGGCTGCCGGTGCGGCGCAGGAAATAGCTCATCAGCGGCGCGCGGAAACGTGCGTCCAGCCGCTGGGCCAGCTCGGCCGTGGCGCGGTCGGAAACGGCGTCGGTCTTCGTCATGCGCGGGCCCTCCCTGCCGGTCGCCTGTCTCGCGCGTAAAGGCTGGCGCGGCGGGAGGGGATGTCAAGCGGGGCGGAAGAAAGAAGGGGCGGCGGAGTGATCCGCCGCCCCAGGGATGCTCGTTTCGGGGGACCGGAACGGGAGATCAGAACTCCTTGCGGACCGACAGGCCGATGAGGCGCGGATCGAGCGTGAAGACGTTGGTGGTCAGCGCCGTGTCGTCGGAGTTGAGGAAGGCGTCGGTGATCGGCGTGTCGTCGAAGATGTTCTTCGCATACAGTTCGATCTTCAGGCCCCAGTCGGGCTGCTCGACCCACACCGACAGGTTGGCGTTGGTCCAGGCGCGCAGCTTGTCGTACTGGGTGTTGTAGACACGCGCGAAGGACTGGCTCTGCCAATAGGCGTCGCCGCGCACCGTTCCGCGCCAGCCGCCGGGCATGTCGAAGCCGTACTGGGCCCCGATATTGGCCGTCCAGTGCGGCGAGTTCGGCAGTTCGTTGCCGCCGAGCTGGGCGTGAATCCCCGCCCCGCCGTTGATCTCCGGGTAGTTCTTCGGATCGTAGACGCCCACGCCGCCCGCGATGGCCGGATTGGGATCGATGAGCGGGTCGCTGAAGAGGACCAGGATCCCGCCGCTGCCGCAGAAGCGCATATAGCCGCCCATCGCCTTGCCCTGGTCGGTCTTCAGCCACCGCTCGACGACGGGAACCGGCGCAACGCAATTGGCGGTCTGCTGCGCCCACGGCTTCATCAGGACATAGTCGGGATCGCCCTGGGTGCGGTTCATGATGTCGATGGAGGTCTCGCCATCGGCGATCCTGGTGTCGAGATAGCCCAGGTTGGCGTTGAAGCGCAGGTTGCGGGTCGGCGAGAACAGGGTTTCGAACTCGAGCCCCCATATGGTGGCGTCGAAGTTCTCGTTGACCGCCGAACGGTCCCTGATCTGCGAAACCTGATAGTCCTCGTAGTCGTAGAGGAAGGCCGAGGTGTTGAACACCAGCGCCCCGCCGAACAGGGTGTTCTTCGACCCGATCTCGAAGGCGTTGACGAACTCCGGCTTGAACGTCGGGCCGTATTCCACGCCGGTCATCGGCAGGATGGGAAGAACCCCCATGCCTTCGTACATGGCGATGGTCGCCGCGTCCCAGTCCATCTGCGCCCCGGTCTCCTGCGGGGTCGCAAAGCCGGGGGTCGGCGGATTGGCGCCGCCGCCCTTGTAGCCGCGCGAATAGAAGGCGTAGAGCATGGTGTCGTCGGTGAACGACAGCTCCGGCTTCCAGTCGACACCGATCCGTCCGGTGAACTCGCCCCAGCGCTGCTTGATCGCGGGCCTTTCCGGGTAGCCGCGACTGACGACGCCCCCGGCCAACTGGGCCGTCGCCAGCAGGACCTGGCTGGGCACCGGGATGAAGGTCTTCTTGTCGTCTGTGTAGCGCAGGCCGGCGGTGACCTTCAGGGCGTCGGTGGCCTGCCAGTACAGCTCGCCGAACACGGCCGCCGACTTGAGCTTGTAGGGGTTCTTGCTGCGGAAATAGTTGTGCCCGTCGCCGTCGATGCTCTCGATCGGGTTGGGGTCGATGTACGGACAGGTGGCGTTGGTCACGCTGCCGGTGGGAATGCGCGGATTGTGCCCCTGCACCCCGCCGTCCGCGGTCGCGTTACAGGTCGTGGGATCAAGCTGCCCGCTGGGAGGGGCGGCGTTGAACGGCGACGTCTGGGCGTATGCCGTGATCATGTTGTAGAAGACGTAATAGTCGACCAGCGTCTTGAACCGCGTGTAGTTGGCGCCGAGGCTGAAGTTCAGCGGCCCGTCGAAATCCGACTGCAACCGCAGCTCCTGCGAGAACTGCTCGCCCTTGGCCTGGGCGATATCGAAGCCCGCCAGAGACTTCGAGCAGCCAAGCTGCGGGTCGCAGAACTCGCCTTCGGGCGAAAGATACCGCCACGCGCTGGGGTTGCTGCTGGTTCTGCTGCTCGTGAGATTGCTCGTGTCGTTGAATATCGGCACGGTGTTGAAGCGGTTGTAGTCCTGGAACGAGTAGGTCTCGTCCTTGTTGTAGACGGTCTGCGAGGTGAGCGTCAGGTAGTCCGAGATATCGAAGTCGACGTTGAGTTCGACCACGTCGGCCTTGGCCCGATACACGGGGTCGCGGAAGGAGTTGATCACCCGCAGGTCCCGCGACTGCATCATGCCGCCATAGGGGTCCACCAGGTCGATAAGGGTCTTCGGCGCGTCGCCGCTCCAACCCAGGGCGTAGAAGGGGGCGGCGCAGCCCGGCCGGCAGTCCGCCCCCAGCGCGAGCATCCCGAACACGAACGGCAGGGCGATACCGTTGGGCGTGCCGAAGGCGGCGTCCTCATAGAGGCTTCCAGGCTTGCAGCCCTGCGAGAACAGCGCGGGCGACAGCAGGCGCGAGTAGGCGCTGTTCGGATAGGCGACCGTCGGCGTGGAGCCGACAATCTCCAGGCCGGGGTCACGGTGGCAAAGCTGCTTGCCCGTGCGCGAACGGTTGTCGTCCTCCTCGAACCGCTCCCACACCAGGTTGGCGCGCAGGCTCTCGGCCGGCTCGAAGCCGATCGTGACGCGCCCCGACCACAGCTCGCGGCCGTTCACGGAATTGCCGGTGCCGGTGTTGAAGTCATAGCCCTGGCGCTCGGTCATCGCGCCGGCGAGGCGGACGGCCAGCACGTCCTCGACGATCGGGATGTTGACCATGCCCGACACGCGCCGGGTGTCGAAGTTGCCGGCCTCCGCCTTGGCCATCGCCGCGAACTCGTCCATGTCCGGCTTGGCGCTGATGACGTTGATGACGCCCGCCGTGGCGTTGCGGCCGTACAGCGTGCCCTGCGGACCGCGCAGCACCTCGACCCGCTCGACGTCGAAGTATTCCTGCTCGAACAGGCGGTTCTGCAGCAGCGCCATGTTGTTGAAGCTGACCGCCACGCCGGGGTCGGTGGTGGCGGAGACCGCCTTGGTGCCGATGCCCCGGATCGAGAAGTTGTAGCTGGTGAAGTTGTTCTTGGAGAAGGTGACGTTCGGGATCGCCTTCAGGAGGTCGAAGCCCCCCTCGATCTTCTGTTCGTCCAGCGATTTCTGGCTGAAGGCCGAGATGGCGATCGGCACGTCCTGGATGGCTTCCTCGCGCTTCTGCGCCGTCACGATCAACGCATCAACGTCGCCGGCGGCGCTTCCCCCCTGGGGGTCCTGGGCCGCCCTGACGGTGACCGTCTTCTCGCCCGTGACCACGAAGGACAGGCCCGAGCCTTCCAGGAGCTGGCTGAGCGCCTCGCGCGGCGCCCGCTCACCCTTCACGCCGACGGTGCGCTTGCCCGCGAGGTCGGCGGAGGCCGAGACCACCTGCACGTCGGCCTGGCGGCTGTAGGCCAGCAGGGCCTCGTCCAGGCGGCCGGGCGCGATCTCGAAGGTGGTGTCGTCGTCGATGCCCGCCGCCATGGCCGGGGCGGCGAGCGCCACGCTGGCGAGCGCCGTGGTGGCGCAGAGAAGTCTCATCCAGTCTTTCATCTTTTCCCCCCTGGGACTGATTTCTGTTGGGGCTAAGACGTACGAGACGGCGGAAGCGGAAGCGGAAGGCTACATCCGCTCGGAAATCACGATGACGCCGTCCTCGCCGCGCGTCACCTCCAGCGGGAAGGCGCCCGGCAGGGCCGCCGCCCAGTCCTCGGTCGCGTCCAGCCGCACGGCGCCGGTGTAGGCCAGTTCCCCCACCGCCGGGTCGCGCAGCACGATCTGGCGCTCGGCGTAGCGGTTGACGTCCTCGATGACGGAGCGCAGCGGCTCGGCCCGGTATTCGCGCCGCCCGTCGGGCCAGGTGACGCCGGAGGCCGCCGCCTGGACCTTGGCCGCTACGCCCAGGCCCGCCGCCGCCAGCGCCAGTTGCTGCCCCGCCTCCACCCGCACGGGCCTGGCGCCCACGCTGCGCAGGCCCGGCGGCAGGGCGCGGGCGTAGGGCCGCACCAGCACCACGCCCTCGGTGACGTTGAGCGTCATGCCCCGCGCGCCGACGTCGACGTTGAAGGCCGTGCCGACCGCCGTGACGGCGCCGAACGGCGTCTCGACCACGAAGGGCCGGGCCTTGTCCTTGGCGACCTTGAAATAGGCTTCACCGCTGTCGAGCTGGATCTCGCGGCGGGCGTCCGTCATGCGCACCTGCACGCCGGTCAGCGCGCCGATGTCGATCCGCGAGCCGTCGGCCAGGGCGGCCGTCCTGTGCTCGGCCCGCGCGGTGGTGATCGCCTGCGCCTCGCCGGGGCGGAAGTCGGCCAGCCCGAGCAGCGCCGCGCCCGCCATCGCGGCGGCGGCGATCCCGGCGGCCGCCAGGCCAGGGCGCCAGCGCCGGGGCGCGCGCCATCCGGCGACCGGGGCCGAGCCGTCGTAGCGGTCGGCCGCCAGCTCGCCCGCGCTCACGCCCGGCGAGGCGGCCACCCCCGCCGCCGCCCAGCTTTCGGCCACCCGGTCGGAAGCCTCGCGGTGGGCGGGCGAGCGGGCGAGCCACGCCTGCCAGGCCGCCAGTTCCTCGGCCGAAATGTCGTCGTCCAGCAGCCGGACGAACCATTCGCGCGCTTCCTGGGCGACCTTCATGTCGGGGGTCATCGCTCGGGCCTCCATGCGCCGGAGGCGGAAAGCGCGGCTTCGATATGCTCCAGCGCGCGGGCGAGATAGAGGCGCACCATGCGGTCGGAAACGCCCAGGTGGGCGGCGATGCGGGCCGTGGGCCATTCCTCCTGGCGGCTGAGGCGGAACGCCTCGCGGCAGCGCGGCGGCAGTTCGGCCAGGGCGGCGGCCACGGCGGCGAGGTCCTGGCGAGCCTGGAGCACCCGTTCCTGGGTCGGGGCGACCGTGTCGTCCGCGACCGTCTCGTGGCTGACCTTGTCCTGCATCGCCCGGCGGCGGCGCAGGTCCGTCGCCACGTTGGCGGCGATGCGGAACAGGTAGGCGCGCAGGAAGGAAAGCTGGCCCGGATTGTCGAGTTGCAGCAGGCGGACATAGGCCTCCTGCGCCGCCTCGCGGGCGTCGGCCTCGCTGTGCAGGCGGGCGCGCAGGAAGCGCAGCAGGGTGTCGTTGTGCTCGCGGAACAGGTGCTCGATCCGCGAATTCGGGCTGCCCTCGGCGGGCGGATCGAAGACCTGGTCGGGGTCGGCCTGGACCATCTGGGGGAACGGAAGCTTCTCTGCACGGCGATGTAAAGGCCGCCTCGACCCTATGACGAACGAGCCGGTGATTGCGGAAGCGCGGCGCGCAAAAAAAATGAGGCGGCGGATCGCTCCGCCGCCTCGGACCGTACGGTCGGGGGATCAGGTCACCAGTTGTAGCGCAGGCCCACCGCCGCGTTGGCGGCCCGGTAGTCCTCGCCGAAACGCCCGCCGAGGTTGGCGAAGCCGGACACCGCGCCCTCCGGGCTGGAGAGGTCGATGACCGCATTCACCTCCGCGAAGTCGCCGCCGAAATCGTCGACGAAGCGCGGGTCGGCGCCGGCGTTGCGGACGACGAGCCCGTTCTCGGCCTCCATCTCCTTCCAGTAGCGGCCGGTCAGCGAGGCCCGCATGTCGAGCCCCGCGAAGCCCGTCTCCAGGCCCAGCCGCGCGCCGACGCCCAGCCGGGTGCTGGCGGCGTCGTCGTAAAGGATGGCGTCGCGCGGCGCGCCCGGCAGGCGCAGGTCCTCGAAGCTGGTGGCGACATGGACGATGGCGACCAGCGGCTCGACATGGAGCCCCTCGCCCAGGCCCAGGCGATAGCCCGCCTCGGCGCGCACGCCGATGGAGGTGACTTCGGTCTTCACCGCCTCGCTGAAGCTCTTGTCGTCGTTCACCTTGGCGCCGGAGCCGGTCAGGCTGAGGTCCACGAAGAAGTCGCCGGAGGTGAAGCCGCCGTAGACGGCCGCCGTGACGCCCTCCAGCTCGACCTCGGAGGCCGAGCCCTCGAACTCGACCGCCGTGCTGGTCGGACCGACCATGAAGCCGAGCGAATAGCGTCCGCCCGCCCCCTCGCCCAGGATGTCGCCGCCGAGGGTCAGGGCGGCGGTCTGCTGCTGATAGCTGACGTCGGCGGTGTCGGTCTGGCCGAGAACGGTGACGGCGCTCCCGGCGTCGCGTTCGATCTTGTCGCCGGACACCTGGGCCCACAGCCCCCCGGAGGTCTCGGGCGCGGCGGTGCGCAGGTCGGCCTGGCGCGAGGCCACGGCGGCGTCGCCCGCCCGCCAGATGTCCTGAGCGACAGCGGGCAGCATCCCCATCCGCAGCAGGCCCATGCTGGGCAGGCCGACAAGCCGGTGGGCTTGGGTGTCGGCGTCGTAGAGCAGGCTGTAGCTGAAGGCGTCCTTGCGGATGCCGCCGCCGAACACCTGGCCGGCGTCAAAGCCCGGAGTGGAAGAACTGAGGCGGAAATGCGAGGCGTCGGTGCTCCCGCCCGCCACGTTCACTACCACGACGCCTTCGGGGTCGTAGACGCCGACATCGCCCTCCAGGAGGTTGACCACCACTTCGGTCTCGCCGGAGGTCGAGCCGCCTTCGAAGTCCAGGCTATCGGCCAGGCCCTCGGTAAGGTTGGCGTCGATCAGCAGGCGGCTGCCGGCGCTCGCCACGAAGTCGGTCCCGTGGGCCACGATGCGGTCCTGCGCGAAGGGGTCGTAGATGCTGGTCGGGTCCCAGAAGTTCATGACCAGGTCGCCGCTGTTCTCGAACGTCTCCAACCCGTCGAACGTCAGCGTCGTGGCGAAGGCGTTCGAAGACGCCAGCGCGACGATCAGGGTCGAGGTGTTGGTGAAGGTGTCGTCGCCCACCCCGAAATCCACTACCGAGTTGTAGGTCAGCGTCAGCGTGCCGGTGTTCTCGAAGACGTCGTCGCCGGCGCCGAGCAGAAAGCTGAATTGCGAGGTCAGCTCGCCGGAATTCTCAATGCGGTCGTTTCCGGCGCCGGCGAACAGGGAGAGCATTCCGGTGTATGCGCCGCTGTTCGTGAAGCGGTTGGCTCCCTCTCCGAAGGTCACGGTCATGTTGTTGCCGACCTGCCCGCTGTTCTCGAAAACGTCGTCGCCCGCCCCGAAGATCGCGTCGACGCCGAAATCAAGCGCCATGGTCCCCGAGTTCTCCAGGCGGTTGTTCCCTTCGCCGAAGTCGGCGTAGAGCACCGCCCAGACCCCGGTCATCGTCCCGGCGTTGTCGAACACGTCGTCTCCGTCGCCGAGGTCCATCGTCGTGGAGAAGCCGATGAATTCGATGACGCCGTCCTCGGTATTGTTGATGACGTCGTTCCCAGAGCCGAAGACCGGCTGGAAGGTGTCCCAGCCCTCCATGCTCCAGGTCCCGTTGTTGTTGATAGTCGCCCCGCCGGTCAGGCCGGAGAAGTCGACCAGGCCCATGAGGGCGCTGTCGTTGTTTATCACCACCGCGCCCGCGCCGGCGCCGGTGACCACCACGTCCCACGAGGCGCCGTTGACGCCGATGATGGTCCCGTCGTTCTGGAGCGTGTGGGTGTCGCCCGCCGCCGGGGCGTCGAGAACCACCGAGGTTTCGGTGTCCCCGTCCGCGACGGTGGTGGTGAAGTCGGCGGCGAAGGCGGCGGGCGCCAGGGCCACCACGGCGGCGGCGGTCAGCAGCGCGGCCCTGGTCTTGAAAGCGGACATCGAAATTTCCCCCGGTATCTTGTTGATCGCGCGCATCAGAAGCCCTTCCGCACGGAGAAGCCGATCAGGCGCGGGTCCAGCGTGAAGACGTTGGTCGTCATCCCGGTGGAGTCCGAGTTCAGGAAGGCGTCGGTGATGGGCGTGTCGTCGAACAGGTTCTTGGCGTAGACCTGCAGCACCAGGTCGCTTTCCGGCCGCTCCAGCGTCAGCGACAGGTTGGCGTTCTCCCACCCCCGCAGGCGGTCGCTGACCTC
>CAZOHI010000075.1:0-9209 GCA_964579695.1 uncultured Caulobacter sp. | reverse complement strand
AACTTCAGTTCCTACTCGATCCAGATCCGCGGCATCGGCACCCAGGCCATCTCCGCCACGACCGATCCCGCAGTGGCGGTGGCGTTCAACAATACGCCCTTCATCCGCAACCGGTTCTTCGAGCAGGAATTCTACGACCTCCAGCGCGTCGAGGTTCTGCGCGGGCCGCAAGGCACGCTCTATGGCCGCAACGCCACGGCGGGTGTTGTGAACATCATTTCGGCCAAGCCGAAGTTCGTCTATGAGGCGAAGGCTTCGGGCGATGTGTCCAACTACAAAAGCTCGCGCATCGAGGGGATGGTCAACATCCCGCTGGTCGAGGATGCGGTCGCCCTCCGCCTGGCCGGCGCCTGGACCAAGCGCGACGGCTACGCCCAGAACGAGATCACCGGCAATCCCATCGACGGTCGCGACCTGTGGTCGACACGGATGTCGCTGCGGTTCGCGCCGACGGACGGCGTCAACCTCAACCTGATCTGGGAGCACTTCGAGGAAGACGACGACCGCCTGCGGTCAGGCAAGCAGACCTGCAAGAAACATGTAGTCAACAAGGTCGGCCCGTATGAGTTCGGATACACCGACGGGTTCATGATCTCCAACGGCGAGTACTATCAATCCGCCTTCAGCCAGGGCTGCGAGCGGAACTCCCTCTATGCCAGGGATTCGTTCCAGACGCCCAATGGCCTGGCGATCCCCTACTATCATCCGCTGAGCAAGATCTTCCTTCCGAGAAACCGGGACATTCCCCATTTCGACCCTTACCTGAGCACCGTTCAATCGCTCGATCTTCGCGTCATCGAATCGACGGTCGATCCCGTGTATCGCGCCAAGGCTGACCTGTTCGAGGCGCAGTTCGACATAGACCTTTCCGACAGCCTGTCGCTGTCTTCGGAGACCGCCTACAACGCGGATTTCATCTTCTCGTCTCAGGACTACAACCGGTTCAATACGACGCCGAACGCCTGGGCATACGAGATGAGCCCGACCGCCGGATATCGTCGTGACGATCTCCTCAACGCCGGCGTATTCTGCGATCCGCAGATCGGATGCTCGGACCGGTTGGTCGGTGTCGACCTGTCAACCGCGAAGTCGAAGCAGTTCAGCCAGGAGCTGCGGCTGTCGTCGAACTTCGACGGGCCGCTCAATTTCAGCCTGGGCGCCAACTACCTGCGCTATGACACGGAAGACAAGTACTACGTCTTCATCAATGCGCTGAGCTTGTTCGCGGCGATATCGCCGTATGCTCGCGACACGGACCTGTCGCCCTATGTGCCGGGTGTGACGACCAACGACGAATGCCTGGTGATGGGGCATGTGCAGCCCGATCCGCTGATCGCGCACAACGTCACCGCCTGCATCTATATGGACCCCAACCCGATCGACAGCCTGAATGACCGGGGACACAATTACTTCCTCAGCAAGAACCCCTTCAAGCTGATCTCCTACGCTGCGTTCGGCGAGGTCTATTACCAGATCGCAGAGAATCTCAAGATCACGGGCGGCCTGCGCTGGACGGTGGACAAGAAGGAGGCCCCGATCAGCCCGAGCTGGATACTGGGCTCCCGGACCGTGGGTTATCCCGTGGCCGAGGTCATCGACCAGGAGTGGCGCGAACCCACCGGACGTCTGACCCTGGACTGGAAGCCGGACCTCGACTTTACCGACGAGACCATGGTCTACGCTTCCTACGGCCACGGCTACAAGGCTGGCGGCGCCAACCCGCCGATTCCGGGCGTGGTCATCTACAGCGGTCTGGAGGGGGAAAGCGACGCCAAGCTGAGGGATTCAGCGACGCACCCCAGGACCTTCGCGCCGGAATTCATCGACTCCTTCGAGCTGGGCCTGAAGAACGTCATGCTCGACGGGCGTCTGACGACCAACTTCGCGGCCTTCTATTACGATTACGAAGGCTACCAGATTTCCGAGATCGTCAATCGTTCGGCGCTGAACCGCAACTTCGACGCCACGATCTGGGGGCTGGAGCTCGAAGCGGACTGGAGGCCTCTCGACAACCTCCGCCTCGGCTTCAAGGGCGGCTATCAGAAGACCCGGCTGGCCGACGGCTCCCGCGCCATCGATCTTATGGACCGCACCGCCGGCAAGGAGGGCTGGGTCCTCAGGCGGCCGTTCCCGACACAGCCCTCGAACTGCATACTGCCCACATACGTCTTTGTTGGCTCCCAAAGACTGGCGACGCAGGGGAACCCCTCCGGCGGTATCGCGGGCGGGTGCGAGATCGCTTACGTCCTCGGCCACGATCCCGTGACCAATCTGATCTACGAGCCTGATCCTCAGGTAGATAATCCCCGCGGAGGCAGGCTGAACGAGTTCACCGACTATCCCGGCTTCAACCCGCTCGACGAGTCGCTCGGGCACAACAACGGCGAGGGCTTTTTCAAGGACCTGTCAGGGAACGACCTGCCCAACGCGCCGAACTACACCGCCACCGTCACGGTCGACTACACCGTCCCCTTCGGCAACGATTGGCTCATGACAGTGCACTCCGACCTGCATTGGCAGTCCGAGTCGTGGTGGCGGGTGTTCAACGACCACGACTACAACCGCCTCAAAGAATATTACACGATGAACCTGGCCGCGATCTTCACCAACGAAGATGCCGGCTGGCACGTCATGGCCTACGTCAAGAACGTCACCAACGAGACGGCTATCACCGGCGCCTTCCTCAATTCCGACGACTCGATGCTGACCACCAACGTCTTCCTGACCGAGCCGCGTCTCTACGGCCTGCGGGTGACGAAGAACTGGAGCGGCGGTTCGTTGCTCGGCAGCTTCGGCGAGCGCCGCGACCCGTCCCGGCCCTATCCGTTCACGGTGGAACTAGGAGGGCAGGTGCAGCGTCATACCGCGCGGAACGCAGCCCTTCGTCCCGGCTTTGAGAGCGCCTTCCCGGCCTTCGACCTTGTAGGAGACGCGCAGAATCGGGATTTCGACTGGGGCGACGGTCGTTCTGCGGCTTTCACCTATCGTCCGGGCCCCGGACCCTGGAGCGTGTCGGCCTCCGTCCGCTTCGGCAAGACCAATGTCGGCCGCGCCGAGGTGCGGGACGAGGACCCGAACGAGGAGAAATGCGCCTTCGCCGGTGCGTCGGCGGGCCTGTGCGTCACCTATTCGGGAAGCGCCCGGGATATCGTCATAGGCTCGTCGCAGCCCGATTGGATGGAGGAATGGTCGTCCGGGCGCGAAGAGCATCAGTTCGTGGATTTCGCGGTCAGGCGTGACGTCAATATCGGCGGCCTCAGCCGCTCGACCTTCGGCGGCGGACTGAAGTACGCCCAGTTCAAGGCCGACACCGCCTACGCGGCCGACGGCGTCCTTTGGGATATCCAGGACGGCTGGTTCCAGAAGTATCCGGCCCTTCGCGATCGGTCGCAATCCACCCTGGAAGCCTCCCGCGAGTTCGAGGGGGCAGGCCCCGCCGTGTCCTGGAGCGCCGCCTACCCGTTGATCGGCGACGATACGACGGGGCGGCTGGAGTTGGACTGGTCGCTCGGCGCCGGGATGCTGTTCGGCAAGCAGAAGGTCTCCATAGAAGGCGAGGAAACCGCGAAACACTATGTGGCGGCGCAGTTCCAGATGCCGTTTGCCCAATGGTCGACGCCGACATCGGTCTCGCCCCCGGTCCATGTCGACATCGAGCGCACCAAGGCGGTGTCGGTCCCCGCGGTGGATCTGAGCCTGGGCCTTTCCTACACGGTCGACCGGATGAGCATCGCCGCCGGGTATCGCTGGGAGCGGTACTTCGATGTGATCGACGGCGGTTTCCAGGCTCCGGAGGACGCGGACCGGACCATCGACGGGCCTTACTTCAAGATCGCCATCGGCTTTGGCGGCTGAGGGGCGCGTCGTGAGCAAGACGATAATCATCAAGGGGGAAACCATGTCAGCTTCCAAATGCGGGACGGCGCGCAGACGCATGTCCCTGTTGGCCGGCGGATCGCTTGCCGCCGGCATCCTGGCGGCGGGAGGCGGGGCGTTCCTGGCCCCTTCCGCCGCCCAGGCCGCCAACGAATGCGCGGTGATCGGAGTCGATCCGGCCGACAACGGTGCGGCCGCCGACACCTTCAACTGTGCGGGCTCCTACACGGGCTCCGGGATCACATACGCCTCGCGTGGGGCGCTGACCGTCAACTCCACAGGTTCGATGAACGTCGGGACGGTGGGGGTGAACCTGACTGGCGCAGGTTCCGACAGCGTGGCCTTCACCGCGACGGGAACGGTGACGGGTACGGGCGGACCCGCCATCGAGGTGACATCGGGGTCCGGCGCGATCACGGTATCGACGGCCGGCGTGACGGCCAACAGCGGCACGGCGAGCCATGGCATCAAGGCGGTCTCGACCAGCGGCGCGATCAACGTCACCACCACGGGAACGGTCAATTCCAGCACGCCCGCCTCGGCTCTCAGCGCCATCCACGCCGTCACCGGCGGTACGGGCGCGATTTCGATCACGACCACGGGGACCGTGACGGGCCGCGAGCGCGGCATCGAGGCGCGGACCACAGGGACGGGCGCGCTGACGATCACGGCGTCCACCATCAACATCAACAACGCCCAGGGCGTGGCCAACATCGACGCCAGGACCGGCACAGGCCTGCTGACCGTCACGACGACAGGGGCGCTCAACGGCCAGACCGGCAACGCCATCCGCACGGATGCGGGCGGCGATGCCGTGGTGAACCTCACCGGGGCCAACGCGACTGTGACGGCGGCGGCCAGTAGCACCGAGGTGCTGAATCTCAGGGCCGTGGGCGCGACCACCTTGACCAACGGCGTCACCATCAGCGCCGCCGCGAACCAGGCGGCCATCCGGGCGTCCGGAGGCGCGTTCAACTTCACCAACGACGGTACCCTGACCGGCAGGATTGATCTGACCGGCGTGACCGGAAAGTCGGTCATCACCAACAACGGCAACAGGACCTGGACCATCGAGGCCGCCAGCGACTTCGGGCCCGGTCAAGCCGAGCTGAACAACGCCGGGAAGCTGGTCGCTAGAGGCAATGCTGCAGCCTTCAACAGGCTGGAGACGCTGGAAAATTCCGGCCGTATCATCTTCGGCGAGTTCAGGTTCACCGTCGGCGAAACCCTCACGGCGCGGAATGTCGCCTACAAGGGCGCCGGGGGCCAGCTTGAGATGGATGTGATGCTCGGCGTCGCCGGGCAGGCGGGCTGCGCCACGGCGACCGTGGCCGATTGCCTGGACCTCAGGGGCGGCTCGACCGAAGGTGTGACCACCATCCTGATCAACCCCCTCGGCCCGATCACGAACGAAGCCAATACCGACGGGATCGTGCTGGTCGACGTCGGCGGCGGAACCAGCCGCGCCGGCGATTTCATCATCGACCGGATCTCGCCCAACTACGACGCCGACGCCGTCTACGGCGCCGTCATCACAACCGATGGCCTGCTAGCGTTCGCGCTGCAGTACGACGAGGCGGCCCAGGTCCACTATCTCGGCAGCGTGGTCCCCAGCCAGCGGCTGGAATACATCGGCGCGCTGCAGGAAACGCTGTCGGTCTGGCACACCACCAGCGACACCGTAGCCGGGCGCCAGGCCAGCCTGCAGAACGGCGGCGAACGCGGCTTCTGGGTCCGGGTTGGCGGCGAGCGCAGCACGCGGGACATCGGGCTGGACTTCACCGCCCAGGGCGCGGACTTCCGCTACGACGACACCTATGAACTGAATACCACCGTCGCCCTCGCCGGCCTTGACCTCCTCGCCGGTGACAGCGGCGGGAAGTCCTATGTGTTCGGGGTTCACGGCGGCGTTGTGCGCTCCCAGCTGGAACGCGACAGCACCCCGGCGGCCGATCAGATGGACGGCGTGGCCTTCGGCCTTTACGGCGGCTGGTGGGGCGAGGGGCTGACGCTCGATGGCGCCCTCAACGTCAACGTCCTGAACCTGGAACACGACCGGCCTGCCGACGAGCTGAGCACCACCGAGGTCATCTCGGCGGGCGTGCGGGTCGAGGCCGGCTGGCGCATGGCGATGAGCGAGGGCTTCTACATCCAGCCCCTGGCGACGCTCGCCTATGTCGGCATCGATATCGAGGACGTGATCCAGACCAGCTTCGACGCCTCCTACGAAGACGTCAGCAGCCTGCGGGGGGCGGTCGGCCTCCGCCTCGGCGGCGGGCAGGGCGGGCTCGGATACTGGCTGGAGGGCCGGGTGTGGAACGAGTTCTCGGGAGACGGAACCTTGCAGCTGCGCGTCCCGATCGAGGATGTCCTTATCCAGGATGACATGGGCGGCGGCTTCCAGGAGCTCGGCCTGGGCCTCAGCCTGACCAGCGCCGACGAGCTGCGGCAGGGCTTCCTGGCCGCCGGCGCGACGTTCGGCGACAACGCCGACAGCTACAGCCTGTCCCTAGGCGCGCGGTTGCGCTGGTAACCCGAGATCCAGGTCCGCCCTCGAGATCGGGTTACTCCGAGGGGCGGCGGGTGAGAGGGACGACGGCATGATATTCACACACGCGAGAGCGAGTGTTGACATCGAACCCGCCGCCCTCTTCCTCCCAAGCGTCGACGTTCATGATCGGCGCGGAGGGAGGGAAGTCATATGAAGGCGATACTGCTCGCTTCTGCCTGCGCGATTGCGCATGCGGTGGTCATGGCTCCGGCTCAGGCCCGGGCGCAGGATCAGCAACCCGCTGCCCCGTCCGCGGCTGGGCGTTACGGTCCAGACGAGCTGGGGCATGACCGAGCTGTCGCCGCTCGGAACCTGCGCGCCGCCTGACGACCCCGGCCGCACGGCCCAGGTCTCCGGCCGTCCCGCCTTCGGCGTGGACCTGCTGCTGACCGACGCCGACGGCCGGGCCAAGGATCGGATGGCCACTTTCATGGCCGCGGGCTTCATGAGCATCTGCAAGCCCAAGGCCCCTTGATAGGGCAGCCGCGCCCCCTGATGAGCGTGACCTCGGGCCCGGACGACAGGGGACCTGGCGCTGAAGCGCGACCCCTGTTGCTGAGCTTATGACGGCCTGAGCACGATCGGCTCCCAAAAAAATGTGGGAGAAACTAAGGGTTTGGGATTCGATGACGTTTCCATAGGTAGAGAGCCGCCACGCCCGTCGCCGCGAGGCGGCGGCGTGAAAGAGTGTACCTGGCCCAATCGCCCATGAGCGTGACCTCGCCCCCGCCCGGACGTGAAGCCGATCACGCTGCGATCGAGGCGTTGTCACGGTCGTTCCGCAAGGTGTTGCTGCGGTACTTCGACAAGCGCGGCATCCGTAGGATGGACCTTGAGGATGCGGTGCAGGAGGTGTTCACCCGCCTGTCGCTGCGCGAGGGGTTCGCTGAGCTGGGCGGTCTTCGGGAGTATCTGTTCGAGACCGCGTCGTCCGTCGCCATCGACTACCACCGCCGTTCGTCCAGGCAACGCAGGGCGGGAGTCCACGAGGAGTATGACGACGCCCTGCATGCGGAGGAAGACTTTTCGCCGGAGCGCATCTTCTTTGCTCGGGAGGAGCTGAAAGCGCTGTTCCGGGCGCTGCGCGAGCTTCCGGAACGAACCCGAAACATATTCATTCTGTTCCGCCTGGAAAGAATGCATAAGCCCGAGATCGCCAGGCGCCTCGGCGTTTCCCTGAGTTCCGTCGAGAGCCATGTCGTGAAGGCGACCGATCATCTCTGCAACCGGCTGGGGCGCGCCCGATGAGACGGCTGGAACCTGGCCGCACCCGCGAAAAGCCCACGCCGCGCCAGGTCGCGGCCGACTGGGTGCTGCGTGAGGAGCAGGGACCGCTGAGCGCCGAGGAGCAGGCAAGGCGCAACGCCTGGCTTGAAGCCGATCCAAGCCATCACGAGGCCTATGAGACCGTCGGCTACGTCTACCGCCTGTCCGACGAACATGCGGCGGCGGACAGTATCATGAGCCTGCGCCAGGCTGCGCTCGCGGCCGGCCCGGCGCACAGTCGGCCCATCTGGGGGATGGCGGCCGCGGCGGGCGTGGCCCTGGTCATCGGACTGGGATGGTCGGGGTTGGCGAGCCTGCGAGGAACCCCATCCGCCACGCCGTCGCTGATCGCCCAGGTCGCCGAAGCGCTTACGGCCAGGGCCGATCCGGGCGCCGCAGTCTACCGCACGCGCGTCGGCGAGCGTCTGACCTTCACCTTGCCGGATGGCTCGGTCTCCACGCTGAACACCGACAGCATCCTCAAGGTCGCCTATCGCGACGGCGAGCGGGGGGTCCGGCTCGTGCGGGGGCAGGCGCTGTTCGAGGTCGCCAAGAACAAGCGGGTCCCGTTCCGCGTATATGCGGGCGACCGGCGGATCACCGCCATCGGAACGGTCTTCGATGTCCGGGTCGACGGCGAGAGGGTGAAGGTGGCGCTCGTCGAGGGTGTCGTCCGGGTCGCCCCGATCCGCGCGGGCAAATCAGAGAGCGCTCCCGTCCAGCAAGTGGAAATGACCGCCGGGGAAGTCATGGAGGCCGCCAGGTCGGCGCCGATGCTGGTGGCGACCGCGGACACCAGGCGCCAGGTAAGCTGGAAATCCGGCATCGTCGAGTTCACGGGGGAAAGCCTCGGTGACGCGGTCGATGAGATGAACCGCTACACAAAGAACCCGATCCGTATCGCCGAGCCTTCGATAGGGTCCTATCGCGTCAGCGGCGTCTTCCGCACGGGCGAGCCCGAATTGTTCGCCAGGATGATGTCCGAGGTGTTTCCGATCGCCGCGGAGACCGACCCAGAGGGGGGAATCATCCTCAAAAGCAGCACCCACTAAAAAATCCGGGAGAATGGTAAGGGTTCGCGCTTGAATGACGTTGCCCCATTCGAGGGGGTAATCATCCCCCATCAATAATCGGGGGAGGATGCCGATGTATCGGCCAACGCTTAATCGCGTCCGCAATATGCTTTTCGCTGGCTGCGCAGTATTGGCGCTGTCGCCCGCCGCAGCGCTCGCACAGGCCGAGCGGCCTATAGCGTTCAGCATCCCGGCGCAGGATCTCAGCGTCTCTCTCAATCAGTTCGCGCGACAAAGCGACTATCTGATCGTATTCTCGACCAATGCGGCCGCCGGTCGCCTGGCGCCTCCGGTCCAGGGCGCGCTGCCCCCCGAGCAGGCGCTTTCAATTCTCCTGACCGGCACGGGGCTCTCCTTCAAGCGCGAAGGCGATGCGTTCCTGGTCGTTCAGGCCGGGGAGGGCGGCTCCAGCCCCCAGGACGAAAGCGCCGGCGACGTTGATG
>CAZOHI010000074.1:0-9486 GCA_964579695.1 uncultured Caulobacter sp. | reverse complement strand
AGGAACTGGCGGCGGGCCTCAGCCTGTCCAACGCCAGCGACACCCTGCAGGGCTATGTCTCCGGCGGGGCCAAGTTCGCCGACGACGCCGACAGCTACAGCGCCTCGTTCGGCATCCGCCTGCGCTGGTGACCTCCTCCGGCTTCGGTCCCCTCTGAACCCGGACGACTGAGGCGGCGAGCTTGAGGGCCCGCCGCCTCTCTTCTTTGAGGCATGATGGCCGAGCCTTTCAGAAACGGCTGTACATGGATCTGCCGCGCTTCAGGCGGCCATCCCCAATCTCTAGACTTCGGAAGTGGGGCAGGCTCATCCCTGAAGCGGGCGCCATCGGTGATGGTCAGCCAGCTCGTGCACGATGCGGCGGATTTCCTCCATCACCGCCGAGATGGCGGGCGTCAGCGGTTTGCCGGCGGGCCGGAAAAGTGAAAGCGTTCGCGAAAGCCTCGGCCTGGTCAGCGGATAGGCTGTCAGGCGGCCGCCCTGGATGTCGTCCGCCACGGCCGAGAAGGGCAGCACCGCGAAGGCGCGTCCCATGCGGGCGATACCCAGCATCGCGGGCAGGGAGTCCACTTCCAGGGCGATGTTGTCGGTCGCTCCCCCCGTCGCCTGATCGACGGCGAGTCGCAGGCTGTTCGGGCGGCTGGGCACCACGAGGGGCGTCATGCGCAGGATGTCCTGCGTGCTCGTGGCGCTCCCAAGGTCGTAGTCGCTCCGCCCGACCAGGACGAAGTCCTCCGACAGAAGCGCCGAACCCGTCAGCGGCTCCTGCGCGAACTGGTGGTTCATGATCGCCAGGTCGAGGTCGCCCGACAATATCCGCTCAGGGGTCGCGCTCGTGAAGCTGTCCATGAAGTGGGGGCGGATCGCCGGATAGCGGTCGCTCAGGGCGGCGCTGAGCGGCGGCAGCAGGGTCATCGCCAAGGAACTCGGGACCGTGAGCGAGGCCCGCCCGGTGGGCTCCGCCGCCATCGCGCTCACCGCGTTCCGGGCCGCTTCGGCGTCCCGAAGCACACGCCTGGCGTGCTCCATCAGGGTCATGCCGGCCGCAGTAGCCGTGACGCCCCATCCGTGCCGGACCAGCAGCGTCACGCCCAGCTCCGCTTCCAGCGCGCGAATCTGACGCGACAGCGCGGGCTGGGCGATGCGGACCACCCCGGCGGCCTTTGACAGGCTCTGAAGTTCAACCACCCGGATAAAATTCGACAATTGAATCAGCGTCATTCCATGCTCATTCGGCATAGGAAGGGGATGCGTTCTGTTTTGGACGACTGGGGGCGGCGTGTCTACCTTGGATGGCGAAGGTTCGGTCGCCGGCTCCGTCGGCAAAGGGCGAACCGATCATTGCGATGGCGCCACCTCCATTAGGAGCAAGGGGCCACGCGGCACAGGCTGCAAGCGGGGGGCGTCTCCGCACGGCCGGAATAGGGATGGAGACGGGCATGCTGAGACTCAGGCACGCGACCCTTATGGGTGGCGCAAGCGCCTTCGTGATCGCAATCGGAAGCGCGGGCTTCGCGTCCGCCCAGGGACGGACCGCTCAACCCGACCATGCGGTCGTTGAAGAGATCATCGTCACCGCGCAGAAGCGGTCGGAGAACCTTCAGGACGTCCCCGCGTCGGTGACGGCCTTCTCCGCCGCCAATATCGAGAAGAACCGGATCACTGACGTCCGCGCGATCGCCGACCGCACACCGAACTTCACGGTTGGCCAGCAGGGCCCGGCTTCCCCCAGCCTGGCGATTCGCGGGATCGGCTCCTCCGACCGCGAAGCCGGAAGCGACCGTTCCGTGGTTCTGTTCGTGGACGAGGTCTACATCGGCCGCGCCGGAGCCTCGACCTTCGACCTGTTCGACGCCGCCCAGATCGCGGTGCTGCGCGGCCCGCAGGGAAGCCTGTTCGGCAAGAACGTCGTCGGCGGGGCGGTTTCGATCACCACGGCCGACGTCGGCAAGGACGTGGACGCCTCGCTTCAGTTCGGCGCGGGCTCGCGTAACCTTCGGGAAGCCAAGGGGATGGTCAACCTTCCCCTTTCCGACGTCCTGGGCGGGCGCTTCGCGTTCAGCGCCCGGGAGCAGGACGGCTATTACTTCAACCGAAACTTCAACCGCCGTGCGGGCGACAGCCAGGCGGTGAGCATGCGGGGCAAGCTGAAGTTCGCCCCCAGCGAGGACTTCGACGCCACCCTGACCCTGGAGGGGAGCCAGGACAACATCGCCGGGCTCGGCCACCAGAGCACCTTCGGCAAGGCCGACCCCGCCGTCTATCTGCCGGGCTTCATCGGTCTCTATTCGGCGGACTCGCTGCCGGATTCCGATCCCCATGTCGTAAGCAGCAACGCCTTCGGCTATCTGGACCGCGAACTCTATTCGGCCGTGGCGCGCCTGAACTGGCGTCAGCCCTACGGTGTCTGGACGCTGATCCCGGCCTACAGGCGCGGGCAGTATGCGGTGTCCGACGACGTTTCGGCCGTTCGCCTGGTCGGGACCGGCGCGGCGACGAAGGGCTTCAAATCCCAGGAGATCACCGACGAGACCTACACCGCGAAATCAGTCGAGCTGCGGCTGGCGTCCGACGACGAGGGCCGTTTCGACTGGCTGGTCGGCCTGTATTACCTGTCCGAACAGACCGACCGCAGCCAGATCCGTGACCGGTTGGTCAACAACACCTACTCGCGTCCCCTCTTCCTGCAGGACAACAGGACCACGAGCGCCGCCGCCTTCGGCTCGGTGACCTGGCATCCCATCGAGGCCGTCGATTTCACCGTCGGCGCCCGCTACACGCGCGACAAGAAGGATTTCTCCGTCACCGGCGAGGACACCATCACCCCCGCCGAGCGGGTGGCCCTGACCGCCCTCTACGGACGCGCGCCGGGCGTCGCGCCCCTGACGGCCCTGTACTCGGCCGAGGCGTCCGAGACCTGGAGCGAGTTCACGCCCGACGTCTCGCTGACCTACCGGTTCACCGACGACATTTCCGTCTATGGCCGTGTCGCGACGGGCTTCAAGAGCGGCGGCTTCAACGGGCTGGCGGCCAACGCGGTCCAGGCGGCGCTGCCGTTCGACCCGGAAACGGCGGTCAGCTACGAAGGCGGGGTCAAAACCCGGCTCTTCGAAAGCCGCGCGCAGGTCAACGCCACGGTCTTCCTGCTCGATTTCAAGGACCTGCAACTGCGCGACCGCGTCGAGCTGGTTCCGGGAAGCCCGACCTCGGCCATCGTCACCATCATCAACGCGGCCCAGGCCGAGACCAAGGGCTTCGAGGTCGAGGTCATCGCCCGTCCGACGCGTGAACTGCTCCTGAGCGGATCGATTTCGCGCCTGTGGGCGAAAGTCAGCGAAACCCCGCCCGGATCGACCATCCTGTTGGGCGGGCGGCTGCCACGGTCGCCGGATTGGACCGCCAACGTCGCGGCCGAATACACCTGGACCCTGGCCCAGGCGGGGCAGATCACGGCCCAGATCGAATACCGCTATGTCGGCGACCTCTACTACGACATCAACGAGGCGCCGGTCGCTTTCCAGAAAGCCTACGACCTCGTGAACGCGCGGCTGGAGTATGCCCCGCCGGAGGCCGGCTGGTCGGTCGCGGCCTGGGGCCGGAACCTTGCCGACGAAGTCTATGTCACCGACACCCAGTCGGGCACAGGCGGATTCTACGGCGTTTCCCAGATCAGCGAGCCGCGCTCCTACGGCGTGACTTTCAAGATCAACTACTGAGCCCGGGGATCAAGGCGCTCGCCATGTCCGATCCGGCAGACCTCAAGTCATGGCTCTTCGTGCCCGCCGTACAGGAGAAGTATGTCGGCCGGGCGCTGGAGAGCGGGGCGGGCGCCTTCATCCTCGATCTGGAGGACTCCATCCCCCTGTCCCGCAAGGCCGAAGCGCGCGCCGCCCTGCCGGCGATGATCGGTTCGCTGGGAAGTGACGGCAGGCCGGTCTTCGTGCGGATCAATCGAGGCGACCGGGCGGACGCCGAAGCCTGCGCCGCCGTCTCGCCGCACGGGATCGTCCTGCCCAAGGCGGAGACGGCGCAGGAGGTCCTGGAAGTCGCCGCCTGGCTGGAACAGGCCGGGGCTTCCGCCGACACATTGCTGATCCCGGCGGTAGAGAGCGCCCTCGGCGTTCTCGAGGCGCGGGCGATCGGCGGCGCGTCCCCCCAGGTCGCGGGACTGATGTTCGGGACCGGGGATTTCGTGGCCGACACCGGCTTTGCGATGACCCCTGACGCCCTGGCCGTTCCCGCGGCCCTGATGGCGCTGGCGGCGAAGGCGTGCGGCCTGCCGGTGTTCGGCCTGCCGGGATCGATAGGCGACCTGAACGACCTGGAGGGCCTGCGATCCTGCGCGTCGAGAGCCCGCGACCTCGGCTACGCCGGGGCCCCGGTCATCCATCCCAAACAGGTCGAGGTGCTCGAGGAAGCCTTCAGTCCCACCTCCGAAGACGTCGAGGCGGCGCAACGGCAGGTGACGGCTTTCGAGGCTTCCGAAGGCGGCGCCAGCGCCCAGGACGGCCGCCTCGTCGAGCGGCCTGTCTACTTGCGGGCCTTGACCGTATTGCGCCGGGCGGAGCGGCGATCCACAGAAGGAGGTCGTTGATGACCATCGATTTTGACGACGCGACCGGCCGGGTAATCCAGCATGCGCGCTCGCGCACGCTCACGCAGACCGACAACACCTGGTACACGCTGCTGACGCTCAATACGGCCAACCACTTCGACCTCGCCAAGGGCGCGAAGAAGGAGTTCGGGCAGGTGCTGATGAACAGCACCTTCACCCTGGCGGTGGCCGTCGGCATCCTGTCGCACGAGTTCGGCCCCGAGATCGCCCGCCGCATGCTGCTCCAGAGCGTTCGTCTGGTGAAGACGATGTTCGCCGGCGACACCCTGCAACTGGAATCGCGCATCGCGTCCGTGCACGGCGACACCGTCGCGGTCGCCAGCACCGGCCGCAACCAGGACGGTGAGCCCGTCATCGAGCTTGAGTGGATATACTCGCGGGCCGCCGCCAGCCTGGCGCAGATGGTCGAGGCCGCCGCCGCCGCCGCTCCCAGGCTGGATCCGGCCCGGGTCTATACGCCCCAGGTCCATGCGCCGGCGTTCGAGGATTTCACCATCGGCCAGCTCCATGACCACGAGACCGGCCGGACGATGCTGCGCGACGAAAGCATCTGGATGTCGCTGCTCTCGATGCGTCAGGGCGGGGCGTACCAAGACATGACCGCCGCCAGGACCATGGGGCTGCCGGATATACTGGTCGATGAGACCTTCGTGATTTCCACGGTCCTCGGCCTGGGAGTCAAGCACGCGACCCAGAAGTCCGTCGCCAACCTGGGGTGGCGGGATATCCGGTTCTGGCATCCCGTCTATCCGGGCGACACCGTCTATTCCGAGAGCCGCGTGACCGACGTCCGGCTTTCGCAGAGCCGTCCGGGCCAGGGGATCGTCTCCCTGGAGACGACGGGCCGAAACCAGCGCGATGAGGTCGTCGCGACCTACCAGAGAAGCTTCCTGACCTACTGCCGGGACAATCCGGCGCGCGGGAAATTCTGATCCTCCTATCGGGAACTCCGTTAAATGCTTCCGCTTTCCGGACTACGCATCCTCAGCCTCGAACAGTACGGTGCGGGTCCTTTCGGCTCCTCCCACCTGGTGAACCTCGGCGCTGAGGTCATCAAGGTCGAGCATCCGCGTAACCCCGACATCAGCCGCACGGCGGGACCCTACTTCATAGAGGGGGAGGAGGAGAGCAGCTCCAGTCTGTATTTCCAGTCCCTCAACCTGAACAAGAAGAGCGTCACGCTGGATATGACCGGCGAAGCGGGACGCGAGATCTTCCACCGGCTGGTGGCCGTTTCGGACGCGGTGTTCCATAACATGCGCGGCGACGTGCCGGGAAAGCTGGGGGTCAGCTATGCCGAGCTGTCCTGCGCCAACCCGAAGATCGTCTGCGCCCATATCACGGCCTATGGGCGAGAGGGCGAGCGGGCCGCCTGGCCGGGCTATGACTACATCATGCAGGCGCAGGCCGGGTACTGCAGCGTGACGGGCGAGCCGGGATCGCCGCCCACGCGCTTCGGTCTGTCGATCATCGACTGGATGAGCGGCCTGTCGGCGGCGTTCGGCTTGCTCGGCGGCGTGATGGGGGCCAGGGCCACCGGCGTCGGCGGCGACATAGACGTCAGCCTGTTCGATGTCGCGCTCTACAACCTCGGCTATGTCGGGGTGTGGGGCCTGAATACCGGCCATGAGCAGGGAAAGGTCGCGCGTGGCGGGCATCCCGCCTCGACACCCGCCCAGATGTTCAAGACGCGCGACGGCTGGATATACATCATGGCTGGTTCGAAGGATAAGCACTGGCGGACCCTGTGCAAGCTCATCGACCGGGACGATCTCGCCGAAGACCCTAGATTCCTCAACGCTGCGGGCAGAACGGCGAATCGTGACCTTCTCACACGGATGATCGACGTCGCGCTCTCGTCCCGGACGACCGCAGAGTGGATGGACCTGATGGGGCCGCACATTCCCGCAGGGCCCGTGCTCAGCGTCGCCGACGCCCTGGCCAACCCCTATGTGGCGGAGCGGGGAAACGTGCAGGCCGCGCGCCTGCGGTCCGGCGAGGACATCAAGACCATCCGCAACCCCGTCCAGTGGTCGGGCGGCGCGCCCGACCCGGTCGGGGCCCCGCTGCTCGGCGAGCATACGGACGAAGTGCTGCGGATGGCGGGGCTTTCCCCCGCCGAGATCGACAAGCATCGCGCGGCCGGAGTCATCTGACCCCGCCGCATCCGCCCTTGATGGGGCCGAATTCACGAAGGACTGGAGCTTCACCTTGGCCAAGCCATCGGACCTCCCCATTCGCGACGAGGCCGCGAAATCCGGCGCGCGGACCGCCCTGATCGTGCTGACCGCGGTCAATTTCGTCTGTCTCTACGACCGCGTGCAGATCTCGGCGCTCGTGCAGCCCATCAAGGAGGAGTTCGGCTTCTCCGACACCCAGATGGGGCTGCTGTCAGGCACCGCCTTCGGCTTGACCTTCGCGGCGGCCGCGATCCCGCTGGGATGGCTGTCCGACCGCAGCAACCGCGTGAAGCTGCTGTCGGTGGCCCTGACTTTCTGGAGCGCGATGACGGCCCTGGCCGCCTTTGCCCAGGGCTTCTGGCATCTGGTGCTCTGCCGGGTGGGGGTCGCGGCGGGGGAGGCGTCGTTCACGCCGACCGCCCACTCCATCCTGGCCGACTACTACCCCCCGCAGAAGCGCGGTCTCGCCATAGGCATCGAGACGGCGGGGGCCACGATCGGGATCATGTCGGGGCTCGCCATGGCGGGATGGCTGGCCGGGGCGTTCGGGTGGCGGGTGGCGCTGCTGGCGGCTGGTCTTCCGGGGATAGCCCTGGCCATCGTCCTCGCCCTGAAGGTGCGCGATCCCGGCCGGGGGGTCGCCACGCCGACGCAGGCGCCGGACGGCCCGCGTCCGCCCCTTTCCAGCCGCGTGACCGGCGCCTACGGGCTGCTGGTCGTGGCGGCCATATGCAACTCCACCATGACCACCGGATGGACCCACTGGCTGCCGGCCTTCTTCATCCGCACCCACGACCTGTCGATATCGGTCGTCGGCGCCTCCGTGGGGGTCGCCTCGGGCCTGGGCCTGACGCTCGGGCACATAGGCGGCGGCTGGCTGTCGGCGGCGTCGGCGGCGAGGGGGAATAACGTGCCCTTCCTCTGGTGCGCGGCCATCGTGCTCGGCACGCTGCCGGGCTATGCGCTCGCCATCTGGGCGCCCCACCCGATGCTGGCGCTGGCGGGAGTGTTCTGTTCCACGACGGTGGCCGGGATGATGGCGCCCTTCATCTTCGGGGCCATCCAGAATTCCTGCGATCCGCACTTCCGGGCGCGGGCGGTCGCCTTCGCTCTGACCTTCGTGACTATCGGCTCCTATGCGATCATGCCGCTGGTGATCGGCGGGCTCAGCGACCTCTTCGGTGCGACCCACGGCGATCATTCCCTGAGGATGGCCCTGAACGCCTTCCTGCTGGTGCCGCTGGTCGCCTCCGGCATCTACCTGCTGATCAGCCGCAAGTTCCGGCTGTGGGCGCCAGCCGCGGCGGTGCTGGAAGGCTGACGGCAGGTTGGCGCAGGTGCGGCAGGGGGCGTCCGGCCTCAGGCCATGAGGGGCTTCCGCTCAGCCAGTACGGCTGGGTCGGGCCCGCCTGACGAGGCCGCTCCTCGCCTGTCGCGTCCGTCATTTCCCCCTCGCCGCCAAATAAATCCGCCTTCAAGGTAGGGTTGGCCCGTGCTCGCAACATCAATCAAGGTGAAGGGGTGCATGGGCACGCCTGTGGGGTGGGAGATGGCGTCCTCGCCGAAGCCTCCGCTGACCGGCGCGACGCCGCCCCTGGAGCCAAGGCCCCGGGGCGGCGATCTTCATGCCTGGATGGTGCAGTATGGCCCGGCTCTGCGGCGCTACTTCCTCCGCCGCGCCAATGCTTCCGACGCCGACGACCTCGTCCAGGAGGTGTTCCTGTCGCTCCAGGCCAGGGACGGCGGAGCGAAGATCGACAACGTCCAGGGCTATCTGTTCAGGACCGCCGCCAACGTTCTCGGGATGCGCCGGCGGCAGGCCACCTGGCAGTGGGGATCGCAGGAGGACCTCGAGCAGGTCGATCTGGTCGACGAGCTTTCGCCCGAGCGCATCGTCATCGCCCGGCAGGCGCTGGAACAGGTGGTGAAGGCGTTGGCCGACATGCCGCCCCGCACCGCGCAGGCCTTCTTCCTCTATCGTTTTGGGCGCCTGTCGCAGGAGCAGGTGGCCAGGCGCATGGGCGTGTCGCTCAAGGCCGTGGAGAAGTTCCTGCGCCTGGCGTTGCGCCATCTGCTCGATCATGTGGAGCCGCGCCTGTGACCCGGTTGATGGACGAGATCGCGGCGGACACCCGCAAGGACGCGGCGGTGGACTGGTTCCTGCGTCGCGCGGCGGGGCCCCTGACGGCGGCCGAGGCGGACGCCTTCAAGGCCTGGCTTGCCGAGGCGCCGGGGAACGAGCGGACCTATGCCACCCTCGATCTGGCGTGGTCGGCGGCGGGCGAGGCCGAAAGCCACCCGACCGTGAGCGCCCGCAACCAGGTTCTGGTCAAGGCGGTGGATCGGGCGCGCACGACGCGCCGGGGCGTCATCGCCGCCCTGACCATAGTCGTGATCGGCGGCGCCGGCGCGGGCTGGTACGGCCTGACCGCTCCAAGGCCGCTGGCCACCCAGGCGTTCGAGACGGCGGTGGGCCAGCAGGCGACCGTCACCCTGCCCGACGGCTCGAAAGTCACCCTGAACACCGACACCGTGGTGCGCACGAGGGCCGACCAGAACCGGCGGCTGGTCTATCTCGACAGGGGCCAGGCCTTCTTCCAGGTCGCCAGGGACCGGCGCCGCCCCTTCGTGGTCACGGCCGCCGGGCGCACCGTCACCGCCGTCGGCACGGCCTTCGACGTGCGGGTGGACC
>CAZOHI010000073.1:0-10481 GCA_964579695.1 uncultured Caulobacter sp. | reverse complement strand
CTCGGCTCCAAGACGGTGGGTTATCCCGTGGCCGAGGTGGTCGACCAGGAGTGGCGGGAGCCCACAGGGCGCCTGACGCTGGACTGGAAGCCGGACCTCAGCTTCACCGACGAGACCATGGTCTATGCCTCGTACGGCCACGGCTACAAGGCCGGGGGCGCCAATCCGCCCATCCCGGGGGTCGTCATCTACAGCGCCCTGGAGGGGGAAACGGAGGCCAAGCTGAGGGATTCGGTGACGCATCCCCGGACCTTCGCGCCGGAGTTCATCGATTCCTTCGAGGTGGGCATGAAGAACATCATGCTCGACGGTCGTCTGACGACCAACCTCGCGGCCTTCTACTATGACTACGAAGGCTATCAGATTTCGGAGATCGTCAACCGTTCGGCGCTGAACCGGAACTTCGACGCCACGATCTGGGGCCTGGAGCTGGAGGCCGACTGGAAGCCGTTGGACAACCTTCGGCTCGGCCTCAAGGGCGGCTATCAGAATACCCGCCTGGCCGACGGCTCGAAGGCCGTCGACCTGATGGACCGCACGGCCGGCAATCCCGATTGGTTCGTGCGCCGACCGTTCCCGACCTCGCCATCGAACTGCATCCTGCCCGTCTATACAGTTGCGTCAGACACCACCCTGATCACGCACGGAAACCCGTCGGGCGGCATCGCCGGGGGCTGCGAGATCGCCTATCTCCTGGGCCACGATCCGGTGACCAATCTGCCGTACGAGGCCGACCCCCAGGTCGATGACGGCTATGTGGGCAAGCTCGGCGATTTCACCAACTACCCCGGCTTCAATCCCTTCGACGAGTCGCTCGGCCACAACAACGGCGAAGGCTTCTTCAAGGACCTGTCGGGCAACGAGCTTCCGAACGCGCCGAACTACACCGCCACGGTGACGGTGGACTACACCCTGCCACTGCCGGGCGACTGGCTGGCGACGATGCACGCCGACTACCACTGGCAATCGGAAAGCTGGTGGCGGGTGTTCAACGACCATGAATACAACCGCCTGAAGTCGTTCTCGACGGTGAACCTGGCCGCCATCTTCACCAACGAGGAGCGCGGCTGGCACGTCATGGCCTACGTCAAGAACGTCACGGACGAGACGGCCATCACCGGAGCCTTCCTGAATTCCGACGACTCCATGCTGACCACCAACGTCTTCCTGACGGAGCCCCGGCTCTACGGGCTGAGGGTCACCAAGGCCTGGACCGGCGGGCCGCTGCTCGGCAGTTTCGGCGAGCGCCGCGATCCGTCCCGGCCCTTCCCCTTCACCCTCGAATTGGGCGGACAGGCCCAGCGGCACGACGCACCGAACGACATCCTGCGGCCGGGCTTTGCGGGCGATTTCTCGCGCTTCGACCTTTTCGGCGATACGCAAGGCAGGGACTTCGATTGGGGCGACGGCCGCTCGGTGGCCTTCACCTATCGTCCGGGACAGGGCGCCTGGAGCGTCGCGGCGTCGGTTCGCTATGGAAAGGCCAATCGCGGCCTCGCCGAAGCACGCGACGAGAGGGCGAACGAGGAGAAGTGCGGCTTCGCCGGATACGCCGCGGGCATGTGCGTCTCCTATGTCGGGGCCCTGAAGGAGATACTGGAGAGTTCTTCCCAACCGGACTGGCTGGAGGAATCCAACTCGGCGCGTGAGGAGCACCAGTTCGTGGACTTCGCCGCCAGGCGCGACGTCAATCTCGGCGGTCTCAGCCGTTCCACCTTCGGTGCGGGGCTCAAGTACGCCCGGTTCAACACGGATATCCGCTCCGGCGTCGATGGGGTCCTGTGGGACATCCAGGACGGTTGGGTCCTGAAGTACCCGGCCCTGCGGGAGCGGGCGCAGTCGGTGCTGGATGTCAGCCGCGAATTCAAGGGCACGGGACCGTCGGTCTCCTGGGCCGGCGCCTATCCGCTGGTGGGCGACGAGGCGACGGGCCGGCTGGAGGTGGACTGGTCGCTGGCCGGCGCGGTGCTGTTCGGCAAGCAGAAGGTGTCCATCACCGGCGAGGAAACCCGCAAGCACTACGAGGCTCCCGGTCTCCAGATGCCATTCGCCCAGTGGTCGGCTCCGGTGTCGGTGGAGCCCGCCGTTCATGTCGACATCGATCGCACGAGATCGACCTCGGTCCCCGTGATCGACCTCAGCCTGGGGCTCTCCTACACCGTGGATCGCGTGAGCATCGGCGCCGGCTATCGCTGGGAACGGTATTTCGACGTGATCGACGGCGGCTTCCGCACCTCGCAGGACGCCGACCGCACCGTCGACGGCCCCTACTTCAAGATCGCCGTCGGCTTCGGCGGATAGGGCTCCTCTACACCTCCACCCTCACAGGCGGCGGCCCATCGGACCGCCGCCTTTTTCTTGTCTAGGATTTCGCCGCCCCGATTGTCTTAGGTAGGGTGGCGGACCGCCGGGTGGTCTGCGGGGCAAGGGGCGCGATGCTCGACCGGGAGGCCTTGAAGCGCTGGTTCTGTGCGGAAATCCTGCCGCTCGAGCGCCCGCTCATGCGCTATATCCGGCGCAACTGGTCGAATGAGGCCGAGGTGGCCGATTTGCGTCAGGAAATCTACGTCCGTGTGCTGGAGGGAGCGGGAGAGCGTCTGCCGTTGCAACCCAAGCCCTTCCTTTTCACCACCGCCCGCAACCACCTGATCAACCGCGCCCGGCGCGGGCAGGTGATCTCGTTCGAGAGCGTGGCGATGCTGGAGACCGCCGCCGCGCCCGACACCGTCACGCCCGAACGCACCCTGACCGCGCGCGAGGAGCTGCTGCGGGTGCAGGCGGCGCTGGAGCGCCTGCCGCCGCGCTGCCGCGAGGTGGTGGTGCTGCGCAAGATCGAGGGCCTGTCCCAGCGCCAGATCGCCGAGCGCCTGGGCCTCAGCGTCGGCACGGTGGAGCAGCAGCTCGTCCACGGAATGCGCGCGGTGGCCGATTTCATGATGGGCGGCTCGGGCAAGGTTCGCCGCCCGCCCGCGCCCGCCCGGCGTCTTAAGGCGGAACCCCGATGAGCGCCGCCGCCGACATCGAGGCCAAGGCCGCCGCCTGGCTGGCCTGCCGGGAGGAGCCCGGCTGGACCGACGCCGATCAGCAGGCGCTGGACGCCTGGCTGGACGCCGAGGCCGCCCACCAGGCGGCCTACTGGCGGCTGGAGCATGGGTGGCGCAAGGCCGACCGCTTGGCCGCGCGGCCTCCGGTGCGGCAGGCGCGGCGGTCCTTCGCCCGTGCCTGGAAACCCGCCGCCGTCGCGGCTTCGCTTGCGGCGGTCGTGCTGGCGGGCGGCCTGCTGGCCGTGGAGCAGGGTGGGCGGCGCAGCTTCTCGACCGAGGTCGGCGGCCGCCAGACCGTGCCGCTCGCTGACGGCAGCCGGCTGGAGCTGAACACCGACACCCACCTGCGCAGCGCGCTGAGCAAGACCGAACGCACGGTCTGGCTGGAGCGGGGTGAGGCTTATTTCGAGGTTTCTCACGATTCCAGCCGCCCCTTCGTCATCTATGCCGGACCGCGCAGGGTAGTGGTGCTGGGCACCAAGTTCTCCGTGCGGCGCGAGGGCGACGAGGTGAAGGTCGCCGTGGTCGAGGGCAAGGTCCGCGTCGAGCCGGTGCGTGCGCCCCAAGCCATGAAGCCCGCCGTGCTGATCCCTGGCCAGACCGTCATCGCCAAGGGCGCCGAGACGCTGCTCGCGCCGCGTTCGGTCGAGGAGGTCAAGGACGAACTGAGCTGGCGCCACGGCGTGCTGACCTTCGACCAGTTCACGGTCGCCAGGGCGGCTGCGGAGTTCAACCGCTACAACCGCCGCAAGATCGTTGTCGCCGACCCGGAGGCGGGCGCCATCCGCATCGGCGGCACCTTCAAGTCCGACAACATCGACGGCTTCGTGGAACTGCTCGAAGAGGGCTATGGCCTGAGGATCGAGAAGCAGGGCGATGAAGTGAAGATTTTCGGATAAGGCTGTATAGGAACCCCGCCCCCGGATTGTCTCAGTAAGCAGCGGCGCGTGCGACGCCGAGTTTGGGGGAGGCCAAGATGTTCCTGAAGAATAGACTGAAGTCGGCGTTGTGCGGCGGTGCGTGCGCGTTGGCGATGGCTAGCGGCGCCATGGCCCAGACCCGCGACTTCAACGTCCCGGCGGGCGACCTCCAGGCCGCGCTCGACACCTACGCCAAGCAGGCCGAGGTGCAACTCCTCTACCGCGTCGATCTGGTGAAGGGCGCCAGCAGCCGCGGCGCGCAGGGCGCCCTGGGCTCCGACGACGCGCTGGCGCTGGTGCTGGCCGGCACGGGCCTGGAAGTGAAGCGCCACGCCTCGGGCGCGGTCGCCATCGTCCAGGCCGGGGAGGGCGGCTCCGGCCCCCAGTCCGCAAGCGCCGGGGGGGACGTTGATGCGCTCATCGTCACGGCGCAGAAGCGGGAAGAGAACATCCAGGACGTGCCGATCGCCATCAGCGCGTTCACCCAGGAAGACCTGACCAACCGGCAAGTGGCCGGCGGCCCGGACCTGATCACCCAGGTCCCGAACATGACCTTCACCAAGACGAACTTCAGTTCGTACTCGATCCAGCTCCGTGGCATCGGCACCCAGGCGATTTCGGCCACCACCGACGCCGCCGTCGCGGTGGCCTTCAACAACACCTCCTTCATCCGCAACAAGTTCTTCGAACAGGAGTTCTACGACCTGGAGCGAGTCGAGGTGCTGCGCGGTCCGCAAGGCACGCTCTACGGACGCAACGCCACGGCGGGGGTGGTCAACATCATCTCCGCCAAGCCGAGCTTCCGCGAGGAATCGAAGCTTTCGGTGGATGTCGGCAACTACGACAACATCCGTCTGGAGGGGATGGTCAATATTCCCATCGCCGAAGACAATGCCGCCTTGCGTATCGCCGGGGCCTGGACAAAGCGCGAAGGCTATGTCGACAACGAGATCACCGGCCGGCCTATCGACGGGCGCGACCTGTGGTCGACGCGCGTGTCGCTGCGCTTCGAGCCGACCGACCGGATCAGCGCCAACCTCGTATGGGAGCATTTCGAGGAGGACGACGACCGCCTGCGCTCGGGCAAGCAGCTTTGCAACAAGCACGTCATCACGGAAGTCGCGGGGATGCCGGTCGGCTACCTCGACACCCTGCCCAACTTCAGCGGCAACAACAGCGCCGGCAACGTCCAGACGGCCCTGAGCCAGGGCTGCCTGCCGGCGTCCCTCTATGCCGAGGAAAGCTTCCAGACGCCCAACGGCTCCTCGCTGCCCTACTATGTCCCCCTCTTCGCGGTCAGCCTGCCGGCCGCGCTCAGCGACCCTTACCAGAGCACGGTGCAGTCGCGCGACCTGCGGGTGATCGAGTCGGCCATCGATCCAGAGTATCGCGCCAGCAGCGACATCGTCGAGATCCAGCTCGGCTTCGAGCTGACGGATACGCTGTCGCTGACGTCGGAGACGGCGTTTGCCTCGGACTCCGTCTATGCGCTGCAGGACCTGAACCGCTTCAACACCGCGCCGGGCGCCTGGAACCAGACGGCGCTGCGGCCGGGTCTGTTGCAGCAGGGGCCCGACGGCGGCGTCTTCTGCGACCCGCAGCTCGGCTGCTCGGACCGGCTGCTCGGCGTGGACCTGTCGACGGCGGACTCGCGCCAGTTCAGCCAGGAATTCCGCCTCAGCTCGGACTTCGACGGCCCCTTCAACTTCGCCGTCGGGACCAATTTCCTGCGCTACGACACCGAAGACAAATACTATGTCTTCATCAATTCCCTTAGCCTGATCTCGGCGGTGTGGGGCGGGTACAACGCCTACGTCACCAACAATATCCCCTATGTGCCGAACGTCAGCGACAATAGCGAATGCCTGCTGGGCGGGCCGCTGCCGGGCGATCCGCGCGGGGTCTACGGCGTCGTCGAATGCGTCTATGTCGACCCCAACCCGCTGGACAGCGTCAACGACCAGGGCCACAACTACTTCCTCAGCAAGAACCCCTACAAGCTGATCTCCTACGCCGCCTTCGGCGAGGCCTACTACCAGCTTTCCGACAACCTGAAGATCACCGCCGGCCTGCGCCTGACGCGGGACGCCAAGGAAGCGCCGCGCGTTCCGAGCTGGCTGCTGGCCGGCCAGACGGCGGGCTATCCCGTCGCCGAGGTCGTCCGTCAGGAATGGACCGAGCCGACGGGGCGCCTGGCCATCGACTGGAAGCCGGACCTGGCCTTTACCGACGAGACGCTGCTCTATGCGTCCTATGCCCACGGCTACAAGGCGGGCGGCGCCAACCCGCCGAACTATACCTACGTCTTCTACGGGACTCCCGAGGAGACCCAGATGGGCGCCAACGATTCGGCGACCCGTCCCCGGACCTTCGCGCCGGAATTCATCGACGCCTTCGAAGTGGGGGCCAAGAACACGCTGTTCGACGGGACGCTGACGCTGAACCTGGGCGGCTTCTTCTACGACTACGAAGGCTACCAGATATCCGAGATCGTCGATCGCTCGGCCTTCAACCGCAATTTCGACGCCACCGTCTGGGGGCTGGAGCTGGAAGCCGACTGGCGTCCGGCCGACAACCTCCGGCTCGGCCTCAAGCTCGGCTATGAGAAGACGCGGCTGGCTGACGGCTCCAAGGCCATCGACCTGATGGACCGCACGGCCGGGGAGGGGGGCTGGATCGTGGTCCGGCCGCTGCCGACCTTCGCCTCCAACTGCGTCCTGCCGGAATTCCTGTTCGAGGGCGAGATCAACGGCGTGACGACGCCGGTGAACCTCGGCGGGGCCGCCGGCGGCTTCATCGGCGGGTGCGAGCTGGCCTACATCCTGGGCCACGATCCGGTGACCGACGCGCCCTACGTCGACCTCGCCAACAACCCCGGCCCGATCACCGAAGGCTTCCACTCCAGCCTGTCATGGCATCCCGGCTACGAGGGCTGGGACCCGGCGACCGCGCCCAACAACGGCGAGGGCTTCTTCAAGGACCTGTCGGGCAACGAGCTGCCGAACGCCCCGGAAATGACGGCGACGGTCACGGTAGACTACACCCTGCCGCTGCCCAGGGACTGGCTGATGACGCTGCACGGCGACCTCTACTACCAGTCCGAAGCCTGGACGCGGGTGTTCAACACCGACGGCTACGACAAGCTGAAGGCCTACACCAACGTCAACCTCGCCGCGATCTTCACCAACGAAGAGTCCGGCTGGAACGTGATGGCCTACGTCAAGAATGTCTTCGACCGCGACTCGATCACCGGCGCGTTCCTGAACTCCGACGACCTCGGCCTGACCACCAACGTCTTCCTGACCGAGCCGCGCCGCTTCGGCCTTCGGGTCTCCCGCAACTTCGTCGGCCTGCCTCTCGGCGGCCGTTTCGACGGCGGCGAGCGCGAGCCAGGCCCTTACCAGCTCACCCTCGAGATGGGCGGGCAGGTCCAGCGGCACGACGCGCCCTACGCCGCGCTGCGTCCGGGCTTCGCGAGCCAGTTCCCGGCGGCGATGGACATCTTCGGCGCCTCGCAGAACCGCGACCTCGACAAGGGCGCCGGCCGCGAGTTCAAGTTGACCGCGCGGCCTGGCGGCGGCCCGTGGAGCGCGTCGGTCGGCGCCCGCTTCGGCCGGACCAGCGGCGGCTCCGAACGGTACGCCAGCCGGGAGACCGATCCCGTCTGCGCGTTCGGTGGCTTCCTCACCATCTTCTGCGACCCGAACAACCCGTCCTACAACGAGAGGTACGCCAACTTCTCCGCCACGGATTGGGCGGTGGAGCGGACGCGGAACCGCGAGGAGCACCAGCTCATCGACTTCGCCATCGGCCATGACGTGGGCTTCGGCGGGCTGTCCCGTTCGACGGTAAGTTTCGGCCTGCGCCATGCCTCCTTCAAGTCGACGACCAATGTCACGACCGACAGTTCGCCGGACCATGTCATTCCGGCCGGCTTCTTCGACCTCGGCCTGACCGCGACCCACACCCGCCATGTTTCCGACACGACCGCCCGCCGCGAGTTCGACGGCTGGGGTCCGGTCGTGGAATGGGACGCGGCGTTGCGGCTGTTGGGCGACGAGGATACGGGCCGCCTCGACCTGGACTGGGCGGTCGGCGCGGGCGTGATGTTCGGCCGGCAGGACGCCGCGATCACCGGCGCGGAGACCGAAAGCAACTATGAGCGCGTCGGCCAGTACGTCCGGTTCGCCTCGCCGCCCATCGTTCCGGCCGTGACGCGGCCAATCGACCTGCGCCGCGGCCAGGACGTGGAAGTCCCGGCCTTCAGCGCCAGCCTGGGCCTGTCCTATTCCGTCGATCGCGTGTCGCTGCGGGCCGGCTATCGCTGGGAGCGCTACTTCGACGCGGTCGATGGCGGGGCCGACGCGCGCAAGACCTTCGACCGGACCATCGATGGCCCCTACTTCAAGGTGGCCATCGGTTTCGGCGGCTAGGTCCCCCGGCTCTCGCGCCGGACCATCTGGGGGCGGCGGATCACCATCCGCCGCCTTTTTCTGCGCCATGGGGTAAGGTTTTTCCGCCCGCTTGCGTTTGGGGAGGTTCAGGCGCGCGTCCGTCCGGGGCGCGGGGCAGTGGACGATGTGATGGGGAAGGCGCCCTTGTCTGCCGAAAGAGCCGCCGACCATGCCGCGGTCGAGGCGCTGTCGCGCGCCTTCCGCCCGGCGCTGGTGCGCTATTTCGAGCGCCGGGGCGTGCCGTCGATGGACGCCGAGGACGTGGCGCAGGAGGTCTTCGACCGCTTGACCCGCCGCCAGGGCGTGGCCGGGATCGAGAAGCTGGAGCGCTACCTGTTCGAGACGGCGGCCAACGCGGCGGTGGACTATCATCGCCGGGCGAAGTCCCGGGCGCGGGGGCGGCACGTGGTCTACAACGAGGCCCTGCACGCCCAGGCCGAGGCCTCGCCCGAGATCGTCTATGTGGCGCAGGAGGAGCTGGCCGAGGTGCTGACCGCCTTGCGCGAGTTGCCCGAGCGCACGCGGCACATCTTCGTGCTGGCGCGGCTGGAGAACATGAAGCAGGTCGAGATCGCACGCGGCATGGGGCTGTCGATCAGCGCCATCGAAAAACACCTGCGCATCGCCATGGCCCACTTGGTCGAACGTCTGGGGCGGGCGCAATGAGCGAGCAGGCCGTCCGCTGGCTGGCGATGGAGGACGAGGGCGGCATGACGCCGGAGCAGGACGCCGCCCTGCGCGCCTGGCTGGCCGCCGACCCCGCCAACGCCGAGGCCTATGAGCGGGCGCGCGAGGCGGTCCTGACGCCGGCGCGCTATTCCGCCCACCCGGAGATGATGGAGATGCGGCGCTCGGCGCTGGCCGCGCTGTCGGCCCGGCCCCGGCGCTCGCGGCTGGTCGCGGCGGCGGCGGCCGTGGCGGCGTTGGCCGTCCTGGGCGCCGGGTGGGCGATGCTGTGGCCGGACACCCGCCCGACCGTCTCGCGGCTGGAGGAGGCGGCGGGGCCGCTGATCCCGGCCTTGAACCCCAACGCCGCCATCTACCGCACGGCGGTGGGCGAGCGGGCCAGCGTGACATTGCCGGACGGGTCGGTCGCGCTGCTCAACACCGGCAGCCTGCTCAAGGTCGCCTACACCGGCCGCGAGCGCGGCGTGCGGCTGGTGCGCGGCCAGGCGCTGTTCGAGGTGGCCAAGAACAAGGACCGCCCGTTCCAGGTCTATGCCGGCGACCGGCGGATCACGGCGGTGGGCACGACCTTCGACGTGCGGCTCGACGCCGGCCGGGTGCGGGTGGCGCTGGTGGAGGGCGTGGTGCGCGTGGCCCGCGTGGCGGCGCCGAAGGCCCCGCCCGCCCAGCAGGTCGAAATGACCGCCGGTGAATTGCTGGAGGCCGAACCGACGGCGCCGATGACGGTGAAGGCCGCCGATGTGGCGTTGCAGACGAGTTGGCGGTCCGGCGTGGTGGTGCTGAAGGCGACCTCGCTGGCCGAGGCGGTGGCCGAGATCAACCGCTACACCGACCGCCCGGTGGCGTTGGCCGATCCGTCCATCGCCGCCTACCGGGTCACGGGCGTCTTCCGCACGGGCGACCCGGCCCGCTTCGCGCAATCGGTCGCCGAGGTCCTGCCGGTGGAGGTGAGGGCCGCGGATGACGGCTCGCTGGTGCTCCACGCCGCGAAATATTGAGCCAGGGGTAAGGGAAATCCTCCGGCATCCGTTTTGGGCTCCAACGGGAAGCGCGTCAGCGGCCCGGACCACAAGGGGGGAGATCCAGATGACAGGTTTGCCGTTCAAGTCCGTTCGCGGGGCGCTGCTGGCGGGATGCGCCGTCGTCGCCTTCGCGCCGCAGTTCGCGGCGGCGCAGGCGCACACGGTGGTGTTCGATATTCCCGCCCAGGACCTCGACGGCGCCCTGACCCGCTTCGGCCAGCAGAGCGAGCGGGAGATCATCATCTCCGCCGAACTGACCCGCAACCGCCGGGCCCCCGCCGTGCGCGGCCAGCTCACGCCGGAGGAGGCGCTGAAGGCGCTGCTGGGCGACACCAACCTCGCCTACCGGATTTC
>CAZOHI010000072.1:0-10507 GCA_964579695.1 uncultured Caulobacter sp. | reverse complement strand
GCGGCCGCCGTGCGGGAGACCTGCATGTGTATGGGGGCTTCGTGGGCCATGTCGGGCTCGTGAGGAGAGGGAACGTCGTTCATCACCACCTCCGCTCCATCCGGCGGCGCAGCACCACCGCCGCCGCGTTCATGACGATCATGAAGCCCAGCAGGACGATGATGGCCGCGGCGGTGCGCTCATGGAAGGCCCGCTCGGACGCGTTCTCCCAGATGAACACCTGCACGGGCAGGACGGTGGCGGCGCTGTTGATGGTCTCGGGCACGCCCGGCACGAAGGAGACCATGCCGATCATCAGCAGCGGCGCGGTCTCGCCCAGCGCGTGGGCCAGGGACAGGATCACCCCGGTCATCACCCCCGGCATGGCCTGGGGCAGGACGTGGTGGAAGACGGTCTGGGTGCGGGAGGCCCCGACCCCCAGCGCCGCCTCGCGGATCGAGGGGGGCACGGCCTTCAGCGCCGCGCGGGTGGCGATGATGACGGTGGGCAGGGCCATCAGCGCCAGCACCAGCCCGCCGGTCAGCGGGGCCGAGCGCGGGGCGCCGAGCCAGTTTATGAACACCGCCAGGCCCAGCAGGCCGTAGACGATGGAGGGCACCGCCGCGAGGTTGTTGATGTTGACCTCGATGACGTCGGTCCAGCGGTTCTTCGGCGCGAACTCCTCCAGCCAGACGGCGGCCAGCACGCCGGTCGGCACCGCGATCAGGGCGGTGACCAGCAGCATCAGGGCGCTGCCGACGATGGCGCCCAGGACGCCCGCCTGCTCCGGCTCGGTGGAGTCGGACTTGGTGAAGAAGGCGAAGTTGAAGCCGCCGCTGACGAGGCCGTCGGCCTTCAGCCGGTCCAGCCATTCGAGCTGCTGGTCGTCCAGCTTGCGGCTGTCCTCGGGGACCTGCCGCGAGAGCTGGCCCTTGTAGTAGAGGTCGGCGTCGGCCTTGACCGGGCCGGTGATCGTGACCGTCGTGCCGATCACCGAGGGGTCGGCCTTGACCATGTCCAGGATCTGGAAGCCCAGGTCGCGGGAGACGAGGTCCATCGCCTTGCCCGAGGCCAGGCCGAACTCGTCGTCGGCGACGCCGAGCTTGTCCAGGGTCGCGGTCGCCACGAGGTAGTCGAAGTTGCTCCCGGCCGGATAGGCGCGGTCGATCCTCGTCTCGTCCAGGTGGACCGGCAGGCTGATCGTGTAAGTCTCGAAGGTCGAGTAGCCCTGCATCCCGATCCGCACCAGCAGCACGGTCAGGAAGGTGAGCGCGGTCACGATGGCCAGCCGCCCGTAGAGGCGGAAACGGCGCTCGGCGGCGTGGCGCTTCTTCAGGCGGGCTTGCGCGGCGTCAGTCATACTGTTCGCGGTATTTCTGGACGATGCGCAGCGCGACGATGTTGAGCATCAGGGTGACGACGAAGAGGGTCAGGCCCAGGCCGAAGGCGGCCAGCGTCTTGGGGCTGTCGAACTCCTGGTCGCCGGTGAGCAGGGTGACGATCTGGACGGTGACGGTGGTCACGGTGTCCAGCGGGTTGGCGGTCAGCTTGGCCTGGAGGCCCGCGGCCATGGTCACGATCATGGTCTCGCCGATGGCCCGCGAGATGGCGAGCAGCATGGCCCCCATGATCCCCGGCAGGGCGGCGGGCAGGATGACCCTCTTGACCGTCTCGGACTTGGTCGCGCCCATCGCGTAGCTGCCGTCGCGCAGGGTCTGCGGCACGGCGTTGATGATGTCGTCGGACAGCGAGGAGACGAAGGGGATCAGCATGATCCCCATGACGGCCCCGGCGACGAGCGCCATCTGGTTCTGGACCGTCATCAGGTACTGGGCGAGGGGGTCCATCGGCCCGCCCGCGAGCTGGGCGCCCAGCCAGTTGAACCCGGCGCGGAACAGCGGCCCGACGGTCAGGGCGGCGAAGAAGCCGTAGACCACGGTCGGCACGCCCGCGAGGATCTCCAGCAGCGGCTTTACCACCGCGCGGGTCGTCCTGCCCGCATACTCGGACAGGTAGATGGCCGAGAACAGCCCGACTGGCGCGGCCACCAGCATGGCGATCAGCATGATCAGGAAGGTGCCCGCGAACAGCGGCACGGCCCCGAAGGCGCCGGAGCCCGCCACCTGGTCGGAGCGCATGGCGATCTGCGGGCTCCACTGGGTCCCCAGCAGGAACTCGGCGGCCGGCACCGACTGGAAGAAGCGCACCGATTCGAAGGCCAGCGAGCCGACGATGCCCAGGGTGGTCAGGACCGCCGCCCCCGCGCAGGCCGCCAGCAGGAAGCCGGTCCAGCCCTCGACCCGGTTGCGGGCGCGGAAGTCGCGGCCGATGCGGCGCAGGGCCAGCATGACGCCGGCCACCGCCAGCACGGCCGCCCCGCCCAGCACCGCCGCCTGGGGCGCGCTCTCGGGCAGGCTCGCCCCGAACATCAGCGTCGCCAGCAGGAGCAGCAGCGCCGGACCGCCCGCCCACAGCGCGGCGTATGCGCCGTGGTAGCCGGGCAGGGAGTGCAGGCTGACGGGATCGCCCTGCGCCGCACTGAGCGCGCGGCGGCGCCCGAGCCCGAAGGCCAGCGCCGAGAAGGCGGTGAGAGCGAGGAGGGCGATGAGGATCAGCACGCGGGCCTTCTCGCCCGCCAATGCTCATCCTGTGCGACAGTTCCGTGACAGTTCCGTGACAGCGGTCAGGTCTGCGGGAAGTAGACCGTGAACGCCGCCCCACGGCCCTCGGCGCTTTCCACCGCCAGGCCGCCGCGGTGGCGGTTCATGATGTGCTTGACGATGGCCAGCCCCAGGCCCGTGCCCGACCGCTCGCCGCTCTTCTGTCCGGGGGCGCGGTAGAAGCGCTCGGACAGGCGCGGCAGGTGCTGGCGGGAGATGCCCGGCCCGGCGTCGCTCACCCGCACCGCTATATAGCGCTCGCCCGCGTCGTGGTCGGGGGTAAGCAGCGACTGGCGCGCGCCACCCTCGATTCGCGGGGCGGTGGCCGCCTCGGGCGTCAGGCCGGGGGCGATCTCGACCCGCACCGTCCCGCCGGGAACGCTGTACTTCAGGGCGTTGTCGACGAGGTTCTGGATCACCTGGACGATCTGGTCGCGGTCGCCCTCGACCACGGCGCCGGGCGGGGGCGACAGGTCCACGTTCACCGCCCGCTCGGCGATCTGGGGGGCCAGGGCGCCGACCACATCGGCGGCGGCCACCCCCAGGTCCACGCGGCCGCAGGGAGCGATGTGCTCGTTCAGCTCGATCCGCGACAGGCTCATCAGGTCGTCGATCAGCCGGGCCATCCGCTCGGCCTGGGCCTGCATGATGGACAGGAAGTGCTCGCGGGCGGCGGGGTCGTCCTTGGCGTGGCCGCGCAGGGTCTCGATGAAGCCGGTCAGGGAGGCGAGCGGCGTGCGCAGTTCATGGCTGGCGTTGGCCAGGAAGTCGGCGCGCAGCCGCTCGCTGCGCCGGGCGTCGGTCTGGTCGCGCAGGATGACCAGGGCCTGCCGCGCGCCCTCGGCGTCCTCGCCCAGGGGCCGCGACAGCACCAGCCAGTGGCGGTCCTGGGCCCCGACGGCGTCATAGGCCACCTCCCGGTCGGCGCCTTCGAACAGGCTTTCGTCCACCGCGTCGAGGACCTTCGGGTGGCGGATGGCGGTGACCAGCAGCCGCGCCTGGCCGTTCAGGCGGAACAGTTCGCGCGCGGCGGCGTTGGCGAAGGCGATCTGGCGGTCGGCGGCGTCCTCGCGGCGGCGCGCGGCCACCACCATCACCGGATCGGGCAGGGTCTCCAGGATGTCGCTGTCGGGCGACGGCAGGAACGGCATGGGCGAACGGCTCGATTCTCGCTTGGAAAGCCCTGAATTGCGCACGCAGATATGGCGCCCTTGCGATGCTTGCGATAGACGAGGCGGTCCCAGGGGGGAAGCGACGTGCAGGATGACGCAATTTCGCCGCACCGCGAGGGGACGAAGACAGTCGCCGAACTTAGTCGGGGTTTGATCCGTATGCAGCGCAAGCGTCTGGTCGCGTCCGTGGCGGCCGCTCCTCTCCTGATCTTCGGCGCGGGCGCGATGGCGCAGACCGTGACCGAGATCACGACGGCGGTCACGGCCCCGGTGAAGACCTCCACGGGCGGCCTCGACGTCAAGGTCACCAGCACCGGCAGCATCAAGCCGACCGTCACCGGCCCGGCGCTGGAGATCGACAGCAACGACAGCGTCGTCAACGAAGGCGCGATCGGCACGACCGACGTCGACGGCTCGGTCGGCATCCAGGCGGCCGGCGGCCTGTCGGCGAACATCACCAACAAGGGCACGATCTCGATCCTCGAGGATTACACGCCCCCGAACGACGAACCGTCCGAAGGCTCGGGCGACGAGATCGGCGACGGCGACCTCGACGGTGGCGTGGACGAGGCCTTCGCGAAGGGCACGGGCCGCTACGGCATCCGCGTGACCGGCGGCGCCGGCATGCTGACCGGCGACGTGCTGAACGACATCGGCGCCCTGATCACCATCGAGGGCAACCAGTCGGCGGGCGTCAGCATCGAGTCCGGCCTGGACGGCGACCTGCATCATCGCGGCTCGATCAGCGTCACCGGCAACGAATCCTACGGCATCCGCAACACCGGCGAGATCACCGGCGACCTCGACATCCGCGGCACGGTCGCGGTCCTGGGCAAGGATTCGGTCGCGGTGGCGGTCGAGGACGAGGTGGGCGGCCTGTTCCGCATCCAGGGCTCGGTCAGCGCGCGCGGCTACCGCTACGCCAGCCGTCCCAGCGACGACATAATCGAAGACCTCGACGAGGACGACCTGATGCAGGGCGGCCCGGCCGTGCTGGTCGCCAGCAACATCGGCGGCGGCATCCTGGTCGACAGCGCCCGTCCCGCCAATGCGGACGACGAGGAGGACGACGAGGACGACGACGGCATCCCCGACGCCGAGGAAGGCGCGGGCGGCTCGATCACCTCAATCGGCTCCTCCCCGGCCCTGCTGATCGGCTCGGAGACCGGCTCCATCACCATCGGCCAGGTGGCCGCCACGGGCGACGACGCCTATGGCCTGGTGGTCAAGGGCGCCATCGCCGCCAGCGGCGTCTATGACGAGGTCGGCGCCACGGCGCTGAAGATCGGCGGCCAGGGCGGCGGAACGACCACGCTGGAAGGCGGCGCGCGCCTGGACGGCAAGATCACCGCCGTCGCGCTCAAGGCCGCCGCCGTCGCGGTGGACCTCGACACCGGCGCGGTGCTGGAAGGCGACCTGCGCAACGACGGCGAGATCACCGCCCAGGCCACCGGCAAGGAAAGCCTGCCCACCGGCACGACCCCCACGACGCCCATCGCCACGGGCATCAAGCTCGGCGGGAACACCATCGTCGAGGGCGACCTGGTCAATGCCGGGACGATCACCGCCCAGGCCATCAACCTGTCCAAGCCCAGCATCCTCGAGATCGGGCAGAGCGCCTATGGCGTGTGGATCGGCGAGAACGCGACGGTGGCCGGCAACACCTTCACCAACAGCGGCTCGATCACCGCCGTGGTGGGCGGCGAGAAGGGCACGGCGATCGGCATCTTCGACCAGAGCGGCACTCTGGAGACGATCACCAACACCGGCCGCATCCAGGCCGCGATCAGCCCGAACGACGACGCCGACGACGTCGACGACAGCAACATCGACGGGGCCGACGAAGAAGTCGACGCTTCGGCCCGGCGCATCGCCATCGACGTGCGGGCCAACACGACGGGCGTGACCATCACCCAGTCGGGCGTGGACGACGGCGATGACGGCGACGACGGCGTGGACGATCCCGACGCGGACGGCGACGGCGTGGACGACGCCGACGAGCCGCTGATCGTCGGCGACATCATGACCGGCTCGGGCGACGACACGCTGAACCTCGCCAACGGGCGGATGTTCGGCAACGTCAACCTGGGCGCGGGCGAGGACGCCCTGAACATCACGGGCGGCGCCTACTTCGAAGGCCGCATCCAGGGCACGACGGCCGGCAAGGCCCTCGACATCGCGCTCACCGACGGCACGATGTTCATCACCGAGACCGACACCATCTATGGCCGCGACCTGGATATCGGCGGCGAGGGCGCCCTGATCGTCGCCATCAACCCGGACGACGACACCTCCACCCGCTTCGTGGTGGACACGGCCAACATCGAGGACGGCGCCAAGATCGGCGTCACGGTCAAGGGCCTGCTGACGTTCGACAACCTCGGCGACACCAAGGACTACCTCATCATCGACGCCGGGACGCTGACGTCCGGCGCCATCGACGAGAGCCTGCTGGGCAGCGCCCCCTACATCTATGTCGTCGGCGTCGACGCCGACGAGGCGACCGGCGAGGTCAACCTGGCCATCCGCCGCCGCCTGGCCAACGAAGCCGGCATGAACGCGGCCGAGGGCGCGGCCTTCGACGCGGTCTACGCCGTCCTCGGCCAGGACGAGGGCCTGCGCGACGCGCTGCTGCGTCCGACGACGCAGGCGGGCTTCCTGGGCCTCTACGACCAGTTGCTGCCCGACCAGGGCGAGGGCCTGTTCTCGGCCCTGGACATGGCGCAGATCTCCATCGCCCGCGCCATCGCCACCAAGCCGGACCTGCGCCAGCGCTACGGCCCGGACAGCGTCTGGTTCCAGGAGCTGAACCTGCAGGTCGACCGCGAAGGCGGCGAGACCCTGGGCTCGGAAGCCAAGGCGTTCGGCTTCGTCGCCGGCTACGAGGCGATGGGCGCCGACGGCGGCGCGCTGGGCGCGACCCTCGCCTACGTCACCGCCGAGGAGCAGGACAACGCCGCCAAGGTCGGCGAGCAGACCACGGTCTCGCAGTTGGAAGCGGGCCTCTATTGGCGCCGGGCCGCCGGTTCGTGGCTGTTCTCGGTGCGCGGCGGGGCGGGCTACGCCTGGCTCGACGGCACGCGCCGGTTCATCGACCCGGCGACCCTGCTGATCCGCGAATCGACCGCCACCTGGAACGGCTACACCCTGGCCGGCCATGCGGGCGTCCAGTACGAGCAGCGGTTCGGCCGCTTCTACGCCCGTCCCGGCGTCTACGTGGACTACTTCTACCTCAGCGAGGAAGGCCGCGAGGAGAACGGCGGCGGGGGCCTGGACCAGATCATCGAGGACCGCACCTCCAGCCGCCTGTCGGGCACCGCCGAGGTGGCCTTCGGCGCCGAGTTCGGCCGCGACTTCTGGTGGCGCCCGGAAATGCGCGTCGGCTTCCGCCAGATCCTGGCGGGCGAGATGGGCGACACCGTTGCGGCCTTCAAGGCGGGCGGCGGCTCCTTCGCCCTGTCGCCGATGGAGCCGGGCAACGGGGCGGCCATCGTGGCGCTGGCCCTGAAAATGGGCACGGCGATGTCCTACCTCGCCCTGGAAGGCGAGATGGAAGCCGCCGACAACGAGCAGCGCTACAACGTCAAGCTGACCGGCCGGGTGATGTTCTAACGCTTCGACGGAACCGGCCTCCGGGCCGGGCATTCCTCCCCTCGGATTCACGGAGGGCGGAGCGATGGCTGGGTTCGCGGTCGAGGCCATCGGCACGGGGGCGGCCATCTGCTCGATGACCAGCTTCACGCCGCAGCTCCTGAAGATCTGGCGCGAGAAGGACGCCTCCTCGATCTCCCTGCGCATGTACGCCATCACCGTGACGGGGTTCGCCCTGTGGGTGGCCTATGGCGTGCTGCTGGAGAGCTGGCCGATCATCGGGGCCAACAGCGTCTGCCTGCTGGAGGCCGCCGCCATCCTGACGCTGAAGTGGCGCTTCGAAGCTAGCGCAGCGACGCGTTGATCGCCTCCAGCGCCGCGGAGCCGGGGACCAGTTCCTCGTCCGACAGCCCGTTCAGGGGCTTGGCGACCGTGCCGAGGTAGTCGTGCAGTTCGTCGGCGTCGGGCTCGATGTAGAGCAGGCCCGTGACCACCTCGCCCACCGCCTGCTTCTGCTGGAGGAAGGCCATGGCGCCGACCCGGTCGGTGGGGTCGTAATCAGCCGCCACCTTGCGCAGGTTCAGGACCGAGCCGTCGTGCTGGGCGATGCTGACCAGGTCGCCGGGATCGTAGGCGGCGGTGATCGGCGTGCGGCCGACCATCACGTCCAGCCGGTTCACCGCCTCGTTGTGCTCGCGCACCCAGTCGAAGCTCTTGGTCGAGCCGGCGTGGTTGTTGAAGGCGATGCAGGGGCTCAGCACGTCGATGAAGGCCGCGCCCTTGTGGCGCAGGGCCGCCTTGATCAGCGGCACGAGCTGGTCCTTGTCGCCGGAGAAGGAGCGGGCGACGAAGGTCGCGCCCAGTTGCAGCGCCATGGCGATCAGGTCGATGCCGCTGTCGTGGTTGACGAGGCCCTTCTTGGACTTCGAGCCCTTGTCGGCGGTGGCCGAGAACTGGCCCTTGGTCAGGCCGTAGACCCCGTTGTTCTCGACGATGTAGGCCATGTTGACGCCGCGCCGCATGGCGTGGGCGAACTGTCCGAGGCCGATGGAGGCGCTATCCCCGTCGCCCGAGACGCCGAGGTAGATCAGCTCGCGGTTGGCGAGGTTGGCGCCCGTCAGCACCGAGGGCATCCGCCCGTGGACGGTGTTGAAGCCGTGGCTGGCGCCCAGGAAATAGTCCGGCGTCTTGGACGAGCAGCCGATCCCTGACAGCTTGGCCAGGCGATGCGGCTCCAGGTCGATCTCGAAGCACGCCTGGACGATGGCGGCGCTGATCGAGTCGTGGCCGCACCCGGCGCACAGGGTCGAGACCTTGCCCTCGTAGTCGCGGCGGGTGAAGCCCAGCGCGTTCCGGTCCAGCGACGGGTGATGGAAGACCGGCTTGGCGATGTAGGTCATTTGGCCATCTCCCCTTTGCTCGCAGCGCCGGTGGACGACATCCGCGCCTTCAGCTCGCCGGTGATGAAGCGGGCGGTGATCGGCGCGCCCTCGTAGTGCAGCACCTTCACGAGGCGGGCCGGATCGACGCCGCCCTCGTTGATCAGCAGGGTGCGGAGCTGGGCGTCGCGGTTCTGCTCGACCACGAAGACCAGCTCGTGCTCGGCGATGAAGTCGAACACCTCGCCGGGAAAGGGGAAGGCCCGCACCCGCAGGGCGTCCAGGCAAAGCCCCTGGCCCTCCAGCTGGGCCAGCGCCTCGTCCATCGCCGGGCTGGTGGAGCCGTAGTAGATGACGCCGTAGGAGGTGCGCCTGGCCGCCGGCTTGTGGATGGGCGGGGGGACGAGCGAGCGCGCCGTCTCGAACTTTCGCAGCAGCCGCTCCATGTTGTCGACATAGACTGCGCCCTCCTCCGAATAGCGGGCGTAGCGGTCGCGCGAGGTGCCCCGCGTGAAGTAGGCGCCCTTCGACGGGTGGGTGGCCGGATAGGTGCGGTAGGGCACGCCGTCGCCGTCCACGTCGCGGTAGCGGCCGAAGTCGGCGCCCGCCTCCAGCATCTGCGCGGTCATCACCTTGCCCCGGTCGAGGCGGCGCGTGTCGTCCCACTGGAAGGGCGCCGTCAGCCACTCGTTCATGCCCATGTCGAGGTCGAGCATGACGAATACGGTCGTCTGGAGACGGTCGGCGAGGTCGAAGGAAAGCGCCCCGAACTCGAAGCATTCCCCCGGCCCCTCGGGCAGCAGCAGCACGTGCTTGGTGTCGCCGTGGCTGGCGTAGGCGGCGCAGAGGATGTCCGACTGCTGGGTGCGGGTCGGCATGCCGGTGGACGGCCCGCCGCGCTGCACGTCGAAGATCACGGCGGGGATTTCGGCGAAGTACGAGAGGCCGATGAACTCCTGCATCAGCGACACGCCCGGCCCGGAGGTGCAGGTGAAGGCCCGCGCCCCGTTCCAGCCCGCGCCCACGACCATGCCGATGGAGGCGATCTCGTCCTCGGCCTGGACGATGGCGTAGCGCGCCTTGCCGTCCGGGTCGGTGCGCAGTTTCTTGCAGTAGTCGGTGAAGGCCTCGGCCAGCGAGGTGGACGGCGTGATCGGATACCAGGCGCACACGGTCGCGCCCCCATAGACCGCGCCCAGGGCGGCGGCGGCGTTGCCCTCGACGAAGATGCGGTCGCCGATGCCGTCGGCGCGGCGAAGCTGGAGGCCGAGGGGCTTGAGGTTCTCCCGCGCGTATTCGCGGCCGAGGCTCAGGGCCTCGAGGTTGTCGGGGATCAGCTTGGGCTTGGAGGCGTACTCCTCGGCCAGCAGGGTCTCCAGCAGCTCGGCGTCGATGCCGATCAGGTAGGACAGCGCGCCGAGATAGATGATGTTCTTCAGCACCTTGCGCTTCGACGGCTCGGGATAGGCCGCGTTGCACAGGCGCGTCAGGGGCACGCCGACGACGGTGATGTCATCCCGGAACTTCGACGGCGGCATCGGCTTGGTGGAGTCGTAGAACAGGTAGCCGCCGGTCTCGATCTCGGCGAGGTCGCGGTCCCAGGTCTGGGGGTTCATGGCGACCATCAGATCCACCCCGCCCCGGCGGCCCATCCATCCCTCGCCGCTGACCCGCACCTCGTACCAGGTCGGCAGGCCCTGGATGTTGGACGGGAAGATGTTGCGCG
>CAZOHI010000071.1:0-10663 GCA_964579695.1 uncultured Caulobacter sp. | reverse complement strand
AGAACATCGGGTCGCCGCCGTTGCACTCCTCGTCGTCGCCGTCGTCCTGGTTGCAGTGGATGACGACCTCGTCGCCCACCTTCCAGCGCTTCACCTTGCGGCCGACCTTCCAGACGATGCCCGAGGCGTCGGAGCCTGCGACATGGTAGGGATGCTTGTGGCCGTCCAGCGTGGAGATCGGCTCGCCCAGGGCGGCCCACACGCCGTTGTAGTTGACGCCCGCGGCCATCACGAGGACCAGGACCTCGTCCTCGCCGATCTCCCAGGTCGGGACGACTTCCACCTGCATGGCGGTGGACGGCTTGCCGTGGCGCTCCTTGCGGATGGCCCAGGCGTACATGTTGGCGGGCACGTGGCCGAGCGGCGGAATCTCGCCGATCTCGTACAGGTCCTTTTCCACGGTCTTCTCAAGCGTGGCGACGGTCATGATGGGGCTCCCCGGAGCACTCTTGTTGCAATGCAGTATCACCCCGCCGAAACGAGGCATGCGCGGGCCGCTCGGCGGCCTGGGGGGAGGCCGCTACGTACCCGTCGTTATGCGCGGTTTTTGCGCAACAGCATGCCCGTGAAGGCCGCTGACCGCTTGCCGCAGAGGCATGACCGTGTGACAAGACCGCGAAACTGGCAAGAGTATTTTTGCATCGCAGCACGTCGGGCGGGGGGCCTATTGTGCGTTGCGATAGGTTGCAGGAGCCCTGTTTCCCCATGTCCAACAAGCCTTTCCAGCACGCTCCTGACGCGCCGTGGATCTTCCGCACCTATGCGGGCCACTCGACTGCGGCCAAGTCCAACGCCCTGTACCGGGCGAACCTCGCCAAGGGCCAGACGGGCCTTTCGGTGGCCTTCGACCTGCCGACGCAGACGGGCTACGACGCCGACCACATCCTGGCGCGCGGCGAGGTGGGCAAGGTCGGCGTGCCGGTGGGGCACATCGGCGACATGAGGACGCTGTTCGACCAGATCCCGCTGGATCGGATGAACACCTCCATGACCATCAACGCCCCGGCGGCGTGGCTGCTGTCGCTTTATGTCGCGCTGGCCGACGAGCAGGGCGCCGACCGCAAGCTGCTCCAGGGCACGACCCAGAACGACCTGATCAAGGAATACCTGAGCCGCGGCACCTACATCTTCCCGCCGCAGCCTTCCCTGCGCCTGATCGGCGACATGATCGCCTGGTGCTACCGCGAGGTTCCCAAGTGGAACCCGATGAACGTGTGCAGCTACCACCTGCAGGAGGCGGGAGCGACGCCGGAGCAGGAGCTGGCCTATGCGCTGGCCACCGCCATCGCCGTGCTCGACACCGTGCGGGCGGGCGGCCAGGTGCCGGAGGAGGACTTCGAGGTCGTCTGCTCGCGCATCAGCTTCTTCGTCAACGCCGGGGTCCGGTTCGTGACGGAGATGTGCAAGATGCGCAGCTTCACCCAGCTCTGGGACGAGATCCTGCGCGACCGCTACGGCGTGCAGGACGCCAAGGCCCGCCGCTTCCGCTACGGCGTGCAGGTCAACTCGCTGGGCCTGACCGAGCCGCAGCCGGAGAACAACGTCTACCGCATCCTGCTGGAAGCGATGGCCGTCACCCTGTCGAAGGACGCCCGCTGCCGCGCCCTCCAGCTTCCGGCCTGGAACGAGGCGCTGGGCCTGCCCCGCCCGTGGGACCAGCAGTGGTCGCTGCGGATGCAGCAGGTGCTCGCCTACGAGACGGACCTGCTGGAATACGAGGACCTCTTCGCCGGCTCGCACGTCGTCGAGGCCAAGGTCGCCGAGCAGAAGGCGGGGGCCATGGCCGAACTGGCCAGGATCGACGAACTGGGCGGCTCGGAAGCGGCCATCGGCTACATGAAGGGCCAGCTCGTCGGCTCCAACGCCCAGCGGGCCCGGGCCATCGAGACCGGCGAGATGACCGTCGTCGGCGTCAACCGCTGGACGGAAACCGAGGAGTCCCCGCTGTCGGCGGGCGAAAGCTCCATCGAGACGGTCGACCCACGGCTGGAGGCCGACGTGGTCGCCAAGCTGAAGGCCTGGCGCGCGGCCCGCGACGGCGGGTCGGTCGAGACGGCCCTGGCGGACCTGAAGGCCGCCGCCGCCGAAGGCCGCAACGTCATGCCCGCCTCCATCGCCGCCGCCAAGGCGGGGGTGACCACCGGCGAGTGGGCTTTCGCGCTCCGCGAGGTGTTCGGCGAATACCGCGGCCCGACGGGCGTGGCGCTGGTCGTCTCCTCCGAAGGCGCCGAGGACATCGAGGCGGTGAAGAAGGAGGTCGAGCGCGTCTCGGCCGTCCTGGGCCGCACCCTGACCTTCCTGGTCGGCAAGCCGGGCCTGGACGGCCACTCCAACGGCTCCGAGCAGATCGCCACGCGCGCCCGCGCCGTGGGCATGGAGGTGATCTACGACGGCATCCGTTCCACCCCCGCCGAGATCGTCAGCCGGGCGAAGGAGGGCGAGGCGCACGTGGTGGGCCTGTCGATCCTGTCCGGCTCGCACCTCGACCTCGTGCAGGAGACGGTGCGCCTGATGCGGGCCGACGGCATGGACCACGTGCCGGTCGTCGTCGGCGGCATCATCCCGCCGGAAGACGAGCTGATCCTGCGCCAGATGGGCGTGGCCCGCGTCTATACGCCCAAGGACTTCCAGCTCACGGGCATCATGTCGGACGTGGTCAAGACCGTGGAGAAGACGGCGCTGGCGACGGCCTGACCATCTTCCGGGACGGCCATTCCGCCCCCGCTGACGTTCCATCCGCTCTGCGCGGCCAGCTCTAACCGCGCTTCTTCGGATTAGGCGGCCCGCGATAGGGCTTCCTGGCCTTCGGCTTGGCCCAACCCGCCTTGTAGGTCTTCTTGGCGGGGGCAGGCGCCTCCGCCGCGGGCTTGGCCGCGCCCTCCGTCGGGGCGCGGCGCTGGGGCGCCGCGCCCACTGCCGTCTTGAACGCGGGCCGGTCCCCCTTCGGCATGTTCTGCGGCGGCACGATCCCGGCCAGCAGTTCGCGGATGACGCGGGGGCCGACCTCCTCGACCTCGCCCTGCGCCAGGGTCCCCAGCGCGAACGGCCCATAGGACAGGCGGATCAGGCGGTTGACCTTCAGGCCCAGCGCCTCCAGCACCCGGCGGACTTCGCGGTTCTTGCCCTCGGCCAGGGTGAGGGTGATCCAGACGTTGCGGCCGCTGGCCTTGTCGAGCTTGGCCTCGATCGAGCCGTAGCGGACGCCCTCGACCGTGATGCCGTCCTTCAGCTTGTCCAGCTTCTCCTGCGTCGCGTCCCCGAACGCTCGCGCGCGATAACGGCGCACCCAGCCGCTCGACGGCAGCTCCAGCGCCCGCGACAGGCCGCCATCGTTGGTCAGCAGCAGCAGCCCCTCGGAACTGAGGTCCAGACGCCCGACCGAGATCACCCGCGGCAGCCCCTTGGGCAGGGCCTGGAACACCGTGGGGCGGCCCTTGGGATCGACGTGGGTCGTCACCAGCCCCACAGGCTTGTGATAGCGGAAGACGCGCGTCGGCTCGGCGTCGCCCACCACCGCCCCGTCGACGGTGAGGATGTCGCCGGGCTCGACCTTCACGGCGGGCGTGGTCAGGACATCGCCGTTCAGCGCCACGCGCCCGGCCTCGATCAGGCGCTCGACCTCGCGGCGGGAGGCGACGCCTGCGCGGGCGAGCATCTTGGCGACGCGGTCGCCGCCTTGACCGGGGGCGTCGTCGCAGGTTGGGTGCGGATCATGGACCATCTTGAGCCCTTAATGCGCATCGCCCTCGAGGAGGCGCAAGCCGCCGCGGCGCGGGGCGAGACGCCGGTAGGCGCTCTGATCGTCGATCCGGCTACTGGCGAGGTGCTGGCGAGGGCCGGAAACGGCCCCATCGGCGCCCACGACCCCACCGCCCACGCCGAGATCGCCGCCATCCGCGCGGCGGCGGCGCGGCTCGGCAACTACCGGCTGACGGGCTTGACCCTGGTCGTCACGCTGGAGCCCTGCGCCATGTGCGCCGGGGCCGTCAGCCACGCCCGCATCGGCAAGGTGGTGTTCGGCGCCGAAGACCCGAAGGGCGGCGCCGTCGTCCACGGCCCCCGGTTCTTCGACCAGCCGACCTGCCACTGGCGGCCGGAGGTGGTCGGCGGCGTGCTGGCTCAGGAAAGCGCCGACCTGCTGCGCGGCTTCTTCCGGGCGCGGCGCTAGGAACGAGGCCGGGCGCCGTCCGTTGCGCCTTGGGTGAAGCTGAGTCTCAAGCCCTCGCCGGACGCCGTCGCCCTGGCCGGCGTCGCGGCCGTCCTTATGGACGCGGCGCTGGCGGCGATCCTGATGTTCGGGGCCATCGACCGCTGGGCGCCGCCGCAGGACCTGTTCTGGAAGCCGCTCAGCCTGTCGCGGCCGCTGGGGTCGGCCACTCCGCTGCAACTGGCCCGGGCTTTCGCCGAGCCGGAAAGCTGCCGGGCGGCGCTGCGCGAAGCGGGGGTGGCGTTCGAGGAGGTCCCGTTCCGCAAGGAAGGCGACTGCATCGTCGCCAACGCCGTGCGGCTGACCGGCGGGACGACGCCCCTGGTCCCCGCCGGTCCCGCCATGACCTGCCCGCTGGCCCTGACCTACGCCCTGTGGGACCGGCAGGTGGTGCAGCCCGAGGCAAGGCGTCTCGGCGCCCGGGTTTCGAGCGTCGAGCATTTCGGGACCTACGCCTGCCGCAACGTCTACGGGCGGGCCGAGGGGCGCCTCAGCCAGCACGCCTCGGCCAACGCGCTGGACGTGGCGGCCTTCCGGCTGGAGGGCGCCGGCCGGGCCACGGTGATCGACGATTTCCATGGAAGGACAACGCGCGGCCGCTTCCTGCGGGCTGTCCGCGATGGGGCCTGCAAGGTGTTCGGCGCGACGCTTTCGCCCGACTACAACGCCGCCCACCGCAACCACCTGCACCTCGACCGCAGCCGCTTTCACATCTGCAGCTAAGCTTGCGCGCGGCCGATCGGCGCCCCAGAACGGTGACGAGTAACCGGCTTGAGGGGCGTCATGGCCGTTTATCGAGTACCCCACCCGCATGTGCGGCGCCATGCCCGCCGCCAGACGCTGGCCGCGCGGGTGGTGGGCTTCGTGTTGCTGTGGGGCCTTGTGGGGCTGATGGGCCTGGTCGCCGACCGCACCGTCGCGCCGCAGCACCTGTTCTGGAAGCCGCTCAGCGTCATCGACCCGGTGGGGGCCGCCACGCGCGCCAAGGCGGCGCGGGCCGGGGCCGATCCGGCCGCCTGCCGGGCCATCCTGGCGCAGGGCGGGCTGGAGTTCCGCGAGGCGCCCACCGAGACGTCCGGTGAGTTCTGCGCCGTCGAGGACGCGGTGCTGATCGGCTCCGGCATGGCCCCGCTGCTGCCCGCCGACGCGCCGATGACCTGCCGCGAGGCGCTGGCCGTCTCGATCTGGGAGCGGCAGGTGGTGCAGGTCGCCGCCTACGAACACCTGGGGCAGGGGGTCGTGGGGCTGAAGCACTACGGCTCCTATTCCTGCCGGCGGATGTACGGCAGACAGGCGGGGCCGGTCAGCGAGCACGCCACCGCCAACGCGCTGGACGTGGCGGGCTTTCGGCTGGCGGACGGCGGCGACGTGATGGTCGCGCGCGACTGGTCCGATCCGGGGCCGAAGGGCGCTTTCCTGAGGGCCGTGCGCGACGGGGCCTGCCAGGTGTTCCTGACGACCCTGTCGCCCGACTACAACGAAGCCCACGCCGACCACTTCCACCTGGACATGGGCGGCTGGCCGAAGTGCGCTTGACGCGCCCGCGCGCCGCCTTAGGGTGGCCGCCGCTTCAAACAAGCGTTTAGGGAGAGAGCCATGAGCGCCGCCGCCGGAACCCTGTTCGACCTGACGGGCAAGGTCGCCATCATAACCGGCTCCTCGCGCGGCATCGGCAAGGCCATCGCCGAGCGCATGGCCCAGCACGGCGCCAAGGTGGTGATCTCTTCCCGCAAGGCCGGCCCCTGCGAGGAGGTCGCGGGCGCCCTGAACGCGCTGCACGGCGAAGGGACGGCCATCGCGGTCCCCGCCAACATCTCCTCGAAGGAGGACCTCCAGCGGCTGGTGGACGAGACGCGCAAGGCGTTCGGCAAGGTCGACGTCGTGGTCTGCAACGCCGCCTCCAACCCCTATTTCGGCCCGATGGCGGGGATCGCGGACGACCAGTTCCGCAAGATTCTGGAGAACAACGTCATCGCCAACAACTGGCTGATCGGCATGGTCACGCCGGAGATGGAGGCGCGCAAGGACGGCGCCGTGATCATCGTCTCATCGATCGGCGGCCTGCGCGGCAACGTGGTGATCGGGGCCTACAACATCTCCAAGGCGGCCGACTTCCAGCTCGCCCGCAACCTCGCCCACGAGCTTGGCCCCCACAACATCCGGGTCAACTGCATCGCGCCCGGCCTGGTGCGCACCGACTTCGCCCGCGCCCTGTGGGAGAACCCCGAGATCCTCAAGCGCTCGACCGAGGGGGTGCCCATGCGCCGCATCGGCGAGCCGGACGAGATCGCGGGCGCGGCCGTGTTCCTCGCCTCCAGCGCCGGCAGCTTCATGACCGGCCAGACCGTGGTGGTGGACGGGGGGGCTACGGCGTAAAGAGCCTGCGCGCCTTCGCCAGCCGTTCGACCCCCGCGTCCAGCGTCTCGTCGCGCTTGGCGAAGCACAGGCGGATGACGTCCGTCACCGGCCGCTCCTCGTAGAAGGCCGAGACGGGGATGCAGGCGACGCCCGCCTCCTTCACCGCCCGCATGGCGAAGGTCGCGTCGTCGGCCGCTACGCCCGAGGCGGCGAGGTCGACGTTGAGGAAGTAGGTCCCCGCCGCCGGCAGGACCTTGAAGCCCTCGGCGGCCAGGCCGTCCGCCAGCCGGTCGCGGGCGCGCTTCAGTTCGCCCGGCATCGTCGCGAACCAGCCTTCGCTGTTCTCCAGCCCCCAGGCGACGGCGGCCTGGAGGTTGGGGGCGGTGGTGAAGGTCAGGAACTGGTGGGCTCCCGCCAGGGCCCGGGTCAGGGCGGGCGCGGCGGCGAGGAAGCCGACCTTCCAGCCGGTCAGGGCGAACATCTTGCCCGCCGAGCCGATCTTCACCGTCCGCTCGCGCATCCCGGGGAAGGCCATCAGCGGCCGGAAGGGGCGGTCGAAGACGATCTGCTCCCAGACCTCGTCGCACACCGCCACCGCGTCGTGGCGCACGCAGAACTCGGCCAGCAGCGCGAGGTCCTCGTCGGGCGCGACGGCGGCCGCCGGGTTCAGCGGGTTGTTCAGCACCACCAGCGCCGTGCGGTCGCTGAAGGCGGCCTCCAGCATCGCCCGGTCGAAGCGCCAGTGCGGCGGCTCCAGCCGCACCAGCCTGGGCGCGCCGCCCGCCCGCCGGATCATCGGCAGGTAGGCGTCGTAGAGCGGCTGGAAGACCACCACCTCGTCGCCCGGCCGGATCAGCGACAGGAAGGCCGCCGCCAGCGCCTCGGTGGCGCCCGAGGTGACGGTGACCTCGCCCTCCCAGTCCAGGTCCAGCCCCTGGAAGCGGGCGTAGTGGGCGGCGGCGGCCCTGCGCAGTTCGGGCAGGCCCCGCATCGGCGGATACTGGTTGTAGCCGTCCAGCACCTCCTCGGCGGCCTTGCGGCGCACGGCCTCGGGGCCGGGCTGGTCGGGAAAGCCCTGGCCGAGGTTGATCGCCCCCGTCTGGCGGCAAAGGCCGCTCATCACCTCGAATACGGTGGTCGGCAGGTCGGCGAAGACGGGATTGGGCATCTGGGCCTTATGCCCCGACGGCGGCCCGTCTTCCATCCGTCCCCTTTTCCTGTTGAATGCGCCCATCACGAGGAACCCATCGCCGCCAATGGTGTTGCGTAGCCGTCAGGGGCAAGGTCGGAATGGATCGGCAGGAGGACATCGCGACCCATCCCGAATCCGACCGCTATCGACTGCTGGTCGATGCGATAACCGACTATGCCATCTACATGCTGGACGTCGACGGACGGGTGACGAGCTGGAACCTCGGGGCGCAGCGCTTCAAGGGCTATGCCCCGTCCGAGATCATCGGCGAGCATTTCTCGCGCTTCTATCCTGCCCAGGACCGCGCCGCCGGACTGCCCGAGGCCGCCCTGCGCACGGCCGAGGCCGAGGGGCGCTTCGAGCATGAGGGCTGGCGGATCCGCAAGGACGGCACGCGCTTCTGGGCCCATGTCGTCATCGACACGGTGCGCACGCCGTCGGGCGAGCTGGCGGGCTTCGCCAAGATCACCCGCGACCTGACGGAGCGTAGAGCCGCCGAGGAGACCCTTCGCCTCAGCGAGGAGCAGTTCCGGTTGCTGGTCCAGGGCGTCACCGACTACGCCATCTACATGCTCAGCCCCGAGGGGCGGGTGACGAACTGGAACGCCGGAGCCGAGCGTATCAAGGGCTACCGGCCGGAGGAGATCGTCGGCCAGCACTTCTCGCGGTTCTACACCGAGGAGGACCGCGCGATCGGCATGCCGGAGCGGGCGCTGGCCACGGCCGCCGCCGAGGGGCGGTTCGAGAACGAGGGCTGGCGACTGCGCCAGGACGGCAGCCGTTTCTGGGCCCACGTCGTGATCGACCCGATCCGGGGCGATACCGGCGACATCATCGGCTTCGCCAAGATCACCCGCGACATCACCGAGCGCGCCGAGGCCCAGCGCGCCCTGGAGCAGGCTCGCGAGGCCCTGTTCCAGTCGCAGAAGCTGGACGCCATCGGCCAGCTCACCGGCGGCGTGGCGCACGATTTCAACAATCTGCTGATGGCGGTGCTGGGCAGCCTGGAACTGGTCCGCAAGCGCCTGCCCTACGATCCGCGCGTCACCCCCTTGATCGACAACGCCATGCAGGGCGCGCAGCGGGGCGCGGTGCTGACCCAGCGCCTGCTGGCCTTCGCCCGCAAGCAGGAGATGCAGACGGCGGCCGTCGACCTGCCCGAACTGGCGCGCGGCATGCGGGGGCTGCTGGAACGTTCCATCGGCCCGGCGATCCGCATCGAGACCCGTTTCCCACGCGAGCTGCCGCCCGCCCTGACCGACGCCAACCAACTGGAGATGGCGCTGCTGAACCTGGCGGTGAACGCTCGCGACGCCATGCCTGACGGCGGGACCATCGTCATCGAGGCCTACGCCACGGCGGTCGAGACCCAGACGGAGGGCGGCCTGGCTCCCGGCCCCTACGTCCTGCTGTCGGTGGCCGACAACGGCCAGGGCATGGACGAGCAGACGATGGCCCGCGCCGCCGAGCCCTTCTACACCACCAAGGGGATCGGCAAGGGCACGGGCCTGGGCCTGTCCATGGTCCATGGGGTGGCCGAACAGTCCGGCGGCCGCCTGACGATCCGCAGCCGCCTGGGCGAGGGCACGGTGATCGAGCTGTGGCTGCCGCAGGCCGGGGAGGGGGCCGAGCGCCACCTCTCGATCGGCGGCCTGCTGGACGACGGGAGCGACGAGGCCGAGCCCCTGGTGGTGCTGGCCGTCGACGACGACAACCTGGTGCTGATGAACACCGTCGCCATGCTGGAGGACCTGGGCCACCGCGCCTTCCCCTCGACCTCGGCCAAGGACGCGCTGTCGGTGCTGGAGCGCGAGAAGGTGGACCTCGTCATCACCGACTACGCGATGCCGCAGGTCACCGGCCTGCAACTGGCGCACGCCATCGGCGAGCGGCATCCCGGCCTGCCGGTGATACTGGCCACGGGCTACGCGGAGCTTCCGCCGCACGCCGAGCCCGGCGTCGCGCGCCTCGCCAAGCCGTTCCTGCAACAGGACCTGGCGCGGGTCCTGCGGCAGTCGCGGCCTACTCTTCCTTGACGCGGCGCTTGCGGAAGGACGGGTTCAGCACCTGCTTGCGCAGGCGGATGTTCTTCGGCGTCACCTCGACCAGCTCGTCTTCCTCGATGTAGGCGATGGCCTGTTCGAGGGTCATGCGGCGCGGCGGGGTCAGGCGGATGGCCTCGTCCTTGCCGGACGCGCGCACGTTGGTGAGCTGCTTGGCCTTCATCGGGTTGACGTCGAGGTCGTCGGCGCGGCTGTTCTCGCCGATGATCATGCCCTGGTAGGTCTTCTCGCCCGCGCCGACGAACATCACGCCGCGGTCCTCCAGGTTCCACAGGGCGAAGGCCGCCGTCTCGCCGTCGGAGTTGGCGACCAGCACGCCCTTGCGGCCCGCCTCGATGGCGCCCTTGTAGGGCTCGTAGTGGCTGAAGACGCGGTTCAGCACGCCCGAGCCGCGCGTGTCGGTCAGGAACTCGCCCTGGTAGCCGATCAGCGAGCGCGACGGCGACATCAGCGAGAGGCGGGTCTTGCCCGCGCCCGACGGGCCCATGTCCTTCAGCTCGGCCTTACGCGCCGACAGCTTCTCGATGACGATGCCGGTGAACTCGTCGTCCACGTCGATCATCACGTCCTCGATCGGCTCCAGCCGCTCGCCGGTCTCCGGGTCCTTCTGGAAGACCACGCGCGGACGGCTGATGGAGACCTCGAAGCCTTCGCGGCGCATGCTCTCGATCAGCACGCCGAGCTGCAGTTCGCCCCGGCCGGACACCTCGTAGGCGTCCTTCTCGGCCGTTTCCGTCACCCGGATGGCGACGTTGGATTCGGCTTCCTTCAGCAGGCGGTCGCGGATGACGCGGCTCTGCACCTTGTCGCCCTCGCGGCCCGCCAGCGGGCTGTCGTTGACCG
>CAZOHI010000070.1:0-10670 GCA_964579695.1 uncultured Caulobacter sp. | reverse complement strand
GACGGGTGCGGGAGCGGCGATGTCGATCACGCCCCGCGCCAGGGCGGGCGCGCCCATGGGATCGGGGGTAACCTCCAGCCAAAGCTTGCCGGACGCGGCGGTCTCCACCGCCGCAGGGCCGGGGCTCCAGGCGCCGAGGAGCAAAGCCGCCATGACCAAAGCCGTCTTCCGCATCGCGACCTCCTTTGAACCAAGGCCGCCAGCAGTTCACATACGCAACCGTATGTCAAATGAAAGAAAGGAAAGGCGGCGGATGATGGTCCGCCGCCTTCAGAGTTGGACCGCCTCGGGGTAGCTGGTCAGAAACCCTTGCGGATCGAGAAGCCGATCAGGCGAGGATCGAGGGTGAAGACATTGGTCGTCAGCGCGGTGTCGTCCGAGTTCAGGAAAGCGTCGGTGATCGGCGTGTCGTCGAGGGCATTCTTCACATAGAGTTCGATCTTCAGGTCCTCGTCCGGCTTCTCTATCCAGAACGACAGGTTGGTGTTGTACCAGCCGCGCAGCTTGTCATAGGGGTCGCTGTTGTAGACGCGCGCCCAGCTCTGGCTTTGCCAGTAGGCGTCGCCGCGAACGGTCGCCCTCCATTCGCCGCCGAACAGGTCCCATGAGTACTGCGCACCGAGATTCACCGTCCAGTGCGGCGCATTCGGAAGCTCGTTGCCGCCCAGATCGGCGTGCAGGCCGGCCCCTCCGTTGAGCTCGGGATAGAGCAGGTTGCCGTCGGCGTCCTTGGCCAGCGGGCTGTACCGCACGCCCGTGGCCGGATCGATGGTCGCATTGCGGGACGACAAGCCGACAATTCCCCCCAGCCCTCCGCACAGGTGGTAATAGCCGGGAAGCCCTTCGTTATTCGAAAGATAAGCCTCGACGACCGGCCTCGGGACAACGCAGTTGGAGGGCAGTTGGACCCAGGGTTTCACCACGACGTAGTTCGGATTGCTCTGCGAGCGGTCCATGATGTCGATGGACTTCTCGCCACGGGCGATCTTCGTGTCGAGATAGCCGACGTTGAATACAATACGAAGATTCTCAGTAGCCGCGAACAGGGATTCAAGCTCCAGGCCCCACGTCTTGGCGTCGAAGTTTTCATTGATCGCCGAGCGGTCGCGGATTTGGGAGACTTGATAGTCCTTGTAGTCGTAGAAGAACGCGCTCGTGTTCAGGGTCAGCCTGCCGCCCAGCAGGGTATTCTTCGACCCCAGTTCGTACGCGTCGACAAACTCGGGCTCGAACGTGTCGCCGTACTCGTTGCCGGTCAGCGTCAGGACGGGAATGACCCCGAGGGCCTCATAGAAATCGATAGTGGCGGGCGATGTTCCGTTGGCGAGCGCTATCGCCCTCGATTCCGGGGCCGTCGCGAACCCAGGCCTGGGGGGATTGGCGCCGCCGCCTTTGTAGCCGCGCGAATAGAAGGCATACAGCAGCGTGTCGTCGGTGAATCCAAGATCCGGCTTCCAATCGACGCCGAGCCGCCCCGTCCATTCGCCCCACTTCTGTTTGATATCCGGCTTGGCGGGATACCCGGCGGCGACCGTGCCGCCGGCGATGCCGCTGGGCGACAGCAGAACCTGACTGGGAACCGGCGTGAATGTCTTTCGATCTTCCGTGTAGCGCAGCCCCGCCGTGATCTTCACCGCGTCGGCGACCTGCCAGTAAGCCTCGCCGAACCCAGCCCATGACCTGAGCTTGTAGGGGTTCTTGCTGCGGAAGTAGTTATGCCCCTCGCCGTCTATGCTCTCGATTGGATTGAGATCGATATAGGGGCACCCGGCCATGGGGCTCGACCGCGGGGAAGGGACCCCGTTGAAATCGAACCCCGTATTGGCGCAGTTCTCCCAATCCATTCCTGTTCCGGGACTGAACGGATCCATGAGCGCAAAGGCTGTGATCAGATTATAGAATACATAGTAGTCCACCAGAACGTCGAACTTCGTATAGTTCGCCCCGGCGCTAAAATTCAACGGGCCGTCGAAATTCGATTGCAGCCGGAACTCCTGGCTGAACTGCTCGGCGTCGGCCTGGGAAATATCGAAGCCCGCGAGAGTATTCGAGCATCCGAGCTGCGGATCGCAGAATATGCCGCCAGGAGCCATGCCCGCCCAGCCGCTCAGCTCGCTGTCAGGATAGTCCGATATCCACATGGCGGTCAGGCCGGATGTGTCGGTGAATATGGGCTGAGTGTTGAACCGGTTGAAATCCTGAAAGGAATAAACCCGATCCTTGGAGTAGGCCGTCTGCGACGTGAAGGTCAGACTATCCGTCACATCGATATCGACGTTCAGCTCGATAACATCGGCCTTGGCGCGGTAAACGGGATCGCGGAAGGATGCGATCGTGCGCAGATCCCGGGACTGCATCATCCCGCCATAGGGATCGGCGATCTGCACGAGCGTCTGTGGCTTGCTGTCGCGGTCATACCCCAGCTCATAGACCGTGGCGCACCCAGGACCGCAGTCCGCGCCCAGCGTTATCATGCCGAACACGAAGGGCAGCGCCAGGCCGTTGGGAGTACCAAAGGCCGCGTCATCGTACAGGCTGCCAGGCCGGCAACCCTGGCTGAAAAGCGCCGGTCGCATGGCTTCCTGGAAGAGGACGCCCTCGCTTGACGGATGCACCACCGGCGTCGAGCCGATCATGCTCGGCCCCGGATCGCGATGGCAGAGCTGCTTGCCCGTGCGCGAGCGGTTGTCGTCCTCTTCGAACCGTTCCCAGATGAGGTCGCCGCGAATGCGTTCGGTCGGCTCGAAGCTGAGCGTCAGGCGGCCCGACCACAGGTCACGGCCGTTCACCGCGTTCTTGGTGATCGAGTTGTAGTCGTACCCCTGCCGGTCGGTCATCGCCCCGGCGAAGCGCAAGGCAAGGACATCCTCGATCAGCGGCACGTTGAGGTAGCCGCTCAGGCGCTTGGTGTCGTAGTTGCCCAACTCGCCCTTGATCTGGCCGTCGAAGGCGTCGAGGTCGGCCTTGCGGGAAATCACGTTGATGACGCCGCTCGTAGCGTTGCGTCCATACAGGGTTCCCTGCGGCCCCCGCAGCACCTCGACGCGCTCGATATCGAAGTATTCCTGCTCGAACAGGCGGTTCTGGATAAGCCCGGTGGAGTTGAACGCCACCGCGACGCCGGGATCGGTCGTGGCGCTGATGGCCTTCGTGCCGATGCCGCGGATCGAGAAGTTGTAGCTGGTGAAGTTGTTCTTCGAGAAGGTGACGTTCGGGATCGCCTTCAGCAGGTCGAAGCCGCCTTCGATCTTCTGTTCGTCCAGCGCCTTCTGGTTGAACGCGCTGATGGCGATCGGCACGTCCTGGATGTTCTCTTCCCGCTTCTGCGCCGTGACGATGAGCGCATCAACGTCCCCCCCGGCGCTTCCCCCCTGGGGGCCTTGCGACAGGCTCCGGATCGCCATCACTCCGGTCGGCGTGCGCTCGGCCACCAGGCCGGTTCCGGCCAGCAGGACCGACAAGCCCTCTTCCGCCGTATAGGCCCCTTTCAGCGCCGGGGCGGTGCGCCCGCCCATCAAGGTTTCGGCGAAGATGATCGGCTGGTCAGCCGCCGCCCCGTAAGCCTTCAACGCCGCGCCCAGCGGCTGGGCGGGCAGGTCGAACTGGTATTCGCGGCTTTCGGCGTTTGCCGCCGCCGCCGACATCAGCGCGCTCGCGCCCAGCAGCGCGCAAAGGAATTTCCTGGTCATCGCTTCCCCCTCTTTCGGGGCGTTCTCGCCGCCCCTCATGGAGTCAGGACGCAGCCATTTTCGGATCACGCCGAAAAAAAAGCATCAGGCGGCCGGGTCGGCGGCCAGCACCGTGCCGCCGTCGCGCTCGGCCGCCGTCACCGGCAGGTAGAAGGTCACCGCATCGACGAAGGCGGCCGTGTCGCCCGCCTCGAATACGCCGCTGACCCGGGTGGCCCTGGCGGCGCCCTCCACCACCAGCTTGTGGCCGGAATAGCGGTTCACGCGGGCGACCGCCTCGGCCAGCGGCTCGTCGTCGAAGACGATCTTGCCCTGCTGCCAGGCCGTGGTCTCGGCGAGGTTGGCGGCGACCACGCGCGGCGCGGCGCCCCCCGCCGCCACCATCTGCTGGCCGGAGCGCAGCTCCACCGGCTCGGCCGAGCGGGCCTTGGGCAGGATCACCACCTTGCCCTCGATCAGCGTGACCCGGACCTGCGGCTCCAGCATGTCGATGTTGAAGGCGGTGCCCGTCGCCACCACCGTGCGGTCGCGGGCCGCGACGGTGAAGGGGCGCGTCACGTCCCTGGCCACGTCGAACCGGGCCTGGCCGCGCACCAGCTTCAGCCGCCGGGCGTCGCGCGAATAGTCCACCGAGACGCGGGTCAGCGCATCCAGCGACAACTTCGAGCCGTCGGAGAGGGTGACCACCCGCCGCTCGCCCAGCCCCGTCTCATAGGTCCGGGGACCGAGGCCCGCATAGACCCCCGCCGCCAGCACCGCCGCGACGGCGATCCCCGCCGCGATCCGCGCGGGCGCCGGCAGGCGCGGGCCGGGCCCGGACCAGCGGCGCCCCGCCGCCCGCTGGGCGCGGTCGATGGCGTCGCGGCGGGCGCGCATCATCTCGGGCGCCGCGGCATGCTCGTCGAAGAAATCCCAGACCTGGCCCGCGCCTTCGAAGGCTTCGGCGTGGCGGGTGTCGGCCGCCAGCCAGGCGTCCAGCGCCGCCTCGTCGGCGGGGGTCCAGCCCGGCCCGTCCAGGCGCTGGCGCCAATCGGCGGCGATGTCGAGAATGGCCTCGTCGCTCATCGCTGGAACCTCCGCACCAGGTGGGAGGTGGCCTTGCGCACATACTTCTCCACGGCGCTGGCGGACAGGCCGTACAGCGCGCCGATCTCGCGGTGCTTCATCTTCTCCAGCCGGTAGAGGATGAAGATGTCGCGCGTGCGCTCGCCCAGTTCGTCCAGCGCGCGCAGGACCTCCGACAGATGCTCCTGGCTCATCAGGACGCGCTCGGGCGCCCTGGCCTCGATCAATCCTTCGGGCAGGCGTCCGGCCTGGAGCAGGGCGGGCTCGCCGTCCAGGCTCTCGTGGTCGGCGGCGCGCCTCGTCCCCGCTCGCCGGGCGCGGTCGCGCAGCAGGTTGCCGGCGATGGAGAACAGGAACACCTCGGCGTTCTCCAGCGGGGCCGGATCGCCGCGCCGCACGATGCGCAGGAACACCTCCTGCGTCAGGTCCTCGGCCTCGGCCCGGTCGCGCACCCGGCGCAGGAAATAGTTCATCAGCGCCGCGCGGTACTGCGCGTCGAGCCGCGCCGCCAGGTCGGCGGCGGGGTCGGGCTGAAGGCGTCGGTCGGCGGCGTCCATCGCGGGGGTCCCATACACGCGCGTATAAGGCTGGCGGGGCTCCCGGCGATGTCAAGCGGGCGAAGAAAGAGGGGCGGCGGATGGTGGTCCGCCGCCCCTGCAAGTCATACGGGGGGGAAAGTCAGAAGCCCTTGGTGACCGACACGCCGATCAGCCGGGGGTCGAGCGTGAAGACGTTGGTCGTCATCCCCGTCGAGTCGGAGTTCAGGAAGGCGTCGGTGATCGGCGTCTCATCGAACACGTTCTTGGCGTAGAGTTCGAAGGTCAGGTCGTCCTCCGGCCGCTCGATCCGCAAGGACAGGTTGAGATTGTCCCAGCCGCGCAGCTTGTCGGCCACGGAATTATAGACGCGGGCGAAGGATTGGCTCTGGCGATAGTAGTCGCCGCGAACCGTCGCATCCCATCCCGAAAGCAGGTTCCAGCTATACTGGGCGCCGATATTGAAGGTCCAGTGCGGGGCGTTGGGCAGCTCGTTGCCCGACAGGTCGTCGTAGAAGCCCGCGCCGTTGTTCACCTCCGGGAAATCGGCGGGCTCGAAGATCTCCGGCACGTAGAAGGCTTCGGAATAGAGCACGCACGACCGCAGGATGGGCGAGAACGGGAGCAGGTTCCCGGGCAGCAGGCCCATCGACAACAGCAGCGCGGTGACATCATCCGGCAGGACGCAGTTGGAGGTCTGCTGCAGCCAAGGCGTCAGCACGCTCCAGCCTTCATGGCCTTGCGTACGGTCGAAGATGTCGATGGACTTCTCGCCATCGGCGATCCTGGTGTCCAGATAGCCCAGCGTGGCATTGATCCTCAGGTCGGCCGTTGGGCGCCAGATCGTCTCCAGCTCGACGCCCCAGACCTTGGCGTCGAAGTTCTCGTTGACGATGGTGCGGTCAACCACCTTCGAAACCTGGTAGTCCTGGTAGTCATAGAAGAACGCCGCCCCGTTCAGGACCAGGGCGCCGCCCATCAGGACGTTCTTCGCACCGATCTCGAAGGCGTCCACGAATTCCGGCGCGAACGTTGCGGGCACTTCGGAAACCACCGTGGACGGGTCCGTCGGCACCGCCGAAGGCGGGTTTGCGCCGCCCCCCTTGTAGCCGCGCGAATAGAAGGCGTAGACCATCGTCTCGTCAGTGAGGGACAGCTCCGGCTTCCAGTCCACGCCAAGACGTCCGGTCACCTCCGTCCAGCGCTGGTTGAGCGGATCACTGGGGCCGTAGTCATAGCCGGGCACGAGCAGCTGGCTGCGCCAGGGCGTGAACGACTTGCGGTCGTCGGTGTAGCGAAGACCGGCCGTAAGTTTTGCGGAATCCGCGACGTCCCAATAGACCTCGCCGAAGAGCGACTTGGACTCGAGCTTGTAGGGGTTCTTGTTGCGGAAATAGTTGTGGCCGTCGCCCGACAGGCTCTCGATGGGATTGGGATCGACGGCCATGCAGTTGCCTGCGCCGGCCCCGCCGGTGCATTCGTCCACGACGGGGGAGCGGTTGTAGAAGCCCTGGGCCATCAGGGTGACGACGTTGAAGAACAGGTAATAGTCGTTCAGACCCTTGAAGCGAAGGTAGTTCGCCCCCGCACTGAAGTTCACGGGCCCGTCGAAGTCGGACTGTATCCGCAGGTCCTGGGAGAACTGCTTGCTGTCGCTCGAGGAGATTTCGAAGCCCGCCAACGTGTTGGCCGGCCCGATCTGCGGATCGGTGAAGACGCCGCCGGGCGTCACGCTCCAGAGGGGATCGCGGTCGTCGCAGTGACCGTAGGAGTCCCATGTCTCGTCTATCGGAAAGCCGCAGTTGCGGTGATAGATCGGCGCCGAGTCGTTGAAGCTCGGCTTGGTCGCGAACCGGTTGTAATCCTGGAAGGAATAGACCTCGTCCTTATTGTAGAGCGTCTGGGAGGTCAGCGTCAGGCTGTCGCTCAGGGAAAGCTCGAGATCGAGTGCGAAGATATCCGCCTTGGCCCTGTACTGGGCATCGCGCAGGGACGAGATGGTGCGCAGGTCGCGCGACTGCTCGACCCCATAGGGATCGACGCCCGGATTCATGAAGGTGACCATGTTGGCCGCCGGGTTCAGGGTCTCGTCGGGGAAATAGCGCGGCTGGTCATAGCCGATTTCCGCCATCGTCTGGGCCGCCACGACGAACGGAATGCTCAGGCCGTTCGGGGCGCCGAACGCCGCCGCTTCGTAGAGCGAGCCCGGCTTGCAGCCCTGGCTCAACCGCCCCTGCATGATGGCGTTCAGCGGGCCATAGCCGGGAAAGGTCTCCGGTCCCGGATCGCGATGGCAGAGCTGCTTGCCGGTGCGCAGGCGATTGTCGTCCTCCTCGAACCGCTCCCAGACGAGGTCGGCCCGCAGCCAGTCGGCCGGTTCGTAGGCGAGGCTGACGCGGCTGGTCCACAGGTCGCGTCCATCGACGCTGTCGTTGGTGGCGGTGTTGAATCCATAGCCGTCCCGCTGAGTGAAGGCTCCGGCGACGCGCAGGCCCAGCACATCCTCCAGGATGGGAAGGTTGACGAAGCCCGACATGCGGCGGGCGTCGTAGTTGCCGACCTCGCCCTTAACCCGCCCCTCGAACTGGTCTAGGTCCGGCTTGGCGGTGACGAGGTTGATTACGCCCGCGGTGGCGTTGCGGCCGTACAGTGTGCCTTGCGGCCCGCGCAGCACCTCCACCCGCTCGACGTCCAGATACTCCTGCTCGAACAGCCGGTTGCGGATCAGCGACACGCTGTTGAAGCTGACGGCGACGCCGGGGTCGGTCGTGGCCGAGACAGCCTTCGTCCCCACGCCCCGGATCGAGAAATTGTAGCCGGAGTAATTCGACTTCGAGAAGGTGACGTTCGGGATACCCTTCAGCAGGTCGAAGCCGCCCTCGATCTTCTGCTCCTCCAGCGCGGCCTGGCTGAACGCGGATATGGCGATCGGCACATCCTGTATATTCTCCTCACGCTTCTGCGCCGTGACGATGAGGGCGTCAACGTCGGCGCCTGCGCCCTGGGGGCTGGAGCCGCCCTCCCCGGATTGCACGATCAGGAAGGTCGCGCCGTCGCGCTGGTAGGCGAGACCCGTGCCCGCCAGCAGGTCTCTCAGCGCCACCTCCACATCCGCCGCGCCGGAGACGCCGCGCGTGGTCTTGGCGCCCGTCAGGTCGGGGCGGACCAGGACGGAAGTGTCGCTCTGGGCGCCGAACTGGTTCAGGGCCGAGGCCAGCGACTGCGGCGGGATGTTGAACTGCTTTTCCTGCGCCATCGCCGCCGTGGAAACGGCGGCGGCGGCGACGCCGGCCAACAGCGCATGAAGTCTTGAATGGCGATGAGCCATGTTTCGCTCCCCCTCTACTTCCGGCCGTTCTTTCGCCGGGATGCGTTGAAGAGGCGCAATTGCGAAAACACCCTACCCGGTCCCCGACAATTTTTTCACCAGGCGGCGAGGCGGATGACCTCGTCGCTCTCGCCCGCCACGCGCGCCAGCCGGTATTTCTCCAGCGCGCGCGAGAAACCCGCGACATCGCCGGAGCGGAAGGTGCCGGTCACGGGCGTCGCGGCCAGGCCGGGGTCGTCGAAGACGATGCGGCGGTCGGAATAGCGGCCGAACTCGGCGGCCACGGCGCCGAGGGGCTCGTTTTCGAACATCAGGCGGCCGTTGAGCCAGCTCGTCTCGCGCGCCGTATCCGTTTGGGTCACGCTCCAGTCCGCCGCCGCCGAGGCGACGAGCTGGGCGCCGGGCGTCAGCTCCGTGGTCTGATGGACGGGCTCCGGGGGCGCGGGCTCGCCCGGCGGCCGGGCGACGGGCTTCAGCGCGGGCGTCTCGACCCGGACGCGCCCTTCGACCAGCGTCACCTCGAAGCGGTTCGGCTCGACCCGCACGTCGAAGGCGGTGCCGATGGCGGTGACGGTGCGCCCGCCCGCCTTGACCACGAACGGCCGCGACGCATCCTTGGCCACCTGGAAGAAGGCTTGCCCCCGGTCCAGGTACAGCAGCCGCCGCCCCTGCGAAGCCACGGTGCGCAGGCGGCTGTCGGTGTTCAGCGTCACCTTCGAGCCGTCGCGCAGGGTGAAGGTCGCCCGCTGGCCCAGGTCCGTCTGGAATTCCTGGTCGTAGAAGCGGCCGGACCAGGGCAGCAACCCCATGCGCCCGAGCTGCCAGCCCGCCCCGCCCAGCACCGCCGCCACCAGCAGCGCCGCCGCGACCGCGCGCGCCGGAACCGGCCAGGGCGCGCGCCGGCGCTTGGCCCGCTCGCGCCAGGCGAGGATTTCAGGGTCGTCGCGGGCGGCCTCGGCCCGCCCCCAGGCGCGGGACAGGGCGTCCAGCGCGGCGCGGTGGGCGGGATCGGCCTCCAGCCACGCCTCCAGCGCCGCCGCGTCGGCGGGGTCCATATCGCCCGCCCGGCGCCGCGCGAACCAGCCGGCGGCCACGTCGTCGATATCATCCGCCGCCGCCGTCACGAGCTTTCCTCCAGCGCCGCGCCGACCCGCTTCATCGCCCGCTTGATCAGCGCCTCCACCGCCTTGACCGACACGCCCATCTGCTTGGCGATGGCGGCATAGGTCATCTCCTCGAAACGGTGCAGCAGGAAGGCCTCGGCCGTGCGCGGCGGCAGGGCCTTCAGCGCCTCCAGGATGCGGGCGGCGGTCTGGCGGCCGATCAGGGTCCGCTCGGGTGATATCTCCTCGTGCGGCTCGTAGACGCCCTCCAGCGGGGCGTGGCGGTCCCAGTGCCACGGTTCGCGCTCGCGGCGCTTGGCCAGCAGGTTGGCGGCGATGCGGAAGAGGTAGCCGGTGGCGTTCTCCACCTCCGCGTGGCCGCCGCGCACCTGCAACGCAAGGAAGACCTCCTGAACCAGGTCCTCGGCCTCCTCCGCCCCCACGCTGCGCCGGAAGTAGCGCCGCAGGGGCGGGCCATAGGCGGCCATCCACTCGCGCAGGCGATCGTCCGGCGGACCGGCGGCGTCAGGGCGGCTGGGCGGCGGCGAGGCCATGGCGGCTCACGGGCGAGAAGCAGCCGGACAGACCCCCGGCGCATCTAAGAGGCGGGTTTTCGCAAACACCCTACCCGTCGCCGGCAAAAAAAGGAAAGGAGGCGGCGGATCTCTCCGCCGCCTCCAGAAGGACCGGGTCGAAGGGGATCGAAGCCGGCTAGAATTCCTTCCTCACGGACACCCCGATCAGCCGGGGGTCGAGGACGAAGACGTTGGTCGTCAGCGCCGTATCGTCGGAGTTGAGGAAGGCGTCGGTGATCGGGGTCTTGTCGAGCAGGTTCTTGGCGTACAGCTCGATCTTCAGCCCGTTGTCGTTCTCCAGCCACAGCGACAGGTTCATGTTGTACCAGCCGTGCAGCTTGTCGTTGACGGCGTTGTAGACCCGCGCCCACGAC
>CAZOHI010000069.1:0-11315 GCA_964579695.1 uncultured Caulobacter sp. | reverse complement strand
TGGCGGCGTCGGCGCGGTCCACGCGCCACGACTGCGGCCCCGCGGCGACGAACTGGCTGCCAGCCAGCAGCTCGCTGGCCTGGGTGCGTGGCGCGGCGCCCGGCGCGGGCGTGTCGACCTTCACCTTGCCCTCGACCAGGGTCACCTCGAACCGGCCCTTGTCCACGCGCACGTCGAAGGCGGTGCCGAGCGCGGTGACGGTGCGCCCCGCCGCGTGGACGATGAAGGGCCGCGAGGGATCGTGGGCGACCTCGAAGAAGGCCTGGCCCTTGTCGAGATAGAGCAGCCGCCGCCCCTTGGCCGCGCGGGTGCGCAGGACGGTGTCGGTATTCAGGGTGACGGTCGAGCCGTCGGGCAGCACCACCTTTGTCTGCTGGCCGACGCTGGTGTGGAAAGTCTGGTTGGGCAGGCGGCGCAGGTCGATCAGGCCGGTCTGCACGGCCGCCAGCCCGCCCGCGCCCAGGACCGCGACCGCCAGGCACGCCGCCATCGCCCGCGAGGCCAGCGCCCGGCGCAGCCGCGGGAAGGCGCGGCGGTGGCGGGCGCGCAGGGTGAGCACCTCCGGCGCCGTCTTCATCAGGCCGACGCTGGCCCAGGCGCGGGCCACCACGTCGTAGGCGAGGCGGTGGGCCGGGTCCGTGTCGAGCCAGTCCTCCATCTCGCGCACTTCGGCGGGCGTCATCTCGCCCGAGCGCTGGCGGGCGAACCAGCGGGCGGCGGCGCGCTCGACGGTGTCGGGTCCGTCATCGACGGCGCGCGGGCTCATCGCGGCGTCTCCAGGATGGCGGCGATGCGCTCCAGCGCGCGCATGATCAGCGCCTCGACCGACTTCGGCTTGATGCCCATCCGCTCGGCGATCTCGCGGTAGGTCATGTCCTCGAAGCGGTGCAGGACGAAGGCCTCGCCGACGCGCGGGGGCAGGTCCTTCAGCGCGTCCATCAGGCGAGAGAGGGCTTGTTTCGCCATCAGCACCCGTTCGGGCGACAGCTCGTCGAACAGCTCCAGCTCCTCGACCCCCGCGTGGCTGGACCAGTCCCAGGCGTTTCCCTGCCAGCGCCGCGCCAGCACGTTGGCCGCGACGCGGAAGAGGTAGCGGTTGACGTGCTCGATATCGTCGACCCGGCCCCGGTCGTTCAGGTTGACGAACACCTCCTGCACGAGGTCGTCGGCGTCGGACGGGCCGACCTTCTTGCGGAAATAGGTGCGCAGCGCCGGGCCGTAGCGGACCATCCAGTCGCGCAGGTCCTCGCGCAGCCCGAAGGCCGCGGCCGCATCCGGTTGTTTCGGCGACTTCGCCATCCGCCCTCAAGCCCGAACCATGGGTCCGTCTCTTGTTAGGAGCAGTTTCGCAGGCGCCCCCCCATAGTCACGCGGAACTTTATTTCAGTTCAGGCGGCGGCGGTCGGCGCGGGCGGCCTCCAGCTCGGCGGCCAGGGCCTCGATGCGGTAGGGCTTGAGCAGCAGGCGCAGCCCCTCCTGGTTGGCGACGGTGGCGGCCTCGGAGAAGCCCGTGGTCAGGACCACCGGCAGGTCGGGACGGCGGCGGCCGATCTCGCGGGCCAGCTCCATGCCGTCCATGGCGCCGGGCATGACCATGTCGGAGAACACCAGGTCGAACGCCCCGCCCCCCTCCAGCACCTCCAGCGCCTCGGCCGCGCTGGCGGCGCGCTCGGGGTCGTAGCCGAGTTCCTGCAGCATCTGGGAGACCAGCGCCGCCACCCCGTCGTCGTCCTCGACCAGCAGCACATGGCCCCGGCCGCGCGCGACCTTGCGGGTCTTGGGCTCCTCCGCCGCCGGCTGGCTCAGCGGCTTTTCCGAGCGCGGCAGGTGGATCAGCACCCGGGCGCCCTCGCCAAGGCGGCTATCGATCCGCACGTCGCCGCCGGACGCCCGCGCGAAACCGTAGACCTGCGACAGCCCCAGCCCCGTCCCCTGCCCCCGCTCCTTGGTGGTGAAGAAGGGCTCGAACACCCGCAGGGTCATTTCCGGGGCCATGCCGACGCCGGTGTCGGTGACGCACAGTTCCACGAAGTCGCCCTTCAGCCCGCCCTCGTCCAGGCCCGGCCGGTTGCGGGCGCTTATCACGATGCGGCCGCCGACGGGCATGGCGTCGCGGGCGTTGACGGCCATGTTGAGCAGGGCGAGTTCGAGCTGGTGGGCGTCGATCTCGACCGGCCACAGCCCCTCCGGCAACTCGAAGGCGATCTCCACGTCCTCGCGCAGGGAGTGGCCCAGCAGCACCCGCATCCCCTCGATCCGGGCGGCGAGGTCGACCACCTCCGGCTTCAGCGCCGTGCGGCGGGAGAAGGCCAGGAGCTGGCGGGTCAGGCTGGAGCCCCGGTCCACCGCCTGGCGGATGCTGTCCTTCAGCATCCGGCGCCGGGCCGGGTCCTGGGTGCGCTCCAGCAGATCGAGGCCGCTGGAGGCGACCATCAGGAGGTTGTTGAAATCGTGCGCCACGCCGCCGGTGAGCTGGCCGATGGCCTCCATCTTCTGGCTCTGGCGCAGGGCCTCCTCGGCCTTCTCGCGCTCGGCGATCTGGACGTGCAGCTCCTCGTTGGCCTCGGCGAGGTCGCGGGCCCTGGCGCGCAGCTCGGCGTTGGCGCGGGTCAGGGCGCCGTGGGCCACGCCCAGCACGCCCAGCAGCAGCGCCGTCATCCCGACCAGAAGCGCCGCGACCCCATAGCGGTTGAAGCGGCGGGCGACCGGCTCGACGACGGTGCGAAGCTGCACCGTGCCGACCCGGTTGGCGCCCTCGACCACCGGGGCGGCGACGATCAGGTGGCGGTCCTCGAAGTGGGGGCGGGCCGCGTCGGTCAGCCGGGAGGGCAGCCGCGCGCCCTGGCGGCTGAAGCCGGCGACCAGCACGCCCTGGTCGTCATAGACCCCCGCCGCGTCCAGCTCCGGGTTGGCGCGCAGGGCGTTGACGGACTCGGCGGCCGCGGCCCGGTCGTCGAAGGAGACGGCGGCGGTGACGGTGCTGGCGAGGATGCCGGCCTGCACGCTGGTCTCGCGGACCTTCTGGTCGCGGTAGAGCTGCTCGCCGTAGACTCCCGCCAGCAGGCCGGCCAGCAGCAGCACCAGCGCGCCGCCGGTCGCCAGGACGGGCATCCTGCGCCATGACCTGAAGCTGACGGTCCAGTCGCTCATCAGCCGCGTTCCTTCCGCGAGCGCACGCTCAGAGCCAGGCTGAGGAGCTTGGAACTGATGTTCAGCCCGGCCTTCGCGGCGGCGGCGTCGTCGATGTGGAAGCGGACGCGGTTGTCCTTGACGACGAAGTGGATGACGCCGCGCCCAGAGCCCGGCCGCCCGCCGTCCGTGACCGTCAGCACCGGCCCGCCCGCTTCAGCCAGCGCCTGGGCCACGGTCTGGACCGCCGAGCCGCCGAGATAGGCGATGTGGCAGCCGGAGCCGCGCTCCAGCTTCTCCACGCGCCTGGCGACTATCGGGCGGGCGCCGACGTGCTGGCCCTCCACCGCCCTGTCCAGCACCGCGCCGAAGGGATCGTCGCCGACCACGCAGACCACGACCGGCGCCGTGGGCGTGTCGAACGCCGTGGGCGGCCACTCCACGAAGGGGCCGAACTTGTAGAGGTAGGCCGCCTTGATCGGATACTCGAGCGAATCCGCCGCCGGGGCGGGCGCGCCGGCCATGGCCAGCGAGACGGCGATGAGGACCGCCCGGCGCATCACCGTCAGAAGCTCCACCGCAGCCCGGCGTAGATGCTGCGCCTCACCTCGTTGACGTAGTCGGGGTCGCCCGCCTCGCGCCGCTGGTCGTCCAGCAGGTTGACGCCCGCGAGATACAGCTCGGCCTCCTGCGTCACCCGCCAGCCGATGCGGGCGTCCAGCTCGACATGGGCGTCGACCTGGGGACTGGGCAGCTCGTCCACCGCCCGCAGCATCAGGTCCAGCTCCAGCCGGTCCGACAGGTTGCTCTGCGAGCGCAGCAGAAGCTGGTGCTCGGGATCGTTGCCGGTGGAGACGGGGTAGGCGATGTCCACGTGGCCCGCCTTCGTCTGGAAGTCCTTGCGCAAAGTGCTGAGGCCTGCGCTGAGCCGCCACCCGTCCATCACGGCATAGCCGCCCCAGGCTTCCAGGCCCCAGGTCTGCCCCTCGCGCCCGTTGCCGACGAAGACCGGGAAGCCCCCGTTCGTCATCTCGTTGGTCCTGAGGTCCATGTAGTCGTTGAAGAAGGCCGAGACGGAGAAGTTCACCCGCTCCCCCACGCGCCCGCGCCAGCCCGCCTCATAGGCCACGACGCTCTCGCGGTCGAAGACGCCGCCGACGATGATGCCGGGGTATGTGAGGTCCCGCTCCACGCGGGAGGGCGTGCGCACGGCCCGCGAGACCGCCGCCCACAGGAGGGTCGTCTCCGACGCCCGCCAGGCCAGCCGCGCGCTGGGCAGATAGTCGAGGCCGCTATAGCTGCTGTCCTCCAGCTTCAACCCCAGGGTCAGGGACAGGGCGTCCGTCAGGGCGATCTCGTCCTGGATGAAGAGGTTGGCGAGTTGAAGGCGCCGCGCCGTCGGGTCGACGGCGAAGTTGGGGAGGGGCGCGCCCCCGGCGTCGAGGATATCCCCGACCAGGAACTCGTCGTCGATGATACGGTAGCCGCCGCCGACGACGAGCCGGTGGCGGCCGTGGGGGGCCAGCACCTGCTGGACCTGCACGTCCCAGGTCTCCACCGTCTCGGCGACCGAGGGCACGACGGCGCCGAGGGGCGGGCCGTAGCGGTCGGTCCTGTCGAAATAGACCTGCGCCTCCAGGCCGCCGCCGCCGTCCCATTCGCGCCGCCAGCGGCCCAGCACGTTGCCGCCGTTCAGCCGCCCGCCGTCGTCGTGGCGGTGATAGTAGGCGTCGCCCTGGACGGTCGCGCCGCCGCCTCCGGCGTCGAAGTCGGTGCGGAAGCCCGTCTGGCCGCCCTGCCAGCCGTCGCCCGCCTCGGCCCCGCCGGGCAGCAGGCTGTCGCGCCGGTCGAAGCCCATGGCGTAGGCCCGCCAGGCCCCCGCCTCGCCCAGCGGCCCGCCGTAGCGGACCGACCCGCTGCGGTCGATGTCGCCGCGCCGGGCCTCGAACAGCAGCCCCTGCGTGTCGTGCGCGCTCTTGCTGATGACGTTGACCACGCCGTTGACGGCGTTGGCCCCCCACAGCGCCCCGCCCGGCCCGCTGACCACCTCGACCCGCTCCAGGTCGTCCAGCATGACCTGGTGCTCGTCCCACAGCACGCCGGAGTGGAAGGGGGTGTAGATGCTGCGCCCGTCGACCATCACCAGCAGCTTGTTCGAGGTCTCGAAGCCGTTGAAGCCGCGCGCGGAGATGGCGTAGCCGCCGGAATCGACCCGCAGCACCTGCAGGTTGGGCGCCAGGCGCAGGGCCTCGGGCAGGCTGGTCGCGGCCGAGCGGCGGATGTCGTCGCCGGTGATGACGTAGACGGCGGCGGGCGCCTCGGCCAGGCGCTCTGGCCGCTTGGAGACGGACATGATCTCGACGTTGGCCAGCTCTTCCAGGGACAGGCGGCTGAGGTCGGCCGTCACCGGGGACATGACCACGCCGTCGGCCGCCTGGGCGCCGGCGCAGAACGCCGCCATCGCGGCGCCCGTCAGGACCGCGCGGCCCGTACGCGCCCTATGCTTCATGGCTTCCCCGCTCCCGGCCCCGGACCCGCCAGGGCGGGCCTCCCGAACTAGGTTACGCACAAGCGGCCATTCCGTTGCATCGCGCCCGGCCGCGATATCGAAAAAACACCCTTCGGCGACGGCCTGCTTTGGCGCGCGCCCCGGTGCGTGTAGCGTTGACGCCGTGGCTGGCGAGGGGCGGGTGATGAGTATGAGCGTGGGGCTCGAAGGCGAGCGCGCGGCGGCGCGCCCGATGGGCCGCTGGCGCCTGGCGGTCTTCTCCACCCCATGCATTCCCCTCGGCGCCCTGATCCTGCCGGTCAGCGTCTACCTGCCCGACTACTATGCGACGGAGCTGGGGGTGCCGCTGGCGACCCTGGCCTTCGTGTTCGCGGCGGTGCGGCTGTTCGACCTGTGGTTCGATCCCGTCATCGGGCTGGCGATGGACGCCACCAACACCCGCATCGGCCGCTTCCGCCCCTGGTTCCTGGCCGGGACGCCCCTGGCCCTGGCCGCCGTCGCCGCCCTGTTCATGCCGGGGCCGGGGATCAGCGGCGGCTACATCCTGGCCTGGCTGGTCGTCGGCTTCGCGGGGCAGTCGATGGTCCAGCTCGGCCACATGGCCTGGGCCGCCGTCGCCGCGCCCGAATACGACCAGCGCTCGCGGGTCTATGGCTGGCAGCAGGGGCTGACGGTGTTCGGCCTGCTGGCCGTGCTGGCCCTGCCGCCGGTGATGAAGCTGGGCTTCGGCGCCGACCACGCCCAGAGCATCCAGGCGATGGGCTGGTTCGTCATCGCCCTGATGCCGCTCACCCTCCTGGCCGCCCTCTTCGCCGCGCCCGAACCACGCCTGCCCGCCCCCAGGGCCCGGCCTCGGATGCGCCAGTACTTCGACATGCTGCGGCGGGCCTCGGTCCTGAGGGTGCTGGGGGCCGACATCGCCTGGGGCACCGCCTACGCCATCGCCGGGGCGCTGTTCTTCTTCTACTTCGGCGCGGTGAAGGGCTACGACCGGGGCGCGGCGGGTTTCCTGCTGCTCGCCTACTTCGGCGGCGCGCTGGCGGGCGCCCCGGTCTGGACCGCGCTGGCCAGGCGCATGGGCAAGCATCCGGCGCTGGCCGTGGCCGGCGCGGTGTTCGCCGCCGGGCAACTGGCCCTCATCGCCGTGCCGCCCGGACAGACGGCGCTGGCCCTCGTCACCATGATCGTGGCCGGGGCGCCCTTCACCGCCGGGCCGACCCTGCTGCGCGCCATGATGGCCGACGTCGGCGACGAGGAGCGGCTGGCCGGCGGCGCGGACCGCACCGGCCTGCTGTTCTCGCTGCTGACCGGCTCGGTGAAGATCGGGGCCGCCGCCGCCGTGGGCCTTGGCCTCTTCGGCCTCCAGCTCGCCGGGTTCGACCCCAAGCTGGGCGCCGCCAGCCCCCCGTCCGCGCTCGCCACGCTGACCGGTCTGTTCGCCGTGCTGCCTGCCGCGCTCGCCATCCTGGCCGCCTGGCTGATCGCCGGGCACAAGCTGGACGCCGCCGCCCACGCCGAGATCCGCCGCCGCCTCGACCTGCGCGACGGGCTGCTGCACACGCCGTTCGAATAGGCTCAGTCGCCGGCGGCCTCTTCCTCGTGGGCGGTGATGGAGCCTTCGGTGAACAGGAACTCGCGAAGCTGCTCCTCGATCTCCGGATCGTTGCGGCGCAGCCATTCCAGCGCCATGGCCGCGTGCTCGATCTCCTCGCGGGCGTTGTGCAGCAGGATCGCCTTGAGTTCGGGATCGTCGCAGTCGTCGGCGCGCTGGCGGTACCAGTCGACCGCCTCCAGCTCCTCGATCAGCGAGGCGATGGCGTAGTGCAGGTTCAGGGTCTCGCGCCGCAGTTTCTCCCGCGGGACATGCAGGCCTTCGCTCGACATCGGGGTGCTCCGTGGCAGGGTCCTAGAGCTGGACAATACGTCGCCCTCCTTGCGGTTCCCCGCCCGCTCGCCCTAGACAGCGCCCATGGCCTGGACCCGACGCTACGACGAAGCCGAGCCCCAGCGCGTGAACCGCTGGCTGGCGCAGAACGGCGTCTGCTCGCGCCGGGAGGCCGAGGCGCTGATCGCCAGGGGCCTCGTCTCCATCGATGGCGAGACCGTCGCCGACGCCGGCCGCAAGATCGCGCCCGGCCAGACCCTGACCCTGGCCGACGAGGGCCGTCCCGCGCCCCTGACCCTGATGCTGCACAAGCCGGTGGGGATCGTCTCGTCCCAGCCCGAGCACGGCCAGACCCCGGCGGTGCGCCTGCTGAAGAGATCGGCGCTATGGGGCGAGGCGGGCGTCATCCCGACCTTCGAGCACAAGCTGGCCCCCGTGGGCCGCCTGGACATGGACTCGCGCGGCCTGCTGATCCTCTCGGAGGACGGCGTGGTCGCCAAGGCCGTCATCGGCCCGGCCTCGGAGCTGGAGAAGGAGTACCTCGTCCGCGTCGAGGGCGAGATCACCGACCGCCGAATCACGCTGCTGCGCCACGGCCTGGAACTGGACGGCCGCCAGCTCAAGCCCGCCAAGGTCACGATGACCGGCCCGCAAAGCCTGCGCTTCATCCTGAAGGAAGGCCGCAACCGCCAGATCCGCCGCATGTGCGACCTGGTCGGCCTGACGGTCACGGACCTGCTTCGCATGCGCGTCGGCCCGGTGAAGCTGGGCGACCTGCCGGAAGGCAAGTGGCGGCCGCTGACGCCTGAGGAACGCGCGGCGCTGGTCGGATAGGGAAGACGCGGCGGATCAGATCGGCCGCGAATTATTTTCGCGGCGCGCCGGAAGGATATGTGGGGGAGGATGGTGGACGCGACAGGGATTGAACCTGTGACCCCCTCGATGTCAACGAGGTGCTCTCCCGCTGAGCTACGCGTCCATTCCGGCGGAAGGAGCGGGGATATAAACCCCAGCGGCCCCAGGCGCAACAGCCGTCGGAAAGCGCGGTTCAGGCCGCCGCCATCATCCGTTCGACCTCGGAGACGATCTCGCGCAGGTGGACGGGCTTGGACAGCACCTTGGAACCCGGAGGCGCGCGCTCGCCCGCCGACAGGGCGACGGCGGCGAAGCCGGTGATGAACATGATGCGCAGGCCGGGATGGCGGGCGGCGGCGTGGCGGGCGACCTCGATGCCGTCCATGCCGGGCATGACGATGTCGGTCAGCAGCAGGTCCCAGTCCAGGTCGAGGAAGCCCATCGCCTCCTCGCCGTCGGCGCAGGCCTGCACCTCGAAGCCCGCCTTCTCCAGCGCCCGGGCCAGGAACCCGCGCAGGGAATCGTCGTCTTCGGCCAGCAGGATGCGAGGCATGGTGTTCACGGGCGGTACCCCCAGGTTATCCGGCCACCTTACGGGTCCAGTCGTAAAAGGCCCATGAACCGCGCCGCGCCCCCGCGGGCGTCGAAAGGCTTTGACCCGGGGCGACGCGGCGCCGAAACTGGGCCGATGAACGCCATCGGGCCCCTGCAAGCGGCGCCGCCGCGCACAGGCGAGCCGCCGTTCGATATCCGCCTGCCGCCTCAGGGCGCGGCCTCCACCCCGCTGGTCTTCGCCTCGCCGCACTCGGGCCGGGTCTATCCGGCCGACATGATGGCCGCCTCGGCGCTGGACGCCGCCGCCATCCGGGGGTCGGAGGACGCCTTCGTCGACGACCTGATCGCCGGGACGCCCGCCCACGGCGCGGCGGTCCTGCAGGCGAAGATCGCCCGCGCCTACATCGACCTGAACCGCGAGCCCTACGAACTCGACCAGGCGATGTTCGAGGACGAGCTGCCGGACTTCGCCCAGGGCCGCACGGCGCGGGTGGCGGCGGGGCTGGGAGCCATCGCCCGCATCGTCTCCGAAGGGCGGGAGATCTACGCCCGCAAGCTGACCTTCGAGGAGGCGCAGGGCCGGATCGGGACCGTTCACCGGCCCTACCACGACGCCCTCGACCGCCTGCTGGCGGCGGCGCGGAACGCGCACGGCCTGGCGGTGCTGGTCGACTGGCACTCCATGCCCTCGGCGGCGGCGCGGCATGCCCGGCCGGTGCGCGGCTGCGACATGGTGCTGGGCGACCGCTTCGGAGCCGCCTGCTCGCCGCTGCTGACCCGGCTCGTGGAGAAGGAGCTGGAGGCGATGGGCTACCGCACGGTGCGCAACGCGCCCTACGCGGGCGGCTACACCACCGAACACTACGGCCGCCCGGCCAAGCGCACCCACGCCCTGCAGATCGAGATCAACCGCGCCCTCTATCTCGACGAAGCGGCGATGCAGCCGACCGACGGGCTGAGGAAGCTGGCGCGGGATATCGAGCGGCTGACCCAGGCGCTGGCGGCGATGGACTGGGGCAAGATGAAGTAAGCCTTCTTCTCCCCCTCGCGGGAGAAGGGGGGAGCGCAGGCCAAAAAAAAGCGGCGCCACACGGGCGCCGCAGTTCATTAGGGAGGAAACGCCCAGGAAGGGCAGAAGCGGCAGGGCCGCCTCACGCCTTCAACGTAGTTTGCAGCGCACAATGATGCAACAGGAAACTTGCATCCCGGCGGCGGAAATTCATTACGCCTGCGTAATTTCCCTTAATCCATAAGGGATTTTGGCCTGAATGTGGCGGCCCAGCTTGTATGTTGCAGCGCAGCAAGAGCGGCGAAAACGCCTCAATCGGCAAATGATATCAAGGGGTTTGGGCGCCTGTCGCCGCGCGGGGTGGCGCATCTCTTCGCAGTCGCGTAAAAGCCCCGGCCTCTAGCCCTCCCGAGAGCCGCGCCTCCATGTCCCTGCGAAACATCGCAATCATCGCCCACGTCGACCACGGCAAGACCACGCTGGTCGACCAACTGCTGGCCCAGTCGGGCGTGTTCCGAGCCAACGAGGCGACGACGGAACGCGCCATGGACTCCAACGACCAGGAGCGCGAGCGCGGCATCACCATCCTGGCCAAGTGCACCAGCGTGTTGTGGCGCGGAGAGGCCGGCGACACCCGCATCAACATCATCGACACCCCCGGCCACGCCGACTTCGGCGGCGAGGTGGAGCGCATCCTCGGCATGGTCGACGGCTGCGTCCTTCTGGTCGACGCCGAGGAAGGCGTCATGCCCCAGACCAAGTTCGTGCTGGGCAAGGCGCTGAAGATGGGCCTGCGTCCCATCGTCTGCCTCAACAAGGTCGACCGGCCGCACGCCGATCCCGACCGGGTGCTGAACGACGCCTTCGACCTGTTCGCGGCCATGGGCGCGAGCGACGAGCAGCTCGACTTCCCGCACATCTACGCCAGCGGCAAGCAGGGCTGGGCGACGCTGGACATGGCCAAGCCCAACGACACCCTGGCCCCGCTGTTCGACCTGATCGTGCGCCACGTGCCCGAGCCGGCCGCCGTCGCCCGCACGGACGGCCCGTTCCAGATGCTGGGCGTGCTGATCGAGAGCGACCCCTTCCTGGGACGCCTGCTCACCGGCCGCATCGAGAGCGGCAAGGCCGTGCCGGGCATGGCCATCCACGCCCTGTCGCGGGACGGCAAGGAGATCGAGCGTGGCCGCATCACCAAGGTCCTGGCCTTCCGCGGCCTGAAGCGCCAGCCCGTGGACGAGGGCGCGGAAGCCGGCGACATCATCGCCATAGCGGGCCTGTCCAAGGCCACCGTCGCCGACACCCTGTGCGGGATGGAAGTCACCGACGCCCTGCCCGCCCCGGGGCTTCCGCCTTCGGAGGCGCAGCGCGGA
>CAZOHI010000068.1:0-12456 GCA_964579695.1 uncultured Caulobacter sp. | reverse complement strand
CATCCCCTCTTTGGATAGGTGGCGAAGTATCCGAAGGGGGGATGCGGTCGGGCCTCACTGCGACCCTCGCCCTGCTCTGTTCGCCTGCCGCCGCCCAGACGCCGCCGGGCCACCTCCAGCTCATGAGCGACCTGCAGTCGCTGGGCCTGGACGGCGGCGACGCCGAGGCTACGGTGGCGGGGCGGCGGGCGACGGTGATGTGGGAGGAGGCCCCTGCCGCCTGCTCGGTGACGCTCGCCTGCTCCCACAGCCACGGCGGGCGCGCACGGCCGCCCTGTCCGCCTGTCCCAAGGCGTCGTGAGCGTCAGACCAGGGCGGCGATCTCGTCGGCGTGGGTGTCCTGGATGAATCGCCCGGCGCCCTCGAAGCGGACGTGACGCAAGCCCGGCAGGCCGCGCCAGGGGTCCTGGCCGGAGGGCGCGCTCCATAGCGGGTCGAGCCCTCCCCAGACGATCGTCCAGGACGCGGGGCCGTCGAGGGCGGGGGGCGTCCAGCCGGGATAGGCGGTCTGCTCGGCGTTCAGCCCTTCCGCCGTGCGGGCGCCGCAGGTCAGCAGTTCGGCGACGGCGGCGTGGAGCCAGACGGGATCGGCGATAAGCGCGGCGTCGGCGGGGTGGCCGCCGAACAGCCGCGACATCAGCGTCTCCGTCAGCCGCACCCCGGCCTTGCGCCGCAGCAGGGCGTAGGTGGCGACGATCGCGCTGGGGTGATGGCTCGACAGCCGGACCCAGGTGTCGATCAAGGTGAGCCCGGTCGGCCGGGCGCGCGGCGGGCGCGGGGAGATCAGCGTCCCCGACACCGTCCGCTCGGGATAGAGGGCGGCGAAGGCGAGCGCGGCGGGCGCGCCGCCGTCGCGCGTCAGCAGCCGCACGCGACCGACGCCCATCTCGTCCAGCACGCGGGCCATGTCCAGGGCGGCGGTCTCGAACTGCTCCGCGCCCGGCCCGGCGGCGTCGGTCAGGCCGAAGCCGGGACGGTCCAGGCCGATGGGACGCAGGCCGCGCTGCTGCAGCGCCTCGCGCAGCCGGTGCGCCACGCGGCGCGACCCCATCCCGCCGTGGACGAACAGCAGCGGCTCGCCCTCCGGCGGGCCGAAGTCGGCGGCGGCGATCTGACGGCCGCCCGCATGGAAGATGCGCGTGGCGCCCATCAGCCCCTCGCGGTCCGAGCGCCCGGTCTCGTCGGCCTCGGCGAAGGCGATCAGCGCCCGCGCCTCGGCCAGGAATCGCGGCAGGTCGGCGAGGCGCGTCAACCCCGTGCGCGCCAGCAGTCCCCGCGCCTGATCCCGCACGGTGTGGGGGCTGAGGCCCAGCGCGGCGGCGGCTTCGGGCAGGGCCTGACCTTCCGCCAGGGCGTGCGTCAACCTCATCTCGGCGGCGGGCAGGCCCAGTGCGCGCCGCAGCCCCACGTCCCGCGCCCAGTCGCAGACGCTCTCGTCCGCCACCAGCCGCGTCAGCCTGGCCAGCAGCGCCCCGCGCCGGGGTGAGCCGGTGCGGCGCAGCAGTCCCCGCACCCTCTTGCGGGCGGCGGGTTCGGAAATCCCAAGCCGGGCCGAGGCGTCCTCCAGGTCCGCCGCCAGGACGATCTCCTCCAGCAGCTCGCGCTCGGCCGCGCTCAGGCCGTAGGCGCGTCCGGCGAAGGCGGCGAATCCCGACAGGCGCGTGGGCGCGAAGGCCATGGCCACGACCGTATGGTCGCCCAGCAGCGGGCCGGTCTCCTCTCGGCATGCCCCGGCGACCGGCCACGACCCCGCGGCCGGCCAGCGGGCGAAGGCGGCCAGCACGGGATGGGCCTTCGCATCGCGCAGGACGGCGTAGAGGGTTGCGTCCCTGGGCGGACGCAAGGCGCCGCGGGGCAGGTCGGGCGCCGCCGCACCGCCGAAGAGCTGACGCCACGACGGGCCGATCCACACCGGCCTGCCGCCGCTGAAGACCGCCGCCGCAAGTCCCCAGCCGGGGGCCAGCGGACGGCAGGCCAGCGGCTCGGCTTCGGCCTCGCGCAGGCGCTCCAGCGCCGCATCGCCCTCGGCCTCTACGTCCCGCTCCAGGGTTTCCCAGAGTGCGAAGAACCTCTCGGCCCCGAAGGCGGGAAGGCTTTGCGGCCCGTCCAAGCGATCCACGATCCAAACCCTGCGCGTCTTTACCGCCGGGCAGTCTAGCTGCGCCGTACGGATGGTGGCCATAGCCCTACAGGCGGCCCAGCATGTCCAGCGCCTGGCGCAGGGTCTGGTCGCCCGCCGCCTGGAGGTCGCGCGCGGCCGCCGGACAGGCGGTCAGCGGCCCCTTCCAGGCGGACTGGAGAGCGCTGTACGCGGTGTTGGCCCGCGCCCTGTCCCGCGCCCCGACCGCGCCGTCGAACGCCGCGCCTGCCGCATCGACCGCGTCCAGGGCCTGCTTGCAGGCGGGGGCGTTGCGCGCCAGGACGAGCCGAGTGGTGGGCAGCATGGCCGCCAGCGGCTGGAGGACCGCCCCCTGGCCGTGACAGGCCTGCTCGACCGCCGCCGTCGCGGGGGCCAGCGCCGGATCGCCAGTCGCACCCTCGAAGCTGCCCCGCACCGAGGCGATGGCGTCGACATGCAGGAGACGGCGGACCGCCAGGGTGCAGCGCCGGGGCCCCTGTGCAGCGGCGTTCGCCGAGGCCAGCTGGTCGGCATAGGTCCTTATGCGGGGCAGCACCTGGCGCTCCACCGCCGGATCGGGGCAGGCGGCGGCCAGCAGCTCCACCATCTCGGCGTGGACAGGCGCGTGCGCTGCTTCGTCCTCGAGCATCGACGGGAAGGCGGAAGCGGCTTCCAGGCTGGCCTCGGCCTCGGCGGTCTGCACGCCCGGCGACAGGCGCGATATGCGCAGGACCTCGTTCCATTCCGTGAACCGGGTCTGCAGGGCGGGCTTGCCGCGCAGCATGTACGCACGAAGCTGGCTGGCCTCGAGGTAGGCTTCCCGGACACGCTGGCCGCAGACCTCGGCGGGCGCATGCCGCACGGCGGCGCGCACCTTGGCGTCCACCGCCGCCTTCGCGAACTGGGACGCGAACGCGGGGCAACTGCGGCGGATGGCTGCGATCGTGTCGTAGCTGGACGGCGAGGCCAGCAGCCACCCCTCCGCCGCGTCGGGGCCGTATCCGCGACCGGTGAGGGGCGCGGTCGCCTCGGGGCCCTTCAAGGCTCCCGCCAGACGGGCGCAGTCCGCCGGCGCGGGGGCCGCACCGGTGTCGGGTCCGAGCAAGGCCGTGAGTTGCAGGTCGAGCGCGCGAACGTTCTGCGCCGCCGCCGCTATGGGAAAACCCACCGCCTGCTCGACCGCCGCCGGGGCCGCCTGCGCCGCGCGCCCGACGGCCGGGGCCAGCCGGGCGGCGGCCTGCGCCAGCGGCTCGCCCGCGGTCATGGCCGTAAGCATGGCCCGGCCGTTGGCGGCGGCGCCGGGCGCGTCGCAGGCGCGGGGAACGCCCGTCGCGAAGCAGCGCGCCAGCGCGGCCCAGGCCTCCGGACTGAGCGCCACGGCCTCAAGCCCGTAACCCGCCCACAGGTAGACGGCCAACCCTTCCGTCCGCCTGTCGTGCGAGCGGTCGGAGGACAGCCCATCGATGGCGGCGATCAGCGCCGAGGCCCGCCCGCTCTCGGCGGCCTTGAGCAGGTCGGCCCGGCTCTCGACGCCTTGCGCGGGCGCCGATCCGGGCAGGGCGATGGCGGCGGCCAGCGCGAGGCTGCGGACGATCATGGTTTCAATCCCATTCGAAAAGACGCAGGGCCGAGAAGGCCGCGAGCGAAAGGAGCAGGACGGCGGCCGCCGCCTCGAAGCCCACCGACAGCCAGTAGAAGACCGGCCGCTCGCGCCGCCCGACCGTCGCTCGCCATGTGACGTGGACGCCGGTGCGCAGCTCCTCGGCCGTCTTCCACATGAGGAGCAGGCCTGCCGGCGCGGCCAGCACGATCGCGAGGACGAACTGCGCGTCGGGCATGGAGGCGAGGGCCGTGAGCCCCGCCCACAACGCCAGGCCCAGCACGCCCGCGGCCAGGGCCGTGCGGACCAGCGCCCGCGCCGCCGTCATGGCGGGCAACGCTCATGCCGGATCGCCCGCGACCAGTCGGCCTGTCCCATCTGGGTCGGCGCGAGGTCGAAGGTCTCCCCCTCCGCCCGGCGCGCGACCGGCGCCGGTCCCCCGTCGACCGGCCACCACGGGAACCGCCCGGCGATGCGCATGACCCTGAAGGTGGCCGAGGCGCCGCCATGGGCGGTGCGCGCGATCAGCCCATCTCCGGCCGCCGATATCTCCACGGCCCGCTCGCACGACGGCGCCTCGGCCGCAAAGGTCTCGAAGCCCTCCACCGGCGCGGGTCCGGTCGCCCAGCGCCCGAGGAAGAAAGCGACCTCCTCAGGCGTCGCTGCGGGCGTGTCGGCCGCCGCCGTCGTCGGCAGAAGAGCCGCCACTATGAATGCGGCAAGTGTCGTCGCTCTGACCGGCATGGGACCTTCCTGCTGGGGAGGTCCCATTTCCACCGTGACGCGCTACAGCCGCATCCCCCGTTTGGATACCCTGCTGGGCGCCACGACCACCGCTGCGGACGATTGAGGTCCGGCCGTCCGCAGCCTTGACCATCTGATCGCGTAAGTTGTTGTACTTACAGGAAAAAGTGGTGGGTGTACAAGGATTCGAACCTTGGACCCGCTGATTAAGAGTCAGCTGCTCTACCAACTGAGCTATACACCCGCGCCTGCATGAGGGCTTTTGTGAAGACCCTCGGCGAGGGCGCGGAACATACGCGAAAAAGCGGGGATGGCAAGGGCGGCTTGATGGCTAAAAGAGACATCACCGGAGCGGTCGATTTCGCCTATCTGGAAGGCTTCGCGGCGGGCGACGAAGCGATGATCGACGAGGTGCTGGCGCTGTTCCGCGAGCAGGCCGCGATCTGGTCGCCGATGCTCGATCCGGGGGGCGAGGGATGGCGCGACGCCGTCCACACCGTGAAGGGCGCGGCGCGGGGCGTCGGAGCCTTTGAGCTGGGGAACGCCTGCGAGCGGGCCGAGGCGGTGGGGCCAGGGGGCCTGGACGGCGTGCGGGACGCGCTGGACGCGGCCCTGCTCGACATCGCCGCCTATGCGCACGAGCGGGCGCTGAAGTCGCTGAAGGGCTGACCCAAAGGCCCAAGTTGCGCACCTTCGGGTGAAACGGTACGCCGAAAGCCAATCTCCGGGAGAGTCGCATGGGTCAGGCGCGCATCATCGACGGCAAGGCGTTCGCGGCGGGCCTGCGCGAGCGGATCGGCGCGGAGGTCGAGCGGCTGAAGGCCGACCACGGGATCCAGCCGGGGCTGGCGGTGGTGCTGGTCGGCGAGGATGCGGCGAGCCAGGTCTACGTCCGCAACAAGGGCGAGCAGACGGCGGCGGCGGGGATGCACTCGGTCACCCACCGGCTGGCCGAGGACACCTCGCAGGACGAGTTGCTGGCCCTGGTGGCGCAGCTCAACGCCGACCCGGCGATCCACGGCATCCTCGTGCAGTTTCCCGTGCCGGCGCACATCGAGCAGGCGGCCGTCGTCGCGGCCATCTCGCCGGACAAGGACGTGGACGGCCTGCATGTGATCAACGCCGGGCGGCTGGCCAGCGGGCTTGCGGCGCTGACGCCCTGCACGCCGCTGGGCTGCATGATGCTGCTGCGGGACGCGCTGGGGGACCTTTCGGGCAAGCGGGCGGTGGTGATCGGGCGCTCCAACCTCGTGGGCAAGCCGATCGCCCAGTTGCTGCTCCGGGCCGACTGCACCGTCACCATCGCCCATTCGCGCACGAAGGACCTGCCCGCCGTCTGCCGCGAGGCCGACATCCTCGTCGCCGCCGTGGGGCGGCCGGAGATGGTCAAGGCCGACTGGATCAAGCCCGGCGCGGCGGTGATCGACGTCGGCATGAACCGCATTCCTAAGGACGACGGCAAGACCAGGCTGGTCGGTGACGTGGCTTATGACGAGGCCAGCGGCGTCGCGGGCTGGATCACGCCGGTCCCGGGCGGGGTCGGGCCGATGACGGTGGCCTGCCTGCTCCAGAACACATTGACGGCCGCCAAGCGGCTGAACGGGATAGGAGACTGACGGATGCGGGGTCGGGGGGCTCTGGCGGTAGTGACGGTGGTCCTGGCGGGATGTGGCAAGGCGCCCCCCGCCCCGACGCCGGAACAGGCGCTGCTGCTGAGGCCCGCCGACGTGCGGCTGGCCGAGTTGTACGAGGGCTCCTGCAAGGCCTGCCACGCCATCCCGAACACCGGCGCGCCGCTGGTCCATGACCGGGCCGCCTGGGACGGGCGGTGGAAGCAGGGGATGCCGACGCTGGTCGACCACACGGTCCAGGGCTTCCAGGCCATGCCCGCCCTCGGCCAGTGCGTGGCTTGCACGCCGGAGGATTTCCAGGGCCTGATACGGTTCATGGCGGGGCGGGACGAAGAATGATCTCCAGGCGAACGGCTCTGATCGCGGGCGGCGGCGTGGCGGTGGTTGCGGGCGGCGCGGCCGCCGTCGGGATCGCCAATCGCCAGAAGGCCGAACCTCCGGCTCCGGCCTCGACCGACGCCGACGGGCGCCTGCTGTGGCGCAACTGGTCGGGCATCCAGCACTGCTATCCGCAGGCGCGCCTGGCGCCGAAGGACGAGGCCGAGCTGTCCGCCGCCCTGCCGTCCGCCATCGCGCCCGTGCGTCCCGTGGGGGCGGGGCACTCCTTCACCGCGCTGGCGCCGACGCCGGGCACGCTGGTGTCGCTGGACGCCATCGCCGGGATCGCGGGCTGGGACGGCGACGACGCCATCGTCCGGGCAGGCACGCGGCTGGGGGCGCTCGGCCCCGCGCTGGCGCAGAAGGGCCGGGCGATGGCCAACCTGCCCGACATCAACAAGCAGTCGCTGGCCGGGGCGCTGGCCACCGCCACCCACGGGACAGGCCGCACGATCAAGGCGATGCACGGCGACGTGACGGGCCTTTCGCTGCTGACCGCTTCCGGCGCCCTGATCGAGTGCGACGCCAATCGGCGGCCGGAGGTGTTCGAGGCGGCCAGGGTCTCGCTCGGCGCGCTGGGGGTGATGATCGAGGCGAAGGTCGCCACGACCGCGAACCGGCGCCTGCGCCGCCATGTCTGGGTCGAGCCGTTCGAGGAGAGCCTGGCCAAGGCCGAGGAACGGTGGGCGCAGCATCGCAACTACGAATTCTACGCCGTGCCCTTCACGGGGCTGGCGGCCTGCATAAGCCACGACGAGACTGACGATACGGCCGAGCCCCGCGGGCCGGACCAGGACAGCGTCTTCCTGGAGGTGCTGCGGTCGTTGCGCAACATCCTCGGCTTCTCGGCCGGGGCGCGACGGGCGGCGGCCAAGGCGCTGCTGGGCGGGGTGGAGGCCGAGACGGCGGTGGACGAGGGCTGGAAGCTGCTCTCCACCGAGCGGCCCGAGCGGTTCAACGAGATGGAGTACCACCTGCCCGCCGAGGTCCACCTGAAGGTCCTCAAGGAGGTGGTGGAGACCATCGAGCGCGAACGCCCGGACGTCTTCTTCCCCATCGAGGCGCGGCGGATCGCGCCGGACGAGGCATGGCTGTCGCCGTTCCAGGGCGGTGAGCGGGGGTCGATCGCGGTGCACGCCCACTACAAGGACGACTTCGCCTTCCTGTACGAGCTGATCGAGCCGATCTTCATCCGGCATGGGGGCCGGCCGCATTGGGGCAAGCTGCACTCCCTGCGCGGAGACCGGCTGGCGGCGCTCTATCCGCGGTGGGGGGACTTCCTGGAGGTGCGGCGCGAGCTGGACCCCGAGGGGCGCATGCTGAACCTCTACCTCAAGGGCCTGTTCGACCTTTAATGTCCTCCGAGGGGAGGGGAGAGGCTTACGCCGGTGGAGCGATCCCTCACGTCCCCGCGTTGCTCGTCCAGGCGACCAGTTCGCCCAGCACCTGCGACACCGCCATGTCGAACGCCTGGGTGATGGCGCCCATGCGGTTCTCGCTGGCCCGGACGTTGGCCGTGAACACCCGCTCGCCGGTCAGCATGCGGTCGCTGGTGCGGGTCATGGCGGCGCGAACCTCGACCACCACCTGCGGCGCGCCGCGACCGTCGTAACGGGCCTCGAAGGTCCGCACGTCGAGCTTGAGGGTATAGTCGGCCTGGGCCACCTCGCCGCGCCCGATGAGGCGCGCCCGGGCGCCGTCGAAGGCGCGGAACAGGGCTTCGTCGAACAGGATCGAGGCGGGCGTGACCCAGCGCGAGCCCCCCACGAACGCGGCCTCGCCGCCCGTCACCGTCAGGATGCGGTCTCCCGCCGCCGCACGGCTGAAGGCCGTCGGCCCCTTGAGCACGCCGAAGCGGGCGGCCTTGTGGGGGGGCGCCTCGGGGGGCGCGGCCCCGAAGCGGTAGAGCTGCTCCGGCTCGGCCTTGGGGAACAGCGACACGCAGGCGCCCAGCGGGACGGCGAGGGCGGCGGCGAGCAGCGCGCGGCGCATCATGGCTTGATCTCCACTTCCTTGGCGGGGGCCTTGCCCACGACGCCGCGCGGGTTCTGCTCGACCTGGCCGACCAGCCGGTCCAGCGACTCCGCCGTCGATTGCAGGGTGACGATGGCCGCCGTGAGCTGCGGCAGGCCGGTGGCGGCGAAGTTGGAGGTCGGGCCTTCCAGCTTCGACATCATCGAGCGCACGTCGGCGGCGGCGGCCTTGGCCTCCTCGGCGGCGTCGGCCAGCTCCTTGAGCGTACGCTTGCCGTCCTGGTCCACCAGGCCCTTGGTGGTGCGGCTCAGCTCGCCGATCTCCAGGGCTGCCTGGTCGATGCTCTGCAGCGCCTTCTGGGCGTCGGCGAAGACGGCCTTGCGCTCTCGGGCCTCGGCTGTGACGGCGCGGATGTCGCTCATCGCGGCGGTGAAGGTGCGGATGTTCTGGTCGGACAGCACGCGGTTCACGCGGTCCAGCGCCTCGATGGTCCGCGTCAGCACGGTGCCGCCCCCTTCGAGAAGGTCGGAGATGGTGCTGCGCTGGCTGAGGATGACCGGGACCTGCGCCTCGGGGACCGTGTCGCGCAGCATCCGCTTGGACGGCGTGCCGGCGGTGATCTGGACGTAGTTGACGCCCGTCACCCCCTGCGGCTCCAGGGTGGCGCGGCTGTCGACGCGGACCGGGGCGCTGGAATCGATGCGGATGCGGGCGATGACCCTGTTGGGGTCGCGGCGGTCCAGCTCCAGCCGCGTCACCTCGCCGACCTTGATGCCGTTGAAGTGGACCTCGCCGCCTTCCGACAGGCCGCGCACCGGCTCGGTGAACAGCACGTCGTAGAGGTCGTAGTCGCGGGCGAACTGCAAGCGGGCCAGCCAGAAGACGAAGACCACCATCGCCACGAACAGGATCAGCGAGGCGAAACCCACCAGCGCGTAATTGGCGTTTCTTTCCATCAGCTCTTTCCCTTCGCGGGCCTCTTTTTGGCCTGTACGGCAGCCCGGCCGCGCGGGCCAAGGAAATACTCTCGAATCCAAGGGTGTTCGGAGCGTTCGAGTTCCGCCACCGGCGCGTTGGCGACGACCTTCTTGTCGGCGATCACCGCCACCTGGTCGGTGATGGCGTAGAGGCTGTCGAGGTCATGGGTGATCATGAACACCGTCAGGCCAAGGCTTTCCGACAGGTCGCGGATCAGCTCGTCGAAGGCCGCCGCCCCGATGGGGTCGAGGCCGCTGGTCGGCTCGTCGAGGAACAGCAGTTCCGGGTCCAGCGCCAGCGCCCTGGCCAGCGCCGCCCGCTTGATCATCCCGCCCGACAGCTCCGACGGCTTCAGCGCCCCGGCGCGCGGCGGCAGGCCGACGAGGGCGATCTTCAGGTCGGCCAGCTCGTCCATCTCCTTGCGCGACAGCTTCGTGTGCTCGCGCATGGGGGCCTGGATGTTTTCCTTCACCGTCAGGGCGGTGAACAGGGCTCCGTGCTGGAAGAGGACGCCCCAGCGCCGCTCGATGCCGCTCCACTGGCGATAGCTGATCTGGCGGGTGTCGTGGCCGAACAGCCGCACCTCGCCGCCCTCGGGCTGCTTCAGGCCGATGATGGTGCGCAGCAGGACCGACTTGCCCGAGCCCGACCCCCCGACCAGGCCCAGCACCTCGCCCCGGTTCACCGTCAGGTCCAGCCCGTCATGGATGACGTTGTCGCCGAACGCGGAGACCAGGCCCCGCACCTCGATCGGCGGCCCCTCGGTGTCGAGGGGGGCGCTCATATGTCCAGCTCCATGTAGATAAGGGCGAAGACGGCGTCGATCAGGATGATCGAGAAGATGGCGTGGACCACCGCCGCCGTGACCCGCTTGCCCAGGGATTCCACGTCGCCCTCGACCTCCATCCCCTGGCGGCAGCCGATCCCGGCGATGACGGCGGCCATCACCGGCGCCTTCGACATGCCGATCCAGAAGTGGGTGGCCCCGACGTTGTCGACGATGCGCTGGAAGAAGAAGGTCGGCGACAGGTCCAGCACCGACCAGGTGACGATCAGGCCGCCCATCAGCCCGGCGATGTCCGAGACGAAGGTGATCGGCAGGATCATCAGCAGCAGCGCCATGAAGCGCGGCAGCACCAGCCCGTCGAACGGATCGACGCCCAGCACCTGCATGGCGTCGATCTCCTGGTTCATCTTCATCGCCCCGATCTCGGCGGCGAAGGACGAGGCCGAGCGCCCGGCCAGCAGCACGGCGGCGATGATGATGCCGAATTCGCGCAGCACCGCGATGCCGATCAGCTCGACGGCGAACACCTGGGCCCCGAACTGGACCAGCATGTTGGCCCCGATCAGCCCGACGACGGCGCCGATGAAGAATGAGGTGGTGGCGACGATGGGGATGGCGTCCAGCCCCGTCCGCTCGCAAAGGGAGATGGTGGGCGCCCAGCGGATGCGGCTGGGCCGCAGGATGGCGCGGAAGGCGGTCATCAGCACCCGCCCGACGAAGGCGAAGGTGGCGTAGCCGTCGCCCGCCAGGTTCATGACGCCCCGGCCGACCCGCTCGACCAGGTCGCCCATGCCGCTGCGGCCGCGCGCCGCCTCGGGCTCGGTCTGCATGGCGTCGGCGACGAGGTCGAGCAGGCGGCGGGTCTCGGGCCGGGCCTTGGGCTCGGCCGCCGCGCCGCAGGCCTGGGCCGCCTTGACGATGGCGTAGGCGCCGGCGGTGTCGCAGCGCCCGACCTCGCGCAGGTCCAGGCTGGGCGCCCTGGCCTCGCCCAGCGCCCGCGACAGCCGCTTGCCGGCGTCGCCCATCGTCATGGACGTCCAGTCGCCGCTGAGGACGGCGGTCGTCCCGTCGGCGTCCTCGTCCAGGTGGAAGTCGGCGGCGGTGGTCATTCGGCGCGAGGCGTCCCTGTGGTTGTCCCGACGAGTCGGGACCTCACACTAGCAGAGGACGCCCGCGCCCCGAACGTTCCAAGGCGGCGGTTGTTTTCTTGCCCTAGCCGAAGAAGGAGCCGCCGTTCACGTGGATCACCTGGCCGGTCACGAACCGCGCGTCGTCGCTGGCCAGGTAGACGAAGGCGGGAGATATCTCGTCGGCGTCCGCCGCCCGGCCCTGCGGGTTGTCGGTCCCGAACTTCGCCGTCTCCTCGGCGTCGAACGAGGCGGGGATCAGCGGCGTCCACACCGGCCCCGGCGCCACGGCGTTCACCCGGATCTTCCGCTCGGTCAGGTGCTTGGCCAGGGCCCGGGTGAAGGAGACCAGCGCCCCCTTCGTCGCGGAATAGTCGATGAGCTGCGGATTGCCCGCGAACGCGGTGATCGAGGCGGTGTTGATGATGCACGACCCCTCCCGCAGGTGGGGCAGGGCGGCGCGGCTGAGGTTGAAGGCGGCGAAGACGTTGGTGCGGAAGGTCCGCTCCATCTGCTCTGGCGTGATGTCCTCGAACCGCTCGCAGACGTGCTGCTCGGCGGCGTTGTTGACCAGGATGTCGAGCCGCCCCAACCGCTCGACCGTCTTCTCCACCACCTCGGCGCAGAAGCCGGCCTCGCCCAGGTCGCCCATGAAGCCGTGGGCCCGCCTTCCTTGCGCGTCGATCAGGGCCGCGGCGCCGTGGGCGTCGTCCAGCTCGTCCTTGTAGACGAAGGCCACGTCCGCTCCTTCCTTGGCGAAGGAGACCGCCACCGAGCGGCCGATGCCGCTGTCGCCGCCGGTGATAAGCGCCACCTTGCCCGTCAGCCGCCCGAACCCGACATAATCGGCGGCGCTGTCCTTCGGGGGCGGGTTCATCTCCAGCCGGTCGCCGGGCTGGTGGTCCTGATGCTGCGGCGGGCGGGCGTCGTCGGCCATGGGAAGCTCCTTGGGTGATCGGAGGATCAACCGCCGGCCCGCCCCACTGTTCCGGCCCTTGCCCGTCCGCCGACCGCAAGCTATAGACCCGGCCCTTCCCCAAAGCGGATGCGTAGCTCAGCGGGAGAGCACCTCGTTCACACCGAGGGGGTCACAGGTTCAATCCCTGTCGCATCCACCA
>CAZOHI010000067.1:0-12625 GCA_964579695.1 uncultured Caulobacter sp. | reverse complement strand
GCTGGTGGCGGATATTCAACGACCACGAGTACGGCAAGCTCGACGAATACTTCACGATGAACCTGGCCGCCATCTTCACCAACGAAGAGCGCGGCTGGAACATCATGGCCTACGTCAAGAACGTCACCGACGAGACCGCCATCACCGGCGCCTTCCTCAACAGTGACGACACCGGCCTGACCACCAACGTCTTCCTGACCGAGCCGCGCCTGTACGGCCTGCGGGCCACCAAGACCTTCACCGGCGCCCCGGTGCTCGGCTCGCTCGGCCAGCGCCATGAGGGACCCGCGCCCTTCACCCTCGAAGTGGGCGGCCAGATCCAGCGGCACGAGGCCGCCGCCGACGCGATGATGCCGAGCTATACCCAGGCCTTCGAGCCCCGGCTCGGCGTGTTCGACGACGCCCAGACCTCCGACCTCGACTGGGGCGACGGCCGCGACGTGAAGCTGACCTGGCGGCCGAATGCCGGCCCCCTGTCGGTTTCGCTCGGCGCACGCAGCGGACAGGCCAACGGCAAGTCCGAGCCGACCGCGGAATGGTCGACCGATCCGGTCTGCCTCTTCGGTGGGTTCCTCGCCTTCTGGTGCACCATGGCCAACCCGGCTCCCCTCCAGGAGCGGGCGGGCGCGTTCTCGGCCACGAACTATGCTTATCCGACGGTCGTCGAAGGCGAGAGCTATCGGCTGGTGGACCTGGAAGTGCGCAAGGACATCGACCTTGCGGGCCTGAGCGCCTCGTCATTCGGCTTCGCATTACGTCACATCGATCTTGAATCGGCCACCGCGGGTGACCTTCGTGGTATTCCCGATTGGAATATCCCGGCGGGCAGCTTCATCGGGGTTTTCGGCGGGCCGGCGACCCACACCCGCTACGACATCCATGTCGCCGCCGACCGGAGCTTCGAGGGGGCGGGCCCAGTTGTGTCGTGGAGGGCGGCCTACCCCGTTCTCGACATGGCTGACGCAGGTCGGCTGGACCTCGACTGGTCCGTGGCGGGTGGTGTCGCCCTAGGCACCCGGAAGACAACGGTGTCTGCTTCGCAGACCAAGCAGGCTTACGAGATAGGGGACGCCGTGGTCCTTATTTCGCTGTCAGGAGCCGGGAAGCCGACACTCCTGACCACCACTGTCGGCCCCGCAACCGATATCGAGCGTTCCGAGCGCGTCACCGTCCCGACCCTCGATCTCAGCCTCGGCCTCTCCTACACGGTCGACCGCTTCAGCATCGGCGCCGGCTATCGGTGGGAGCGCTACTTCGACGCCATCGACGGCGGCTTCGAGAAGGCCAGGGACGCCGACCGCACCATCGACGGGCCCTACTTCAAGGTCTCCGTCGGCTTCGGGGGCTGATCCGGGATCGGGGAAGGCGGCCGCCGAAAGGCGCGCCGCCAGCCTCGGCTTTTACCAGCGTGACGCATCGGCCCGGATTTGCTTCGCGATCTCCTCGATCGCCTCGTAGCACTCGCAGGCGCAGTGGCGCAGGCCTTGCCGGTCGAGCACCCGGATCGCGCCCCGGGCGTAGGATATGTGACCCTTGGCCTGCACCACCCTGGCGATGGCGGTAACCGTGGTGCGCTGCACGCCCAGCATGATCGCCAGGTGGTCCTGGGTCAGCGGAACGATGTCCGGCTCTCCCAGCCTGTCGTGGGTCAGCAGCAGCCGGCGGCAAAAGCGTTGCTCGGTGGAATGAAGGGCGTTGCAGGCGGTCGACTGCGTGGCCTGCACCATGGTCATCTGAGCGTGGGAGACGATGCAACGGCCGAGCTTGCGATGGCGGGCCGCCTTGTCCGCCAGGGCGTCCAGCGAAATCCGATAGGCCTTGCCCGCCACCTGGACGGTGAGGCGCTCGAAGGAATAGCGCGACCCCAGGGCGTGCAGCAGGCCCACGCCGCTCTCGCGGCCGATGGTGCGGCTTTCCACCAGCCGGCCGTCGCGCATCACGGTGACCACCGATATGATCGAAGTCCTGGGCAGATAGGCGAAGGTCTGGGTGCGCCCGACTTCGGCCAGGAGCTGGCCGCTGCGAAGCTCGACCGGCTCGATGAACGGCGTCAGAGCCTCGATCTCCGGCGGGTCCAGGGCGTCGAGGAGATGGTTGTCCCAGGCCATCCGACCCAAACGGCTCAATCGCCGGGAAGTTCTTTCGCCCGCCATCGCCCGTGCGGGCACGCGCATCAGCGGTCCCTTATGGCGCGCGGACGCCATTCATTCCCCCGTTGCGAAACTCGAACGATGCTTCCCCTCCCGCGGGCTCCACATCTCCGACAAAGTCGGAGTTCCGACATAAGCGCTTGAACTGACAAATGTTATCGACGTGGGAACCCGACGCCCGCGTTCGGCTTATAGCAGCCTCTGCAACTCTCGGTTCGAGGTGCGACATGGTTTCGGACATCATCGCCTTCCCGCTGGACGCCAGCCCCGGAGGCGGCGTCACGTCGGCCGCCTTCCAGCAGCGCCTGGCGCTCTGGAACCGGCGGCGCCTGGCCGTCGGCAAGCCCGATGAGGGCTGGCGCGAGCGGTTGGCCGAAGACGGCGAAATGCTGCGCCTCGAAGGCGAGTTCATCGAGGCCGCCCGGCGTGACGTGGCGGGGATCGCCGCCGCCGTCCCCGCCGACCCGGAAGGCTTCGTCGCCTGGTTCGAGGGCCTGAAGGCCGATGGTCCCGGCCAGAACGATCCGCTGTTCCCGTGGCTGGCCGACGCGGCCGACCTGGAGGCGATGCGCTGGTTCCTGCTGCAGGAGGTCGCCGGCGAGGCGGGGTTCGACGACCTCGTGGCCTATACCCAGGTGAAGATGCCCGCCACCGCCAAGCTGGAACTGGCCCGCAACTACTGGGACGAGATGGGCCGGGGCTCCGAGGCGGGGATGCATGGCCCCATGCTGGCCGACCTCGCCCGCGCCCTGGACCTCTATCCGACCGTCGAGGAGACCGTCGCCCCGTCGCTGGCGCTGGGCAATACCCTGGTCGCCTTCGCCACCGGCCGCCGCTACGCCTACCATGCGATCGGCGCGCTTGGCGTGGTGGAGCTGACCGCGCCCTGGCGGGCCGACCATGTGGCTCGCGGGCTCCAGCGGCTCGGGGTCGGCAAGGAGCGGCGCTACTTCGCCCTGCACGCCACGCTGGATATCAAGCACTCCGAGACCTGGAACGCCGAAGTCCTGCGCCCGCTCGTGGCTGCCGATCCCGATTGCGCCAAGTATATCGCCGAGGGCGCCTTGATGCGACTGCGCTGCGGGGCGGCCTGCTTCGAGACTTACCGGGCAAAGCTGTGGGCTGCGCCCGTTTTCGCTCATGGCTGAGGCGCTGCTGCGAGGGCTCGCCCGGTGCGGCTATGACTTCGTGACGCCGACGCCTTCCACCTGCCGGCGGATGTTCGAGCGGCCCCCATCCGGCGCGCCGACCTTGCGCGACATCTTCGGGTGGAGCCGGGTGTTTTCGGAAGCGGATATCGAGGAAGACCTGCTGGAGGCCCTGAGGACGGGCGACCTGATCCAAGACCTCGGGGACGGAACCCTTCGCAGCCGGGTGCGGGTGTCGACCGTCCACGGGCGGCTGTTCCTTCATTCCGCCTTTCCGGCGAATGCCGCCGACGCCGTGTTCCTGGGACCGGATTCCTACCGTTTCGCAGACCTGGTCGCCGCCGAGATCAGCCCGACCGTCCGATCCGTTCTGGACATCGGGGCAGGGGCCGGAGTGGGAGGGCTGGTCGCGGCCAGGTATGCGCCCGCCGCCGCTGTCACGCTCACGGACGTCAACCCGCGGGCCCTGGCCCTGGCCGCCGCCAACGCCGCCCATGCCGGCGTCCGGGCGACACTGGTGCGCGCGTGCGGGCTGGACGGTGTTCCGGGGCGCTTCGACCTGATCATCGCCAACCCGCCCTATATCGCCGGCGCGGCGGGCTATACCTACAAGGACGGCGGCGACCTGCACGGCGCGCGGCTGTCGCTGGAATGGGCGCGCCAAGGGATGCAGCGCTTGGCGCCCGGCGGCGCAATGGTCCTCTATACCGGCAGCGCAATACTTCGCGGCGGGACCGACGAACTGGGCAGGAGGCTCGAAGCCATCGCGGCCGAAGAAGGGTTCAGCCTGCGTTACCGTGAACTGGATCCCGACATCTTCAGCGGGGAACTCCGGCGGTCCGCCTACGACGGCGTCGAGCGCATCGCCGCCGTCGGCGCGGTGATCGCCAAGGCGCCGGAGGCGGCCACTGAACTGCCCTTATGTCGAACCTAGATTCCCGCTCGGTTTGCAGGAAGTGAAGCCGAAGCAAAAGCCGTCCGAGATTTTCTGGGGGCCAGGGCGGCGGCGATATCCTCGAGGTCGGCCTGGACGACGTTGCGGTAGCCCTTGCGCGCCAGCCGCTCGGCCGCGACCTCCACCGCCGCCAGGTCTCCGACGAGGATGACCGGGCGGACCTGCTCGCCGAACACCGAGGCGTCGATCTTCGTGCGGTCGCGCAGCACCACGTCGAAGGGCAGGCGCGCCTGCGCGTCCGCGTCCGGCTCGACGGCGACGAGGAACAGCGCCGGGTCCTCCTCCAGCGCGGCCTGGAGGTCGCGCACGCCCGCCTTGGGCACGCCCCAGTAGGAGTGGGCGCGAGAGTCGGTCTCGTAGTAGTCGGCGTCCGCCGCCGGGAAGGACGGGACGACCAGCCCCTCCGGGCTGTCCAGGCCCAGGCCGTAGAGGTGCAGGTTGATGGCCGTCTCCTGCCCGTCGTACTCGACCGTGTGGTACTCGTCGCGGGCGACGAACAGGACGGTCCCCTTGTTGATCGGGACCTCCTTGGTCTTGCGCAGTTTTCCGCGTCCCGGCTGGGAGCCGTCGTCGGCGCGCTCGTAGATGACGTTGTGCTCGGTCCCCGCCACCCCGCCGATGAAGGCCCAGTGGGCGTGGCGGTGCGGGCGGCTGTTGAAGAACTTCGCCGGGCTGACCGAGATGTAGAGGGCGTAGCGGAAGTCCTCGCCTTCGCTCAGGCGATAGAAGCCGCTGTTGCCGCCATGCTTGGGGGGGAAATGCTCGGGCGGGAACAGTTCGGCTCGAGAGGCCAGCTCGCGCAGGGCCAGCGAGGCTTCGGCGATGCGTTCTGGGGTGTTGTCGTTCGGGTCGGCCGACAGGCCGATGGAGCGGACCCAGTCGAGGGTGTCCGCCACGGCGCGGGCGCGTTCATGGATGATGGACATGGTCGTCTCTCCTTGGGGGATTATTCCGCCGCGACCCGCTGGGGGGCGGGCCTGGCGGGCTGGGGCAGTGGGCCGGTCAGGGCCGGCGCGCTCTGGTCGAGGTTGAGCAGCGGGAACAGCAGCTCGGCCGTCCGCTCGGCCTCGTCGATCAGCGGGTAGGCCGACAGGATGAAGGTATCGAGGCCCAGCCGGTCCTGAAGCTCGTGGATGCGGTCGGCGACCTGCTGCGGCGTGCCGACGAGGTAGGTGCCGCGGCCCTGCTTGCCCTCGACGTCGATGGTCGCCCAGTTGATCACGCCCGACCACAGGTTCGGATAGATCTCCAGGTCTTCCCGCGTCGGCAGGCGGCCGGCGGTCAGGGCGTCGATGCGGGCCTGGATCTGGGGGTCGTCGCTGGTCAGGGTCTCGATCCCGCCGCCCCGGCCCTCGCGGCCCTTCATGCGGGTGTTGATGGTGCGCACGATGCTCTCCGCGCCGGTGCGCTCCAGCAGCCACTGGGCGTGGGCCCAGGCTTCCTCCTCCGTCTCGCGGACGATGACGCCCGCCAGCACGCCCACGTCCACCTTGCGCCCGTGGCGGGCGGCGGCGGCGCGCACGTCGGTGAACTGCCTGGCCAGCTTGTCGGGGTGGTTGAGGTAGGTGAGGTAGGTGTCCAGCACCTCGCCCGCGTGCTCGATGCCCGCCTCGACGCCGCCGGAGCCCCAGACCGGGGTATGGGGCGCCTGGATCGGGCCGAGGGGAGCCTCCTGCCAGCCGCCGCTCGTTCCGGCGAATTCGACGTACTTGCCCTGGAACGGCGAGAAGTCGCCGGCGTAGAGGCGCTTGAACAGGGTCCAGTATTCGGCGCTGGCGGCGTAGCGCTCGGCCTGGGTCAGTTCGACGCCGTACTGCGAGACGACGGAGTCGGTGCCGTTGACCTGGTTGAACAGCAGCCGCCCGCCGGAGAACCAGTCGAAGGTCCGCGCCTGCTCGGCCAGCAGCAGCGGCGGCAGGACGTTCGGATAGACCGGGATCAGGAAGCGCAGCTTCTCCGAGAACGGGATCAGCGACGAGGCGGTGATCCACGGCGTGCCGGTCAGGAGCGCGCCGTAGAAGCCGAGCCGGTCCAGCGTGCTGGCCAGACGCCGCAGCCGGTGGGAGTCGGCCGGGTATCGGCCTTCCCCGCCGGGGGGGGACTTCCACGGGTAACGGCCGTCGTTGGCGTTGATGTACCAGAGGACTTTCAGGGGAGTGGTCATAGGGCGTTGCTCCGTCATTCGGCCGGGACCGGCGCGGGGGCGGCGGCCAGCGGCTGTCGTTGCTTGTGAAGGTGGATGGCGAGGACGGCCCAGGCGGCGGCCGAGATGGCGAAGCCGACGGGGATGAGCCACAGCGCCTGGCCGATGCCGTGGGCGTCGGACACGCGGCCCACGACCTCGGACTTCAGGATGTTGGCGGACACCAGGGTGAAGACGCCGTTGAGCGCGACCGCCGTGCCGCGCAGGGCGACGGGGGCGATCTCGAACAGCAGCACCACCTGCACGCCGAAGAAGGCGGTCGAGGCCAGGACTTCCAGCGCGAACCAGACCTTCACGCCCAGCAGGGTCGAGCTGCTGAGCGCGAGCGCCATGGCCGTGCCCGCCGTCAGCGTCGTGAGGACGCCGAACAGGGCATAGAGGGAGATGGCTCCGCTCTTGCGGATCAGGTGCGTCGCCGCCACCCCGAACAGGGCCGCCCCGCCGAAGCCGAGGAAGAGGTAGGCGAAGCCCCAGAACTGGGCGGCCTCGCGGTTCGAGATGCCGAACTCGCGGTGCATGTAGACCGCGCCCCAGAAGTTGGCGTTGCTGAAGGCGAACTGCAGAGCCGCCGATCCGAGCGTGAAGACGATGAAGGGATAGGAGCTGAGCAGCGCCTTCACCTCCGGCCAGCCGGGCTTCTTCAGGGCGGCGGGCGCCGGGTCGAGGCCGCCGCGCTTGGGCTCGGCCAGCCGGAACAGGAACCAGGCGGCGATGAGGCCGGGGACGCCCGAAACGACGAACGCCGTCCGCCAGCCGTACTGCTCGGCCAGCCAGCTCCCGACGATGTAGCTGAGCGCGAAGGCGATGGAGCCGAGGCCGGAGAAGACGGAGAACACCGCCCCCCGCTGCTTCGGCTCGAAGGTGTCGGCCAGCCAGCTGTTCTGGTGGGCGCGGAAGGCGCCTTCGCCGAAGCCGACCAGCGCCCGCCAGACCAGCAACGAGAGCAGGCCGCCCGCGAAGCCGCTGCCGACGCTGGCCGCGCTCCACAGGATCAGGCCCGCCAGGATGATGGGCTTTCGCGGGAAGCGGTCGCCGAGGAAGCCGTGCAGCGGCGCCCCGATGACGTAGGCGATGGTGAAGGCCGTCATGATCCGGGCGGCCTCGGTGTCGGAGATGCCGAGGTCCTGCACGATGGGGGTGATCAGCGCCCCCGGCAGGATCATGTCGAACAGGTTGATGATCGCGATCGAGGCGAACAGGACGAAGGTGTAGGTCTTGCGCGTGTCGGCGACGGGCTGGGTGGTCATGACGCCCTCCCGCGCCGGGCGGCGTCCAGCAGGCCGGGCTCCAGCCAGGCGTCCACGTCGACGGGCCTGGGCAGCGCCCCTTGTTCATGGAGGAAGGCGGCTTCGGCCTTCAGCGCGGCGATCTTGTCGGGCGCGAAGTCGAGCGTCAGGTCGCCCGCCAGCCCCTCGCCATAGGCGTGGCCCGCCAGCCGCTCGGAGATGCCGAGTTCGCGCGCCACCAGGCGGCGGGCCAGGCCCGGGTCCTTGCGCGCCAGTTCCTCGGCCTGGAGCGCCGTGCGCAGGACGCGCAGCACGAGGTCCGGCCGCTCCCGCACGAGGTCCGCGTTGACGGTGAAGACCAGCGGCAGGCTGTTGTGGCTCTGTTCGCGCAGGGGCAGGTCGCCCTGGTCGAACACCACCTTCAGCCCGGCCAGGTATTCCAGCTCCACCGCCTGCGGCCCGCCCGCCACGATGGCGTCGACCTCGCCCCGCACCAGCGGGAACAGGGTCTGCGGCCAGGCGCTGATGGCGTTGCGCTTCAGGCCCGGCTCGCCGGATTCCAGGCTGCGCTGGGCGGGCCGGTCGTCGATGAAGGCGCTGTCCACGACCCGCTCGGCGTGGACGATCTCGCTGGCGCAGAGCCCGGCGCTGCGGGCGGCGGCGTCCAGCGTGCGCAGGCCAGACAGGTAGTTGAAGTCTATCGGCTCGTGCGGGCGGCGCAGCAGCAGGACCCGCCGCCCCGCCAGGTCCCGCGCCGAGTTTATCGGCGAGTCCGGCAGGGTCAGGATGGTCTGGCGGGTGCGCACCCGCGACAGGCCGATGACCTTGGTGTCCGCCCCGTTCGCCTGCGCCCACAGGGCCGGATAGGCGCCCCCGTGCCGGAAGGAGTTCGGCTGGGTGTGGGTGTAGTGCGACTGGCGCACCGCCCGGTCGGGCGAGTCCTGCACGGCGGTGAGGCTGGCCGCCTCCCGCCGCCGGAACTCGTCCTCCAGAAGGCCCGACTGGAGCGCCAGCCCGAAGCCCGTGGGCACCGGGCAGCGCGTGTACCAGAGCGCCACGGGCGCCTGCGCCGCTACCTTGATGTCAGTGGAAACGCCCATGGCTGATCTCCGATCCTAGAAGGCGTAGCCAAGCTTCACGTAGTAGAAGGCCCCGTCGAAACCTTCCGGCGCGAGGTTCGAATACCGCGTCTGCGCCAGCCGGCTGTTGGAGGCCCACTGCTCGTCGGGCTTGGTGTCGAAGAGGTTCTTGGCCCCGATCCCGGCGTAGACGCCGCGCTCGAAGCGCCAGGTGACGTCGAGGTCGCTGATGAGCTGCGGGGAATAGGTCTGCAGCGTCGGCGCCGTGGCGCTCAGGCTCTCGGTGTATTCGCCGTAGCGTTTCTGGGTGAAGGCGACGGTCAGGCCGCCGAGGGCGTAGGTCGCGCCCACCACCAGCTTGTCGGAGGGCGGCGCCTCTTCCAGCATCCAGATGGCCTGGAGCCCGACGACCGAACTGGTCACGCCCGCCACGGTGGTGGTGTCGATGTGGGTGACCTTGGTCTCGTTCTTCGAATAGCCGAGGCTGAGGTCGAGGTCGCCCGCGCCGACCGTGAAGCCGTAGCGGGCCACCAGCTCGATCCCCCGCGTGCGGGTGTCCAGCGCGTTGGTGAAGAAGCGGGCGATGGTGATGTCGGGATAGCCCGCCGCGATCAGCAGGTTCCGCACCGCCGTGCCCTGGAAGTCCTGCGACAGGGCGATCTTGTCCTCGACCTCGATCTGGTAGGCGTCGAGGGTGATCGAGGCGCGGGGCAGGGGGCGCCAGACCAGGCCGACGGAATAGTTGACCGCCTTTTCCGGCTCCAGGTCCTGGGCGCCCAGCAGGCGGGCGACGGGGCTGTCCACCGCGAAGCTGCGGTTCTTCACCGTGTCGGCCGTGCCCGGCACGACGCTGCCCGCCGTGGTGGCGTAGCCGACCTGGCCGAGCGAGGGGGCGCGATAGCCGGTGCTGGCCGTGGCGCGCAGGGCGAAGTCGGGGGTGAATTCGTAGCGGGCGGAGATCTTGCCGGTCGTGGCGCTGCCGAAGTCCGAATAGTTCTCGGCCCGGCCCGTCAGGCCGACTTCGAGGTTCGGCAGGACTTCGCCTTCCAGCCCCGCATAGACGCTGGTGACCTCGCGGCGATAGACGCCCGCGTCCTCGGGCGTCGTGGCGCTGGGCGTGGGCGCGCGATTGCCCGCGTTCGGGCCGTCGAGGATGGGCACGCCGCCGTCGATCCAGGCGGCCCGTTCGCCGGCGATGTTCTCGTACCGCTCGCGCCGGTAGGCGACGCCCGCCGAGGCGGTGAGGGGGGAGGCCAGGAAGCCCACCGCGACCGGCTTCACCCAGTCGGCGCCGACGCTGAACAGCTCGTTGCGGTTCGAGCCGGTGCGCAGGTTGAGGGGGCTGGCCAGGCCCAGCGTCGCGTTCGGCGTGTTGGTGCTGATCGAGGTCTGCTCGTAGCGGCCGTAGTTCACGCTGAAGTCGAAGTCGCCCAGCGACCCGGCCGTCCAGCGCAGGCCCGCCGCGCCCGTAGCGGCCTCCGAGCGGACGTTCAGGAACGGGTTGCCGCCGTCCTGGAACAGGTCCCGCACGTTGGCGTCGTCGCGGGCGGTGCGGTGGTTGGTCCCGGCGATCTTCTCGATGTCGGCGTAGCTGACGTAGCCGTAGGCTTCGAGGTCCGGGGCCAGGTCGATCCCGGCGTTGACCAGCAGGTTCTGCGAGCTGAGCGAGGGCGGATAGCCCCACCAGTGGCTGTTGCGGTCGTAGGTCGCCTCGCGCGGGTCGCCGGTGAAGTATTGCTGGCGCGGATCGGGGCGGCCGGATTTCGGGTGGGTGGCGTCCTGGGCGTTGTAGGCGACGGTGAGGAAGCCGTCCGAGGGCAGGGCGAACCCGGCCCAGGCGGAATAGGACTGGGTCAGCTCGTCGGCGCTGTTGCGGTACTGGCCGATCTGGGCCGAGACGTCGCCGCCGGAGCTGGCCGAGCGCAGCACGATGTTTACCACGCCGGCGATGGCGTCCGAGCCGTACTGGGCGGCGGCGCCGTCGCGCAGGACCTCCAGCCGCTCCACGGCGGCCAGCGGGATGGTGTTGATGTCCACCGCCTGCGCGCCGTAGCCCCACACGGGCGGGCTGCCGAGGGTGATGTTGGCCGAGGCGACCAGCCGCTTGCCGTTGACCAGCACCAGCGTCTGGTCCGGCGACAGGCCGCGCAGGGAGACGGACTTGCCGTTGCCCGCGCCCATCGGCGAGACGGCGCCCTGCGGGAAGTTCACCGACGGGCTGACGCGCTGGAGCGCCTCGCTGATGTCGGTGGCGGCGATGCGCTGGATGGCCTGGGCGCCGACGATGTCGACGGGGGCGGAGCTTTCGAAGGCGGTCACGTCGCTGCGGCGGGTGCCCAGGACGATGACTTCCTCAACGCTGCCGGCGTCGCTTTCGACGATGGCGGAGGTTTCGGCGGAGGCCGTGGTCCAAGGCGCGGCGAGGGCGGTCACGGCGAGCAGGCCGAGGCGGAAAGGCGAAGATCGGGTCACGAGAGAATCCTTAGTTTTTCTGCACGTGAATGAGCCAAGCAGGTGCGTGGCGCGTCCTTGGGGAGAAGGACACGCTCCGCGTGGCGTCCACGAGCGCAAGGGCTGCACGGCAAGGGGAGGAAAGCCGTGCCATCCTAAAGCAGCAACGCGGAGCGCCCCCCGGGTAACGACCTTGGACAGGCCGGACGTTAAATCCTACCAAACTTATGGCAATTTAGATTTTCTAAAGCGAGACTCATATTTCAGTTGGGTGCCGGACGGCGCCGCCCCGCCTAGAAGGCCGGCATGACAAGCCTACTGTTCAGGCCGTTCCCGCTCGCCGCCGTGCGGTTGAGCAACCGCGTCGTGATGGCTCCCATGACCCGCAATCGGGCCGAGGCCGACGGCCGCTCCAACGCCTTGATGGCGGCCTATTACGCCCAGCGGGCCGAGGCAGGCCTGATCATCACCGAGAGCACTCAGGTCGCTCCGTGGGGCCGAGGCTATCCCGCTACGCCGGGGCTGCATTCGCCCGCGCAGATCGATGGCTGGCGGGACGTGGTCGACGCCGTCCACGACCGGGGCGGGCGCATCTTCGTGCAGCTTTGGCATGCAGGAAGGTTGTCCCATCCTGCGATCCAGCCGGACGGCGCCCTGCCGGTCGCGCCCTCGGCCATCGCGCCGCAGGGGCGGATCTACACCGGCGGGGGGATGGCGCCGTACGTCCAGCCCCGCGCGCTGGAGACCGCCGAGATCGCCCGGGTGGTGGACGACTTCCGCGCCGCCGCCCGCAACGCCGATCTGGCTGGGTTCGATGGCGTCGAGGTGCATGGCGCCAGCGGCTACCTGATCGACCAGTTCCTGCGCGACGGCTCCAACCTGCGCACCGACGCCTACGGCGGTTCCGTCGACAACCGCGCCCGCCTGTTGCTGGAGATCGTGGACGGCGTGGCGGCCGCCATCGGCCGCGCCCGGGTCGGCGTGCGCATCTCACCCGTCAGCCCCTTCGGCGACATGCGCGACAGCGACCCGCAGGCGCTCTTCGGCCACGTCGCCGAGGCGCTTGGCCGGCGTGCGCTCGCCTACCTCCATGTTGCGGAGGGCGGCGCCGCAGATTTCGACTTTGCCGCTCTGAAGCGCGTGTTCGGCGGGACCTACATCGCCAACGGCGGGTATGACCGCATCCGCGCCGAGGCGGTGCTGGAGGAGGGCCGGGCGGACCTCGTCTCCTTCGGCTCGGCCTTCCTCGCCAATCCCGACCTCGTCGCCCGGCTGCGCGCGGGCGCGGCGCTGAACGTCGGCGATCGCGCCACCTATTACGGGGGCGGCGAGAAAGGCTACACCGACTATCCGGCGCTCTAGGCCTCCGCCGGCCAGGGCTCGGCCAGCGTCGCCTTCTCCAGCACGGCGGCG
>CAZOHI010000066.1:0-13554 GCA_964579695.1 uncultured Caulobacter sp. | reverse complement strand
CGCCGCCAACCAGGTGCAGGTGTTCAAGGCCCTTGGCGGCGGCTGGGCGAGCTAGCCGAGAAAAAGGCGGCGGACCTGGTGAGGCCCGCCGCCGACAGCGGTCATCGGGAGGGATGCGGACTAGAAGGCCTTCCTGACGGATACGCCGATCAGGCGGGGGTCCAGCGTAAAGACGTTGGTGGTGAGGGCCGTGTCGTCCGAGTTCAGGAAGGCGTCCGTGATAGGCGTGTCGTCCAGCACGTTCTTTACATAGAGCTCGATCTTAAGATCGTCCTCGGGACGCTCGAACCACATCGACAGGTTCAGATTGTACCACCCGTGCAGCTTGTCGTACTCGCCCAGGTTATAGACCCGGTGCCAGGACTGCGATTGCCAGTAGGCGTCGCCGCGAACGGTGGCCCGCCAGCCGTCCAGCACATCCCAGCTGTGCTGGACCCCCAACGAGGCCGTCCAGTGGGGTGCATTGGGCAGCTCGTTGCCGCCTAGGTCGTCGTAGAAGCCCAGGCCTTCGTTCGGCAGGTCGCCTTCGGCTAATGGGAAATAGCGCGCCATGTTGAAGATGGTGCCCGGGCATAGCGACACCAGGTTCAGGTGATCGCCAGCAGGATTGCCGTCCGGGTCGGGGTCGGCCTCCTCTCGATTGAAGCGGATGTACTCCTCCACGACCGACTTGCGGACGACACAGTTCGAAGGAACGTTCAGGAAGGGCTTGAGCACGACGAAGTCGGGATTGCCCTGCGTGCGGTTCACAAGATCGATGGAGCTCTCGCCATCGGCCACGGAGGTATCCTGATAGCCCAGAACGCCGTTCACGCGCAGGTTGCGAGTTGGCGACCACACGCCCTCCAGCTCCAGTCCCCAGACGGTTGCATCGAAGTTTTCATTGACCGCTGTCCGGTCCTTGATCTGCGACACCTGGTAATTGGAATAGTCGTAGAAAAAGGCTGACATATTCAGGATCAGCGAGCCGCCAAGCAGGGTGTTCTTGGCGCCCACCTCGTACGCGTTGACGAACTCCGGATCGAAGGTCTTGGGGTAGGGCAGCGTCTGGATGAAGGGCGGAAATCCGGGAATGCCGTAGGCGGGCCCGGTGTCGAACCCGATCCCCGGCGGGTTGGCGCCGCCGCCCTTGTAGCCCCGCGAATAGGTGGCGTAGAGCATGGTGTCGTCGGTGAGGGCTAGCTCGGGCCTCCACTGAACGCTGAGGCGCCCGCTGAACTCGCCCCATTTTTGGTCAATGTCGGGAAGCTCCGGATAGCCCTTCCCGACCGTGCCGCCCTTGTAGCTCGGGCTGCCGGCCAGCAGGAGTTGGGTCGGGACCGGCGTGAAGGATTTCCTGTCGTCGGTGTACCTCAATCCGGCAATGACCTGCACGCTGTCCGTCGCCTGCCAGTAAAGCTCGCCGAAGACCGAACCGGAGGTAACCTTGTATGGGTTTCGGCTGCGATAGTAGTTATGACCTTCGCCGTCTATCGCGTAATAGGGGTTGGGATCGATATAGGTGCAATGGTTTGTGCCAGGATCGCCGATGGTGGCCAGGTCCCAGCTTGGGAATGCGGTGCACTTCGTGGGGTCTATCAAATCCTCGGGTTCATATGAGTTGGGTGTCGCAGGAAAATTCCCCACCACGCTCATGCTCTGAGTTATGGCGGTCAGGATGTTGAACATTACGAAGTAATCTTCGACGGTCTTGTATTTCAGGTAGTTCGCGCCCACGGAGAACGTCACCCGGTTGGAGACATCCACCTCGGCCCGGAATTCCTGATAGAATTGCTGACTTTTGGCTCTCGATATGTCCATCCCGAGGATCGATCCCGAACACCCTAGCTGCGGATCGCAGTAGATCCCGTTCGGCGTTATGTGCGGGGCCGGAAAGTTCCCGCCAGTGTCGAAGAACAGGTTTGAGGATTCGTTGAACACCGGAACGGTGTTGAATCGATTGAAATCCTGATCCGAATAGTAGTCATCTCGGTTGTAAAGGGTCTGAGATGTAATCCTGAGGCTTTCAGACAAGTCGGCCACAAGGTTCAATTCGATCACATCCGCATCCGCTCGGTAGTGAGGATTGAACGCGGAGTTTATGATTCGAAGGTCGGAAGACTGCCGCAGGCCGCCGTAGGGGTCCTGAAGCTTCAGAAGGTTCACCAGCCCTTCCTCGCCTATACGCCGCCCCATTGAGCCGATTCCGTCCAGCATGGCGCCCAGGACGAAGGGAATGGCGACACCGTTTGGCGTACCGAACGCCTCAACGTCATATAGGGAGCCAGGTTTGCACCCCTGACTCAGGAATCCTCGCGCCAGGAAGCCGAGGTTGTCGTGCGGCCCCATCGAGGATGGGCCGTCGTCGCGATGGCATAGCTGTTTACCGGTGCGGGAGCGGTCGTCGTTCTCGCTGAAGCGCTCCCAGATCAAGTCCGCCTGGAGCCAGTCACGGGGCTGGAAGCCGACGGAGAGCCGGGTGGACCACAGATCGCGGCCGTTGACGTTCTGCCGGGTCGTGGCGTTATAGTCATAGCCGTCCCGCATGGTGGCGGCTCCCGCAAGGCGCACGGCCAGCACGTCGTCCACGATCGGCATGTTCAGGTGGCCGGAAACCCGGCGGGAATCGAAATTGCCGACCTCGCCCTTGATCGACCCGGAGAAGTCGGAGAGATCGGCCTTCTGCGAAATGACGTTCACCACGCCAGCCGTGGCGTTGCGCCCGTATAGCGTCCCCTGCGGGCCACGCAGAACCTCGACACGGTCGAGGTCGTAGTATTCCTGTTCGAACAGGCGGTTTCTGATCAGCGGACTGGAGTTGAACGCGACAGCCACAGCCGGGTCGGTCGCGACGGATATGGCCTTGGTGCCGATACCCCGGATAGAGAAGTTGTATCCGCTGAAGTTGTTTTTCGAGAAGGTGACGTTCGGGATCGCCTTCAGCAGGTCGAAGCCGCCTTCGATCTTCTGCTCATCCAGCGCCTGCTGGCTGAACGCGCTGATCGCGATCGGCACGTCCTGGATGTTCTCTTCCCGCTTCTGCGCCGTGACGATGAGCGCGTCAACGTCCCCCCCGGCGCCTGCGGACTGGGGGCTGGAGCCGCCTCCCGGCTGGGCCAGGGTCACGGTCCGGCCGTCGTTGGACACCAGCACCAGCCCCGTCGCCGCCAGCAGCCGGTTCAGCGCCTCGTTCGAGGACAGCTCGCCGCTGATCGCCGGGGTGCGCTTGCCCTCGACGGCGTCATAGGGGAACAGCAGGCGCAGGCCCGACTGGCGCGAGAATTCGTTGAGCGCGGGACCAGCGTCCTGGGCGGCGATATCGAAGGCGACGGCGTCCCGGGCCAGCGCCTGCGACGCCATCAGCGCGGCGGCCGCGCCGCACAGCAAGCCCATCTTCAGACGGTTCAATTGACTTCCCCCCTTGGTCGTTCTTGTCGGGACCTGCGGCCCCCTGACCTGAGGAAACGAACGGCGCGCGCGGAGCCTCCATGGCCTGCGCGAAAAAAACTCAGGAGTCCTGCACGAGGTAGATTTCCCCGCCGTCGCCGGACACCGCCCGCACAGGGAAGCCGGCCTGCAGGGCGGCCAGGAAGCGGTCGACCTCGCCCACCCCGAACCGGCCGCCGACGCGGATGGCGGCGACCTCGCGGTCCGCCACCACCAGCTTGCGCGGGTTGTAGCGGTTGAACTCCTCCACCGCCTGTTCGAGGGTCTCGCCCTCCAGTTCGATGACGCCCTCGCGCCAGGCCAGGCGGCGGCGCAGGACCTCCGGCTCCAGCGGTAGTTCGGCCACCGCGCCCGTGCCGATCACCGCCCCCTGCCCCTGCGCCACGTGGCGGGCCGGACGCGGGGCGGCGGCGGGGCGTTCGTCCACCGCCACCACGCCCTCCGTCACCGTCAGCTCGACCAGGGCGTCCCGCAGCCGGATGTTGAAGGCGGTGCCGACGGCCCGCACCTGCGCCCCGTTCACCGAGACGACGAAGGGCCGCGCCGGGTCCTTGGCCACCTCGAACAGCGCCTCGCCGCGGGTCAGCACGATGCGGCGCTGGTCGGGGGTGTAGGCGATGCGGACCTGGCTGTCGGTGTTCAGCTCGATGCGGCTGCCGTCCTCCAGCGACACCACCCGCCGCTCGCCCAGCGCCGTGCGTTCCGACGCCCGCCCGGCCAGCATCCAGGCGAGCGCCCCGCCCCCGCCGCCGACCAGCGCCAGGGCCAGCCCCGCCGCCCACCGGCGGCTCGGCGCCCAGGCGCGGGGCTCGGCTTCCAGGCCGCTCAGGGCCTTCAGCCGGTCGGCGCGCTCCCAGGCGGCCTCGATCCGGGCATAGGCGGCGGCGCGCGCGGGGTCGACGGCGGCCCAGCGGTCCACCTCCGCCGCGTCGGCGGCGTCGGCCTGGCGGCGCGCGAACAGCGCGGCCGCGGCCTCCATCACCGCTTCGTGGTCGCGTTCCGCCATCTGTCCTCGTCCGGCGCGCGCACCGGCTCCACCTGGCCCATCGCCAGGGTGACCGCCAAGACCGCCTTGGCCAGGTGCTTCTCTACCGTGGAAACGGACAGCCGCATGTCCGCCGCTATCGTCTTCAGCGGCATCTCGTGGACGCGCCGCATCAGGAACACCCGCCGCGCCTGGGGCGGCAGGGCGTCTATGGCCTTCTGGAGCTGGCGCAGTTCGTCGCGGGCGGTGACCACGGCCTCCGGGCCGGGGCGCGCGTCGCGCAGGTGCAGCCGCTCCAGGTCCGCCACCAGGTCGATGGAGACGATGGCGTGGCGGCGAGCGGCGTCGACCAGGAGGTTGCGCAGGATCTGGAAGACGAAGGCCCGGCCCTGGTCGACGCGGCGCCAGTTGCCGGCGGCGTAGGCTCTGGCGAGCGTCTCCGACACCACGTCCTCGACGTCGGGCACGCGCATGCGCCGCAGCCGCCTGCGCAGCTCCGGCTCATGCGGCAGTATCAGCGCCTTGAACCAGGCGTCCTTTTCGGCCCGCTCGTCCATCGGCTCCCCGACGATGTGTGCGCCCATGCGTACACGCATGCGAAAGCTTGGGGCGGGCGCGGGGCGTGTCAATGCGAAGAAAAGGCGGCGGGCGATGAGGCCCGCCGCCTTGAAACTCGCCGAAGGGGATCGGCATACTAGCCGCCGAAGCCGAAGCGAATCTTCAGGTACGGTCCATCGGTTCCGCGATCATAGCCGGCCGCCTCCTCGGCGCCGCCGTCGATGGCGTCGAGGTAGCGGTCCCAGCGATAGCCGGCGCTGATCTTGATCCGGTCGACGCCGTAGGAAAGGCCGAGGCTAGCGCTCCAGGTGGGGACCGTGACTTCGCGGCTGCGCTGGATGTCGATGGGCGTGTCGTAGAGGGTGTCAATGATCTGCGGCGGATTCATCACGTTCTTTTTCCAGTGGATATACTCCCCGAAGCGATGACCTTCGGCCTGCATCTCCTGCTTGCCGAAGAGAACCCCGCCGGAGAGGCTCCAGTCCAGCCCCAGGCGCCCGATCCGCTCGTCACCCAGCAGCGGCTTGGTGGCCTCCCAAGAGAGGACGGGACCCGCGCCCTCGAAGCTGCGCTCGCGGTCGAGCCAGGCCGAATACTCGCTGTGGTGTTCGGTCGGATACTTGAACGGCTCGCTCTCGGGGAAATGCCAGTCGGGCGTGCCCGACAGCCTCGTGCGGGCGATCGAGTCGAACTTCGCAAAGCGCAGTCCGAGGCTGACCAGGGATTCTCCGCCCTCTCCGATCAGGCCGAGCCCCGCCTCCTTGCCGACCGTGAAGTCGATGACATCGTACTCCTCGCGCCCCTGGGCTGAAGATATGGCGGAGTTGGAGGGGCCAGGCCTGACGAGTGGAATAAAGCCAGTGGTCCGCACGCCATCGGGGAACTTCTCATATGCCGCCTCCCGCCAGCTATTGGCGGCCTGGCCCCAGCGGCGGGCAAGGGATATCTTCCAATCGCTCGCCGGAGCGTAGGTCAACTTCACCTCGCGCTGATCGGCCCACTGCATGTCGTCGCTCTGGACCCCGAGGGGGAACGGCATCGAAGGCTTGTACTCGTCGACGAAGGCCGGCGCGAAGATCCGGTGCCCGGACTCGAAGCGCGTGACCCCGCCGCCGAACTCGATCTCGAAGGGATGCTCGCCGCCTTGCGCGAACACGGCGCCCCACCAGGGCTCGCCCGTCCACTGCTTGGTGACCCTGACGCCGAAGATGCGAGGCTCGGTCAGGAAGACGTTGGTGGTCAGGCCCGTGTCATCGGAATTCAGGAAGGCGCCGGTGATGCTGTCACGGTCGAAGACGTTCTTGACGTAGGCCATCACCTGCAGGCCGCTCTCCTCGTTGTTGAAGATCGCGGCGAAGTTGACGTTCGTATAGGCCTTCAGCTTGTCATAGCCGTCGGTGTTGAATACCCGTGTCCAGGCTTCCGACTGATAATAGAAGTCGGAATGCAGGGTCACCAGCCAGTCGTTGGGCAACGGTATGGTATAGTCGGCCATCAGCGTAGCTGTGATGTTGGGGGCGTTGGGCAGTTCGTTGCCGGAGATATCCTTGCTGAAGCCGGCCCCGCCGTTGGGCGCGCTCAGGGGGTCGAAGCCCCGGTAGCCGGCGTACTCGCTCCTCAGCGCACTCTCGCCTCTCGTCCCATCGGCCGCCGTGACGCCGCTGTACTGCTTCGTCGGGTTTTCCCGGTACGGCAACATCGTGAGGGGATCGTAGCCGGAGTAGTAGGCATCGACGCAGATGCCGTTCGGGCTGGAGTTGTAATAACTGGGGCGAACGTTGATGAGGCCGCCCTGCGTGGCCACGTAGGTCGGCAGGACGCAGTTCGACGGGATGGTCGGGAACGGCTTGACGACGATCCAGTCGTCCCGCCCGGCCGTGCGGTCCATCATGTCGATGGCGGCGGAACCGTCGGCCAGGCGGGTGTTCTGATAGCCGCCCTTGAAGCCCAGGCGCAGGTTGTCCATGGGACGCCAATCGGCTTCGACCTCCAGGCCCCAGACCTCTGCGTCGAAGTTCAGGTTCACCGCCGAGCGGTTCACGATCTGCGATATCTGGTAGCCCTTGTAGTCGTAGTAGAAGGCGCCGAGGTTCAGCGTCATCCGCCCGTCGAGCAGGGTGTTCTTCATGCCCACTTCGAAAGCGTCGATGAACTCCGCGTCGAAGGTCTTCGGGTGGGTCTGCAAGGCGGTGACCGTCACGGGGTCGAAGGTCCCGTAGGTGGCGATCACGGGCGGCGGCGGATTGGCGCCGCCCGCCTTGTAGCCGTGGGCGTAGGAGGCATAGAGCAAGGTTTCGTCGGTGAACGACAGCTCGGGCTTCCAGTCGATGGCGACGCGCCCGGTGGGCTCGCTCCACTCCTGGTCGACGCTCTCTGCGACAGGATAGTCGCCGGTGACTCCGGAAGCCAGCAGCCAGCTTGGAACCAACGGCGCGTGCTTCTTGTCCACCGTCCAGCGCAGGCCGCCGGTCAGCTTCAGATTATCGGCGATCTCGTAGTAGACCTCGCCGAACCCGGCGTACGAGATCAGCCGATAGGGATTCTTGCTGAGGAAGTAGTTGCGGCCCTTGTCGTTCAGCGAGCCGATCGGATTCGGATCGACGTAGATGCATGGCGTAATTTCGTAGACCTTGCGCGGATTCCCCGCGCCGTCGGGATTCATGCATTCCGTATTGTCCGTGACCCCGTTTATGTACGGCGTCATTGTCGCGTTCCATCGCATCGCCGCAAACATCGACAGGGAATTTATGAAGACATAGTACTTGTCTTCAGTGTCGTATCGCAGGTAGTTCGCCCCAAGGCTGAAGTTCAGCGGGCCGTCGAAGGCGGACGATAGGCGGAATTCCTGGCTGAAGTGCTGGGATTCGGCCGTCGACAGATCGAGCAGCATCAGGCGGTCGGTGCAGCCGATCTGCGGGTCGCAGAGGACGTTGTTGGCGTCCAGTATTCCCGGACGGATGCCCAGAGAACTGGGCCGGAACGCGCCGGGCTTGGTGTTGAAGCGGTTGTAGTCCTGCATCGAGAACAGGGTGTCGGCGCTGTAAGCCGTCTCGGAATCCAGCGTCAGGGTGTCGGTCAGGTCGAGCCGGACCTGGAACTCCACGGTGTCCGTCTTCGCCCTGTACTCCGGGTCGATCATGGATTCGATGACCCTGAGGTCGCGGCTCTGCGTGGTGCTGAGATACGGATCGGTCCCCGCGATGACGCCATTCCCGAGATTGGACGTCGGAGCATAGAACGGCAGGGCGTAGCCGTTGGGCGTCTGATACGACTCCGCGCCATACATCGACGCGGGCAGGCAACCCTGGCTGAGATAGGCGGTAACCGAAAAGGTCCCGCCCTGACCGTCGCTCGGTATGGGGACACCGGCGATCTCGCTGGGGCCGGGGTCCTTGTTGCAGACCTGCTTGCCGGAACGGAGGCGGTTGTCGTCCTCCTCGAAATGCTCCCAGATCAGGTTGGCGCTGATGCGGTCGGTCGGTTCAAAGCGCAACGTGGCGCGGGTGGACCACAGGTCGCGACCGTCGATCGGACTGCCGGTGAGTTCGTTGGTCGCGTAGCCTTCCCGCGTGGTCCAGGCCCCCGCCAGGCGCAGGGCGAGCACGTCCTCGGCCAGCGGAATGTTGACCATCGCTTCCAGGCGCCGGCTGGAATAGTTGCCGAGATCGCCAGAAACCTTTGTCTCGAAGCCGAAGGTCGGCTTGGCCGAGATCAGGTTCACGACACCGGCCGTGGCGTTGCGGCCATACAGCGTGCCCTGCGGCCCGCGGAGGACTTCGACCCGGGCGAGGTCGTAGAATTCCTGCTCGAAGAAGCGATTGCGGATGAATGGCGTGTTGTTGAACGCCACCGCCACAGCCGGATCGACGGTGGCGGAAATCGCCTGGGTGCCGATGCCGCGAATCTGAACCGAATAGCCAGTGAAGTTCGTCTTCGTGAAGGTGAAATTCGGGATCTGGGTCATCAGATCCGGGCCGCCCGCCACCTGGCGCGTCGTCAGGTCTTCCTGCGTGAAGGCCGAAATCGCGATCGGCACGTCCTGGATGTTCTCTTCACGCTTCTGCGCCGTGACGATCAACGCATCAACGTCGCCGGCGCTTCCGCCCTGGGGGTCCTGGTCGGCCCTCCGGATCAGGATCGAGTTTGCGGTCGTCTGCTGGACCTCCAGCCCGCTGCCCGACAGCAGCTGCGCCAGCGCCGCCTGCGTCGTCATCTCGCCGCGCAGGGCGGGCGCGCGGCGGCCCGCGACCAAGCCCGGCTCGACGAGGATGTTCATGCCGGTCTGGCGGCCCACGTCCTGCACGGCCTCGGTCATCGGCTTGCTGGCCAGGTCGAAGGCGTAGGTCTGGGCCTGCGCCATCGCAGGCGCGGCCACGGCCAGTGCGATCACGCTGGCGGTACAGGCCAGCAGGGCGGTGTTGCGCGTCATTCAGTGTCCCCCGTTTCGTCTCTCTCGGGGGCTTTGACCGCCCCTCAAGGCCCCTAGACGAACGAGGACGCGCCGACCTCACATGGGCCCGCGATTATTTTCAGTGCGGCTCGGCCAGCACCGTTCCATCCGGCCGCTCGATCACCGTCAGGCCGTACTGTGCCGAGACGGTGCGGGCGAAGGCGTCCATTTCCCCCGTCTTGAAGATGCCGCTGACGCGCAGGGCGCCGATGCGGTCCGTCTCCAGCGACAGCGGGGTCGGGGTGTAGCGGTTCATTTCCGCCACCGCCTGGGTCAGCGGCGTGTCGTCCAGCAGGATCTGGCCGCTGCGCCAGGCGGTCACCACCTCCATGCGCGGTCGGTCCACGCGGGGCGGCGCGGCGGCGGTCGCGGCGCGCAGCCGCTGGCCTGGAGCCAGGACGACGGGCGCCGCCTCGGCCTTGCCGCTGACCGCCACCTTGCCCTCTATCAATGTCACCGCGATGGCGCGCCCCTCGTCGCGCACCACGAAGGAGGTGCCGAGCGCCCTCACCTCCCGCCCCTCGGCGGCGACGATGAAGGGGCGGGCCGGGTTCTTGGCCACGTCGAACATCGCCTCGCCGCGCACCAGCCGCACGCGCCGCTCGCCCTTGCTGTAATCCACGACGACCCTCGTGCCGGTGTTCAGCACCACGCGCGATCCGTCGGACAGGCGCACCGTCCGCTGCTCGCCGACGCGGGTCTCATAGGCCGGGTGACCCAGCAGGGCGAAGCCCGCCGCCCCTGCCAGCATCGCGACGGCCAGCCCCGCCGCCATGGCGCGGACGGGAGCGCGCCGCCGGGCCATGGCCGGAGAAGCCGCGCCGCCGATGGCTTCCCAGATGGCGGTGGCCTTGTCGAAGGCGGCGGCGTGGGCCGGGTCGCTGTCGAACCAGAGGCGGAAGGCGCGCTCGGTCTCGGCGTCGCGCTCCGGGCTTTGCAGGCGCGCGACCCAGGCGGCGGCCTCCGCGCGGACGGAGGCCGGCTCGGCGGCCGGGGGAAGGATGGACGACGTGCTCACCAGCCCTCCATCCAATCCATGAGGAACAGCACCGAGCGGGCGATCTGCTTTTCCACGGCGCTGACGCTGACGCCCTCGCGCGCGGCGATCTGGGCGTAGGTCAGGCCCTCCAGCCTCTGCGCCAGCAGCATGGCCCGCGCCCTCGGCCGAAGGGCGTCCAGCCCCTGCCTCAATCGCTCCAGGCGCTCGCGGCCGCTGAGGACCTCATCCGGGCCTGGGCCGGAATCGGCGAACTGGAAATCCTCCAGCGCCCGGCCGGAGAAGGGCGAGCGCCGCCTGCGCCGTCCGGCGTCCACCGCCAGGTTCAGGGCGGCGCGCACGACGAAGCCTTCCGGCTCGCGCACCTCGCCCGAGCGGCGGTAGGTCTCGAACTTCAGGAAGGCTTCCTGCACCAGGTCCTCGGCGTCCTCGGGGCTGGCCCCGCGGCGCTGGAGGGTGGTGCGCAACCCCTGAACGATCTGGCGGATCGGCTTCATCGGCCCTTACGCACGTGTATGTACGCGCAAGCGTCCCGCCGGGCGCGCCGGGCTGTCAAGCGGGCAAAGAAGAAGGGCGGCGGGGTCGAGCCGCCGCCCTTGCAATGTCCGCGGGGGACGAGTGGTCAGAACCAGTATCGGAGGTAGACCGACAGGTCGGTGCTGGAATAATTCTGCTTGAACCTGTGCGCGACGTTGGCTCCGGCCGAGAACCGCAGGCTGTTGCTGAAGACGCCGACCCCCGCCCCTACATCACCCAGCGTATCGCCGGTGTCCGTGGCGTAGGCGACGACGGGGCCGTTGCTGAGCATCGAGACGCCGTCCTCTCCCTCGAACTCCTGCCAGACCCGGCCCGTGCCGGTGATAGTCGCCGTCATGGTGTCGAAGGCCAGGCGCCCGCCGACCCGCACGCCCAGGGCGCCGCGCGTCGTGGTGGATTCGTCGAACTTGACGATGACGCCCGAGAGGTCGAGGTCGGACGCCTCGCTGGTGACGTGGGAGAAGGTGGCCAGCGGCTCCCAGAAAGCCCAGCCCTCGGCCATCTCGAACCGCAAGCCGCCTTCGAGCTGCACGCCGAAGGACTCCAGCTCGCCAACGTCGGCCAGGCCGCCGCTGGAGTATTCGAGATCGAGCTTCGACGTATTGACGATGGCGTCGAGGAAGTATCCGCGCCCATAGAGACTGGCGTAGGCGCCCAGCGAATGGCCGTCCAGCTCGACCTTGCTGGTCGTGGTCTGGAAGTCCAGTTCGGACTGGGTCTTGCCCGCCGTCAGGCCGACCACGAAGCCGGAACCGGCGCCCAGCGTGTTCAGCAGGTCCACGCCGCCGACCAGGCTCTGGGTCTTCTGGGCGTAGCTGGTGTTGTAGGTGAAGCTGGAGCCGAAGGCGCCGTAGTGCTGGAGCAGGGTGTAGTCGACCTTGTTGTTGGCGGCGCGCAGCCACACGCCGGGAGCGCGCTGGGGTGCGTCGTCGCCGAGGGCGTCGCGGAAATCGGCCTGGCGCTGAAAGGCCTGGGTGGTTGCGGTGTCCCAGGCGACGAGGGCCGCGTCGGCGACGAGGCCGAACTCGGCGATCTCGGCGTCGGGGATGCCGACCAGGGCGTGCTGGCCGTCCTGGTAGCGCAGGGCGTAGCGGAAGAGGCCCGCCTCGACGGTGTCCGGGGCGCCCTCCTGGCCACGGCGATAGCCGTCGGAGAATTCGCTGAGGATGAAGTCGCCCTGCGCGCCCGTACCCGAGCCGAGGTCGACCAGCACAACCGGGGCCGTACCGCCGGGACTTGTCCCCCCGCGGCGCAGGACGATGGCCGTCAGGCCGGACGTGGAGCCGCCGTCGAGGTCGAGGCAGTCCGCGCCCACGGCCGCCGAACAGTCCGGCTGCGCGGCGAAGTTCACGTCCATGTACAGCGCGCCGAGCGGGCGGCCCGCGATGTTGACCGCGCCTTCGAAGGCCGCGCCCTGGGCGGCGATGCGGTCGTTGGCCATGCCGTCGCTGCCGCTCAGGTCGTCGTTGACGCCGAACAGGACGCGGCCGCTGTTGGTCCAGGTATCGAGGTCGGTGAGCGTGAGGCTCGCCGCGCCTTCGGCTCCCGCGCCCACGGCGACCCGGCCGCCGGTGGTCATGGCCCCGCCCGTCCCGAAGTCGATGCTGGAGACGCCGGGGCCTGCGGCCAGAATGCCGGTGCTGTTGAGCGTCACCGCGCCCGCGCCCAGGACGTTGGCGCCGCTGGTGCGCCACTGGCTGTTGTTGGTGAAGGTCGTGGCTCCGGCGGTGTCGAAGTCCAGGCGGCCGACGATCAGGCCGTCGTTGGTGAGGTTGGCCGTACCGCCGCCGCCCCTCACGCGGATGGCCGCCCCCGTGCCGCCTGTCACCGCGCCCGTCGCCCCGACCGACATTTCCGCATAGTCGGTGGTCAGCGATATGGCCGTGTCGGAGCCGGTGACGCTGCCGCTCTGCACGGTGGCGAACAGGATGGAGGTCCCGGCCGTGCTGGCCTCGATGCCGATGGCGCCCGTGACGTCGACGCCGTCGACGTAGGTGAAGAGGTAGCCGCCCACGCCGGTGCTGGTGGCGCGGATGCCGTGGGTGGCGCCCGAGATGCTCGCCCGGCCGTCGGACGGATCGAAATCCATCGCGAAGACCTGCGTGTTGCCCGGCCCGGTATTGGCCACGTCGATGGCCGCGCCCGTCGTGCTGACGATGGAGAAGTCCGTCCCGTCGACGGACGCGCCCGCCGTGATGGTCATCGAGTCGTCGCCCGTGACGGATATGCCGCCCGTCGTGACGGCGAGGTTGTCGTCGAGGCTCAGCGTCAGGTCGCCGTCGGCGACATAGGTCACGGACGCGAGCGTGCCCGAACAGTTGAAGCTGTCGGCGTCCGGCCCGGCCGGGTCGCCGCATTCGTTGGCGGCCAGGGCGGCGGTCGGCGCCGCCAGCAGCCAGGCGGCGGCCAGCGAGCCGCCGGCCATCAGCGAAAGGCGCTTGGTTCGATTGGAAGACATCTCAATTCCCCCTCTAAAACGTCACCGGCGGCGCGGGCCCGCGCCGCCGGACATTAGGTGTTGGTCAGAAATCCTTGCGGACGGAGAAGCCGATCAGGCGCGGATCGAGGACGAAGACGTTGGTGGTCAGCGCCGTGTCGTCG
>CAZOHI010000065.1:0-15111 GCA_964579695.1 uncultured Caulobacter sp. | reverse complement strand
GACGTCGGGGGCCGCGGGAAGATCCAGCGGGTCCACGTGCGCAACATCCCCCGGGCCGCCGATGTCGACGTGCGCACCCTGGCGCGCGGCACCCCGGGCTTCTCGGGCGCCGACCTCGCCAACCTCGTCAACGAGGCCGCCCTGCTGGCCGCCCGCAAGAACAAGCGGATGGTCACCCACCACGACTTCGAGCAGGCCAAGGACAAGGTGATGATGGGCGCCGAGCGGCGCTCCATGGCCATGAACGAGGAGGAGAAGCGCCTGACCGCCTATCACGAGGGCGGCCACGCCATCGTGGCGATCAACGTCCCCTCGGCCGACCCGGTCCACAAGGCCACCATCGTGCCGCGCGGCCGGGCGCTGGGCATGGTCATGCAGTTGCCCGAGGGCGACCGCTACTCGATGAAGTTCCAGCAGATGACCTCGCGCCTGGCCATCATGATGGGCGGCCGGGTGGCCGAGGAGCTGATCTTCGGCAAGGAGAACATCACCTCGGGCGCCAGCTCCGACATCAAGGCCGCCACGGACCTGGCCCGCAACATGGTCACCCGCTGGGGCTATTCGGAGGAGCTGGGCACGGTGGCCTATGGCGACAACCAGGACGAGGTCTTCCTCGGCCACTCCGTCGCCCGCACCCAGAACGTCTCGGAAGAGACGGCCCGCAAGATCGACGCCGAGGTCAAGCGCCTGGTCCAGGGCGGCCTGGACGAGGCCCGCCGCGTCCTGACCGAGAAGCTCGACGACCTGCATGCGCTGGCCAAGGCCCTGCTGGAGTACGAGACCCTGTCGGGCGAGGAGATCAACGGCGTGCTGAAGGGCGTCGCCCCCAAGCGCGAGAACGTGGACGAAAAGCGCCCGCCCGCCCCGACCGTCTCGGTCCCCCTCTCGCCCCGGCCCGATCCCGAACCGGCGTGAGGCGGCCGCTCGTCATGGGGGTGGTGAACGTCACCCCCGACAGTTTTTCCGACGGAGGGCGGTTCCTGGATGCGGGAGCCGCCCTTTCCCATGCCCGGCGGCTGGTCGCGGAGGGCGCGGACTGGCTGGACGTCGGCGGGGAGTCGACGCGGCCGGGGGCCGAGCCGGTCCCCGAGGCCGAGGAGATCGCCCGGGTCGTCCCGCTGATCCGCGCCATCGCGGCCGAGAGCGCCGTTCCCGTCTCCATCGACACCATGAAGCCCGCCGTGGCCCGCGCGGCCGTCCAGGCCGGGGCCTCGATGTGGAACGACGTCACCGCCCTGCGCTGGTCGGACGACAGCCTGTCCGTCGCCGCCGAGCTGGGCTGCGAGGTGGCGCTGATGCACATGCTCGGCGAGCCGCGCACCATGCAGGACGCGCCGCGCTACGGCGACGTCGTGGCCGAGGTGACGGCCTTCCTCGCCGGGCGGGCGCAGGCGGCGCTGGCGGCGGGGGTGAAGCGGGTCTGGGTCGATCCGGGGATCGGGTTCGGCAAGACGGCGGAGCACAACCTCGCCCTGATCGCGAACCTGGGCGAGATCGCGGCGCTGGGCTTCCCGGTGCTGCTGGGCGTCAGCCGCAAGCGGTTCATCGCCGCGCTCGACCCCGCCGGGCGGGATGCCGGCGAGCGCCTCGGCGGCTCGCTGGCGGCGGCGCTGGAGGGGACGGGCGCGGCGATGGTCCGCGTCCACGACGTGCGCGAGACGGTGCAGGCGCTGACGGTGCAGGCGGCGATCCGGGGCCATGTCCGGTGAAGACATGTCCACTGGAGACAATCGGCCCCTTATCCTACCCACTGACCCCCCGCTATCCGCCCCCCGCCCCTCTGACGTAGGCTTCGCCGCCATGAATGCGAGACACCCAACCCTTCCGAGGGGCCGCGTCCTCATCCTCGCCGGGTCGGATTCCGGCGGCGGGGCGGGCGTCCAGGCCGACATCAAGAGCGTCACGGCGCTGGGCGGCTATGCGGCCACGGCGATCACCGCCATCACCGTGCAGAACACCCTGGGCGTGACCGGCGTCTTCCCCATCCCGCCGGATGTGGTCGAGGCTCAGGCCCGCGCCGTGCTGGACGACATCGGCGCCGACGCCCTGAAGACCGGCATGCTGGGCGACGTGGCCATGGTCGAGACGGTGGCCCGCGTCCTCGATTGCGGCGTGCCCGCCGTGGTCGATCCGGTGATGGTCGCCAAGGGCGGTTCCCCCCTGTTGGCCGCCGACGCCGTCGAGGCCGTGCGCTCGCTGATGATCCCCCGCGCCGCCCTCCTGACCCCCAACGCCCCCGAGGCCGAGGCCCTGACCGGCCTGACCGTCGCCACCACCGACGGCCTGCGCCGGGCGGGCGAGGCGCTGCTGGGCATGGGCGCCAAGGCGGTGCTGATGAAGGGCGGCCACGTTCCCGGCGCGCGGGTCGTGGACCTGCTGATCACGCCGGGCGGCGAGACGGCGTTCGAGGGCGAGCGGATCGACACCCGCCACACCCACGGCACCGGCTGCACGCTGGCCTCGGCCTGCGCCGCCGGTATCGCCCAGGGGCTGGACCTGACGGCGGCCGTGGCGCGGGCCTGGGCTTACGTCCACGAGGCCATGCTGCGGGCCCCGGGCCTGGGGGCGGGCCACGGGCCGCTCGACCATGCCTGGCCGTTGAGGGGGAAGGCCTGATGCGCCAGTGGACGATAGACGCCTTCGCGGCCGCGCCCTTCAGGGGCAACCCGGCCTGCGTGACCGAGCCGCTGGACGCCTGGCGGGACGAGACCTGGATGCAGGCCCTGGCGGCCGAGAACAACCAGGCCGAGACCGCCTTCCTGCTGCGCACGGACGATCCGGCCTGCTTCGGGCTGCGCTGGTTCACGCCCGCGCTGGAGGTCCCGCTGTGCGGCCACGCCACCCTCGCCTCGGCCCATGCGCTGCTGGCCGAGATGGGCGTCGAAGCCGATCTGCTGACCTTCGAGACGAAGTCCGGGCCGCTGGCGGTGCGCCGGACGGCGGCGGGCTACGAGATGGACTTCCCCGCCAGCCTGCCGGTCCTGATCGAGCCGCCGCCGGGACTCGCCGAGGCGCTGGGCGTTGCGGTGCGGGAGGTCTGGGCCGCGCAGTTCCTCGTCGCCGTCGTGGCGGACGAAGCCGTGGTGCGGGCCGCCGCCCCCGACCTGGCGGCCATCAAGGCGATCTCGGCCGGGGCCACGGGCGGGCGGGGCAACGTCGCGGTCGCGGCGCTGGCCGCCGAAGGCGCGCCCTACGACGTGGTCAGCCGCTTCTTCGCGCCGGGCTCGGGGATACCCGAGGATCCGGCGACGGGCTCGCTCCACTGCATCCTGTCGCCGCTCTATTCGCGCAAGCTGGGACGCGAGACCTTGCGCTTCCACCAGGCCTATCCGGGGCGCGGGGGCGACCTGGAGTGCGAGCACCGGGGCGAGCGGGTCCTGCTGCGCGGCCAGGCGGTGACGGTGGTCGAGGGACGGCTGAGGCTGGCCGGATAAAGAAAAACGCCGCGGCCATGGGGGCCGCGGCGCGTCAGTTCGCCAGGGGAAGGGATATCAGGAAGCGGGGCGGCTCATGACCGCGCCGTTCGTCCCGACGGCCTTCTGGGCGTTGTGCTGGGCGGCGGGCAGGGCGATCAGGCCGCGCGACTGCAGGTAGCCGCCCCGGCCGGAAGCGGCGTCCGAGGTGAACTCGTTGACGAACTCCTGCAGGCCGGGCGTCGAGGCGAGGTTGGCCTTCTTCACGTAGATGTAGAGGGAGCGCGACAGCGGGTAGGCGCCGCTGGAGATGGTCTCGGCGGTGGGGGCCACGCCGTTGATCCTCGCGCCCTTCACCTTGTCCATGTTCTCCTCGAGGAAGGAGTAGCCGAACACGCCGAGCGAGCTGGGGGTCTTGGTCAGGGTCTGGACGATGGCGTTGTCGTTCTCGCCCGCGTCGACCCAGCCGCCGTCGGTGCGCAGCGGATCGACGGTCGCCTTGAACTTCTTCTCGTTGTTGGACTTCAGCTCGGCCAGGACCGGGTACTTCGAGGCGCCGGCTTCGACGGCCATCTCGATGAAGCTGTCGCGGGTGCCCGAGGTGGGGGGCGGGCCGTAGACCAGGATGCGGTCGCCGGGCAGGCCGGCGGCGATCTCGTCCCACGTCTTCGACGGGTTCTTCACGAACTTGCCGCTGCGCAGGACCTGGTCGGACAGGGCGAGGTACAGGTGTTCCAGCTTGAAGTTGAAGTCCGAGCCGTTCTTGTCGTTGGCGATGACGATGCCGTCATAGCCGACCTTGATCTCGATGATGTCCTTGACGCCCTTGGCGGCGCAGGCGTCGAACTCGGACTTCTTCATCCGGCGCGAGGCGTTGGCGATGTCGGGCGAGCCTTCGCCTAGCCCTGCGCAGAACGCCTTGATGCCGCCGCCGGTGCCCAGGCTCTCGACCTTGGGGGCCTTCTTGCCGGTCTTCTTGGCGTAGTTCTCGGCCACCCGCGAGGCGAACGGGAAGACGGTGGAGGAGCCGGCGGCCCAGACGTAGTCGCGGGCGGCGTGGGCGCTGGTGGCGGCGGTCAGGACCGCGAGGGTCGCGGCGGCGCCGAGGAGCTTGTGCATGGGGATGTCCTTGGGAGAGGAGGGAAAGGCCCGCCGGAGGACCGGCGGGCCTTTGGAGGATGCCTAGAAGTCGAACTGGGCCCGCATCTGGAGCGTGTTCACGTCCACGTCGGCGTTGGCGGCGTTAAGGTCGTACTCGCCGGCCGTATAGTTCAGCTGGAAGCGAACGTAGGGGAAGGGGTACCAGTTGGCTCCGGCGGTGTAGCCCGTGTATTCGCCGCCGCTCGGGAAGTCGCTCAGGTCGACGCTGTCGTAGCGGCCGGCGATCTCCAGCGCGCCGAAGCCGCCGGCCGTCACCGGGTTCAGGATCTTGGTGCGGCCCAGTTCGCCCTTCTTGACGTCAAGGTTGCGCGTCTCGCCGGTCGGGAACCAGCTGGCCGACAGGTAGTAGGCCGAGCCGCTCGGATCGGAACCCGTGGCGCGGTCGACGCTGATGTCGGCGTACTCGCCCTGCACCGAGAACGGCCCGGCGATGAACAGCGTCTCGGCGCCGATCTGGGTGTCCATGTCGCCGATGCCGCCCGAGCTCAGGTGCTGCGTGCCGATGGCGGTGTTGGCGCGGACGGCGTAGCTGAAGGCGCTGGCGTCGGCGCGGTCGCGCTTGCGGGCCCACAGGCCGAGGTGAAGCTTGCTGGTGTCGGTGTTGATCGGCGCCCAGGTGCCGCGGCCGCCGAAGGCGACCTGCTCGCTGGTCCCGACGGCCGGGTCGGCGCTGTTGACGCTGTCGCCGTGCACGAAGGCGGCGGCGGTCCAGTTCTCGCCGTTGGCCTTGACCTGGGCGGTCATCACGCGGCCGATGCCGAGCACGTTCTCGATCGGACCGCGCTCCATGAACATGTTGTAGCGCGAGGACGAGACATTCTCGAAGCCGACCGTCTTGAAGTTGCCGACCATCAGCGAGGTGTAGTCGTTGGGCTTGTATTCGAGGACGATGTCTTCCCAGGCGGTCGTGCCGCCGGCCAGCGACAGCTCGGCCTTGTAACCCCAGTTCTGGTTCCAGGTGCCCTCGACGCCGATCCGCGCCGTACGCAGGCGCGACAGCTGCGAGGAGGTGTCGGCCGTCGCCGGGTTGGCGAAGTCCTGCTCCTGGCTGATGACGTCGTAGTAGACGCGGCCGCGGACCTTGAAGGTCAGGCTGTCGTTCTGGAATTGCGGCGCGCCCTTCCAGGAGGTGGAGGTCTCTTGCGCCTGGGCGGTCGCGCCCAGGGTGAGCGCCAGCACGCCGACGCAAGCCGCGCCGAGAAGCGTGGTCTTCTGCATTGTCAGGATCCTTTTCGTTATCCCCTTCGCCCGATCCAGGCGTGAGGCGGGGATAGCGACGGCGTGCGCACCTCCTGTGACAGGACGCCCAAGGTTCCACGACGATTGGGATTCGGATTTGTGACAGCGCTAGAGGAGGCGCGAGCGGATCGCCTGCGACAGAAGGTCGATGGCCGACACCGCCGCCACGATGACGATGGCGATGGCCGAGACCTGGGCGTAGGCGAAGCTGTTGAGGCTGTCGAACAGCAGCGAGCCGATGCCCCCGGCCCCGATCAGCCCCAGCACCGTGGCCGCCCGGCTGTTGGCCTCGAAGCGGTAGAGGGCGTAGGAGGTCCACAGGGGCGCGACCTGCGGGATCACGCCCCAGACGATCTCCTGCAAGGGCCCCGCCCCCGTCGCCCGCACGCCCTCGACGGGGCCGCGGTCGATGTTCTCGACGGCCTCGGAGAACAGCTTGCCCAGCACTCCGGCGGTGTGCAGCGCCAGCGCCATCACGCCTGCGAACGGCCCCAGCCCCACCGCCACCAGGAAGATGGTGCCGATGACCAGCTCCGGCGCGGCGCGCAGCAGGTCCATGATCCGCCGCACCGGATGGCGCAGCCAGGCCGGCGCGATGTTCCTCGCCCCCGCCAGCCCCATCGGCAGGGCGATGACCAGGGCCAGCGCCGTGCCCCACAGGGCGATCTGCACCGTCAGCCACATCTGGGCGGCATAGGTCCGCCACTCGCTGAAGTCCGGCCGCAGGAAGTCGGCGCCGTAGGCGCGCATGTTCTGGGTGTTGGCGACCAGCCGCGTCAGCTTGTGGATTTCCGCCGGGCCGAAGGAGACGACCAGCAGCACGATCACCCCGCCCCAGATCAGGGCGTCGAAGGCCCGCTCGCCCAAGGGGCGGACGGGCGGCTTCAGGGCCGCGTCGTTCACGGCGCGCCGGCCTTGCCCTCGAGGTCGATGCGCTCGCGGCGGATGGCCAGCAGGGCCTTCTCGGCGGCTTCGATCTTCGCCGGACCCTCGCCGTGACGCGCGGCGTCCAGCGCCTCGGCCGCCTCCATCTCGCGCACGGGGATCAGGTGGGTGTCGTCGGCGGGCTTGAAGCCGCCGATGGACAGCTTGCGCAGGTTCTCGCGCTGGCGGGCGGCGTCCGCCGTGTCGCCCTGGCCGTAGGTGAGGAAGAACTGCCGCACCTTCTCCTTCACCGCCGGGTCGAGGTCCTTGCACCAGACGATGGGGTCCTCGGGCAGCAGCGGCGATTCCCACAGCACCTTGACCTTCTCCACCTCCGGCCGCCCGCGCTCGCGGTTCAGCCGGATGGCGGTGGAGTTGCCGGTCGCCACGTCCAGCACGCCGTTGGCCACCGCGAACAGGTTGGCCTCGTGCTTGGCGGCCCGCACGGTCTTGAAGCAGTCCTCGGGCCGGATGCCGCGCGGGCTGAACAGGAAGGCCATGGGCGCCAGCGTGCCCGAGGTCGACTTGGCGTCGCCGATGCCGAAGTCGAGCGTGCGGTCGCAGCGGAGCACGTCGTCCAGCGTCAGGTTCGACGCGGCGGACGCGATGATCAGCGACTTGTAGCCGTCCGTCCCCGATGGATCGAAGGTGCGGGCGAAGACCTCGCCGCCGCCCCGCCGGACGGCCTCCAGCCCCGACTGGTTGGAGAACCAGCCGACGTCCACCTGTTTGAACCGCATCGCCTCGATCAGGGCGGTGTAGTTGGAGCCGAAGAAGGGCTTCACCTTCAGGCCCGTCGCCCTTTCCATGTCGGCCAGCACCGGGGCCCAGTACTGCTGGGAGGTCTGGTTGTTCTCGGTCGCCAGGATGGAGAAGCTGATGGCGTCGGGCGCGTCGCCACGGTCCAGCCCGTCGCCGCACGCGGCCAGCAGCAGAACGGCGATCAGGGCGAAGGCTCTCATCAGGCGGCGTCCTCGAATTCCGGCCCATAGATACCGACCAGGCGCTCGCGGTCGAGGGCGGAGGGCGGGCCGTCGAAGACGACCTTTCCCGCCTTCAGCGCCACCACGCGGTCGCAATAGCGCAGGGCGTGGTCCACCTGGTGCAGGCTGACCACCACCGTCAGGCCGTCGGCCCGGTTCAGCTCGCGCAGGGTCTCCATCACCTTGCGGGCGGCCACCGGGTCGAGCGAGGCGACCGGCTCGTCGGCCAGGATGACCTCGGCCCGCTGGACCAGCGCCCGGGCGATGGCCCCGCGCTGCTGCTGGCCGCCGGACAGGACGCCCGCACGCCGCCCCGCCTGCTCGGCGATCCCGACCCTCGCCAGGGCCGCCATCGCCGCCGCCCTGGTCTCGGCCGGCCAAAGGCCGAGGAGGCCGCGCCAGAATCCGATCCGCCCCAGCGAGCCCAGCGCCGCGTTGGTATAGAGCGTCAGCCGCTGGACGAGGTTGAACTGCTGGAAGACGAAGCCGATGCGGATGCGCGCCTCGGGCGCTTCGTCGGTGACCTTGCCGTCCGCCTGCACCGTCCTGCCGAACGCCTCGATGCGTCCCTCGACCGGCAGGAGGCCGCTGATGGCCCGCAGCAGGGTCGACTTCCCCGACCCCGAAGGTCCGATCAGCGCCACCATCTCGCCCCTGCCTACGGCGACGTCCACCCCGTCGAGCGCCTTGTGCGTCCCGAAGGCCTTGGAAACGGAGCGGAGGGTCAGCATGGGCAAGGTATACCCACCCCCATGCGACGGTTCCATGACTCAGGGTCCCCTTGTGCTTCCCGGAAGGCGAAGCGCGAATCTTCCTCTTTACATCCGGGCCGTCATTCCCTATCTCGCACGGCTCCGGCGGACCCCGTGTCCTATGCGCTGCTAACGCCGGTCTGGGTTCAACAATCCGTTGGGGGTTGCGTGAGGTGCATACACACCATACGCCCCTGGACCTGGTCCGTGAGCGGTCACCGGAACGTCCTGTCGCACTCGTGCGGCCTGACGCGGCGGCCGTAGCGGCGCGCTGGTTCCAGGATCACTTTAAGGGCGACGTTCTGTATGCGGTGAAGGCCAATCCTTCGCCGTGGGTCATCCGCACGCTCGCGGATAACGGAATAAGCGCCTTCGACGTCGCCTCGGTCCCCGAGATCGAGCTGGTCGCCGCCCATGCGCCGGGCGCGCGGATGGCCTTCATGCACCCGGTCAAGAGCCGGGCCGCCATCGCGGCGGCCTACTTCGACCACGGCGTGAGGACCTTCGCGCTCGATACGCACCAGGAGCTGGCCAAGCTGGTCGAGGCGACCGGCGGGGCGCGCGACCTCAACCTCATCGTCCGCCTCGCCGTGCAGGCCGAGGGCGCGGCCTATTCGCTGTCGGGCAAGTTCGGGGTCTCGGCGCACGAGGCGCCGCCCCTGCTTCTGGCCGCCCGCCGGGCGACGCAGGAGCTGATGGGCGTGTCCTTCCACGTGGGCAGCCAGTGCATGCGGCCGACCGCCTTCCAGGCGGCCATGGCCCAGGCCGGGCGAGCCCTGGTCCGCGCCGGCGTGTTCGCCGACGTGGTGGACGTGGGCGGCGGCTTCCCGTCCGTCTACCCCGGCATGATCCCGCCGGACCTTGCGGACTACATCGCCGCCATCGACCGGGGCTTCTCCGAGATGCCCGTCTCCGAGACGACCGAGCTGTGGTGCGAGCCCGGCCGGGCGCTGGTGGCGGAAGCCTCCTCGCTGCTGACCCGGGTCGAGCTGCGCAAGGGCGACGCCCTCTACCTGAACGACGGGTCCTACGGCTCGCTGTTCGACGCCGCGCACACCAAGTGGCCCTTCCCGGTCAAGCTCTACCGGCCGGAGGGCGAGGTCGAGGGGCCGCTGAAGCCCTTCCGCTTCTATGGTCCGACCTGCGACAGCCTCGACCACATGCCGGGGCCGTTCTGGCTGCCGGAAGACGTGCGCGAGGGCGATTTCGTCGAGATCGGCATGCTCGGCGCCTACGGCGTGGCCATGACCACCCGCTTCAACGGTTTCGGCGATATCGAGACCGTGACGGTGGACGACGCGCCGATGGCCTCGATGTTCGGGCTGGCCCGCCGGTCGATTCCGACGCCGCAGGTCCCGAACACCAATGTCGTCAGGCTGTCGCGGGCGCGGGGCAAGAAGCGCCGGCGGAAATAACCGCGAGGTTTGCTGGTTAGGCGTCGGCCTGTCGCTCCGTCCGGGCCGCCGCTATCCTTTCGGACGGGCGCTCACCAAAAGGGAAACCTGACCGATGAACGCTCCCGTTCCTCCGAACGACAACCGCAAGGCGGAATTGCTTTCCAACGTCGTCGAGCACGTCGACATCACCAGCTTCGACGCCCGCCCGATCATCGACGCCATGCGCAAGATGAGCTTCTCCTCGCGCGACACGGCGCGGGCGGCGGACATCTTCAACATGGCCCTGGCCGACAAGGCCTGCTCACCGTGGCTCATCCTGGCCGGATCGACCAGCGCGGGCGGCTGCATGCACGTCTACCGCGACATGGCCAAGCTGGGGATGATCGACGTGGTGGTGGCGACCGGCGCCTCCATCGTCGACATGGATTTCCTGGAGGCCCTGGGCTTCAAGCACTATCAGGCCGACTCCACGGTGGACGACCGCGAGCTGCGGGCGATGTACATCGACCGCATCTACGACACCTACATCGACGAGGAGGAACTCCAGAACGTCGACATGACGATCAAGGAGATCGCCGACAGCCTGGAGCCGCGCCCCTATTCGAGCCGCGAGTTCATCTACGAGATGGGCAAGTGGCTGGCGGCGGGCGCCGCCAAGAAGCCCGGCTCGCTGGTCCAGACGGCCTATGAGGAAGGCGTGCCGATCTTCTGCCCGGCCTTCACGGACTCGTCGGCGGGCTTCGGCCTCGTCAAGCACCAGGTCGAGCGGATGAAGGCGGGCAAGCCGTATCTCACCATCGATTCGGTGGCCGATTTCCGCGAGCTGACCGACATCAAGATCGCGGCGGGTGACACGGGCCTGCTCATGGTCGGCGGCGGCGTGCCCAAGAACTTCGCCCAGGACACGGTGGTCTGCGCCGAGATCCTCGGCGTCGAAGCCGAGATGCACAAGTACGCCATCCAGATCACGGTGGCCGACGTGCGCGACGGCGCCTGCTCGTCCTCGACGCTCAAGGAGGCCTGCTCCTGGGGCAAGGTCGACGTGACCTGGGAGCAGATGGTGTTCGCCGAGGCCACCACCGTCATCCCGCTGATCGGCTCGGACGCCTACTGGCGCGGGGCCTGGAAGGGCCGTGAAAAGCCCCGGTGGGCCAAGCTGTTCGACCGGAAGGCCTGAGGACGATGACGGCCGCGCGCGACCTGCGAACCGGCGGCGCGGCCGTCTACTTCAAGCACCCCGGCATCGGCGACCTGATCTGGCACCTGCCGTTCCTGCAGGCGGTGGCCGATGCGAACGCCGGCAAGCCCGTCACCGTCATGTGCCGGCCCAGCACCGCCGCGAAGGAGGTGCTGGTCACCGATCCCCGGATGCAGGTCTGGTACGTCGACCGGACCAAGAGCAACCTCAAGGAGCTGACCGGCTGCCTCAAGGCGTTCCGCGCCCTGAAGCCTGACAGCGTCTGGGTGCTGGACCCCTCGTCGCGCCCGGCGATGGCGGCGAGCCTTTCGAAGGTCCCGCATATCCACGCTTTCGGCTTCGGCCGCCGCAGCCAGGAGCGTTGGCTGAGCTCGGACGGGGCGCGCCTGCCCTCGGCCATGCGCGAGATGCATCCGGTCGAGCTTTACTACGCGCTTGGCAAGGCGGCGGGCCTGCCGGCCATCGACGTGGAGCCCCGCCTCCAGGCCGACCCGGCGCTGGCGGAGGAGATGCGCGGGCAGTTCGGGGCGCTGCCGCGTCCCTGGGTCTTTTTCGGCGTCGGCGCCACCAACAACGCGCGGCGCTGGCCCGCCGAGAATTTCGGCGCCCTGGCCCGCATCCTGGAGGACAGGATCGGGACCCTCTTCTGGTTCGGCGGTCCTGGGGAGAAGGCCTGGGCCGAGGCCGCCGCCACTGCCGCCCGGCGGGACGCGCCCGGCGTGGACGTCACCGGCCGTTTCGACCTGCCGCGCTCCATCGCCCTGCTGTCGCTGGCCGACCTCTATGTGGGCAACGATTCGGGACCCATGAACCTGGCGGCCGCGCTGGGAGTGCGGGCGTTCGGCCTGTTCGGCTCGTCGGTGGTGAACAACTCGCCCCGTATCGAGCTGATCGTCCGTGACCGCTTCTTCCCCGGCATGAGCGGCATCACGCCGGAAGGCGCGGCGAAGCGCATCGCACCGGCGCTTTAGGGAACAAGCGCCTTTCCTCAGGACTATCTGCTTCACGACAAGGAGCAGACCATGGCCGACCTGAACACCGAGGGCCGCAAGGCCAACGCCGCCCAGCCGCTGGGCGAGCGCGAGGGGACCGTCTCGAAGGACGCCTCGAAGAAGACCGCCGAGCGAGAGCGCCCCTCCGCCGGTCCCGACGGCCCCGACGCGGGTGACCTGACCGGCCCGGCCGGCGACCCCGCCGAGGGCAAGCGCCGCTAGCTCCGCTTGCGCCGGGGGCCGCCCGCCTTTACCTGACAGGCATGGGCGACTGCGGTCACGACCACGAACACCACGGACTGGAAGGCGCGCCCCTGGCCGGGGAACTGGCCGACGCCGAGCGCCGCTGCGGCGTCGCCGGGCAGAAGCTGACCCAGCCGCGCCGCCGGGTGCTCGAACTGCTGCTGCGGGCCGGACAGCCGGTGAAGGCCTACGACCTCATCGCCGCCTTCGGCGAGGACGGTTCGCCCGCCAAGCCGCCGACCGTCTACCGGGCGCTGGATTTCCTGTCCCGCCAAGGCTTCGCCCACCGTATCGAGAGCCTGAACGCCTACGTCGCCTGCCGCCGTGGTGAGGACGGGCACGCCGCCGCCTTCCTGATCTGCGACTGCTGCGGCGCGACCCGCGAGATCGAGCCGACGGAGGGCAAGGAGATCGACCGCCTGGGCGCCGAGGCGGGCTACGCCCTGACCGGCGTGACCATCGAGGCCCACGGCCTGTGCGCTGACTGTCGGAGCTGAACGGGTTGGACCATCAGGGCGTGGAGATCTGGCGCGGCGGCGTCAACACCTGGGAATGTGACGAGATGGGGCACATGAACGTGCGCTTCTACGTCACCAAGGCCATCGAGGGCCTGGCGGGGCTGGCGGCCCGGCTCGGCCTGCCGCACGCCTTCGCGCCGGGCGCGGGGGCGACCCTCCTGGTCCGCGAGCAGCACATCCGCTTCCTGCGCGAATGCCATGCGGGCGCCCCGCTCCACATGATGGGCGGCGTCATCGAGATGGGCGAAGAAGAGGCGCGGCTGCTGCAGCTCCTGGTCCATTCGAACTCCGGCGAGCTCGCGGCCACCTTCCAGACCACCGTCGTCCACGCCACGCCCGGCGAGGCCCGCGCCTTCCCCTGGCCGAAGCGCACGCTGGAGCACGCCGCCGGGCTGATGGTCGAGGCGCCCAAGGCGGCCCAGGCCCGCAGCATCGACCTTGGACCGTTCGAGACGCAGGCCGGCCTTGCCCGCGCCGATAAGCTCGGCCTCGTCTGCACCGGCATCGGGGCGTTAGGCCCGGCGGAAGTGGACGTGTTCGGCCGCATGCGCGCCGAGCAGTTCATCGGCCGCGTCTCGGACGGAGTCAGCCGCCTGGTCGGGCCGGTGCGCGAGGCCGTCGCCGCCCGCGCGCCCGAGCCGCCGAAGCGGACAGGCGGGGCGGTGCTGGAGTACCGGATCGTCCATCTCGACTGGCCGCGCGCGGGCGGCCGCTTCGAGCTGCGCTCGGGGCTGGCGGGGTACGATGGGCGTACCCAGCGGATGATCCACTGGATGCTCGACCCGGAAACCGGCGAGCCCTGGGGCACGTCCGAGGCCGTGGCGATCACCTTCGACCTCGACGCCCGCAAGGTGGTGCCGATCTCGCAAGCCGCCCAGGACGTGCTGGCCGAGCTGGTGACGCCGGGGCTGGGGCTCTAGGTCGCCGCGTCGAGCAGCACGTCGCGCACGAGGTCGGGGCGTTCCATCGGCAGGAAGTGGCTGGCGCCCGCGACCGTCTCCAGGCTGGCGCGCGGATGGTGGGCCGACAGCAGCGCCTGGCTGGCGCGGCAGGTGGAGGCCTTCTCGGCCTTGAGGATGCGGACGGGTGCGCCCACGCGGCGCAGGGCCCGCCAGGGGTCATGGCCTTGCGCGGCGAAGTTCGAGGCTTCCCATTGCGGCGTGCAGGCCAAGGTCACCCGGCCGTCCGGGGTGTCGTTGAAGCCCGCGGCCACATAGTCGGCGACCACCGTGTCCGGCCAGCTCCTGAAGGCGCCGCGGCCCTTGTAGGCGGCGAAGGCGGCCTCGCGGCTGTCGAAGGTCTCGCGGCGGCGAAGCGCGCCCTGCGCGATCGGCATCCGCCGCCACAGCCGCCCCGAGGTCCAGGGCGCGCGGGCGTAGAGGGCGGCCAGCGGCGGCAGCAGGACGGGGTCGAAGAGGACGAGGCCGCTGGCCTTGCCCGGCCGCTCCCCCGCCGCCAGCAGGCAGACCGTGCCGCCCATCGAATGGCCCGCCAGCACGACCGGCGGCTGGTCCAGCGCATCGAGCAGGGCCACGAGGTCGTCGCGGAAGTCGTTCCACGAGCGCCGCCCGCCCGGCCGCACGGCCAGGCGGCTGGCGCCGTGCCCCCTCTGGTCTGCCGCCAGCACCCGCAGGCCCGCCGACAGCGGCCCGAGCAGCGAGCGGTAGGTCAGGGCGTTGAAGCCGTTGGCGTGCAGGAAGACGATGTCGAAGGCCCGCCCCTCCGGCCCGAAGTCGAGCGCCGCCATCTCGCCGGGACCAGCGCGGCTGTCGATGGGAATGAAGAGCCGCCTGGGCTCATGAAAGACGGCGGCGTCCATGGAACTCTCCTCGGGATGAACCGATGTAGGGTGGCGGGGCGCGACGATGCAAGACGCAAGGCGGATGGGAGAAGGCGATGGACGGAACCCTGGCGACCGTCGGCTACGAGGCCGACACGCAAGGCGCGGTCATCCAGCGCCTGAAAGACGCCGGCGTGGAGATCGTCATCGACGTGCGGGCGGTGGCCTCGTCGCGCCGGGCGGGGTTCTCCAAGACCCTGCTGGCCGCCAGCCTGCACGAGGCGGGCATCGACTACCTGCATCTGCGCGACCTGGGCACGCCGAAGTCGGGCCGCATCGCTGCGCGGGCGGGCCGTCACCGGGAGATGGTGGAAATCTTCGAGGCCCACATGGAGGAGCCGCAGGCCCGCCTCGCCCTGTCGCAGGCGGCGCAGACCGCGACGCGGCGCAAGGCCGCCCTGCTCTGCTACGAGGCGGCGGCGGCCTGCTGCCACCGCCGGATCGTCGCGGA
>CAZOHI010000064.1:0-15160 GCA_964579695.1 uncultured Caulobacter sp. | reverse complement strand
GTAGCTGGTCTGAGAGGATGATCAGCCACACTGGGACTGAGACACGGCCCAGTGTGGCTGATCATCCTCTCAGACCAGCTACTGATCGTAGCCTTGGTGAGCCTTTACCTCACCAACTAGCTAATCAGACGCGGGCCGCTCCAATGGCGATAAATCTTTCCCCCGAAGGGCACATACGGTATTAGCTCAAGTTTCCCTGAGTTGTTCCGTACCAAAGGGCACGTTCCCACGTGTTACTCACCCGTCCGCCACTAACCCCGAAGGGTTCGTTCGACTTGCATGTGTTAGGCCTGCCGCCAGCGTTCGCTCTGAGCCAGGATCAAACTCTCAGGTTGAGTTGACATTCTGACCTTCGCTATCCCAGCCGAAGCCGGGATTGGCGTAGTTTGCATAGTATCTTGACGAGTTCCCATAACGACCGCCGATCCGAGGACCGACGGTATTCATGGTGTCTTCAAGAGACCGCATTTGTCAGCGTCTAAATGATGACCCGTGAGGTCATCGCCAGAACGCCGCCGCCTGCGTTTCTCTTTCCAAATCAACGATGTCAAAGACCCGACCGGCTCTGCCGGCCCCACCGTTTAGCGCCCGGTGGCGGCGAGGAGCGGCTATCTAGTCGCCGTCCGTTTCAGTGTCAACCGGCTCTTTTCGGCTTTTTCTCCGTCCCGGCCGAGGCCATTCGAGAGGCAAAAACCGGCTCAGGGGCCGCCGAGGGGCTACCCTCTTTCAGTCCTGAGCGAGTCGATTGAAGCGCGAAACATAACGACCAATCCCGCGAAAATCAAGGGCTTTTTGAACCCTCCGAAGTCCGCCGGGCCGGTCGTTGCCCCGAGCGAGGGCGGCTTCTACCCAGCAGGTCGGAGGGTGGCAACCCCCCATCTGAACTTTCTGTTCCCCGGCGTGCGGGAAACTGTCCGCGGCCCGCTTGCGTACGGGCGGCCGGGCTGCAAAGACGAAGGGGCAACAAGGGGCGTCCATGCTCTCCCAGAAGGCCCGTTACGCGCTGCGCTCCCTGGTGGAGCTGGCCAGAGAGGAAGGCCGCCAGCTCACCGCCGGCGACCTCTCCACGCGTGCGGGCGCGCCGCGCAAGTTCCTGGAGGCGATCCTGCTGGAGATGGCGCGGGCGGGAATCGTCTCCAGCCGCCGGGGCAAGTTCGGGGGCTACGCCCTCGCCCGCCCGGCCGAGGAGATCACCTTCGCCGAGATCATCCGCATTATCGACGGCCCGCTGGCCCTGGCGCCCTGCGTCAGCCCGCGCATGGGCTTTCGCAAGTGCGAGGCGTGCCCGGACCTGGAGACCTGCTCGCTACGCTCGGCGCTGCTGCGCGCGCGGGACGCCACGGCGGCGGTTCTGGAGGGGTACAGCCTGGCCGAAGCGGTGCGGTCGGGACCGCCGGACCTGGCGCTGCCGGCCTGATTCTTCCTTCTCCCCTCGCCGGAGAAGGGCTTATCCCGCGGAGATGTACTGCTTCAGCCCGTCGGCCTCGGCCTCCACCTCGGAGATCTTGTGCTTCACGAGGTCGCCGATGGAGATGATTCCCGCCAGCCGCCCCTCGCGCACCACCGGCAGGTGGCGGATTCGGCGGTCGGTCATGCGGCTCATCAGGATGTCGACCGTCTCGCCGGGCGCGGCGAAGACCACGTCCTTGGTCATGCAGGTCTCGACCGTCCGGGTCAGGGCTCCGGCCCCGCCCTCGGCGACGGCGCGAACGACATCGCGCTCGGAGATGATTCCCACCACCTCGCCGTTCTCGCCGACGATGACCATCGCCCCCACCCGGCGGGTGTGGAGCAGCGCGGCGACCGCGGCGACCGAATCGCCGGGCGCGGCGGTGAACACCAGATCGCCCTTGTCCTTCAGGATTTGCGAAACGAGCACCGGACTTCTCCCTCGCCTGAACCCAACGGCAGCCTTGCGCACATTGTTCCGCGAATCAACGCCTTGCCGCCGCCAGGCGCGAGACGGGGCCGACCAGCAGCAGGCCCGCGAAGTAGCCGACGAGGTGCGCCTCCCAGGCGATGGAGGCGCCGCCCGCCCCCGGCGTCAGGGTCGTCAGGCCGAAGACGAGGTTGATGACGATCCACGCCCCGCCCATGGCGATGGGCGTGGGGCCGAGAATCGGGCCCAGCGCCCCCCGCCGGTCGATCAGGCGCGAGGCCGCCCCCATCAGGCCGGACACCGCCCCCGAGGCTCCGATCACCGGATTGAGCCCCTCCGGGTGGACCAGCGCGAAGCCGAGCCCGGAGAACGCCCCACATAGAAGATAGAAGAGGAAGAGGACGATCCCTCCCCTCGCCCCCAGGCCGAACAGCCGCGCGACCGGGGCTCCGAAGGCCAGGCCCCCCGCCGCGTTCATCAGCGTGTGTATCCACCCGCCGTGCAGGAAGAGGGCCGTGAACAGCACCTCCCACCGCCCATACGTAAAGAGGTCCGACGGCGTCAGGGCGTAGCCCAGCCACACCGGCTCGGCGATCCGGCCCTGGATCAGGAAGCTGGCGACGATGGCCAGGGCGATGGCGAGCGCCGGCCAGGGGGCGTTGAAGACGGGTTCGCGCTCACTCAACGGGGCGGCTCCTTGCGGGCGGCGATTCGCCAGCCCTTAACCAAATCGGCCGTTAACTGCATTTGGCACGGCCATTGCTTGTGGGCGCGTGCCCGTTTTTCTCCCGAGTGGAGCGTCGTGATGGTCGCATTTCGTCTCAAGGCCGCCGCCGGAGGGTTGGCGCTGTTCGCAGCGGCGCTCGGGCAGCCCGCCTTCGCCCAATACATCGGCTCCAATTCCGCCGAATACAACGGCGGATACGGCCGCAACCCGGGCCAGGAGAACCGGCTGCCGACCTACGGCTCGCGCGACGCCAACGGCAACCGGGTGATCGTCGACGGCCTGATCCTGGGCGGCGAGGACCAGAGCGTCTTCGCCTCGGCCAGCGCCGGGGTCTCCTCCGGCGTCTCGGGGGTCGGGTCCTGGGGCGGGAGCAACACCGCCATCGGCAACAACCTCGTGGTGGTGACGCAGGGCAACTACAACACCGTCATCGTCTCCTCGAACCAGGTGAACAACGGGGACGTGACGGCCAACGGGGTGGGTAATGACCAATAGCCTCCTGCGCCGGGCCGGCGTGGTCGCCGCCGCATCGCTGATGCTGGCGGGCTGCGCGACCAGCCGGGTCTCCTCCAGCGGCAACTACGTCCGCCCGCTGGGCGCGGCGCCCGTCACCGCCAACCCGACGCCCTACTCCCCGGCCCTGGTCTGCATGGCCCAGTACGCCCGCCAGCACCAGATCGGCGCCCCGCGCATCGCGGTCGGCCGCATCGGCGACTACACCGGCAAGGAAGAGGCCGACGGCTCGGGCCGCAAGATCACGCAAGGCGCGTCCCTGATGGCGATGAGCGCCTTCGCCAAGGCCGGGATGCCGCTGGTCGAGCGCTTCGACACCTCGGTCTCCGAACTGGAACTGAAGTACGCCAACAACAAGCTGATCTCCGACCACCCGAACCCGGCCGCCGACGGCCCGGTCGAGCCGCGCAAGATCTTCTCCGGCCAGGTGCCGGGGTCGGACTTCTACATCACCGGCGGCATCACCGAGCTGAACTACAACCTGCGCTCCTCGGGGGCGGACGCGCTGGGCGGCGACACCGACGCCACGGGGCTGAAGGGCAGCTTCCGCGCCCGGACCTTCGTGATGAACGTCGCGCTGGACCTGCGGCTGATCAACACCCGCACCCTGGAGGTGGTCGACATCATCTCCTACCAGAAGCAGGTCATCGGCCGGGAGATCGGCTTCGGCCTCTTCGACTTCCTGAACGGCAACGTCTTCGACCTGTCCGGCGGCACGGGGGCGCTGGAGCCGATGCAGCTCGCCGTCCGTTCGCTGATCGAGCGGGCCACGGTCGAGATGACCGCCAACCTCTACGGCATGCCCGGCCCGCAGAGCTGCCTGCAGGTCGATCCGCTCGGCGGCGGCACGGCGGGGATCACGGGCGGCTATGTGCCTGCTTACGACAACCTTGGAACGAACAATGGCCAGACGCGCGACGATCCTAATCGCTGGAACGCTAATCGCGACCGGGCTGTCCTGCGGGGTCGCTACTAGCCAGACGCCCAGCGGCGTCCTCAACGACCAGATCCAGCTCGGCGACGTGTTCGCCGAGCGCGACCTCGACGTGGTGGAGGTCGAGGAAGGCGTGCTGGAGACGACCTCGGCCACCGGCAACAGCTTCATCGGGTCTGTCGAGGGCGCGGACTTCTCCGTCACCTCCAACCAGACGATGAGCGGCGGGGCCCTGGCCCGCACCGACGTGACGGTCGGCCAGGCCATGGGCGAGCAGTCCGTGCTGACCACCGCCGCCACCGGCAACACCGGCGACGCCGCCGTCAGCCAGGGCACGATGACCGGCGTCTTCAACCAGCGCAACGACGGCTCGGGGATAGTCGCCCGAAGCTGGATCGAGGGCCAGAACGCGCGGGCCGACAACCTCCAGTCCTCCACCAACGCCATCGGCAACAGCCAGGGCGTCGGCCTGACCAACGGCTCGGTCGGCGCCCGCATCGCCCAGCAGAACGAGGCCGATGTTTCCGCCGAGGGCGGGGTCGTGCTGCAATATATGCCGGGTCAGGCGACCATTTCGGCCGCCGCGGCCGGCAACAACGCCACCTCCGTCGGCGTGGACCAGTCCGCCCAGCGGGTGATCGTCAGCCAGAACAACGTCGGGGCGTCGACCAACGCCGAGGCCGACGCCTACTACGGCAACAGCTACCTGACGACGACCAGCGCCACGGCCAGCGGCAACAACGCCAACCTGACCAACCAGGGGCCGCTGCTGGACGTCACCTCGACCCAGAACAACGAGGCGGCGGTCACCGCCGACGCCTACGCCAGCTCCTACGACTTCGGCGGCGCCTCGGTGCTGTCCTACGGCGTCGGCAACTCGGCGATGGCGGGGAACGCGGGCGAGGAACTGGCCTTCTCCAACACCCAGAACAACGAGGGCGGGGTCCTGTCGGTCGCCGGGTTCGACGGCCACAACGGCTACGACAGCTTCGCCTCGGCGACGGCCATGGGCAACGCGGTGACGGGCTACTCCTGCGCCTACTGCGCCGGGACCATGAGCATCGGCAACCAGCAGACCAACAGCGCCAACGTCATCGCCCAGTCGCGCACCACCCTGACGGGCCAGGCCCGCTCGGTGATCGGCCTGACCACGGCGGTCGGCAACAACGCCAGCTTCTACGTCACCAGGCCGCAGGAATAAGCCCGGCCGGGGCGCACCCCGGGACCACCAGCGCCGGCGTCGCGCGCGCCCCGAAATCGCGGCCTTGCGGCGGACAAGTTCGGCGGCGATGTTGGCCGCGCGAACTTCGAAAGGTCCCTGATGATCCGCGCCTCTCGCCCGGCGGTGCTCGCCGCGGCGGCTCTCCTCCTTGCTTCCTGCGCCCAGTTCCGTGAGTTCGTCCCGGCGCTTCCCAGGATCGCCCCGGCCGCCGCGCCCGCCCCGGCGCCCGCCGCGAAGCTGGAGGCGGGCCAGTGGCCGCAAGGCTCGGTCGATACCGCGCCGGCCCCGGAGGTCCGCTTCGGCTCCCTGCCGAACGGGATGCGCTACGCCATCCAGAAGAACGCCACCCCGCCGGGCCAGGCGGCCTTCCGCCTGCGCTTCGACGCCGGGTCGCTGATGGAGACGGACGCCCAGCGCGGCCTCGCCCACTTCCTCGAACACATGGCCTTCAACGGCTCGAAGGCCATCCCCGAGGGCGAGATGGTCAAGACGCTGGAACGGCACGGCCTGGCCTTCGGCGCCGACACCAACGCCTCCACCTCGTGGACGGAGACCATCTACAAGCTCGACCTGCCGCAGACGGACGAGGCGACGGTGGACGTCAGCCTGAAGATCCTGCGCGAGACCGCCAGCGAGCTGACCATCGCCACCGAAGCCGTCGACCGCGAGCGCGGCGTCGTGCTGTCGGAGGAGCGCACCCGCGACTCCCCCGCCTACCGCATCTTCAGGCAGCGCCTGGCCTTCTTCCTGAAGGGCCAGCGGGCCCCGACCCGGATGCCGATCGGCGAGGTCGAGGTGCTGAAGACCGCCCCGCGTGGCGAACTGGTGGACTTCTACGGCAAGTACTACCGCCCCGAACGGGCCGTGTTCGTGGCCATCGGCGACTTCGACGCCGATGTCATGGAGGCCAAGATTCGCCAGGCCTTCGAGGGCTGGACCGCCACCGCCCCGGCGGGCGAGGACCCCGATCCCGGCCGCGTCGCCCGCCGCGCCGCCGAGGCCATGGTCGGCGTCGAGCCGGGCGCGCAGCTCGGCCTGCAGATCGCCTGGACCTCGCCGCCCGACCTCTCCGCCGACACGCAGGCCCGCCGCAGGGCCGAGTGGCTGGAGCGGCTGGGTTTCGCCGTGGTGAACCGCCGCCTGGAGCGGCTGGCCCGCGCCGCCGAGCCGCCGTTCATCGCCGCCGCCGGATTCCGCGGCAACCAGTTCCTGGCGGCCCGGCTGACGACGCTGGCGGTCACCGCCCGCCCCGGCCAGTGGGAGGGCGCCCTCGCCGCCGTCGAGCGCGAGCAGCGCCGGGCGGTGAAGTACGGCGTGCGCCAGGACGAGCTGGACCGCGAGATCGAGGAGGTCCGCGCCCTGCTCAAGGCCCAGGCCGCCCAGGCGGGCACCCGCCGCACCCCGGCGCTGGCCAGCGAGATCGTCTCGACGCTGGAGGAGAACCGCGTCGTGACCAGTCCGGCCCAGGACCTCGAACTGTTCGAGGCGCTCGTCAGGGACCTCAAGGCCGAACAGGTCTCGGCGGCCCTGAAGGGCGCGTTCGCCGGCGGCGGCCCGCTGGTCTTCGTCTCGACCCCCGCCGCCATCCCCGGCGGCGAAGCCGCGGTCCTGGCCGCCCTGAAGGCCTCGCAAGGCGTCGAGGTCACGCCGCCCGAAGCGCCCCGCCAGACCGCCTGGCCCTACGGGACCTTCGGCGCGCCCTCCAAGGTGGTCGAGGAGCGGGAGGTCACTGACCTCGACACGGTTTTCGTGCGCTTCGAGAACGGCGTGCGGCTGACCGTCAAGCCGACGAAGTTCCGCGACGACCAGGTGCTGGTGAAGGTCGGCCTCGGTCATGGCCAGATGAGCCTGCCGGGCGACCGCCAGACCACGACCTGGGCCTCCAGCGCCATCATAGAGGGCGGCCTCCAGCAGATCAGCACCGAGGACATGGAGCAGGTGCTGGCGGGCAAGGTCTACGGCGCCAACTTCGGCGTGGACGACGAAGCCTTCGTGCTGTCCGGCTCGACCCGCACCGAGGACCTGCCGACGCAGATGCAGGTGCTGGCCGCCTACGCCAGCGAACCCGGCTGGCGGCCGGAGGCGTTCCAGCGGCTGAAGGGCTACGTCGCCACCCTGCACGACCAGTACGAGGCCACCGACGACGGCGTGTTTGGCCGCGACCTGGGCGGGCTGCTGCACGGGGGCGACCGTCGCTGGACCTTCCCGACGCGGGAGGAAGTGGCCGCCACGACCCTGGCCGACCTGACGGGCCAGTTCGGCCCGCCGCTGGGCTCCGGCCCCATCGAGGTGGTCATCGTCGGCGACATCACGGTGGAGAAGGCCGTCGAGGCGACCGCCATGACCTTCGGCGCCCTGCCCGCCCGCACCGAGACGACGCCGCCCGCCGAGGCCCGCGACGTCGGCTTCCCCGCGCCGGGCGGCCCCGTGGTGCTGACCCACAAGGGCCGCGACGACCAGTCCATCGCCTACGTCGCCTGGCGCACCAACGGCTTCTTCGCCGATCCGCAACTGGCGCGGAACGTGGCGGTGCTGGCCGAGGTGTTCGACCTGCGCCTCACCGACGAACTGCGCGAGGCGCAGGGCGCCAGCTACTCACCCAGCGTGCGCTCGCTGCACAGCCAGGTGTGGAGCGGCTGGGGCTATATCGCCGCCCAGGTCGAGGTGCCCCCCGCCCTGATCGACGGCTTCTTCGCCGACGCCCAGAAGATCGCCGCCGACCTGCGGGCGAACCCGCCGACCGCCGACGAGATGGAGCGGGCCAAGAAGCCGCGCCTGGAGCGGCTGGAGAAGGCTCGCCACACCAACGAATACTGGCTGAGCGAGCTGTCAGGCGCGCAAGAAGAGCCGCGCAAGCTGGACGCCATCCGCGCCCTGATCCCCGGCACGGAGCGGGTGAGCGCGGCGGACGTGCAGGCGGCGGCGAAGACCTACCTCGCCGACGACAGGGCGTGGAAGCTGGTGGTGCGGCCCGCTCAGTAGACGGTGCCGCCGACCCCGCCGTCGAGGCTCATCGAGTAGGAGCCGGTCGAGCTTTCCTGCACCGTCTCCTCGCGGTAGGCGGTGTAGGTCTCGGTCGAGACGATGGTCAGGACCTTCACCCCCGCGCCGTAGCGGCGCAGCAGCGAACGCTCGTAGCAGTCGCGGCCCGGCTTGGCGGGGCGGCAGTCCATGAGCCCGCCGTCCGGCCCGCCCGGCGAGTGCCACAGGGCCTCGCCCTTGCGGCAGACCATGGTCTCGCCGCCCTTGTCGAAGGACACGTCGCCGCTGAACTCGGCGACCGTGATCTGGAGGTAGGAGCCGGCGATGCAGCGATAGAGTTCGCCGTCGTAGGCGCCCTCGATGTCGCGGTCGGGGGTGATCTGCGAGGCCGGATGCGGCACGTCGCGGTCGTCGATGCAGACGGCGCGGATCACCACCCGGCGGGTCCGCGTGCGGGTCGCCTCGTAGGCCACGCGCTTCTTCTTCATCGCGCCCTGCACGTCGAGGCCCTGGATCACGCCGGTCGAGGACGGGGGCATGATGCCGCCGCCGCCGCCACCGCCGCCGTAATAGACGGCCGCGCCGGCTCCCGCGCCCGCTCCGGCCACCGCCACGGCGCTGGCGCGGGCGTTCACGATGACCGACGGGGCGACGAAGACGTTGATGCCCGGAATGATCACGTCATGCCGGGGCGTGCAGCAATTAGGGTTGTTGGGCCGCGGCGGCGGGGGCGGCGGCTGGCAGCAGGGCGGCGGCGGAGCCGTGCAGCAGGGCGGAGGCGGCGGAGGGGGCGGCGCGCAGCACTGGGCGTTGGCCGGGACCGCCGCCGACAGCAGCCACAGCATGGCGCCGGACGCCAAGGCCATCAAAAAATTGTTGCGCGCCATAGGGTTGAACCCCTCCGAACTCATCGCTCGCGGACAAGCAAGAAGGGCGCCGGAACGCCCTCTCGTGTCCCGAAGCGGAACACCGCGAGCCTGGCCCGAACCTTCCCTGCAACCCCCATGCGGCGCGCTTGGCCGCAGCGAGGGGGCCCCGGAAGGGGCGGAAACCATGTTCCATCCCAACACGGAACGGTTGATAGACTATTGGCGTGGCTGCAAGGGCGCGGGTTTCCTGCCCGCCCGCACCGCCGTCGACCCCGGCGCCTTCTCCGACCTGCTGCCGCAGGTGTTCATCCTCGGCCGCGTGGGGCCGGGCAGCTATCCCGTGCGCCTGTCGGGGGGATTCGTCGCCGAACTGCACGGCCGCGAGCTGCGCGGCGAGCAGATGCTGCCGCTGTGGTCGCGTACGGATCGTCCGCTGATCCAGTCCGCGCTGGAACTGGTCCGCCGCAGCCCCGAGCCCGTGGTCGTCAGCGCCGAAGTCCGCACGCGGAGCGGCGCAACCGTGCCGATGGAGGTGCTGCTGGCCCCGCTGGTCGGCAAGACCGGCGAGGCCGACCGCTATCTCGGCCTCTACCAGCCCACGGCGCGCATCTACCAGCTCGACGGCCGTCCGGCGGCGGAACTCATCGTCCGCAGCATCGCCGGGGCGGTGGAGGAGACGCCGCGCCTGAGGCTGGCCGCGGTCTACGGCCGCCGGATCGCCTGACACCCCTTCTTCTCGCGGGGAGAGGGGAGTTAGCGGACGAGCTTTCGCACCTGATCCGTAATCGTCTCCAACTCCTCACGCGACGCTCCCGCCCGCACCCGCAGCGCAAGGCTGTGCACCACCGACGCCGCGACGGCCGCCAACGCCGCCGGGTCGGCGTCCGGCGCGAGGTCCCCATCCGCCTGCGCCCGCCGCAGCCGCTCCTCCAGCCCCGCATCCAGAGCCCGGAACGAGCCCGCGAGCGCCTCCCGCATCACCGGATCGCGCAGCGCCTCGACCGGCGCGGTGCCGGAGACGTAGCAGCCCCTCCCCTCCTCCAGATGCACGTCGAGGATCACCGCGTAGAACCGCCTCAGAGCCTCGTCCACGCGCGGTTCGGCCAGCGCCTCGCCGACACGCCGCCGCAAGTCGTCGGAGAACAGCCCCATCGCCGCGAGATACATCGCCCGCTTGTCGCCGAACGCCCCGTAGAGGCTCGGCCGGTTCATCCCCGCCGCCGCCGCCAGCTCGTCCAGCGACGTCGCCGAGAACCCCCTTCGCCAGAAGACGTCCCGGATCGCCGCCAGCGCGCGGCCCCGGTCGTAGGCGGGCGGACGGCCCCGGCGCGGGCTTTCTGTATCGGTTCGCATTGAATTCCTTGACCGGACGATTTCAATGCGAAACGGTACAGATATTCGCCAGCCCAGGAAACCCCCGCCCGATGGACCTCTACTTCTCGCCCATGTCCGGCTCCCTCGCCGCCCGGATCGCGCTGCACGAAGCCGGGATCGAGGCCCGCTTCCATCAGGTGGCGCTGCATGCCGGGCGGGCGGACTTCAACCCGACCGGGCAGGTCCCTGTCCTCGTCCTCCCCGGCGGCGAGACCCTGACCGAAGGCCCGGCGGTGCTGCAATACATCGCCGACCTCGCGCCGCGTTCGGGTCTCGCCCCGCCACCCGGCACGCTGGCGCGCGCGCGGCTGCAACAGTGGCTGAACTACACCGCCATGGAGGTCCACCGCGCGGTGTTCCATCCGCTCTTCAACCCCGGCCCGCCGCCGGAGGCGATGGCCTACGCCCGCTCGCTCGCCCCGGCTCGGTTCGAGCGGCTCTCCACTCACCTCGAAGGCCGCGAGCACCTGGTCGGCGAGCGCTTCACCGTCGCCGACGCCTACCTCGCGACCACCCTGATGTGGCCGGAAGCGGCGGGGATCGACCTTTCGCCCTGGCCGGCGCTGACCGGCTACCGCGCCAGGATGCGAAAGCGCCCCGCCGTCGCCCAGGCGGTGCGCGAGGAGATGGCCCTGTTTCAGGCCGCCTCGTAGCGCGGCGCGGGCGCGCCCTTGCCCGTGAGGTAGTCGACCACCGCCCCCGCGACCGCGTTGACGGCCGGACGCTCCCCGACCCGCACGCGCCAGGCGTTCAGCTCCCTCAGCGCACCCGGCATCGGCAAGCCGATCACGGCGGCGAAGAGCTGGGCCATGTAGAAGGCGATGTCGGCATAGGAGTAGGCCCCGGCCAGATATTCGCGGCCCGAAAGCTGCCTCTCCATCTCTTCGTAGTAGGCCAGCGTGGCGGCGCGGATCTCGGGGATGTCCGGGTGGTCAGGCTGCCCGATCAGGCCGAACATGCGGAAGGCGGTCGGGAAGAAGACCTCGTCGGACTTCATCTCGAGCTGACGCGCCCTCGCCCGGTCGCGGATCGAGGCGGGCCACAGCGGCGGCGTCGGGCGCAGGTCCTCGAAGTACTCGAAGATCTGGGTCGAATCGAACAGCTCCAGCGAACCGTCGACCACCACCGGCACCTGCCGCTTGGGATTGATGCGGACCACCTCCGGGTGCGGCGGGTCGTACCGCTGCGCCCCGAACAGGTTGAAAGGCACCATCTCGAGGTCGAAATCGAGGCCCTTCTCGATGGCCGCGATCTGCGCCTTCGCGCCGAACATGCTGACCGGACCGGAATAGATTTTCATCGCCTGCTCTCCCTTGAAGGCAGGCGCGACGCTAGCAGGTCCGTTTCTTTTGTAAACTGACCTTAGGCGGCCGCGGCGGTGTCCGGCTCGTAGACCGGCGCCTCCTCCGGCTCCAGCAACGCCCTGCCCCGGATCAGGTCGGACGCCTTCTCCGCGATCATGATGGTGGGGGCGTTGGTGTTGCCGCTGATCAGGGTCGGCATGACCGAGGCGTCCACGACGCGCAACCCCTCGATCCCGATCACCTTCAGCTCGGCGTCGACCACGGCCGTCGGGTCGTCCTTGGAGCCCATCTTGCAGGTGCCGACAGGGTGGTAGATCGTCTCGGCGGCCTGCTTGATCCAGGCGTCGATCTCGGCGTCCGACTGGGCGGCGGCGCTCTCGCCGTACTCCTTGGGCTGGAACCTGGCGAAGGCGTCCTGGGCCGCGACCTTGCGGGCGATCTTCACGCCCTCGCGCATCGCCCGGCGGTCCTCTTCCGTCGCCAGATAGTTTGCGAAGATGGCCGGATCGGCGAACGGGTCGTTGTTGATCAGACCGATGCGCCCCCGGCTCTCGGGCCGGAGCTGGCAGACGTGCAGCGAGAAGCCGTCCTTCTCCACGACCTCCTTGCCGTGGTTGCGCATGATGGCCAGCACCGCGTGAATCTGCAGGTCCGGCCGGTCGAGGTCGGGCCGCGAGCGCAGGAAGGCGCCCGATTCCAGGAAGTTCTGGCGGCCCAGCCCCTTGCCGAACAGCAGGTAGTTGACCCCCACCATGATCCGCTTGAGGCCCTTGTTGTAGGAGTAGGCCGTCTCGACCCCTTGCGTCTCCCAGCCCAGGATGACGTCGAGGTGGTCCTGGAGGTTGGCGCCCACGCCCTTCAGCGCATGGACCACCGGCACGCCGTGCTTCTTCAGCTCGGCCGGGTCGCCGATGCCGGACAGTTGCAGGATTTGCGGCGACTGCACCGCGCCCGCCGTCAGCAGGACCTCGCGGGTCGCATGGACCACCCGGCGCCTGGACTTGGCGTTCTTGGCGAACTCCACGCCCGTGGCGCGGCCGTTCTCGACGATGATCCGCGTCGTGCGGGCGTTCGTGATGCAGGTCAGGTTCGGCCGGTCCAGCGCCTGGCGCAGGTATCCCGCCGCCGCGCTCCAGCGCTTCCCGTCCTTGATGGTCAGGTGATAGGGCCCGAAGCCTTCCTGCTGGAAGCCGTTGAAGTCGCTGGTGGTCTTGAAGCCCGCTTGGCGGCCCGCCTCGATCACCGACGAATAGATCGGGTTGGGCGAGGAGCCCTTGGAGACGTGCAGCGGCCCCCCGTCGCCGTGATAGGCGTCGGCCCCGCTCTCCATCGTCTCGGAGCGTTTGAAGTAGGGCAGCACGTCGGCATAGGACCAGCCCGCCAGCCCCATCTGCCGCCACTGGTCGTAGTCCCGCGCGTGGCCGCGGATGTAGATCATGCCGTTGATCGAGGACGACCCGCCCCACCCCTTGCCGCGCGGCCACCACAGGCGGCGCTTGTTGAGGTTCGGCTCCTCCTCGGTCCAGAAGCCCCAGTTGTAGGGCCCCTTGGCCTTGATCAGCTCGCCCACGCCCGCCGGCATGTGGACGAGGATGGAGCTGTCCTTGCCGCCCGCTTCCAGCAGCAGGACGCGCACGGTGGGGTCTTCCGTCAGGCGATTGGCCAGCACGCAGCCCGCCGAACCGGCGCCGATGATGATGTAGTCGTAGCGGTCCATGACGGCCGGGCGCTCCCGATAGGTTATCGTTGTTCTGTTGACACCTTCGCCCGACGCGGGCGGCTGGGCAAGAGCGCTTTAACGACGACGCAGCAGGAGCCAGGCGCCAAGCGTGGCCACGGCGGTGGCGATGGCCAGGGCGGGGATGACGCCGCCCTCCGTCCGGTGCGCCGCCCACACCCCGACCAGGGCCCAGACGACGGCGATGGCGAAGGGAGCCGAGCGGGTGCGGGCCAGCACGGCGGCGGTCGCCACGGCCACCCCGGCGATTCCCCCGATGGCGGCCTGGACCTGCTGTCCGGCCGGGATGGTTCCCTCGGCGGTGGCGACGGTCAGGATGTTCAGCGCCGCCGCCGCCGTCAGCCACCCGGCCAGCAGCCCCAGCGGCCACTGCGCCTGCCGCACCTCGGCGTGCGGCGCCGCCCGCCAGACGGCCGTGATGGCCGCTCCCGCCGAGACGACGATCACCGCCACGCTGGCCCAGCGCAGGTCCAGCGCGCTGATGAATATCCACACGCCGCACCCAGCGACGGCCACCACCGACGGCCAGGCGACGGCGCGCAGCACCGGGCTTTCCGGCGTTCGCGGCAGGGCCTGCCAGACCGCATAGAAGGCCAGTCCCGCGTAGATGACGCCCCAGATCGAGAAGGCGTACCCCGCCGCCCGCAGGGTCTCGTCGCCCTGCCGCGCGAATTCCTGCTGGGTGATGCCGAAGCCCGTCAGCGCATGGACGATCGGCGCCCCGATGGCGAAGACCGTGGCCAGGACCACCAGGGCGGTGCGCAGGGCAGGCTTGGTCACGGCGCCGGCTCCTCCTCCTTCTCCCGCGCCCCGCTCATCTGCGGCACATAGAGGCCGGTGGCGAACTTGGCCGCCCAGCCCTCGGGCCTAAAGCGCGGGCCGTAGGCGGCGCAGGGGTCGGGATCGCCCACCGGGCCGCTTTTGCGCTCTGGCGCGCTCAGGGCCTTGGCCGCGTCGTCGGCGAAGGGCTCGGCGAACTGGAGCGCGTCGCCGATGCGGCTGAGCGAGGGGGTGTCGGTGCCGATGGGGGTCGCGGCCCGGTTCCAGGTGATGGCGGCGAGCTGGCGCGCGTCCGGCCCCAGCATCTCGGCTTCCATCGCCAGCGCGCCGGTCGTACCGGGCGCCCTCAGGCCCAGCGGCCCGGGAATGAAGAAGCCCGCCGCCGCCGAGGCCGCCGACGCGAACCGTCCCGTCGGCCTGACCGCCGCCACCGCCGCGCGGACCGTGGCGTCGGGGCTGTCGGAGGCGATCCGGTAGCGTTCCGAAAGCTCGAAGCAGAGCTGGGCGTCGACCTCGCGCAGCAGGACGTCGCGCTCCTGCGGCGTCATCCAGGCCGTCGCCTCTCCCGCCAGCAGGGTGGTCGGCTCGATGGCGACGGCGCCGACGGCCTTCAGCGCCTCGGCGTCCCGCCGCTCGGCGATGGCGACCCGCACGGTCCCTTCGCGCTCCGTCAGCCCCTCGTAGCTGCTCAGGAACCCCGAGCGCGTCCCGGCGCTCGCACAGGCGCCCAGCGACAGAGCAGCCAGCACCAGGACAGGGACACGCATATCGGGACACCGCTTCCCGGCCGGGGCGCCGGAATGGCTTAACGGCGGCGGTCGGCCGTCGTTCCTTCGTC
>CAZOHI010000063.1:0-15185 GCA_964579695.1 uncultured Caulobacter sp. | reverse complement strand
TAGGCATAGGTGATGGTGGCGTCGACCGCCCCGGCCTGCCGCTCGCCTGCGCTCGAGGACATGGCCGAACCGGAAGCGGCGTCTTGACCGCCCATCGCTTCATCGGCGCCGTCGGCTATGTCGAGCTGACAGCGCGAACCGGCAGGGTGCAGCGCATCCTGCCGACCTACGTCGAAGCGGATGGACCAAACGCCCCGCTCGGCTGCCTGTGCGAGATCGAAGCCGGCGGACGCGCTACGCTGGCCGAAGTCGTGGGCGTGAACTCGCGCTCCGTCATCCTGGCTCCGTTCGAGGATAGCGGCTCGACCGTTTCCGGCGCGCGGGTGCGAGCCCTGACGGCCGGGCGCGAGGTTGCCGTCGGCGACGCCTTCCTCGGCCGGGCGATAGACGCCCTGGGACGTCCCATCGACAGGTTGGGGCGGGTGCGGGCCCAGCACTTCGCCCCTCTCGACGGCGAAACCGTGACGCCGTTGGACCGCGTGTCTCCCCAGCAGGTGCTGGAGACGGGGGTGCGCGCTATCGACGGCCTGCTCACCCTCGGGCACGGCCAACGGGTGGGCGTCTTCGCGGCCAGCGGCGTCGGCAAGACCAGCCTGATGGCCCAACTCGCGCGCCAGGTGCGGGCGGATCGGGTGGTGATCTGCCTGGTGGGCGAACGGGGCCGCGAGGTGGAGGCCATGTGGTCCGAAGGACTGGCGCCGGAGACGAAGGCGCGCGCCACGATGATCGCCGCCACGTCGGACCAGACCGCCGCAATGCGCGCGCGCGCGGGCGACTATGCGCTGGCGCTGGCGGACCATTGGCGGCGCGAAGGCCGGCACGTCCTGCTGCTGCTCGACTCCGTGACCCGCTTGGCCATGGCCCTGCGCGAGATCGGCCTGGCCGCGGGCGAGCCGCCCACCGTGCGCGCCTACACCCCCAGCGTTTTCTCGGCCATTCCGAAGTTGGTCGAACGTTGCGGGGCCCTGCGCTCGGGAGGTTCGATCACCGCCATCATGACCGTCCTCAGCGAAACCGACGACGTGGACGACCCCGTCTCGGAGATGATGAAGTCGCTGCTGGACGGCCACATCGTCCTGTCCCGCACGCTGGCCGAACAGGGGCATTTCCCGGCCATAGACGCGCCCCGCAGCATCAGCCGGCTAGCGAGCGGGCTTATGGACAAGCGCCACCGGACGGACGCCGAGACGGCGCTGCAACTGCTCAGCACCTATGAAGCCTCTCGTACCCTGATCGAGACGGGAGTCTACGCCAGAGGCGGCAGTCGCGATATCGACCGGGCCCTGGAGCGTCGGCCGGCGCTGCTGGAATTCCTTCGCCAGCGCCAGGACGAGCAGGTCACCTGGCCGGCCTGCGGCCAGGCGCTGGCCGCCGCAGTGGGGGCCTGAGCCATGCGTCGGGGGCGGGATGTCGTCGCAATCAAGAAGGTCCAGGAGGTTCGTCTCGTCCAGCGGATGGCGGCTGAACTGGCCGTCGGCAAGGCCAAGGCCGCTCTGGCCGCGGCGCAAACCGCGCGCGAAGACGTCGCCGCGCAGTTGGCCCAGGACCAGACCGCCTGGTCCCGCAGCATGTCGACGCGCCCCTTCACGCCCGAAGTCGCCGCAGCCTGGTCCGCCGAGGTGCTGAGGAGCCAGACGCGGCTGACCGAAGCCGAGACGCACGTGACGACGGCCGACGAGGAAAAGGCCCGCCGCAGCGGCGAATGGCGAGACGCCATGGCCCGCGAGGACACCGCCAAAGCCGTGGCCCGGCCACTCTTCGCCCGGGTTCGCCGCGCGCGGGAGGAAACCCTTCTCGCCGAACTGGCCGACCGCGCCGCCCGCAAAGGCGTCGCCCGATGAAGATCGTCCCTGTCCAGGTCCCGAACGGCGCCCCCGCTCCGACGCTCCAGGCGCCGCCGCCGTTGCAGTCCTTCGAGGACGTCCTCACCGCATCCGAGCTGAAGTTCGAGGAGCGGCAACGCGCATTCGGCTTCTCTGAACTCGGCATCTTCCGCCCTGACAGCGCTTCGCCCCATCGGCCGGCGCGCCCCCATGACGCCGCACCGGCGCCGCCGAGCCAGGAAGCATTGAATGCCGGCATCGCTGAAAGGGCGGCGCCGACAATTCCTGGAACACCGGCGCTTCAGATGCGGGCGATGTCAGGGGTCAAGGAGGCAGGCGCTCGCCCATCCCTGCGTATGGCGCCTCAACAGACCCCGCTCGCTCCGCAGATCGCGGCGTTCGCACCCCGGCGCCAGTCCCCGCCGCCGGAGTCCGGCCGGATTGGCGAAACCGGCTCCGCCGTCCTCCGGCCGCCGCAACCGCAGCCCCGCGTAAAGGCCTTCAGCCTGACCTTCGCCGAGCACAACGGCGCGGTGCAGCTCCTCGCAGCCACAGGGGGACTTGCGCCCGAAGTCCGGTTAGCCGTGCGCAAAGCCGCCGTCGAGGTGCTGGCCGAGTTCGGCTTCGCCCTCGGCGAAATCACCCTCGACGGCCAGCCGGTCGCGCCCTTCACCATCCGCCAGACGGGAGCCTTCGATGGCGATCACTTCGGTTAGTCCCGCCAGCTCGGCCCAGAGCGCCTTCGGCCTCGACTTCCAGTCGCTGCTGCGGATCATCCTGACGCAGCTGACCTATCAGGACCCGCTCAAGCCGGTGGACAACTTCCAGTTCGTCTCCCAGCTCGCGCAGTTCTCGCAGCTCCAGCAGAGCCAGACGCTCAACGACCAGATCACCAACCTGCTGGCCGCCCAATCCGCGTCGCAGGCTACGGGCCTGCTGGGCCGGACGGTCGATTTCGCGACCGCCACCACCACCATTTCGGGCTTGGTCCAGTCGGTGTCCTTCAACACCGGCCAGCCCGCGCTGACGATCAAGACACCGGACGGCAGCATCATCGCCAACGTCCCCATCGCCGACATCTCACAGGTCCGCTGAGGAGAAACGACCATGCTTGGAGCCATCTACATCGGTCTGAGCGGCATGAACGCCTATTCGCAAGGCCTTCAGACCATCAGCAACAATGTCGCCAACCTGAACTCTCCAGGATTCAAGTCCACGTCAGTCAATTTCACCGACCTGTTCACCTATGGCGGAGGCGGCCTGACCTACTCCGGGGGCGCCGAAACCCAGCAAGCCGGGGCCGGCGTGCGCTTCGCCTCACCGCAGATCGACTTCAGCCAGGGCGACCTGCGCCAGACCGACGGCGACCTGGATCTTGCCGTGCAGGGCAACGGCTTCCTGGTCCTGCTGGATGGCGACAAGACCTATTACGCCCGCACCGGCCAGTTTGTGGTGGACGACGACGGCTATATTTCGCTCCAGGGCACGAAATACCACCTAGCGGTGCTCGATGCGTCCAATCGGCCCGTCCCGCTGAACCTGGATTCCCGGCGCACCAGCCCTCCCGTCGCCACCACGACCATCAAATTCGCCGACAATCTCTCCACGGGCGCGACCGAAGCAACCGTTTCCGACATCGCCGTCTATGACTCGCGAGGCGGAAAGCAGGTGTGGAAGGTCAAGTTCGAGCCGGTGGGATCTACCGCTCCCGGATCCTGGACCGTTACGGTGACGGATCAGAGCAACGCGACCATCGGAACCTCCACCCTGAAGTTCATCGGCAGCATTGTCGATCCGACCACCAACAAGCTGACCATCACAACGACCCCTTCGGGCGCCGAGCCCCTTTCGGTCGTCCTCGATTTCTCGGGAGACGTGACGTCCTATTCCGGCGGCACGAGCTCGAGCCTGCGTGCGGCGTCGGTGGATGGGAGCGGCGTCGGCGCGCTCGCCAGCGTGACTGTCGATGAAAACGGACAGGTGAAGCTTACGTATTCCAACACCAAGACCGAGTTGATGGGCTCGGTGGCTCTCGCCGACTTCCGGGACCAGCAACAGCTGCGGCGCGTCGGAAATGGATTGTTCGAAAACCATGGCGGCGGCCAGTACAGACTGCTGTCAAGCGGCGCGGACGGCGTCGGCAAGCTGATCTCCAAGCAGGTGGAGGCCTCCAACGTCGATCTCGCTCAGGAATTCGGCGACCTGATCCTGATCCAGCGCGGCTTCCAGGCTTCGTCCCAGGTCGTCAGCGTCTCCAACGACATGATCCAGCAGTTGTTCGGCATCCGAGGCCAGGGGTGAGGGGACAGGCCCGCGATTGGCTGCCGGTCGGCGCGACCACCCACCCAGCCGTGCGCGCCAGGATCGGCGCGGCGGTGTCGGCCTGGTCGACGCAATGGTTCGCGCGCCGGACGTTATCGGCCGTCAGCTTCACGCCCTCCCCCGGCGAGCCTCCGGTGGAGCCGGATGGCTGGTGTGTGTGGCGCGCCACCATCGCCATCGGCTGCTCCAGCCGCGCGGCGGCGAGCCTGCTGGACTGGGCGCTCGATGCAAATCTCGGACGTCAGGCGCCGACCAGCCGGGACCGTCAGTTGATCGACGCATTCGAGCGACGGGTGATCGAAGACTTGGCCGCGAAAGTGGAAACCGCGCTCGGCGTTGGCGGCTCAGCCCTTCATGCCCCCGTCCAGATCGAAGCGCCGCTCGGAGCGCACGGCGGCCTGGTGGTCGGCATCGGCGATAGCGGCGGCGGAACGCTGCTGTCGCTGGCCATTCCCCTGGCGGCGGCGCTGCCCGCATGCCGAGCCGCGCTCGGCCCTCCTTCTGCGGGGCGCGGGCGACTGGACGGCCTGAAGCAGGCCCTCGGGGAAGAGCAGGTAGCCATCGAGGCTATTCTCGGAAAAGCCGAAATCCGCCTGGCCGACCTGCGCACGCTGGCTCCCGGCGACGTGCTGGTGCTCGGCACGCAGCTGGCCGGAGCCGCCGAGCTTTCATTGGTGGGCGCGGGCGGGGTTTTCGCCCGCGCCAGCCTCACCGAGATTTCGGGGCGCATGGCCCTGAGCCTTCAAGCCTGAACCGGACCCAAGGACCATGAACGCGCGTATAGACCTGCCGCCCGAAGAAGCCGGGGAACTGCCCAATGCCCCACCGCTGGTTTCCATGGACGCGGCCATTTTCCAAGACGTGGCGGTGGCCCTGCAGGCCCGGCTGGGCCAGACCAGTCTTTCGGTCGCGGATCTGCTCGCACTGCGCGCCGGCTCCGTCGTCAAGCTGGACCTGAAGATGAACGACCTGATCGAGCTTCGGCTCAATCAGTCGCTGGTGGCGCGGGGTGAAATCGTCGCGGTGGACGATCACTTCGGCGTCCGCATCGTCGAGATCGCTTCCGCCTGATGCTCCGACCGGCAGCCATAACGACGGGGCTGGCCCTGTGCGCCCTCCTTGCCGAGGCAGCAGCGGCACAGACGCTGGGCCAAGGCGGATCGCCCGACCTGCCCTGGTGGCGCGTGGCAGGTGCGCTCGCGCTATGCCTGGGGCTCGCTTTCGCCGGCGCCTTCTTACTGAAAGCCCGTTTGGGCGGCGGGGCCCTGCCACCGGCGCTGGCCAAGCTGAAGTGGCCTGTGGCGATCCTGAGCCTGCCGGACGGCGCACCGCGCCGCCTTCAACTCGTCGAGACGGTGCGGCTCAGCCACCAGATCGACGTGTGCCTCATCCGCTGCGACGACAAGTATCCCCTGGTCGCCGCAGGGCCGCATGGGGTGAGCGTGCTCGTCAACGACGAGCGGGAACAATGATCGCTCGCCTCTCCAGCCTTCTCCCGATCCTGCTGGCGGCCGCGTCACTACTCGCCGCCGAACCAGCCTTCGCTGCGCCTGCGCCCGCCGACGCGCCCAGCATCGGCCAAGCCCTCAGCATCGGCGAAAGCCAGGTTCAGACGTCCGAAGCCGTCCGCATCGCCTTGATCCTGACGCTGCTGGCGCTGATCCCGGCCATGGCGATCTGCATGACGCCCTTCATCCGCATCGTCGTGGTGCTGTCGATGATCCGACATGCCTTCGGAATGCCCGAGACGCCGCCGAACCAGGTTCTCGTCAGCCTGGCCATCTTCCTGACCGCCTTCACTATGATGCCAGCCCTGACGGCGGTGAACACCAAGGCGCTGCAGCCCTTCCTCAACGGACAGGTCACCATGCAGCAAGCGATGGATCGCGGGGCCGAGCCCATGCGAGCTTTCATGCTGCGCCAGGTCCGCGACCAGGACATCAAGACGATCTACGACATCTCAAAGCAGCCATTGCCAAGCCGAGCCGCCGATGTCGGAACCATGCAGCTGACGTCGGCCTTCATGCTCAACGAACTACGGGTGGCCTTCAAGATCGGCTTCGTGATCCTGCTCCCGTTCCTGCTCATCGACCTGGTGGTGTCGAGCATCCTTCTGTCGCTGGGCATGTTGATGGTCCCACCGTCGACATTGTCCTTGCCGTTGAAGGTGCTGATGTTCGTCCTGATCGACGGGTGGAGCCTCGTACTCGAGGGGGTCGTCGGAAGCTTCAGATGATGGCCGAGGGCAGCCCCGCCGCGAAGCGTCCGCTCCCTGGTCCCAGCGACGAGGAGGCGATGCTCTGGCGAGCCTTCAAGGTCGACGGCTCCATGGCCGCGCGCGAGCGGTTGTTCGGCGTCTATTTCCCATACGCCCGCCAAGTGGCCCGACGACAGTTCCTCGACCGCCGCGCGCCCGACATCGAGTTCGGCGATCTCGTCCAGCTCGCCAGCGCGGGGCTGCTGCAGGCGCTCGACCACTACGAACCGGAGCGCGGGGCGCCCTTCCGCGCCTATGCCTCGCGCCGCATCACCGGCAGCATCCTCGACGGCGTGGCGAAGATGAGCGAGGTGCGGGAGCAAATCTCCTTCCGTAACCGCTTGCGAACCGAGCGAGCCCGCTCGCTCGCTGCGGCCGAGCCGGACAAGCTGGACGCGGTTGGGGCGCTGGACGCGCTGACCGAACTCGCAGTCGGGCTGGCTCTCGGCTTCATGTTGGAAGACGCCGGCTTCGCCATGGGGGAGCAGGAGGCGCAGGTCCGCCCGACCGCCTATGACAGCATGGCCTGGAAGGAGACGATCCGGCGTCTGACCGATGAAGTCGCCGCCCTGCCCGAGCGCGAGCAGTTGATCATTCGGCGGCATTATGTGACGGGCCTGACCTTCGACCAGATCGGCGCCCTGCTGGGCGTCACCAAGGGTCGGGTTTCACAAATCCATCGCGCGGCCATCGGCCTGCTTCGAAAGCGATTGCGCCGCGCGGGCGAGTTTAAACTGGAGCGATAAGGAGAACAGCATGGCCACGGGAGCATCGATCCAAGAATGCCCGCAGGAGAAGCTGGCGGAGTTGCTCGCCACGGCCGGCGCCGACGACGAGCAGGGTCTGGCCCATGTCGAGAGCCTGATCGGCGACTATAGCCAGGATCCGCGGCTGCACTTCCTGCGCGGTTCGCTGCTCGCCGCGCTGCGCCGGTACGCCGAAGCGCGGGAGGCCATGCACCGGGCTGTCGAGATCGCTCCCGGCTACGCCATAGCGCGCTTCCAGGTCGGCCTGCTCGAACTGACCTCCGGCGAACCGGCGGCTGCCGAAGCCACCTGGGCGCCATTGCAGGCCTTGCCGGAGGACGAGCCGCTGCGCCTGTTCGCCGCGGGGCTCAACCATCTCGCACGCAACGAATTCGACGCGGCTATCGGTCGGCTGAGCCAGGGCATCGAGCGCAACGCCGAGAACCCGGCGCTGAACCGGGACATGCAGATGGTTATCGACGAGACCCGCCGGAAGATGGCCGAACAGCCGTACGACGGACCCACCTCCGCTGTCGATATGCTGCTTCGCCGGTACGGCAAGGACACCAGGCACTAAGGATTCGCCATGAACGCCCCAGCCACGCCCGGGCCTGCACGCCTTGCGCGCCTCCTCCGCTTCCTGAAGACCGATCCCGACAACCTGTCGCTGCTGGCGGCGGCGGCCGACGCCGCCGTGGACGAAGGCGATCCTCAGATCGCGATCGGACTTCTGGACCGGTGCTCCGCTATAGCCCCACTGACGCCGGAGCTGGAGAACCTGCGCGGCCTGGCGCTCATCGGGGCCCAGGACTTTCCCGGAGCCGCCACGGTTTTCGAGGGCCTGCTCGCGAGCGGGGCCGATGCGCCCGCTCTGCGTTTCAGCCTGGCGTGGTGCAAGGCCATGCTGGGCGACCACGCAGACGCCCTGACGCTGCTGGATGACGCAACGCTGGCCGCCTCACCTGCCGCACGCGGGCTGAAGATCGAGCAGTTGCACCACCTCGGCCAACTCGAGGACGCCCTCGCCTGCGGACTAGGGCTGGCGGAGCTCTATCCAGAAGACACGGCGTTGATGGGCGCCCTGGCCAACGCGGCGATGGACGCCGAAGACCTGGCGCTGACCCGCCACTATGCAGAGCGGGCCGGCGACAACAGCGAGGGCCAGGCGGCGCTCGGCATGGTGATGCTCGACGAGGAGCGCATCGCGGAATCCTTCCAGTTCTTCGAACGGGCCCTTCAGGCGCGTCCAGACAACGCCCGCGCCATGCTGGGCAAGGGCCTGGGCCTGCTGGCCGAGGGCGACTACGCATCGGCGTCCGGCTGGCTGGACCGGGGGGCGAAGGGGTTCGACAGCCACATCGGCTCGTGGGTCGCCGCCGGCTGGGCCCACCTGGTAGCCGGCGACAACGCCGCCGCCCGCGAACGGTTCGAGCGGGCCCTGGCGCTGGACGACAACTTCGCCGAAAGCCACGGCGCCCTGGCGGTAATTGACATCACGGCAGGCGATATGGAAAGCGCACGTCGCCGCGCGGAGGTGGCCCTGCGGCTGGACCGGAAATGCTTCTCCGCAGCCCTCGCCAAGAGTCTGCTCGCAGCCAGCGATGGTGATCACGCCACGGCCGAACGCATCCGTCAGATAGCGATGAACGTTCCGGTCGGCCCCAGCGGCAAGACCATCGCCCAGGCCATCGCGAGAATGGGCGCAAACCGTCGCGGCGGTTCCCGCTAGCGAGCGGCCGAGCGAACGTCCGACGCCACGCGATCCAGCAGCCTGGCCGACGCGGCGTCGGCTTCCAGCGTCTCGGCGACCCGGTCGACGACCTGTTGAAACTTCGCCTCGTTGATCAGCTTGCCGCCCAGTTGCTCAGCAAGAATGCTCTGGATGAGGGCTCGACGGAACTGACGATCGTCGACAGCCTCGACGGCGGCGAGGGCTTCCAGTCCCTCTATGCTGGCAGGCTGAGCCGGAACCGATCGTTGTCCCCCTTGGCGAGCGATGACCCGCGAACGTTCCTCCAGCCGCTGTCGGAGCAGCAGGACCAACCTGTCGACGTTGGAAACGGGATCCATCTCGCCTCACGGCTTGGTTCGAAGGCCTATGCTTCAATATGCACGATCCAGTTCGATCATGCGCCCGCCGTTGCGGCGCCGTAGATCACAAGAAGAGTTATCCACAGGTTTTGGGCGTCGAACGGAAGCAGGATTCCCAGTCGAAGCAGGGACGCCGCGCAGTGGCGTAGATGTGCATGTTCCCCCCAGGCGTGTTAGCCTGACGTATGGACCAGGATAAGCGTGAAGCCCTCGCTTCGGAGCGAGCGGAAGGCTATGCCCCGCGGCCGAACGGCGGGGCCTTCATGGCGGGGGTCTGCGTTGCGAGCGTAGCTGTGATGGGCCAGGTGGCGGCTTCCGCCTTCTACGACTGGCAGATCCGCGACCACCTGCTGCTGGCCGCCCTGCTGATGCTCGGAGGCTTCGCGGTCGGTCTTTTGGGCTACCAGCGGCTTGCGCGGCGAAATCGTGCGGCGAGGCGGGACGAGCGAGAGCAGATCGACATCGAACATGACGGTCCCAGCTCGCCGATCTCTGATCGATAGCCTCCCTGGGCCTGCTGTTCAGCGCCGCCTTAGCCACAGCCAAAGCCCGGTGACGCACAGGGCCATCGTGGCGATCCCGCCGGCCAGCACCGCCAGCCGCCCCGCCAATCCGAACGCCTTGCCCGAATGCACGGGATACTGCCAGGCGAAGAAGGCGTCGCCGGGACCCTGGCCGTTGTCGTGGCGCTGACCCACAATGCGGCCCCCCTCCATCGCGACGTAGGTCCACAGGCGCCCCATTCCGTCGAGGTCGCGCGGGTCGAAGCTGCGCACGCCATAGACCCCCTCGTGCGGCAGCAGCATCACGCTGTCGGCCGGGGAACCCGTGTTACGGACGGCGATGGCGAGGGCTGCGTCGAGACCGATGTCGCGCGTCGCCGGCCGTTCGGGAAAGTCGTAGTGCAGCCGCTCGGAAACCGGGGCGACGAGGCGGACCAACGCCCGTGACTCCTCATGCCACGTCAGCGTCCAGCCGGTGACCGCCAGGGAAAGGGTCACGGGAAACAACCACAGCCCGCTCGCACGATGCAGGTCGAACAGGCGGCGCAGGTTCATGCCGCGCCCCTTGACCAGGAAGGCCGTCCGCCAGCTCGAGAACCTGGGCAGGGCCAGCAGGGCTCCGGCGATATGGTCCAAAGACCAGAACAGCGCGACCAATCCCAGGAACCAGGCCATCGTCTCGCCCAGCATCAGGTCCATGTGCAGGCCATAGAGCGTGTCGAGCAGATGGCGCCGGTCGAAGGCCATCACGCCGCTCTCGCGCCAGCCCAACACGGCGCCGTCGCGCGGGTCGGCGAAAACCTGCAGGTCCCGACCGCCGCGCTCGCCCAGCATGAGGATCGTGTCGCCCGGCCGGTTGGGCAGGTCGATGAAGCGCGGCGCAAAGCCCGGCATGGCCTGCGCAGCCTTCGAGACAGGCGCCGCCGCTCCGGCCGGCGCGGTGCGCCAGTCGGGGTTCAGCCAGCGGTCGATCTCGTCATAGAAGACGATGGCCGAGCCGGTGGCTGCGAGCAGGAACAGCCATACGGCCGCTCCCAGCCCGAACCACCGGTGCCAGAAACGAAGGGCCTTGCGCCAGCGCACCGTCAGAAGCGGTAGCCGACCGTAAGGCGCAAGTTGCGGCCCGGCTCCTTGACGCCTGCGACGTCTTCCCAGCCCGGAATGGCGCTATAGTCGGCGACGCTGGAATGGGCGCGGTAGGCCTGATCGAACAGGTTGTAGACGGCCGCGTTCAGGCTCAGCCGCTCGTCCTCGAACGGCCGCCAGCTGGCGGCGATATCGACCACCGTATAGGCGGGCTTGTCGACGAACTCGGTATTGGCGACCCAGCCGAGTTCGAGGGCGCGTTGCAGCACCTCGATGTCGTTCAGCGCCTGGTAGTGGATGACGTTGGCCTGCACCTCGACGCGCGAGGACGGACGCCAGGTCCCCGTCAGGTTCCAGTTGTCGCCGACCGAGTTGCCGAGCCCGACATGCTCGTAGCCTTCCACCGTGTCGCCGTTCAATTCGGCCGTGTAGTGGTTGTAGTAGCCGTCGACCGAGAACGCGCCCCAGTCGTATCCGACCCGCAGCTCGACGCCCTCGGAGTCATAGCGGCCGACATTCTCGTAATAGACCGGGCCGCTGATCTTGTCGAAAATCACGTCGTCAATGCGCATCGTGTAATAGACCGCCGAGGCGCTGAAGCCGCCGCGTTCGAATTTCGCGCCGACCTCGTAGTTCTTGACCTTCTCCGGCTCCAGCGTCGGTGAGAGCGAGATGGCTGACGGATTCTGTTCGAGCAGGAAGGCGTCGCCGATCTCCTTGCCGCGGAAGGCCTCGGCGTAGCTGGCGCTCAGTTCCAGCCCTTCAGCCGCCTCATAGGTCAGGCCGGCGTTGAAGCTGAAGCCTTCGCTGTCGGCGCCGTTGACGTAGGTCACCTGGTCGAGATCGTAGGCGTCGTAGCGCACGCCGTAGCTCAGCATCAGCGGCTGGATGATACGCCAGTGGTCCTGGGCGTAGAGGCCCAGGACGCCGCCCTCTTCCTCGAAGGCGCCGATGTCCGGGTCCCAGGCAAGAGGTCCCCAGATGGACTGGTCGGCGAGATAGCGGGCGCGAACCCGGTCGCTGCGCTGCTCGGCGCCGACGACGATGTCGTGGCCGCCGCGCTGCAACCGTCCGCGCACGTCGAAGCCGATGCTGCGGATGTCGGCCGCGAAGGGGCCCCACGCGTCCCAGCGGTCCTGGATGAACTGCGAGCGGGTCCAGTAGGCGGTGGCCTCGAGCCCCAGCCCCTCGCTTGCGTCGAAGCCGTAGTTGAATACGGCCGTCTGGCGCTTGCCCACGGCTGGGAACAGCATGTCGTTCAGCACCGGCCAGTTTGGACGCTGGCCGAAGCTCGCCTTCTCCTCGCGGTGCTCGTAGCTGGCGCTGAGGCGGTGGCCGCCTTCCAGGCCGCCGCCGACCTTCAGGAAGCCGAGCTGCTGGCGGGCGGCCGTGCCGACCAGGCGCTGGCCGTCGCCATCCTCCATATCGTTGCGCTCGACGTGGACCAGCGAGGCCAGGAAGCCGAAGTCGCCGGCGATGCGGCCATAGACGGAGCCGCTCAGCTTGTGGCCGTCGTTGCTGAAGTATCCGGCCTTGACCAGGGCCCCGACCTGCTGGCCGGGGGCGAGCAGGTCGCCCGCGTTCTTTGTCTGGAAGCGGATGGCGCCGCCAATGGCGCCGAAGCCCGCCGTCGCCTCGCCCGCGCCCGCCTGCACGTCGACGGTCTTCAGCAGTTCCGGCTCGATGGAGACGCGGCCGATGTGGTGGAACAGGGTGCCTCGCTGCGGCGCCCCGTCGACGGTGACGTTGACCAGAGAGTCCTCGAGGCCGCGCACATAGATCTTCTGAGCGATGCCCAGAGAGCCGCCGACCGTTACCGACGGCACGTTGCGGAAGATGTCGGCCAGGTCGCTGGCCTGGCGCAGCTCCAGTTCCTCGCTGGTGATCTCGACGTCCGTCAGGGCGCCGACCACGACGATGGGATCGGAGAGAAAGATCTCCACCTCGCCGGTGGCCGCGGGGGCGGCCGCCACCAGCCGATAGCCGCCTTGGCCGTCCGCCTGGGCCGATAGCCCCGCGCCGGCCAGCAGGCGTTCCAGGGCGGCGGCGGCGGTGTAGCGGCCTTCGAGCCCCGCCGTGCGCTTGCCGCGCACCAGCACCGGATCGACGCTGACCACCACGCCCGCCTGGCTGCCCAGCCGCGCGACGGCTGAGCCGAGCGAGCCGGCCGGAATGTCGAAGCTGTGAACCGTCTGCGCTTGCGCGACGGCCGGAACGGCCGCGGCCAGCAGCGCGGCTACGGCCGCGCCCTGCATCGTCCTGAACAATGGATATCCCCTTCGGTTTGGACCTTTGCAGAAGGGGACGGACGAGATCGGAAAACGGGCCAGGAAATCTTCAGCGGACGAGACGCAAATCCCCGGCGCCCGAGCGCGAGACGCGCAGCCCAGTGGCGGCGGCGATGGCCTCCAGCGCCCGCTCAGGGTCATGCAGCGGGTAGCTGCCGGTCACCCGCACGCCCCGCAGCGCCGCCGGATCGAAGTCGATGGGATGCTCGCTGTAGCGGCCCAGTTCGGACAGGACCTCGGCGATCGGGCGGTCATCGACCTCCAGCCAGCCACGCGTCCAGGCGGCTGCGGCCCGGGCGTCCGTCGAGGCCAGCCGAGAAAGGCCGTCAGCCCCAAGCCGCGCCCGCTCTCCAGGCCCAAGGTCGCCGCAATCGGCCTTCACGCAGGCCCGGACATGGGATTCCACGACCGCGACCTGGGCCTCTTCCTTGCCGGTGCGCACGACGAAGACGGTGCCAAGCGCAGTCGCCTCCCCGTGAACTGTGCGGACCACGAACGGCCGCGAAGGGTCGGGCGCCACGGTCGCCAGCACCTGCCCCTTGAACAGCGTGACCGTGCGCCCGTCCACATCCACGGCGCTGTCGGTGTCGAGCGTCAGGCGGGAGCCGTCGGCCAGGGAAAGCGTCCGCTGCTGGCCCCGCACCGTTTCATGGTCGGGGAACATCTGCCTGACCGCCAGCGTCCGCGACGCCGTCCATCCGGCTCCCGCCGCCACCATCAGGACCAGGACGGCGCCGGCCGCCGCGCGACTTCGACCGCGGCGAGCTTCCGCCAGCCGCAGAGCGGCGCGGGCGGCAGGGTCCAGCCTCTCGAACCGGGCGTCCAGTCCCAGCATCCGGCCGAGCGCCAGCTCGTGCATGGGATCGGCGCGCCTCCACGCATCGCACGCCGCTCGGGTGTCGTCGGTGAGCGCCCCGGAATCCAGCTCGGCCGCCCATTCGGCGGCCCGGGCGACGATCTCGGGCGACGGCTTCATTCAGTCTGAATAGACGAAGGCGTAGCAGTGCGCATAGGCTTCGGCGATCCGCCGCTTGACGGTGCGGACGGAAACGCCCAGCTCCGCAGCGATGTCGTCATGGCCGAGACCGTCGAGCCGCCGCATCAGGAACGCTCGCCTCGCCTCCTCCGGCAGGCCCGACAGCAGCCGCATCACGCCCTCGAACAGTTGCGCCGCCTCGACGATACGCTCGGGGGTCAGGGTGTCGACTTCGTCGAACCCCGCGTCGAGGCTCGCCCTCTCCAGCTCGCGTCGCCGGATGTCGTCGACCAGCAGCCGCCGCGCGACAGTGGCGAGATAACGCCGGGGGTCGCGCGGCTCGACGGCGGGGCGTTCCAGCAGTCGGCAGAAGGCGTCGTGGGCCAGGTCGGAGGCCCGCTGCGGACAGCGAGTCCGCCGCCCCAGCCACTGGCGAAGCCATTGACCGTGGTCGGCGTAAAGTCCACCGATGTCGATTGTCGCTGCACCGCCGCCCATGCCGCACGCCTAGTGCGAGTGACTTTCAATTGCAAGCCCGCCCGCTTGACTGAAGCTGCCGACCATCGGCTGGGGCTGGCCATTCCGACGGGACTGGGCGCTACAGGCCGGGTCCCCTCTTGCGGTAGGATGATATGCGCGCTAGCGCCCGGACTCTCCGAGAAGGTCTGGCTCAATGATGTCTTCGCGGGCCAAGTACGCGATCAAGGCGCTGTTCGTCATCGCCGAGCGCGGAGAGGCCGTCCCCACACAGACGCGCGAAGTCGCTGACCGCATCGGCGCGCCGCGACACTTCATGGAAAGCATCCTGCTGGAGTTGAAGGGCGCGGGGTTCCTCGCGGGCGTGCGGGGGCGAGCGGGAGGCTACTACCTGAAGCGGCCGCCGGAGCAGGTCACTTTCGCCGCCATCATCCGGGCCATCGACGGGCCCATCGCGCTGTCGGCCTGCGCCAGCCGGAACTTCTACAAGCCCTGCGACGACTGCATCGATGTGGCGACCTGCGTGGTGCGACGCACGCTGCTGGCCACGCGGGACGCCGCCGCCGCCGTGCTGGAGAAGGCGACGCTGGCCGAGCCCTGGCCGGCGGAGGCCTAG
>CAZOHI010000062.1:0-15580 GCA_964579695.1 uncultured Caulobacter sp. | reverse complement strand
AAGGCGGCGTACACGCTGCAATTTGTCGGCAAGTGAGCACTTCTCCTCCCCCGTTGCACGGGGGAGGAGAGGATGACGCTCGCCGCCCTCCAGAACGTCGAGGTCGACTACCGCCGGGGCCGCGCCCTCGGGCCGTTCAGCCTCGCCCTCGATCCCGGAGAGATCGTCGCGCTGGTCGGCCCCTCCGGGTGCGGGAAGTCCACGGCGCTGCGGCTGCTGGCCGGGCTGGAGCGGCCCACGCGCGGGACCGTCCGCCGCGCCGCCGGGCGGGGCGAGACGGCCGTGGTGTTCCAGGCCCCCACCCTCGCCCCGTGGCTGACCGCCGCCGCCAACGTCGCCCTGCCGCTGGAGCTGGCCGGGACCCCGAAATCCAAGGCCCGCGCCCGCGCCGCCGAGGCCCTCGCCCGCGTCGGGCTGAAGGGCGCCGAGGACGCCCGCCCCGCCCAGCTTTCCGGCGGCATGGCGATGCGGGTCTCGCTCGCCCGCGCCCTCGTCACCCGGCCCCGGCTGCTGCTGCTGGACGAGCCCTTCGCCGCCCTCGACGAGATCACCCGCCGGGCGCTGGCCGACGACGTGCTGGCGCTGTGGGACGACCTGAAGCCCGCCATCGTCTTCGTCACCCACAACGTCGAGGAGGCCGTCTATATGGCCGGGCGCGTGGTGGTGATGACCCCCGGCCCCGGCCGCGCGGCGGGGGAGACCGCCGTCGACGCCCCCCTGCCCCGGCTGCCGCGCTTCCGCACCACCGGCCGCTTCCGCCACGCCGCCGAGGCCGTTTCCAACCAGCTCGCCGCCGCCATGGGAGCCGCCGCATGAGGCGCCTGGCCGCCATCGCCGCGCCCCTGGCCCTCGTCGCCCTGCTGCTCGGCGGCTGGGAGGCGGCCTGCCGCCTGCTGGCCGTGCCCGCCTACTTCCTGCCCGCGCCCTCGGCGATCGGCCGGAGCCTCGTCGCTGACGCGCCCCTGCTGCTGGCCTCGGCCTGGAACACCCTGGCCATGGCGCTGGGAGCGCTGGCGCTGGCCAGCCTCGCCGCCTGCTCCCTCGCCTTGGCGACCGGCCTCAGCCGCACCCTGGAGCGGGCCTTCCAGCCGCTGGCCGTCGCGCTCCAGGTCACGCCCATCGTCGCCGTCGCGCCCCTCGCCGTCATCTGGGCCGGGCTGGAGCACCCCGAGCGGGCCATCATCACCCTGGCCGCCGTGGTCGCCTTCTTCCCGATCTTCTCCGGCGCGCTGACGGGGCTGAAGTCCTCCGACCCCGACCTCGAGCGCCTCTTCGACCTCTACGGCGCGACCCGCCTCCAGAAGCTGGTCCGCCTGCGCCTGCCCTCCGCCACGCCCTTCCTGCTGGAGGGCCACAAGGTCGCCACGGGCCAGGCGGTGATCGGCGCGGTGGTGGCCGAGTTCGTCGCCGGGTCCGGCGGCGCTCAGGGCCTGGCCTGGCGCATCCTCGAAGCGGGCAACCGGCTCCAGACCGCGCGGATGTTCGCCGCCCTGGTGGTGCTGGCCGTCATGGGCGCGGCCCTGCACGCCCTGCTCCAGTTCGCCGAGCGGCGGACGCTGGCGTGGCGCCACGGCCGTTAGGGGGCTTTTAAGCGGCGGGTTGTATCGCTGGAGGCTGGGGAGCCTTCCATGCGCATCGCCGTCCTCATCGTCGCCCTGGCCGCCGCGAGCCCCGCGCTCGCGTCCGGGGACCGCTATGGGCCGAACAACCGCGAGCCCGCGCCTGCCGCTCCCGCCGCCGTCGCCGTCGCCGCCGGAGCGCCCGGCGCCCCCGCCGCCTATTCCGGCCCGATGCTCGGCTGGTCGCGCAAGGCCCCGCCCCGCGCCCCCGCGCCGGCCGTTCCCGCCATGCCGCAGCGCCTGCCGGACGGCCTCTACGCCGGACCCGCCGCGCCGCCCGCGCCGCCGCGGCAGGCCGCCCTGCCCGACAGCCTCTATTCGCGCCCGGCTGGCGCCTACGCCTCGGCCCCCCGCTTCTACTCGGTCTACCGCGAGTACGGCGGCCAGCCGGACCCGCTGCCGCCGCGCACCCCCGGCTCCGCCTGGGCCCACCGCCCGGAAGCCAGCCTGATCGACCCGCCGGGTCCGCCCAGGAAGAAGAAGGGCGACGACGAGGACGCCCGCATGGCCGCCGAGAACGACGGCGACTGGGGCGCCGGCCTGATGGGAGGACTGGACTGATGGAGAACAGCCGCCTCCACGCCCTGATCGAACTGGCCCGCGAGCCGTCCAGCGCCCGTCGCCGCGAACTGCTGCGCGGCGTCACCGACATGTTCTTCAGCCACGAGGGCCACGGCGTCGCCGAGATGGCCCTGTTCGACGAGGTGCTGAGCCATCTCGCCGGGGAGATGGAAGCCGCCGTCCGCGCCGAACTGGCCGAACGCATGGCCGAGGGGGAACGCGAGGTCGCCCCTGCCCGGCTTCTCCGCTCGCTGGCCATGGACGAGATCGAGGTCGCCCGCCCGGTGCTGGCCAGGGCCTCCCTGTCCGACGACGACCTGCTGCAGGTCGCCCGCACCAAGGGCCAGGACCACCTGCGCGCCATCTCCCAGCGGCCCACCGTCTCGCCCCGCCTGTCCGACGCCATCGTCGACCGGGGCGACGACCAGACGCTGGGCGTCCTGCTGCGCAACGGCGGCGCCGAGCTGTCCCGCAGAGCCCACGAGCGCGCCGTCGACCGCGCCGCCTCCAACCCGGATCTGCACGAGGCGGTGGTGACGCGCCAGTCGCTGCCGCTCGACCTGCTGAACGAGATGTACTTCGTGGTCGAGGCCCGGCTGCGCGAGGACATCCTGGCCCGCAACAGCAACGTCGACCCGGAGGAGCTGGAGGCGGCCCTGGCCAACAGCCGCAAGCGCCTGGCCGCCCGCGACGGCGCCCTGCCCGCCGACTACGCCCTGGCCGAGGCCTACGTGCGCGACCTGCGCGGCCGCGAGGGGATCACGCCCCGCGCCCTGGCCGCCATGCTGCGCAACCGCGAGACGACGCGCTTCCTGGTGGCGTTGGCCGAGCTGGCCGACATCGACTTCCACACCGCCCGCCGCATCCTGGAGCGGCGCGAACTGGACGCGCTGGCCATCGTCTGCAAGGCGGCGGACTTCGACCGCTCGCTGTTCCTGACCTTCGCGGTGCTGATCCTCGACCGCGACGCCGACGCCATGGCGCGCGCCAAGGCGTACGGGGAGCTTTATCCCGAGCTTCCGAAGGAGTCCGCCCTGCGCACCATCCGCTTCTGGCGGATGCGCCGGAGCACCGGCGACGTGGCCGCCGCCTGACTCTCTCTCCTTCTGCCCTCGCGGGAGAAGGGCGTCAGGCTCTGAGCTTCTCCAGCCCGCGCGCCGCGAGGTCCGTCAGCGACCGCAACCCATGCTCGGCGAAGACGTCCAGCGCCGCTTCCAGCGCCAAGGCCGCCGCCGCCCTCTGCCCGCGGTCGCGCCCGGTGATCTCCGCCCGCGCCTGGTAGAGCCGCGCCAGCCCGACCTGGGTCACGGCCCAGGCGACAGGATCGCGGCCCGCCGGCTGGGCGGCCAGTTCGGTCTTGTAGGCGGCCTCGGCGGCGTCGAGCACGGCCAGGTCCCCGGTCAACTCGGCCGACCGCGACAGGCAGGCCGCCCGGCCGTTCGCCACCACCGCCCGCAGCGCCAGCGCCGGCTGATGCCTCAGCACCACCAGCGCCCGGTCGAAGCAGGTCACCGCCTGCTCGAAGGCCCGCTCGGCCTCGGTCGCCTCGCCCAGCGTCTGCAACGCCGATCCGAGGGCGGCCTGGATGCGCGCCCAGTCGAGCGGGCTGTGGTCGCGGACGACGTGCTCCAGCGCCCCGGCCAGCACGTCCACCGCGTCGGCCAGCATCCCGATGTCGCCGGAAAGCTCGCCCGCCAGCGACATGGCCGACCCGCGCATCGCCTCGATGCGGCCAAAGGCCAGCGGCTCGTAGGCCGGGTCCAGCGCCGCCGCGGCGGTGTTCAGCTCGGCCACGGCGGCGTCGGCCATCGCCCGGTCCTTCAGGCGCGCGGCGCAACCGGCCAGGATGTCGCCCCGCGCGGCGCGATGCTCGGCGGCGGCGATCCGCGCCGCCCCGCTGGCCCGCGCCGCCGCGTCCAGCGCCGACAGCGGCGCCGCGTAGCGTTCGGAGGCCGCCAGCGCCGCCTCGGTCCCGCCCGAGGCCAGCGCCCGGCGCCCGGACAGGCCCGCCAGCGCCGCCCGGGCCAGCGCCGCGCCGACGCCTTCCGCCGCCGCCGCGTCCAGCAGGGTGCGCTCGGCGGCGGCGTTCAGGCCGTCGTCGCCGAACAGCTCGGCGCCCAGCATGGCGCACAGGGCCTGCTCGACCTTGGCGCGGGCGGCCCCGGCGGCCCGATGATCTTCCTCGAAGGCCCTGGCGGCGCTCTCGGCCACGGCGGCGGCCTTGCGCAGCGTGGCGGCGTCGCCGGACCGGCGGGCCAGTTCGCGCCAGACGATGGCGGCTTCCAGCAGGCGCCCGGCCTTGTCCCTCACCCCGATCCGCCCGGCGGCGACGTCGGCCGCCTTGGCCTCGGCGGCCAGCAGGCGCAGGTCGAGCAGCTCCAGCAAGGCCGCGTCGCCGCCCGTCAGACCATCCTGGAACGGGGCGGCCGGCGTTTCGCCGAACAGCCGCCACAAGTCACGCCCGAACTCGAACATCCGCCTTCTGGCTCCCACGCCCGTCCCACGCCGGGACGTCCGGCAAGGGTTCAACGCATGAACAGCAAAGCCGGAGCCGCAGACCTTAACAAGCGTTAACTTCTTGGCGGCTGCGACAGCCTCTCGCCCCCCTGCTCCCCTCGGGATCGCCGCGCTCCGGGCCGTGACGGCTTCATCGCCCCGCCCGCGTCACCGACTGCCGATCGAGCGGCGGCGCAAGGCCGTTCCCTAGCCCCGCTCCTTCGCCCGCTGGAAGGTCACGTTCGGGTAGCGTTCGCCGACGTAGCCGATTTCCCAGGCGGACTTGGCCAGGAAGACCGGGGCCTGGTCGATGTCCTGGGCCATGGCGGTGCGGTGCTTGCCCGCGAAGTCCTCGACGTCCTTCTCCGTCCCGCCCAGCCAGCGGGCCTCGGCGTAAGGGCTCGGCTCGAAGATCACCTCGAGCTGGTATTCGCCCGCCAGCCGGTCGGCCATGACCTCGAACTGAAGCTGGCCCACCGCGCCGACCACGAAGTCCGAGCCGATGATCGGGCGGAAAAGCTGGGTCACGCCTTCCTCGGCCAGGCCTTCCAGGGCGCGCTTCAGGTGCTTGGCCTTCAGCGGGTCCTTCACCCGCACCCGCTGGAGGATTTCCGGCGCGAAGTTGGGCAGGCCGGCGAACCGCAGGGCCCCCGTCTCCGACAGGCTGTCGCCCACCCGCAGCACCCCGTGGTTGGGGATGCCGATGACGTCGCCCGCGAACGCCTCCTCGGCCAGCTCGCGGTCGGAGGCGAAGAACATGATGGGCGCGTTGACGCTCATCTGCTTGCCCGTGCCCTGCGCCTTGAGCTTCATGCCGCGCGAGAACCGGCCCGACGCCAGCCGCAGGAAGGCGATGCGGTCGCGGTGGTTGGGGTCCATGTTCGCCTGGACCTTGAAGACGAAGCCCGAGACCTCGTTGTCCCCCGGCGCGACGTGGGTTTCCGCGCCCGCCCGCTCGGCCTTCACCGGCCCCGGCGGCGGGGCGTAGGAGCCGATGCCCTCCAGCAGCTCGGCCACCCCGAAGCGGCGCAGGGCCGAGCCGAAGAAGACCGGGGTCATGTGCCCCTCCAGGAAGGCCTGGGCGTCGAAGGGCCTGGAGGCCTCCTGCACCAGCATCGCCCCCTCCTCGGCCTCCGCCAGCTCCTCGGGGTCGAGGTGCTGGACGATGGCGTTGGAGTCCAGCGCCACGGCGGCCGGATGCTCCTCGTCCCGCGACTTGGAGAAGGGCAGGAAGCGCCGCCGCGCCAGGTCCAGCACCCCCTTGAAGCGGTTGCCGGAGCCCGCGGGCCAGTAGAGCGGCGCCGGGTCCAGCGCCAGCTTGGAAGCGATCTCGTCCAGCAGGGCGAAGGGGTCCTGCGCCTCGCGGTCCATCTTGTTGATGAAGGTGACGATCGGGATGTCGCGCAGGCGGCAGACCTCGAACAGCTTCAGCGTCTGCGGCTCGATCCCCTTGGCGGCGTCCAGCACCATGACGGCGGCGTCGGCGGCGGTCAGGGTGCGGTAGGTGTCCTCCGAGAAGTCCTCGTGGCCCGGCGTGTCCAGCAGGTTGAACATCAGCCCGGCGTGGTCGAACGTCATCACCGAGGCGGAGACGGAGATGCCCCGTTCGCGCTCGATCTTCATCCAGTCCGACCGGGTGCGCCGGTTCTCCCCCCGCGCCCGCACCGCGCCCGCCGCCCGGATGGCGCCGCCCGCCAGCAGCAGGTTCTCGGTCAGCGTCGTCTTGCCGGCGTCCGGGTGGCTGATGATGGCGAAGGTGCGCCGGCGCTGGGCCTGGGCGGCCGTGGAGGTGCTCATGGGCGGGGGTTAGCCTGCCCGGCGGCCGATGTCATCCCGGCTTCAGGCCGCCAGCCGCCGCCACACCTGCCGGTCCGCTTCCAGGGTCGTCAGGGCCCCGCTCTGCTGGCGCTCGTAGAGCAGGCCCATGACCTCGAAGCCGATCTGGGCGTAGCGGAACTGCACCTGGTCGGGCGCGCAGCCCTGGGCCGGGGCGATGAACAGGGCGGCGTTGATCTCCGGGGCCTTGGCCGCGATCAGGGCCGCCAGCCGCCGGGCGCGGGTCAGGCGCGTGCGCTGGAGCAGCGGCTCCTCGGCGAACAGCTCGCAGCCCAGCTTGCCGACGAAGCCGAGCGACAGCGCCTGGAACCGGCTCGCCGCCACGGGCGGGGCCAGCTCGACGGCGTCGAGGTTCAGCACCACGTCGTTCATCAGGAACAGCATGGCGCGAGGATGGCGCGGCGGCGCTTTCGGTCCGGTTTAGGAACGCGGTTAACGGCGCTCCACCGCCTCGGTCAGGAAGTGGCGGCCCTGGGTGTCCTCGATCTCCACCACCCACACGTCGGGATCGATGCGGCGGGCGCGCTCGATGTAGGCGTCGAGGTCGGGTTCGGCCCGCGAGGCGACGGGCTGCATCCACACCCGCTCGCCGTCGCCGCGCGTGGCCTCGGAATAGAGCTGCGCCGTGTCGGCCCGGCGGTCCACCACCTTGACCAGCACGGCCCCCGCGCGCGGGTCGCCCTTGCGCGCCACCATGGCGAACGCCCCGGCGAGTTCGGCCCGGCGGATCAGGGCGCCGACCCAGATGTCGGTGGACAGGAGCAAGGCGGCCCTTTCGCTAACGGCTTCGCAACGGGGGGAAGGTTACGACATCGGCGGGATGACGAGAACAGGACACGGCATGAGGCGGTGGATGCTGGCGGCGGCGATGGCGGCCGTTCCGGCGGCCGCGTCGGCGTCGGCGGTGAACCTCTACTACGAGCGGACGGTGATGACCGCCGCCGACGCCCGCTGCGGGCTGTTCGAGCCGGCGGTGGGATCGGCCCTGGCGGCGGCGCAGGCGCAGGCGCGGGGCGCGGCGCTGCGGTCGGGGGTCGACGCGGCCTCCCTCTCCCAGGTCGAGCGCCGGGCGCGGGCCAAGGCGGCGGGCGCGGGCTGCGGCTCCACGGACATCAGCACGGCGGCGGGCCGGGTGCGGTCGGCGTTCGAGGGCTACGCCAGGCTGATCCGCATGAACTATCCGGGCGACGTGGCGGGCTGGAAGGCCGACCGCTCGACCTCGAAGGAGACGCCCCTGTGGCGGCTGTCCCAGACGGTGAAGTTCGGCTGGGACCAGATGACGTTCGGCCTGGCGGGCAAGCAGGCGCCGGGCGTGCTGCTGGCCAGCGCCTGGTTCGCCGACGGCAAGACGCCCTATGCCGCGCGGCTGGTGGTGCGGGACGCGGCGCGGACCGGCCAGCCCTACCTCAACAAGCGCCTCGCCGCCTCGGACGGGACCATCCCGCTGTCCGGCCGCACGCCGCCGAGGGCGATGGCCACGACCTTCGCCGCCGAGACGCGCAGCCCGGCGGGCCCGACCCTGTCCCCGGCGGGAAGCAAGGGCGGCTGGAGCTTCCGCTTCCCCGCGGCGGCGGCCGACGCCCTGTCGCGGCTCGACCCGCGCGAGGCGGTGATCGTGGAGTTCGTCTTCGCCGGACGGCGGGGCGACGAAGTGCGGCAGGCCTATGTGGAGATCGGCGACTTCGCGGCGGGCCGCGCCTTCCTCCAGAGCGCTCAGCGCTGAGGATTGAAGACCACGACGTTCTCGCCCAGCGGCTCCGGCGGCGCGGCTTCGGACGGCGGGACCAGCACCGGCAGGCGGACGGTCACGGAAGCCCCCTCCCCCAGCGCGCTCTCGATGATCATGTCCCCCCCGTGCAACTCGGCAAAGGAGCGCACGAGCGACAGGCCCAGGCCCGTCCCCTGCACCTGGCGCCCGGCGTCGGCCTGCTCGTAGGGGCGGCCCAGCCGGTCGAGGTCCTCCTTCGAGATGCCGACGCCGGTGTCCGAGACGACCAGCTCGAATATCCCGTCGAAGCCGTCCGCCGTCACCGTCACCGAGCCGCCCTTGGGCGTGAACTTCAGGGCGTTGGAGACGAGGTTGAGGACGATCTGCTTCAGCGCCCGGCGGTCGGCGTCGATCTCCAGCGCCCCCGGCGGCAGCACGCCGCGTAGCTGGACGCCCACCCCGTCGGCCTGCAGCCGCATCAGGCGCAGGGCGGCGGAGATGGCCTCGCGGGCGTCGAACACCTCGCGGCTGAGCTCGTAGCGCTCGGCCTCGATCTTGGACATGTCGAGCACGTCGTTGATCAGGTCGAGCAGGTGCGCCCCGCTCTCGTGGATCAGGGCGCCGTACTCGGCGTACTTGTCCGGCAGCGCCCCGAACATCCGCGCCTTCATGATGTCGGAAAAGCCCATGATGGCGTTCAGCGGCGTGCGCAGCTCATGGCTCATGTTGGCCAGGAAACGCGACTTGCCCGCCGCCAGCGCCTCGGCGTCGGCCTTCGCCTGCTCCAGCCCGGCTTCGCGGTCGCGGGCCTCGGTGTCGTCGCGGACGACGGCGATCAGCCGCCCGTCGTCCAGGCGCCTCAGGCTGGCGGCCGCCCAGCGACCCAGGGCGGCGGCGGGGGCGAAGGACACCTCGGCCCGGCCTTCCTCGGACGCGCGGCGCAGGGCCCCGGCCACGGCGGCGCGGTCGCCCAGGGCGGCGGCGGCGGCCAGGCCCCGGCGCAGCAGCGAGGCGCGGTCGACCCCCTCCGGCGCCCGGCCGAACGCCGAGCGCACCCAGCCGTGGGGCGAGAGCACCGCCAGCAGGTGCGGCTGGCCGTCGAGCAGGGCCGTCAGGGCCGCGACCTCGGCGCCCAGGCGGCCCTCGCGCGCCGTCACCTGGCGCTGGACGAGGATCAGGCCCGCGCCCAGCCCCAGCCCCGTGGTGGTCAGGGCCAGCAGCCCGAGCCAGAAGGCGGCCACCCCCTGCGGCGCGGGCGGGGAGACGCCGGAGACCTGGGCCATCCCGGCGACGGCGGCGGCCATGAAGGCGAGCGCCGCCCCCTCGGCCATGCGGCGCGGCCCGCCGGTGGCGGACGCGGCGGCGACGGGGGCCAGGCACCAGACGGCAAGCGGCCCCGATATGCCGCCGCCGACGGTGCAGGCGATCCCGCCGCCCAGTCCCCACAGGACCAGCATCAGCGAGCGGACAAGCTCGGAGCGGGCGCGCGCCGCCAGCACGCCGACCAGCGCCGGGGCGGTCATGGCGAAGACGGCGGCGGCCGCCTGGGGGAAAATCTCGGGATAGCCGACGGCGATCGCCAGTCCGAAAGCGGCCACCGCGACCAGCCAGGCCGTGTTCCAGCCGAGCGCGCGCGCCGCCCGCCTGGCGGCCGCTTCCGCTGCTGCGGGCTCCTGCTCGGTTACGGTCAAACTCAAGGCGGGTCCGATTCTGGCGTCCCTGGAAGGTCTAGGCGGCCGGAGACTAGCCGCCGCCGGACAGGGGCGCGAGGCCGCTCAATCCCGAGGCGAGAGGTCTTCGGGGGAGAAGCTGTGGAGCGAAACGGAATCGTAAGCGCATGGGGGCATCCTGGTCGGATGGCCCGCCCCCTGACCAAGGACAGCCCGGACGTCCCTGCGCGCCGTCCCGCCGTTTCCATCGAGGAGCAGAAGCGGTCCTTCCTGCGCATGGTCAGCCACGAGCTGCGCACGCCGCTGAACGCCGTCATCGGCTTTTCCGAGATCCTGTCCAGCGAACTCTACGGCCCCCTCGGCGCGCCGCAGTACAAGGACTATGCGGAGATGATCCGCCAGAGCGGCCTGAAGCTGCTCCAGCTCGTCAACCAGATCCTGGAGATCGCCCGGCTGGAGGGCCAGGTCCTCGACCTCGACGTGCGGCGGGAGCCGCTCGACCACGCCATCGACGACGTCCTGGTCCTGCTGGGCGAGGAGAAGTCGGCGCGGGGCGTGAGGATCGTGGTCGAGGACGAGGGCCGCCTGCCCCCCGTGAGCGCCGATCCCAAGGGCGTTCGAACCATCTTCCAGAACCTGCTCCAGAACGCGGTCACCTTCTCGCCCGACGGCGGGACCGTCCGCGTGCGGGCCCGGCGCAAGGGCGAGGCGGTCGAGATCGAGGTGCAGGACGAGGGCGACGGGATCGAGCCGTCGGAAATCCCCCGCATCCTGCGCCCCTTCGAGCAGGGGGAGAACGCCCTGACCCGGTCCACCCACGGAGCGGGGCTGGGCCTGCCGATCTGCGCCCTGCTGGCCAGCGCCATGGGCGGGTCCCTGCGGCTGCGCTCGCGGCCCGGCCGGGGGCTGACGGCCTGCGTGACGCTGCCCGCCGCTTGAGCTGAGGGGCCGGGCGACTTAAGTGCCCGTTCCATGACCTCACCCATCGAACAGGAACTGGACGCCCTCGCCGACGAGTTCGAGGTGCTGGGCGACTGGGAGGAGCGCTACCGCTACCTCATCGACCTGGGCCGCACGCTGGAGCCCCTGAGCGAGGCCGAGCATTCGGACGCCAACAAGGTGCGCGGATGCGCCAGCCAGGTGTGGCTGGTGACCGAGCGCGACGGCGAGGCGCTGCGGTTCCGGGGAGCCTCCGACGCCCATATCGTCAGCGGCCTGATCGCGGTGCTGCTGCGGCTCTATTCAGGGCGCCGGACGGAGGATATCCGCGCCTTCGACGCCAAGGCGGCGTTTGAAAAGCTTGGGCTTTCCGGCGCGCTGTCCTCGCAGCGGTCCAACGGGCTGGCGGCGATGGTCCAGCGGATAAGGGCGGACGCCCGGGCTTGAAAGCCCTTCTCCCTGGATGGGGAAGGGAGTTCACTGGTAATGCGCCGCCAGTCTCTGCAGGGCCAGCTTCAGCACCGCCTTCCCCGACCGGCGCGGCAGGCCCAGCGCGCGTTCGGCCGCTTCCAGCGCCGAGCCCGCCAGACAGACATGCTCCAGAATCTCCCTCAGCCCCGGCCCAGCGGCGGCCAGCGCCCTGGCGATGCGGTCCTTGGCGGCCCTGGCGCGCTCGGCGGGCTCCAGTCCCCGCAGGGAGCCCTTCGGCCCCGCGTCCCAGTTCATGGTCAGGCGGCCCAGGGTCCCGGCGCGGTGGAAATCCTCGCGCAGCCGCTCCCCGGCGGCGGCCTCCGCCGGGGTGAGCCAGCCGCGCCGGGCGAGCCAGGCGATGGGCGACTCCCCCAGGTTGGCGCGGCGCGCCTCCACCCGCCCGTCCGGCCCGGCGACCAGCCGCTCGCCCTCGATCACGCCGGGGCGGCCAGGCGGCGGCGCAAGGGTCCAGCCGCCTTCGGGGCGGGGACTGAGGGACAGCTCGGCGACCGAGGCGGCGTCCAGCCGCAGCAGCGGGCGGCGCCGCCGGTCGGGGCCGACGCGGACGGCGTAGGCGCCTCCCGACGCCTCCAGCCAGGCGCCGGGCCGCCCCAGCAGGGCGGCGGCGCGGGCGGCCAGCGCGCTCACGCCGCCAGCCCCGAGGGCTCCGGCGCCTGGCGCAGGCAGGCCTCCATCGCCGCCAGCCGGGCGTCGAAGTCGGCGTCGTCGCGCATGTCCTCGATCCGGTGGCAGGCGTGGCTGGCCGTGGTGCGGTCGCGCCCGAAGGCCGCCGCCACCCGCGCCATCGGCCAGGCGAAGCCGACATGGGCCAGGTACATGGCGATCTGCCGGGCCCGGGCGGCGGGCGCCCTGGCCCGCGTCGGCGCGAAGATCTCCCGCGCGGGCACGCCCGTCGCCATAGCCACCAGGCTGGTCACGAAGGCCGCCGCCAGCCGGTCGCGCCGAGGATCGGGCATGGCGTCCCAGGCGTCCTCGCAAGTCAGTGTCGTCATCCGTCCATCTCCCCGACGAGGCGCACGCGTTAAACATGCGCTTTCCCGATATCACCACCGTAACGTGTATTTTGAGATGCGAGGATAAGTTTCCTATCTGTTCTCAAACAGTAGGACGGCAGTCCGGGGATAACCGGGGTCAGGCGGCGCGGATGCCGGAGGCGTCGGCCTGCACGCCGACGACGGCGTCGTAGCCGAGGATCATGTCCACGTCGGCGCCGTTCGAGGCCAGCGGCAGGCGCAGCCACAGGAGCGAGGTGTGGGAGCCGCGCCAGGACAGGCTGTGGCAGCCGACGCCGGGGCGGCGCTCCGCGACCACCCTGTCCAGTTCCCCGCGCCAGTAGTCGGCGGCCGGGGCGCTGTAGACGTCGGTCAGGGCGCGGCCGGTGATCTCGCGGCCGTAGACGGAGTAGAGCCCCGTGCCCGCCAGCCGCAGGCGATAGTCGCGGGGACCGCCGTCGAACAGCGGCGGGCGCACGTCCACCAGGCTGACGGTCGGCAGCAGGCGCTTGAAGCCCTCGGGCGAGATATCGGCGCGCGAAGGCAGCCGCCCGCCCCGGCGGAGCGACGCCCAATAGGCGAAGATCTCTTCATGAGCCCTGGCCGCGGTGGCGGACGGACTCAATTGCGGGGCCATCTCCAGATTCCTTAACAAGCTGTTGGAATCACGACGATTCACTATCGCTTAACTCGCGAATCGGGGGAAGCGGTTTTTGAGTCGCAAATGAAGATTCTGCCTGGGAGTCAACGGGGTGCGAAAAAGCCCGCCGATCGGGGACCGGCGGGCTGGTCTTCGCGTTGTTGCGTCCTTCGAGACGGCCGCTTCGCGACCTCCTCAGGATGACGACGTTCCGAGCTTCGTCATGGTGAGGAGCGAGGCCCCAGCCGAGCGTCTCGAACCACGCACCTACTTCTTCCGCTTCGACGTCTGCCGCCCGCCTTGGCCCAGGCCCATCTGCTTGGCCAGCTCGGACCGGGCGCGGGCGTAGTTGGGGGCCACCATCGGGTAGTCCTTGGGCAGGCTCCACTTCGCCCGGTAGTCCTCGGGGCTCATGTTGTACTTGGTGCGCAGGTGGCGCTTCAGCGACTTGAACTTGCGGCCGTCCTCCAGGCACACGAGGTAGTCCGGCGTGATGGAGCGCTTCACCGGCACGGCGGGCTCCTTGGGGGCCGTCTCGGCCACGTCGGAACCGGACGCCACGCCGGCCAGCGCGCGGTGGACGCTCTGGATCAGTCCGGGAAGATCAGCCGCGGCGACCGAATTGTTGCCGACGTAGGCGGACACGATATCCGCGGTCATCTCGATAGTGGCCGATTTGTCTTCCATGTCCGCACCGCTCTTGTGATGTTCAACTTGGCGGGTGCATATAACGACCATCACTAATGGACAAGAGGTAGAAGAAACGCTTCACCTCGACTTGTCTCAGCGCCCGAAATCGCCCGACAGGGCCAGCATCGCCGCGCGCTGGGGCACCGAATAGTCGTCCAGCGCCTGCTCGTTCCCCTCGCGGATGGCCTTGAGCAGCGCGGGCGTCAGGGCCGACGACAGCGACCAGTTCCAGTAGCGCAGCACCGTCTGGGCCCGGTCCACCGCGATCATGTCGAAGGTGGTCAGCACCCGCTCCAGCGCCGGGGAGATCGCGCCCGAGGCGTCCGACTCCGGCCGCCGCAGGCCGCGCCACAGGGCCCGCACCGCCGCCTTGGGCAGGCCCGTGGCCTTGCACAGGATGGCCAGCGGCTCGCCGCTCGGGTCGGTGAAGATCTTGGCCCCGGTCATCGGCTTGAGGCCCGACAGGTAGGATATCTCCTCGGCCACCTCGCGGGTCAGCCCCCCGGCGGCGGCGGCCACAGCATCGTCCAGGCTGTTGAAGGGGCTCTTGTCGACGGCGGCGCGGTTGCGCTGGCGGCGCTCGATGAACTGGAGCGCCTTGCGGCTCAGCGGGTCCTGCCACTTCTCCTCGGCGGCCATGGCGAAGAGGTCGCTGACCGCGTCCTGCAGCACCTCGCGCGAGACGGCGAAGCGCTGGAGGATCACCCGGCGGCAGTCGGCGTCCGCCCACCAGAACATCACATAGGCGTGGCTGGGGCGCAGTTCCGGGCGCTTGAGCAGCATGGGGATAAGGCGCGGGTTGTCCCGCGTGCCCGCCACGATCTGCTCGACCGCCGCGTGGCTGAGGCGGGCCAGCTCGTTGCGCAGCAGCGCCTCCAGCACGATGGGCTCGTCGTGCTCGACCAGGGAGTCGGCGACCACCTCCCCCACGCCCCGGCGCAGGGCGATCATCCGCCGGTGCTCGGGCGCGGCGGCCCGGGCGCAGTCGATCAGGTCGGCGTCGGACAGGGCCGCGCAGTGCTCCAGCAGGTGGCGCGCGACCTCGAAGTCGTCGCGCAGCAGCAGGCGCACGAGGCCGCCGGGAATCTCGTTGAGGGCCGCCAGTCGCCGGGCGACCTTGGCCCGCTCCTCCAGCGCCGCCTCGCGCAGCATCTCGACCAGCAGGTCGGCGGTCATCGAGCGCTCGAAGGCGTTGACCCGGCTGGTCGGCAGGCAGACCACGTCGGCCAGCCGCTTGAACAGCATGTTCCGCGAGCGGAAGACCGGGGCCGTCGCCTCGGTTTCGCCCGGAAGCTCCGGCAGGGATTCATATGAGGGGGCGATGGCGGTCATGGGGGCGCAGTGTGCGCCATGGCCGTTAATCAGTCCTGAGCGGGGGAGGTTTCGCATGCGTGGACTGCTGGTCGCCGTGCTGGCGGCGGGGACGGCCGGAACCGCCTGGGCCGCCGAGCCCGACATCACCGTCGGCAAACCGGCGTGGCTGTCGTCCAAGCCGGTGAAGGCCGGGCCGTCATGGACGCCCGCGGGGCAGTGGCCGATGTGCATCGCGGGCCTGACGCCGCCGGGCGAGGACGCGGGCCGGGTCGCGGCGCTGGCGGCCTACCGGGCGCTCTATTTCCAGAAGGCGGTGGGCGAGGACGGGCTGACGGCCGAAGCGGCCGGGGAGGCCGTGGCGAAGACGCCGAAGCCGCCGGCCTTCCTGGTCGCGGCGTGCGTGAAGGAGGTCCCGTCCGCCGCCGACCGGGCGTTCCGCGCGGCGCATCCGTGGGCGAGGAGCTACTTCGACAGCACGGCGGACCGGGAGCTGTTCACGCCGGTTCCGGAATAGCCGTGCGTGGTTCGAGACGCGGACCTGAGGGTCCGCTCCTCACCATGACGCATTTCTGAGTTCGTCATGGTGAGGAGCGAGGCCCCAGCCGAGCGTCTCGAACCACGCA
>CAZOHI010000061.1:0-15711 GCA_964579695.1 uncultured Caulobacter sp. | reverse complement strand
GTAATCCCGGCGCATCGACAAGGATCGAGGCCCCGGTGAAAGCCGGGGCCTTTTTTCTGGATCTTCCCCCTCTGGGGGAAGTACCCGCGAAGCGGGGTTAGGGGGCCTCACCCACTTGCCCCCTCAGTCGCCCCGGATCAGGTCCGGGGCGCCAGCTCCCCCGGAGGGGGAGCATCCATTTTTCTTCGCCTCCGTTTACGCAGCCTTTGCTCCCGGCCCGGCAAACTGAGCCGTTCGCGTGGTACGGGAGTTGCGTTCCCCCTCCCGAACACGTGACGGGAGGCCCAAATGGGGACAGGCGTCGATATTGTCCGGCCGAACGAGCTGGGCCCGCGCGAGCTGGGCCTGTGGCGCGCTTTCACGACCGCCCGCCCGGACCTCTACGCCTCGCCGTTCTTCCATCCCGAATTCACCCGCATCGCCGGGGAGATCGCGCCCGGCGCCCAGGTCGCCATCTTTCATGAGCGCGGAGAGATCGCCGGCTTCTTTCCGCACCAGCGCCGGGGCCGGGCGGTCCAGCCGCTGGGCGCGCCGCTGAACGACTACCACGGCGTCATCGCCCGCCAGGGCTTCGAGGCTCCGCTGGAGGCGCTGCCGGACCTGCTGGACGCGGGCTCCGTCGCGGTCAACGGCTGGGTGGGGCAGGCTGGCGCCGGGACCGGGCGCCACACCTTGCAGGCCCACCTGCCGGACGGCTGGGACGCCTACGACGCCGAGCGCCGGGCGCTGCATCCGAAGTACTTCAAGGACAAGGATCGCGCCCGCCGCGCCCTGGAGCGCGACTTCGGCGAGGCCCGCGTCACGATGGGACACCGCAGCGACTGGCTCCTGGACCGGCTGGTGACGCTCAAGAGCGAGCAGTACCGCCGCTCGCGCCTGCACGACATCTTCGCCTGCGGCTGGACCGCCGACCTGTTGCGCGGGCTGATGGGGAGCCGCAGCGAGGACTTCGGCGCCTCGGTCGCGGTGCTGGAGGCGGGCGAGGACGTCATCGCCACCGAGTTCGCCATCCACGCGGGCGACCGCTACCACTTCTGGCTGCCGGCCTACGAGCTGAGCGCCGCGCGCTACTCGCCCGGCATCCTGCTGAGCCTGGAAACCATGCGCCTGGGCGTGGAGCGGGGGTTCGCCACATTCGACTACGGCTTCGAGGGCGAGGGTTACAAGAAGTACGCCTGCAACCGCCGCGAGGACGTGCGCGAGGCCGTCGTGCAGCCGCCCGGCCTGATGGGCGCGCTGGCGGGCGGGGAGGGGCGGCTCGCCACCTCGATCCGCCGTCGCTGGGCCACCATCGACGCCTGCGAGACCACCCTTGTCGGCCGGGCGAAGGGCCTGGTCATGGCCGCATCGGCCGCCCTGGCGCGCACGACGCCCATGGTGGCGATGACCGTCTGCTGCCTGTGAGGAAGAATCCCATGACCAGCCGCACCCGCTATCCCAGCCCGCTCACCGAGGCCCGGGTCTTCCAGCACGCGGTCGCCGAGACGGGTCTGGCCGAGGACGGCGCCCTGGTCGAGCTGCTCGACCGCTATCCGGCCGACCTCTTCGACATCAACCTCTACGACTACGACGACGAGGGGCAGGTCAGCTTGCGGACCGGCGTGCGCGGGCGGCTGGGCGGCGAGGAACTGTTGGAGGCCATCAAGCGCGGGCGCCTGTGGGTCAACCTGCGCGGCATCGAGGACGCCCATCCGGCCCTGTGGGAGCGAATCCGGGACGCCTTCGCCGACATCCGCCGCCAGATTCCGGGCCTGAAGCCGGTTCGGATGACCGGCCAGCTCATCCTGTCGTCGCCGGGAACCAAGGTGCCGTACCACTTCGATCCGGCGGGGGTGGTGCTTTTCCACCTGCGTGGGAAGAAGCGGCTGTTCGTCTATCCGGGCGACGAGGCGCACCTGCCGGAAGCCTCCATGGAGAAGGTCGTCATGCGCCAGACGACCGAGGAAATCCCCTATCGCCGCGACTTCGACACCGACGCCCAGGTGTTCGACCTGGAGCCGGGGCAGGCCCTGGCCTGGCCGCTCTATGCGCCGCACCGGGTGGAGAACCTGGGGGCGTTCAACGTCTCGCTGTCGATGGACTACCAGACCTGGAGTTCGCGCCTGCGCAACGGCGCCCTCTACACGCATGGGGTGATGCGCGGCCGGGGCATGGCGCCGCGCGCGACGGACCGGCTGGGGGCGGGGGGGCTCGCCGCGCGATGGGCGACCGCCGCGATGCTGAAGCGGGCGGGGCTGAGGACCGACCAGATCGCCGTCTATGAGCGCCACTTCGAACCGGCGGTGGACGCGGTCGATGGCGCGGGCGCGCTGAGATAAAAAAACGCCCCCGGGACGGACCCGGGGGCGCTTCTCGTCGTCCGCTAGGGACTACGACTTAGAACAGCGAGACCGCCGACAGGTTGGAAGCGCCGCCGAAGCTGGCGCCCGAACGGTCGCGATCCTTCAGCGTGCCGCCGAAGTTGTAACGCAGGCCGATCGTGAAGAGGTTGGCTTCGGTGTCCAGGTCGTTGATCTCGACGCGGTTGTAGCCGCCGAACACGCTCACCGGGCCGGCGAACTGGTATTCGCCGCCGAGGCCGATCGTCCAGGCGTCGATGTCGCCCACGCCGGCGTCAACCGTCAGCCAGGTCACGCCGCCGTCGAGGCGGAAGTTGTCGGAGACGAAGTAGCGGGCCTGGGCGCCGATGGACCACAGGTCGACGTCATCGACCGAGCCGTAGGTCACGGCGCCGGCCAGCGTCACCTGCTCCAGGTTGGCCTGGGCTTCGACACCGCCGAACAGCAGTTCGTCGTTGTCGGCTTCCGTCGCGCCGACGAAGCCGGCGATACGGACGGTGTCGAGTTCGCCCACCAGGTGGACCGTGCCCGAGAAGGCGCCTTCGGCGTCGTCGGCGTCGGAGTAGCTGGCGGCGCCCTGGATGGACAGGCGCTCGCTGATCGGCGCGGAGACGGCGCCCGAGAGGTTGAAGATCTGGCCGTCGCCTTCGAAGCCGCTGACTTCGACTTCGCCGTGCGTGGCCGACAGGCCGATGTGGCCGGTGGCTTCAGCGGAGGCGGCGCCGGCGCTCAGGGCGAAGACGCACACAGCGCCCAGCAGGACTTTTTTCATTTTGGATATCCCCAGTGGAGTTATGATTCTTGTGCCTCGCGGCGAGGCGGAACTTAGGGTTGGTATTGTGCAGTGCAATACCCGAATAGGGGATTCTCGACGTTTCAAAGTGACTGTGGCCTTTGCGCCGCAATGCCTACAATTATTGCGCGAATTTAACCATTTCATTCGCCAATACGCAGAAAGCCCGAGAGCATGGCTCCGGGGCTTTCCATTCTACTTGCAGGGTCGAGATAGGGCGGCGGCCCAATCCTTAGACATAATGCGCTCTTCAGGCGTGGGGTAGTGCGCGTCGGGGCGGGTGCTCAAGCTCCAAGCGCGGCTTTTGACATTCACGTCAATAGGCGTGGCCATTTCGCCACAGCCTGTGGCGCCGCCCTCGGGCGCTCTTTCCCTTGACGGAGCTGGAATCGGCGGGTAGAGACCGCCCCTCTGTTGGACCGGCTGTGCGCCCCCAGGCTTCCTGGGAACGCAGACGCGGCCCGCGGAACGACCTGTTCAGTACTCTGTATTAGAGGCGTGTTCGGGAAGGGGCCCTCGCGGTTTCGCGCGGGCCGTTGTCGTTTTTGCGGACTTTCGCGTCCGGGTCTCCGCAAGGAGGTTCGGTGTTGGTCTTTGAAATGGTCGAGATCACGCGGGCGGGCCGCCGTCTGTTGGGAAACTGAGAGCGATATGGATCGTCAGAATATCCGCATCCGGCTCAAGGCCTTCGATCACCGCGTGCTGGACCATTCCACACGCGAGATCGTGAACACGGCCAAGCGCACGGGCGCCACCGTCCGGGGGCCGATCCCCCTGCCCACGCTGATCGAAAAATTCACCGTCAACCGCTCGCCGCACGTCGACAAGAAGTCGCGCGAGCAGTTCGAGATCCGCACGCACAAGCGCGTGCTCGACATCGTCGACCCCACCCCGCAGACCGTGGACGCGCTCATGAAGCTCGACCTGTCCGCCGGCGTGGACGTCGAGATCAAGCTCTAAGGGGACAGGCCGATGCGTACCGGCGTGATCGCCAAGAAGCTGGGCATGACGCGCTTCTTCGATGAAGCGGGCCAACACGTGCCTGTGACCGTGCTGTCGCTAGACGGCTGCCAGGTCACCGCCCAGCGCACCAAGGACAAGGACGGCTACGTCGCGCTCCAGCTCGGAGCCGGCGCCAAGAAGCCGAAGAACACCACCAAGGCCGAGCGCGGCCACTTCGCCAAGGGCGCGGTGGAGCCCAAGCGGGTCGTCACCGAATTCCGGGTGGACGAGGAAAGCCTGATCGACGTGGGCGCGGAATTCACCGCCGACCACTTCGTCGCCGGCCAGAAGGTCGACATCCAGGGCGTCACCGTCGGCAAGGGCTTCGCCGGCGCCATGAAGCGCTGGAACTTCGGGGGCCTGCGCGCCACCCACGGCGTTTCGGTCTCCCACCGCTCGCACGGCTCGACCGGCCAGCGCCAGGACCCGGGCCGCACGTTCAAGGGCAAGAAGATGGCCGGCCACCTCGGCCAGGAAACCGTCACCACCCTCAACCTGACCGTCTGGCGCATCGACGCCGAGCGCGGGCTGATCCTGGTGAAGGGCGCCGTCCCCGGCTCTGAAGGCTCCTATGTGAAGATCCGCGACGCGGTGAAGGGCAAGGCTCCGGCCGACCTGCCGCGCCCCGGCGCCTTCCGCAAGGCCGGCCAGGCCGCCCCCGCTCCGGCGGTGGAAGAGGCCCCCGCCGTGGAAGCTCCGGCTGCTGAAGCCCAAGAAGGGGGCGAAGCGTAATGAAACTCGACGTCATCAAGCTCGACGGCGGCAAGGGCGGTTCCATCGACCTGCCCGACGACATCTTCGGCATCGAGGATATCCGCGGCGACATCCTGCAGCGCTGCATCACCTGGCAGCTCGCCAAGCGCCGCGCCGGGACGCACAAGATTCAGGTCCGCAACGAAGTCTCGCGGACCAGCAAGAAGATGTACAAGCAGAAGGGCACCGGCGGCGCCCGTCACGGCTCGCGCCGGGCGGCCCAGTTCGTCGGCGGCGCCAAGGCCCACGGGCCGGTGGTCCGCAGCCACGCCTTCGACCTTCCCAAGAAGGTCCGGGCCCTGGCCCTGAAGCACGCCCTGTCGTCCAAGGCCAAGGCCGGCGCCTTGGTGGTGCTGGACAGCGCCACGGCCGGCACGCCCAAGACCGCCGCCCTGCGCGCGCAGTTCGCCGGCATCGGCCTGAAGAACGCCCTGGTCATCGCCGGGCCGGAAGTGGACGCCAACTTCAAGCTGGCCGCCCGCAACATCCCGAACGTGGACGTGCTGCCGAACGCCGGCCTGAACGTCTATGACGTGCTGCGTCGCCACACGCTGGTCCTGACCAAGGACGCGATCGAGGCGATCCAGGCCCGTTTCGCTGAGAAGGAAGCCGCCTGATGGCCGCCACCGCTCGCCACTACGACGTCATCCTGGCGCCCGTGATCACGGAAAAGGCGACCCTGCTTTCCGAGCAGAACAAGGTCGTGTTCCGCGTCGCGCAGGACTCCACGAAGGACGAGATCGCCGCCGCCGTCGAAGAGCTGTTCAAGGTCACCGTGACCAAGGTCAACACGCTCAACGTCAAGGGCAAGACCAAGCGCTTCCGCGGCAAGGCCGGGCGCCGGTCCGACGTCAAGAAAGCCATCGTGACGCTGGCCGACGGCCAGTCGATCGACATCACCACGGGGCTCTAATCAGATGGCTCTGAAGACATTCAATCCGACCTCGCCTGGCCGTCGCGGCCTCGTGCTGGTCGACAAGAGCGAGCTCCACAAGGGCCGCCCGGTGAAGTCCCTCGTCGAGGGCCTGACCAAGAAGGGCGGCCGTGGCGGCGGCGGACGGATCGCCGTGCGCTTCCGTGGCGGCGGCGCCAAGCGCCTCTACCGCGTCGTGGACTTCAAGCGCCGCAAGTGGAACGTGCCGGCCACGGTCGAACGCCTCGAGTACGACCCCAACCGCACAGCCTTCATCGCGCTGATCAAGTACGCCGACGGCGAACTGGCCTACATCCTGGCGCCGCAGCGCCTGAAGGTCGGCGACGAGATCCTGGCCTCCGAGAAGGTGGACGTGAAGCCGGGCAACGCCGCCCCGCTGTCGGGCCTGCCCATCGGCACCATCATCCACAACGTCGAGCTGAAGCCCGCCAAGGGCGGCCAGATCGCCCGTTCGGCCGGGGCCTACGCCCAGCTCGTCGGCCGCGACGCCGGCTACGCGCAGATCCGCCTGAACTCGGGCGAGCTGCGGATGGTGCAGGACACCTGCATGGCCACGGTCGGCGCGGTGTCCAACCCGGACCACATGAACGAGACCCTCGGCAAGGCCGGCCGGTCGCGTCACAAGGGCCGCCGCCCGCACGTCCGCGGCGTCGCCATGAACCCGATCGACCACCCGCACGGCGGCGGCGAAGGCCGCACCTCGGGCGGCCGTCACCCGGTCACGCCGTGGGGCAAGCCCACGAAGGGCCGCAAGACCCGCACCAACAAGGCCACGGACAAGTTCATCATCCGTAGCCGCCACAAAGCCAAGAAGGCCCGCTGACCATGACGCGCTCTGTCTGGAAAGGCCCGTTCGTCGATGGCTACCTCCTGAAGAAGGCGGAAGCCTCGCAGTCCTCGGGCCGCAAGGATGTCATCAAGACCTGGTCGCGCCGTTCGACGATCATGCCGCAGTTCGTGGGCCTCACCTTCGGCGTCCACAACGGCCTCAAGCACATCCCGGTGCTGGTGTCGGAAGACATGGTCGGCATGAAGCTGGGCGAGTTCGCGCCGACGCGGAACTTCCCCGGCCACGCGGCCGACAAGAAGGCCAAGAGGAAGTAGGCCATGTCCAAGAAAGCCAAAGAACGCCGCCAGACGGCCGCCGAGGCGATGGCCAAGGTCCGCACCCTGCGCACCTCGGCCCGCAAGCTGAACCTCGTGGCCCAGTCGATCCGGGGCCTGAAGGTGCAGCGCGCGCTCAACGAGCTGGAATTCAGCCACAAGCGCATCGCCCAGGACGTCCGCAAGGCCCTCTACTCGGCCATCTCGAACGCCGAGAACAACCACAACCTCGACATCGACAGCCTGGTCGTCGCCGAGGCGTTCGTGGGCAAGAACCTTGTCATGAAGCGTTTCTCGCCGCGCGCTCGCGGCCGGGCTTCGCGTATCGAAAAGCCGTTCTCCGAGATCACCATCGTGGTCCGCGAACTGGGTGAGGCCGCCTGATGGGTCAGAAAGTCAATCCGGTCGGGCTTCGGCTCGGCGTCAACCGCACCTGGGACAGCCGCTGGTTCGCCGACGGCAAGGACTATGGCCGGCTGCTGCACGAAGACATCAAGGTCCGCCGGGAGCTGAAGAAGCGCCTGTACCAGGCCGGCGTGTCGCGCATCGTCATCGAGCGCCCGCACAAGAAGTGCCGCGTAACCATCTATGCCGCGCGCCCCGGCGTGATCATCGGCAAGAAGGGCGCGGACATCGAGAAGCTCCGCAAGGACCTCTCGGCCCTGACGGACGGCGAGGTTCACCTGAACATCGTCGAAATCCGCAAGCCGGAAGTCGACGCCCAGCTCGTCGCCGAGAACATCGCCCAGCAGCTCGAGCGCCGCGTGGCCTTCCGCCGCGCCATGAAGCGTTCGATGCAGTCGGCCATGCGCCTGGGCGCCAAGGGCGTCCGCATCAACGTCGCGGGCCGCCTCGGCGGGGCCGAGATCGCGCGGATGGAGTGGTATCGCGAAGGCCGCGTGCCGCTGCATACCCTGCGCGCCGACATCGACTACGGCTTCGCTGAAGCCAAGACCACCTACGGCATCATCGGCGTGAAGACCTGGATCTTCAAAGGCGAGGTGCTGGAGCACGATCCGATGGCGCTCGACAAGCGTCTGGCCACCGAGTCCGGCCCGGCCGGCGAGGGCGGCGGACGCGACCGCGACCGTGACGACCGCGGCCCCCGCGGCCCGCGTCGCGACCGTGGCCGTGGAGCTGAGGCTTAACCGTCATGCTGCAACCGAAGAAAACCAAGTACCGCAAGGCCTTCAAGGGCCGCATCCACGGCAACTCCAAGGGCGGCACCGCCCTGAACTTCGGCGCCTATGGCCTGAAGTCGGTGGAGCCGGAGCGCATCACGGCTCGTCAGATCGAAGCGGCCCGCCGCGCGATCACCCGCCACATGAAGCGCCAGGGTCGGGTGTGGATCCGCATCTTCCCGGACGTTCCGGTGTCCTCCAAGCCCGCCGAAGTCCGCATGGGCAAGGGCAAGGGCGCGGTGGAATTCTGGGCCGCCCGCGTGGCGCCCGGCCGCATCATGTTCGAGATCGACGGCGTCGCCGACGACATCGCCCGTGAAGCCCTGAAGCTCGGCGCCGCCAAGCTTCCGATCCGCACCCGCATCGTCACCCGGCTCGACGCCGGGATCGCGACGGAGCACTGACCATGAAGATCGCCGACGTGCGGGGCATGACCCCCGACCAACTCGCCGAAAGCCTGCTGAACCTGAAGAAGGAGCAGTTCAACCTGCGCTTCCAGGCCGCCACGGGCCAGGTGGAGAAGACCCACCGCGTGAATGAGATCCGCAAGGACATCGCGCGGATCAAGACCGTGCTGCGGTCCAAGACCGCCGCGTAGAGGATACGAAGATGCCGAAACGAGTTCTCGAAGGCGTGGTCGTCTCCGACAAGGGCGACAAGACCGTGGTCGTGAAGGTCGAGCGGACCTTCCTGCACCCCGTGCTGCGCAAGACCGTGCGCCGCTCCAAGCGCTACCACGCTCACGACGAGTCCAACGCCTACAAGGCGGGCGAGATCGCCAAGATCGTCGAGTGCGCGCCGAAGTCCAAGCTGAAGACCTGGGAAGTGCTTCCCAAGGCCGCCAGCTGATAGTCTGGAAGGTTTGAACCCATGATCCAGATGCAAACTAACCTGGAAGTCGCCGACAATTCTGGCGCCCGCCGGGTCATGTGCATCAAGGTGCTTGGCGGCGCAAAGCGCCGCTACGCCCACGTCGGCGACAAGATCGTCGTCTCCGTGAAGGAAGCCATTCCGCGCGGCCGCGTGAAGAAGGGCGATGTGCTGCAGGCCATCGTCGTTCGCACCTCGCAGCACATCAAGCGCAAGGACGGCTCGGTCATCCGCTTCGACAAGAACGCGGCGGTGATCGTCAACAAGCAGAGCGAGCCGATCGGCACGCGGATCTTCGGCCCGGTTCCCCGCGAACTGCGCGCCAAGAACCACATGAAGATCATCTCCCTCGCCCCCGAGGTGCTGTGATGGCGGCGAAGATCAAGAAGGGCGACCGCGTCGTCGTCCTGGCCGGCAAGGACAAGGGCAAGACGGGCAACGTGGCCCGGGTCTACCCGAAGGACGAGCGCGTGCTGGTGGACGGGATCAACATCGTCCAGCGCCATACCCGCCCGACCCAGGCCGATCCGCAGGGCGGCATCAAGAACAAGTCGGCCCCGCTTCACCTGTCGAACGTGGCCATCGTCGATTCCAACGGCAAGCCGACCCGCGTCGGTTTCCGGGTGGAAGGCGACAAGAAGGTCCGGTTCGCCAAGAGCACCGGCGAGGTGATCAATGGCTGAGCAAGCTTACGAGCCCCGGCTGAAATCCGTCTATCGCGAGCGCATCCGCTCGGCGATGAAGGAGCAGTTCGGCTACACGAACGAGATGCAGATTCCCAAGCTGGACAAGATCGTCCTGAACATGGGGATCGGCGAGGCGGTGGCGGACTCCAAGAAGGCCGCCGCGGCCATGAAGGACCTCGCCCTGATCGCCGGCCAGAAGCCGATCGCGACGAAGGCCCGCCAGTCCATCGCCCAGTTCAAGATCCGCGAGGGCATGGTGGTCGGCGCGAAGGTGACCCTTCGCAAGGACCGCATGTATGAGTTCCTGGACCGCCTGATCACCATCGCGCTGCCGCGGGTGAAGGACTTCCGGGGGCTGAACGGCAAGAGCTTCGACGGCCGCGGCAACTACGCCATGGGCCTGAAGGAGCACCTGGTGTTCCCCGAGATCAACTATGACCAGATCGACCAGATCTGGGGCATGGACATCATTGTCGCCACCACTGCGAAGACCGACGACGAGGCGCGCGCGCTTCTCAAGGAATTCCAGTTCCCGTTCAACAACGTCTAAGAGCGGGAAGGAAAAAAGCACATGGCCAAGAAGAGCGCCGTCAACCGCAACGAGATGGTCAAGAAGCTCGTCAAGCAATACGCCGACAAGCGCGCCGCGCTGAAGGCTATCGCCAACGACGAGAGCCTGCCGCTCGAGGATCGTTTCGAAGCCCGGCTGAAGCTGGCCGAGCTGCCGCGCAACTCCGCGGCTGTCCGTATCCGCAACCGCTGCGAGGTCACGGGCCGTCCGCGCGCCTACTACCGCAAGCTCAAGATGAGCCGCATCAGCCTGCGTGAGCTTGGCTCCGCCGGTCTGATCCCCGGCCTCGTCAAGTCGAGCTGGTAAGGAGGGTCCGAAATGGTCAACGACCCCATCGGCGACATGATCGCCCGCATCAAGAACGCCGCCGAGCGCAAGCGCGCCAAGGTCTCCACGCCTGCTTCCAAGCTGCGCGCCCGGGTCCTCGACGTGCTGGCCGACGAAGGCTACATCCGCGGCTACTCGCTGGTCGAGAAGCCCGGCGCGTTCCCCGAATTCGAGATCGAGCTCAAGTACTTCGACAACGAGCCCGTGATCGCCGAGATCGCGCGCGTGTCCAAGCCGGGCCGCCGCGTCTACTCCTCGATCAAGGATCTCAAGCCGATCAAGAACGGCCTGGGCATCTCGATCCTTTCGACGCCGAAGGGCGTCATGTCCGACACCGCAGCCCGCGACGCGAACGTGGGCGGCGAGGTCCTCATCCGGGTGTACTGATATGTCTCGGATCGGCAAGAAGGCCGTGACCATCCCCGCCGGCGTGACCCTCACGCTCGACGGCCAGACGGTCACCGTGAAGGGCCCCAAGGGCCAGCTCTCCTGGACGGTGGCCGAAGAGATCGAGCTGCGCCAGGACGGTGCGGACCTGACCTTCGTCCCGCGCGAGGACAGCAAGCGCGCCCGTTCGATGTGGGGCCTGTCCCGCACCTTGATCGGCAACATGGTCGTGGGCGTCACCACGGGCTACGAGCAGACCCTCGAGCTGGTGGGCGTCGGCTACCGCGCCGCGCTGAAGGGCGACGCCCTGTCGCTGCAGCTCGGCTTCAGCCACGACGTGGACGTGCCGCCTCCGGCCGGCGTGGCCTTCGCCGTGCCGAAGCAGACCGAAATCAAGATCTCCGGCATCGACAAGCAGGTTGTCGGTGAGACGGCCGCCAAGATTCGCCGCATCCGTCCGCCCGAGCCCTACAAGGGCAAGGGCGTGCGATATGCCGGCGAGAAGGTCCGCCGCAAGGAAGGCAAGAAGAAGTAAGCCATGGCGCTCTCACCCCGCGAAACCTCCAAGCGCCGCGCCCAACGCACGCGCACCCGGCTCAAGAGCCTGGCGAACGGCCGTCCGCGCCTGTCGGTCTTCCGTTCGGCCAAGAACATCTACGCCCAGGTCATCGACGACGCCCGCGGCGTCACGGTGGCGGCCGCGTCCTCGCTGGAAGGCGAAGGCAAGGTCAAGGGCGCCGACAAGGACGCCGCCGCCAAGGTGGGCGCCCTGGTCGCTCAGCGCGCCATCGAGAAGGGCGTCAAGGACGTCGTCTTCGACCGTGGCGGCTACCTCTATCATGGCCGGGTCAAGGCCCTGGCCGACGCCGCGCGCGAAGCCGGCCTGAACTTCTAAGGGATAGCCAATGGCCCGTAGAAACGAAGAGCGTGGCGATCGCCGCAACCGCGAGGAAGAGCGCGACAGCGAGATCGTCGAGAAGCTCGTCCACATCAACCGCGTCGCCGCCACCGTAAAGGGCGGCCGGCGTTTCTCCTTCGCCGCCCTGATGGTGGTGGGCGACCAGAAGGGCCGCGTCGGCTTCGGCCACGGCAAGGCCCGCGAGGTCCCCGAAGCCATCCGCAAGGCGACCGAGGAAGCCAAGAAGTCGATGATCCGCGTGCCTCTGCGCGAATCCCGCACGCTGCACCACGACGGCAACGGCCGCTGGGGCGCGGGCAAGGTGATGGTCCGCGCGGCGCCTCCCGGCACCGGCGTCATCGCCGGCGGCCCGATGCGCGCGGTTCTTGAAACCCTGGGCGTGCAGGACGTGGTGGGCAAGTCCACCGGCTCGTCCAACCCCTACAACATGGTCCGCGCCACGTTCGAGGCGCTGAAGGTCCAGGCCTCGCCCCGCCAGATCGCCGCCAAGCGCGGCAAGAAGGTCGGCGACATCATCGGCCGCCGGACCGACGCGGCGTCGTCGCCGGACGCGATCGAGGGCTAAGTCATGGCTGCCAAAACCGTCACCGTCCGTCAGACCGCGAGCCCGATCCGCCGCACCAAGGACCAGCGCGCCACCCTGGCGGGCCTGGGCCTGAACAAGGTCGGCCGCACCCGCACCCTGGAGGACACCCCCTCCGTCCGCGGGATGATCGCCAAGGTCGCGCACCTGCTCGAGGTTGTTGAGTAGAAGGCAGACCCGCCCTGCGTCCTTCGAGACGCGCCCGCAGGGCGCTCCTCAGGATGACGCGGGTGGGGTGGGGCTGCATAGATTTCGTCATGGTGAGGAGCCGGCGTAGCCGGCGTCTCGAACCACGCAACATTCCGCCGAGTCGGGCTCACCCCCGGCGCATATCTCCAAGGAGAGGCCACAGATGACCAAGCTCAACGAGCTTTCGCCCCGTGAGGGCTCCACCAAGAACCGCATGCGCGTCGGCCGCGGCCCGGGTTCGGGCAAGGGCAAGACCGGCGGCCGCGGCGTGAAGGGCCAGAAGTCCCGTTCGGGCGTGGCCATCGCCGGGTTCGAGGGCGGCCAGATGCCGCTGCACATGCGCATGCCCAAGCGCGGCTTCAACAACCCCTTCCGCAAGACGTTCGCCGAGGTGAACTTCTGGCGCCTGGAGCAGGCCATCGCGGCCGGCAAGCTGGACGCCAAGAAGGCCATCGACGCCGACGCCCTGCTGAAGGCGGGCGTGATCCGTCGCAAGAAGGACGGCGTGCGTCTGCTGGGCAAGGGCGAGCTGAAGTCCAAGCTGGACATCACCGTCCACTCGGCCTCCGCCTCGGCCCGCGAGGCCGTCGAGAAGGCCGGCGGCAAGCTGACGGTGACCAAGCCCGTCAAGGCCGAAGCGGAAGCCTGACCTTCCGTCCGGGGTGACAAGGGGAGGGTGCTCCCCTATCTGTCACCGGTCCAAGATCGGGGAATCTGAATGGCCTCTGCCGCTGAGCAGCTAGCAGCCAACATGAACTTCGGCGCCTTCGCCAAGGCGACGGAGCTGCACAAGCGCATCTGGTTCACCCTGGGCGCGCTGATGATCTACCGGCTCGGGACCTACATCCCGATTCCGGGCATCGACGCCGCCCAGTTCGCGGCGGCGTTCGAGCAGCAGTCCCAGGGCATCCTGGGCATGTTCAACATGTTCTCGGGCGGCGCCGTCGAACGGATGGCCATCTTCGCCCTGAACGTGATGCCCTACATCTCGGCGTCGATCATCGTCCAGCTTCTGGGCTCGGTGTATCCGCCGTGGGAAAAGCTCAAGAAGGAAGGCGGGGAGGCGGGGCGCAAGCAGCTCAACCAGTACACCCGCTACCTGACCGTGGTGCTGGCCCTGGTGCAGTCGGCGGGCATCGCCTTCGGCCTGCAGAACAGCAATCCGCCCATCGTCGACAACCCCGGCCTGTTCTTCGTGGCCTCGACCATCGTGACGCTGACCGGCGGCACCATGTTCCTGATGTGGCTGGGCGAGCAGGTGACGAGCCGCGGCGTCGGCAACGGCGTCAGCCTGATCATCTTCGCCGGTATCGTGGCCGCCCTGCCGGGCGCCATCTGGGTGATGCTGCAGCAGCTCCAGGCCGGCTCGCTCTCGTCGTTCACCGCGCTGATGATGGCGGCCATCGCCGTCGGCGTGGTTTTCGCCATCGTCTTCATGGAGCGCGCGCAGCGCCGGCTGCTGATCCAGTATCCGAAGCGCCAGCAGGGCAACCGCGTAGTGGGAGGCGATTCGTCGTTCCTGCCGCTGAAGATCAACACCGCCGGGGTCATCCCGCCGATCTTCGCCTCGTCGCTCCTGCTGCTGCCGGCGACCGTGATGGGCTTTCTGGCGACCGCCGACCTGCCGCCGTGGGCCCAGTGGCTGCCCGCCGTGGTGGGCCAGCTCACCCATGGCCAGCCGCTGTTCATGGTCTTCTACGGCGGCCTGATCATCTTCTTCTGCTTCTTCTACACCTCCATCGTGTTCAATCCCGAGGAGACGGCGGAGAACCTGCGCAAGTACGGCGGCTTCCTGCCGGGCATCCGCCCCGGCAAGCGGACGGCGGACTACCTGGACTATGTCCTGACCCGCCTGACGGTCATCGGGGCCGCCTACATCACGGCGATCTGCCTCCTGCCGGAAGCGGTCATCGCCCAGACGGGCAACCAGAACTTCTACCTGGGCGGCACTTCCATCCTGATCGTCGTGTCGGTGACGATGGACACCGTGGCCCAGATCCAGTCGCATCTGCTGTCCCACCAGTACGAAGGCCTGATCAAGAAGTCGAAGCTGCGCGGCAAGGGGCGGTAAGGCGATGAACATCATCCTCTTTGGCCCTCCCGCCGCCGGGAAGGGCACCCAGGCGACGCGCCTCGTGAAGGAGCGCGGCATGGTCCAGCTCTCCACGGGCGACATGCTGCGGGCCGCCATCGCCTCCGGCTCGGAGCTGGGCGAGCGGGTGAAGGGCATCATGCAGCGCGGCGAGCTGGTCTCGGACGATATCGTCATCGCGCTGATCGAGGAGCGCCTGGCCGAGACCGAGGCCGCCGGCGGCGCCATCTTCGACGGCTTCCCCCGCACGGTGGCCCAGGCGCAGGCGCTCGACGCCATGCTGGCCCGTCGCGGCTCGTCGATCGACAGGGTCCTGCGGCTGAGGGTGGACGAGGAGGCGCTGGTCGCCCGCGTCGCCACCCGATTCGCCGAGCAGGGCCGGGCCGACGACAATCCCGAGAGCTTCAAGGTGCGCCTGGCCGCCTACAACGGTCAGACCGCGCCGCTCCTGCCCTACTACCAGGAGCAGGGGAAACTGGTGGAACTGGACGGAATGGGATCGGTCGAAGCCGTCGCGGCGGCTATCGACCAAGCCCTTGCGTAACCTGTTGACGCAATCGCAATCGTCCCTATAACGGTGCGCTTCCGCGAAAGGCGCGACCCCGCGCCGGCTCTTGGTCGAGACTGAGAGCCGGGGCGCGTGTCGCGTTTATGCGCGTGTTAGGAGAATAAGAGACGTGGCCCGTATCGCAGGCGTCAATATCCCGACCAACAAGCGCGTGGTGATCGCGCTGCAGTATATCCACGGCATCGGCCCGAAGAGCGCACGCGATATCGTGGGCAAGGTGGGCATCGAGGACGCCCGCCGGGTGAACCAGCTCACCGACGCCGAGGTGCTTCAGATCCGTGAAGCCATCGACAAGGACTTCACGGTCGAGGGCGACCTGCGCCGTGAGACCGCGGTCAACATCAAGCGGCTGATGGACCTGGCCGCGAACCGGCAGGCCCTTGCGGTGACGCAGGCCGCGGTAGCAGGCCAGG
>CAZOHI010000060.1:0-15778 GCA_964579695.1 uncultured Caulobacter sp. | reverse complement strand
CATAGGTCGTCAGGGCCGGATGCTTCAGCGCCGCGACCAGTTCCGGCGTCACCTTCGCAGGATCGACGGCCGGGACGCGTGTGTGGAAGCGCACCACCTTCACATGGCCGACCCCCGCCAGCCGCTCCATCAGCGCCGCCAGCCGCCGCGCCGACAGGATGAAGGGGTCGCCGCCGGTGACGATCACTTCCCACACCTCCGGCCTTCCGGCGATGTAGGCGAGGGCGGCGTCCAGCTTCTCCGGCGTCATCGGCTGGTGGCCCGGCCCCACCACCTCGCGCCGGAAGCAGAAGCGGCAGTAGACGGCGCAGGTGTGGGTGATCTTCAGCAGCACGCGGTCGGGGTAGCGGTGGACGATCCCCTCGACCGGCGTGTGGACGCCGTCCCCGATGGGATCGGCCATCTCCTCCGGCAGGGTTTCCAGTTCGCGCACGTCCGGCAGGAACTGGCGGGCGATGGGGTCGGCCGGGTCGTCCGCGTCGATCAGCGCGTCCATCGCGGGGGTGATCGCCACGGCGTAACGCTCGGCCACTTCGTCCAGCGCGGTCTTCATGGGACGGGCGTCCACAGCACCTGCTCGATGTGCGCGGCGCCGGTGGCCAGCATCACCAGCCTGTCGAAGCCGAGCGCCGAGCCGCTGGCCTCGGGCATCTGCCCCAGCGCGGCCAGGAAATCCTCGTCGATGGGATAGCGTTCGCCGTAGACGCGGGCCTTCTCGTCCATGTCGGCCTCGAACCGCCGCCGCTGTTCGGCCGGATCGGTCAGTTCGCCGAAGGCGTTGGCCAGTTCCACCCCGCAGGCATACAGCTCGAACCGCTCGGCCACGCGCGGATCGCCCGGCTTGGGGCGGGCCAGGGCCGCCTCGCTGACCGGGTATTCGCACAGGACGGTGGCGCGGCCGATCCCCAGGTTCGGCTCGACCTTCTCGACCATGATGCGGCTGAAGACATCGGCCCAGGTGTCGTCGGGGGCGGTGCGCACGCCCGCCACCGCCGCCAGGTCCTCGCCCGCCGCCATCAGGTCGATCCCGGCGTGCCGCGCGAACGCCTGCGCGACCGTCAGCCGCTCCGGCTCGGCGAAGGGATCGCAGGTCCGGCCCTGGAAGGAGAGCGCCGCCGCCCCCGCCGTCTCGGCCGCCAGCGACAGGATCGCCGCGCAGTCGTCCATCAACGCCTCGTAGGGCGCCTCCGTGCGATACCACTCCAGCATGGTGAATTCGGGATGGTGCAGCGCCCCGCGCTCGCGGTTGCGCCACACACGCGCGAAGTCGAAGATGCGCGTCTCTCCCGCCGCCAGCAGCTTCTTGCAGGCGAATTCCGGCGAGGTGTGCAGGTAAAGGGGCGAGCGTTCCCCCGCCGTCGTCACCGCCTCCGTGGCGAAGGCGTGCAGGTGCGCCTCGTTGCCGGGGGAGAGCGCCAGCGCCGCCGCCTCGACCTCGGTGAAGCCCTGCGCCTCGAACCAGCCGCGCAACGCCGCCTTGATCCGGCCCCGCGCCGTCAGGAACGGCCGCCGGTCGGCGTGCTTGTCGCGGTTCCACCAGGAGGGATCAGGCAAGGACGGTCTTCCGATTTCGCGCGTATCGCTATAGGCAGGCGCAACACGCTCTTTAGACGCCGAGGACAAGCCCGTGAAGGTCGCCGCCAGCTCGCTCAGGAAAGGCTCCGTCGTCGACATGGACGGCAAGCTCTATGTCGTCCTCAGCGCCGAGAACATCCACCCCGGCAAGGGCACTCCGGTGACCCAGCTGAACATGCGCCGCATCTCCGACGGGGTGAAGGTGTCCGAACGCTATCGCACGACCGAGCAGGTCGAGCGCGCCTTCGTGGACGAGCGCAATCACACCTTCCTCTACCAGGACGGCGAGGGGTTCCACTTCATGAACCCGGAGAGCTACGACCAGCTCGTCGCCAGCGCGGAGTTGATCGGCGACTCCGCCGCCTTCCTGCAGGACGGCATGACGGTGACGCTGCTGACCCACGACGGCGTGGCCATCGGGCTGGAGCTGCCCGCCCGCGTGACGCTGGAGATCACCGAGACCGAGCCGGTGGTGAAGGGGCAGACCGCCTCGGGCTCCTACAAGCCCGCCAAGCTGGCGAACGGCATGCGGGTGATGATCCCGCCGTACATCCCCGTCGGCACCCGCATCATCATCCAGACCGAGGACGGCTCCTACGTCGAGCGCGCCAAGGACTGAGGTGTACGACCTCGTCATCGTCGGAGCCGGCGCCGCGGGCATGATGTGCGCCGGCGAGGCGGTGAAGCGCGGCCGCCGGGTCCTGATCCTCGACCACGCCAAGGCGCCGGGCGAGAAGATCCGCATCTCCGGCGGCGGGCGGTGCAACTTCACCAACGTGAACGCCGGGCCGGGGAACTTCATCTCGGCCAACCCGCACTTCGCCATATCGGCCTTGCGGCGGTACACGCCCAGGGACTTCATCGCCTTGGTCGACCGCCACCAGATCGCCTGGCACGAGAAGGCGCTGGGCCAGCTTTTCTGCGACGGATCGGCGCGCCAGATCGTCGACATGCTGCTGGCCGAAATGCAGGGCGCGGACCTGCGGCTCGGCGTCGCGGCGGAAGGTATCGCGCGGGAGGCGGACGGCTTTTCGCTGAGCGTCGGGGGCGAGCGGATCGCCTGCCGGTCCCTGGTCATCGCCACGGGCGGCAAGTCGATCCCGAAGATGGGGGCGACGGGGTTCGGCTATGAGGTCGCCGCGAAGTTCGGGCTGGCGGTGACGCCGACCCGGCCCGCCCTCGTGCCGCTGACCTTCGAGACGGGGCTGCTGGAACGGCTGAAGCCGCTGGCGGGGGTGTCGCTGGACGCGGTGGTCCGCGGCGGCAAGGCGCGGTTCGCGGAGGCCATGCTGTTCACGCACCGTGGGTTGAGCGGCCCGGCCATCCTCCAGGTCTCGTCCTACTGGCGCGAGGGGGGCGAGATCGAGGTCGACATGGCCCCCGGCGTCGATGTGTTCGACGAGCTGCGGAAGGCGCGCGGCAAGGTCGCCCTGCACACCGTCCTGTCGCGCTGGCTGCCCCGGCGGCTGGCCCAGACCGTCGCCGAGCCGCATACCGGCAATCTTGCCGATCTGTCTGACAAGACACTGAAATCAGTGGCCGAGGCGGTGAACGCCTGGCGGGTCAAGCCGGTCGGCTCGGAAGGCTACCGGACGGCCGAGGTGACGCTGGGCGGGGTCGATACGGCCGGGCTCGATTCCCGCACGATGGAGGCCAGGGCCGTTCCCGGCCTCTACTTCATCGGCGAGGCCGTGGACGTCACCGGCTGGCTGGGCGGATACAACTTCCAGTGGGCGTGGGCCAGCGGCTGGTCGGCGGGCAGGGCGGCTTGACAGGCTGACCGCGTCTCCGGTCCGATCATGCGTACACGTACACACACGTACGCGGAGGGGCCGGGTGAGCGCGTCCATCGACGCATGGTTCGTAAGGGAGGTGCTGCCGCTGGAGCGGCGGCTCGTCCGCTACCTGCTGCACGCCCGCCAGCCGGCGTCGGAGATCGAGGACCTGCGCCAGGAGGTGTTCGCGCGGGTCTACGAGGCCGCCGGGGTGCAGCGGCCCTCGCCCGCCTGGCCCTACGTCTACATGGTCGCCCGCAACCTGGTCATCGACCGGCTGCGGCGCGAGCAGGTGGTGCCCATCGAGCTGCTGGCTGATCCGGACAGCCTGGAGGCGTCCAACGAGGACGTGCCCGCCGACCGGGCGCTGGCCGCCAAGCAGGACCTCTCCCTGCTCATGGCCGCCATCGAGGCCCTGCCCGAGCGGTGCCGCGAGGTGGTGCGCCTGCGCAAGATCGAGGGCTGTTCCCAGCGCGAGGTGGCGGCGCGGCTGGGCATCGCCGAACACACGGTGGAGAAGCAGGTCGCCAAGGGGATGCGGCGGCTGGCCGAAGCCCTGTTCGGCGACCCCGTCCTGAACCAAGATGCGTCGAAGGACGCCGAGAAGACGGAGCGCCGCCGTGGCAGAGCGGGCTGAAATCGTGGGCCAGGCCGCCGCCGACTGGCTGGCCCGCCGCGACGCCGGCCGCTGGGCGCCGGAGGACCAGGCCGCGCTGGACCGCTGGCTGGATGAGGCCGTCGAGCACAAGGTCGCCTGGCTGCGGCTGAACGCGGCGTGGGACGCCGCCGACGGCCTGCGCGCCGCCCCGCCCCGTAGAGCCTGGCCGAGGATGGCCGCCGGGCTGGCGGTCGCCGCCGCCCTCGTCGCCGGGGTGTTCGTGGCGGTGCAGGCCGCGCCCGAGGCCTACGCCACCACCATCGGCGGATCGCGGGCCGAGATGCTGGCCGACGGCTCACGGCTGGAACTGAACACCGACAGCCGCGTGGTCGTGCGCCAGACCGATGAGGTCCGCACAGCCCGCATCGACCGGGGCGAGGCCTATTTCACCGTCGCGGGCGACATGGCCCGGCCGTTCGTGGTCGAAGCGGGGGACTACAGCGTCTCCTCGCAGGGCGGCGCCTTTTCCGTCCACCGCACCGACGACCGGGTGCTGGTGGCGGTGGAGCGCGGCAAGGTGCTGGTGCGCCGCCGCGACCTGGGGACCGCCGAGCCGGTGGTCTGCAACGCGGGCCAGATGCTGGAGGCGCGGCCCGAGGCGGCGCGTCTGGTCGCCGAGCCCTCGCGCCTCGACCGGCTGCTGAGCTGGCGGCGCGGGCTGATCGCCTTCGACGACACGCGCCTCTCCGACGTGGCGGCCGAGTTCAACCGCTACAACCGGACCAAGCTGGTCATCACCGACCCGGCCCTGGCCGAGGCGCGGGTCGGCGGCGCCTTCCGTCCGACCAACCTCGACGCCTTCATCCGCATCCTGGCCGCCGACCTGGGGGTTTCAGCCCGGCGGGAGGACGGCCGCATCCTGCTGAGCGCAAAAAGTTAGGACCCGCGTACCGGAAGCCCGCGTCCCGTTCGTGCTTCTGAGTATGGGGACGGCGAAGTCCCTTAAACGAAGTACAAGGGGGGACTGATGTTTTCACGCAAATCCCATCGCCGCGCTTGGCTGACGGGCGCGGCCCTGGCGGCGATGCTGTCGACCACGGCCATGGCCCAGACGGCGCCGGTCGATTTCCAGATCGCCGCGGGCGACCTGGGCGCGGCGCTGGGCGACTACGCCAAGCAGTCGGGCGTGGAGATCTTCTACCAGAGCCGCACGGTCGAGGGGCGCCGCACGGACGGCCTGACGGGGACCTACGTGCCTCGCGCGGGGCTGGACCACCTGCTGGCCGGCACCGGCCTCGTCATCGCCATGGACAGCAGCGGCGCCCTGGTCGTGCGGGAGGGCGGCTCGGGCCCCCAGTCCGCAAGCGCCGGGGGGGACGTTGAGGCTCTCATCGTCACGGCGCAGAAGAAGGAAGAGAACATCCAGGACGTGCCGATCGCGATCTCCGCGTTCAGCGCCCAGGCCCTGGAAGCACAAAAAATCGAAGGCGGCTTCGATCTGCTGAAGGCGATCCCGAACGTCACCTTCTCGAAGAACAACTTCTCCAGCTACAACTTCTCGATCCGGGGCGTCGGCACCAAGGCCATCTCCATCTCTACCGACCCTGGCGTGGCGGTGGCCTTCAACAGCTCGGCGCTGATCCGCAACCGCCTGTTCGAGCAGGAGTATTTCGACGTCGAGCGGGTCGAGGTCCTGCGCGGGCCGCAGGGCACCCTGTACGGCCGCAACGCCACGGCGGGGGTCATCAATGTGATCTCGGCCACGCCGCGCTATGGCGAGTACGAAGCCATGCTGAAGGGCGAAGTCGGCAACTATGACGCCCGCCGGGTGAGCGGGATGATGAACATCCCGCTGGTCGATGACGTGCTGGCCGTGCGTTTCGCCGGGGCCTGGACCAAGCGCGAGGGCTACGACTTCAACGACACCACGCAGAACGCCATCAATGGCCGGGACCTGTGGTCCGGCCGGATGACGCTGGGCCTGCGCCCCAACGACGCCGTCAACGTCAACCTGATCTGGGAACACTTCGAGGAAGACGACAACCGTTCGCGCACGGGCAAGCAGCTCTGCCACCGCGACCAGGGCCTCATCGAACTCGGCGGCGTCGTGCTCAATCCGGGAGCGCAGGGCCACGTGAGCCAGGGGTGCAAGGCCGGATCGCTGTACGACGACAACGCCTTCGGCACGCCCAACGGCCTCAGCATTCCGTTCATGCAGGTCGGCGTCGACACCAGCTTCTCCGTCATCGGGATCGGCCCGACCGTGTCGACCTGGATATCGCCGCTCAAGCTGTTCACCGACCCCTATGGTGGCATGATGCAGTCCCGCGATCTGCGGCGCATCAACTCCGTGCGCGACCCGAAGTACCGGGCGACCACGGACGTCCTCGAACTGAACATGGACTTCGACATCGGGGACCACCTGACCCTGACCAGCCAGTCCGCCTATGTCCAGGACAAGATCTATTCGTTCCAGGATTTCAACAGGTTCAACACCTACCCGGTCTTCAACGACAGCCTGCCGCTTACGCGCCACATCAACAAGACTACCAACCCGTTCCAGAATATGCTGGCCAACGGCATCTATTGCGACCCCCAGCTCGGATGCTCGGACACGGTCGCCGGGTTCGATATCTCCCGAGCCAGGAGCAAGCAGTTCGGCCAGGAATTCCGGCTCCAGTCCAGCTTCGACGGTCCGGTGAACTTCAGCGCCGGCCTGAACTTCACGCGTTACAAGACCGAAGAGGATTACTTCGTCTTCTACAACCTCTTCACCCTGATCGCGCAGATGGGCGGGGGCATCAACCTGTTCAACGCCAGCCCGGATATCACCACCTGCATGCCCCGGAACACGGCGGGCTTCGGGAACCCGAACCTGCCCCTCGTGCCGATCGACTCCCCGGAGGGCAAGGGGTGCATCTACATCGACCCCAACCCGATCGAATCGATCAACGGCGAGGGCCACAACTACTTCCGCAGCAAGAACCCCTACCGGCTGAAGTCCTATGCCGGATTCGGCGAAGTCTACTGGGAGGCGACCGACAACCTGAAGATCACCGCCGGGCTGCGGTACACCATCGACCGCAAGATCTTCATCCCGGTCCCCTCGCAGGCGCTTCTTTCGACGAGCGGCAACCTGGGCGGCATGTCCGACCGCGGCTATCCGCAAAGGCCTGCGATCAAGCAGGGCTGGGAGGAGTTCTCCGGCCGGCTCGGCGTCGACTGGAAGCCCGATCTAGGCTTCACCGACGAGACGATGTTCTATGCCTTCTACTCGCGCGGCTACAAGGGCGGCGGCGCCAACCCGCCTGGCATCGGCTATCGCGACTATCGGATCGACACCTTCCCGTTCAATCCGGTGGTCCAGACCTTGCCGTATCCGAAGGTGTTCGAACCCGAATTCGTCGACGCCTATGAGGTAGGCGCGAAGAACACGCTTCTCCAGGGCGCGATGACCCTGAACGTCGGCGCCTTCTATTACGACTACACGGACTACCAGGTCTCGCAGATCAAGGAGCGCACCGCGGTCAACGAGAACTTCGACGCCAAAATATGGGGTCTGGAGATCGAGTCGCTGTTCGTGCCGAGCAAGAACCTCCGCCTTAACTGGACGTTCGGCTATCAGAACTCCGAGATCGCGGACGGGGAGCAGTCCATCGACCTGATGAACCGGACGCAGGGCGACCCCGACCTCGTGGTGGTCAAGCCGTATGTGATCCAGACGTCGAACTGCGTCGTCGACCGGGCCAAGCTGATCGCCACCCTGGGGAACAACATCAATCAGTTCTCGCGCTACAACTCGATCTGCGGCGGCCTGTTCGCCAACCCGCTCAACCCGCTCGACGGGCCGAACGGGGGCCAGGGCGTCTTCGCCGAACTCGGCGGCAACAAGCTGCCCAACGCCCCGCACTGGACCACTTCTCTCGGGGCCCAGTACACCGTCGATGTGACCAGCAACTGGCGGGCCGTGGTGCGCGGTGACGCCTACTGGCAGTCGCAGTCGTGGGCGCGGGTCTACAACGCGGTCAACGACAAGCTGCACGGCTGGTACAACATGAACCTGTCGCTGTGGCTGGAGAACGACAACGGGCTGAAGATCGAGCTGTACGCCAAGAACCTGCTCGACAAGACCCCGATCACCGACGCCTTCCTCAACTCCGACGACACGGCGCTGACCACCAACGTCTTCGTCCTCGATCCTCGGCTGATCGGCCTGTCGGTTCGCAAGGAGTTCTAAGCCCGGTTCTTCCCCGATCCGGCCCTGACGGGCGGCGGAGCGATCCGCCGCCCGAATTTTTTTTCATGGCCGGGGTGAGGGGGTGTGGCGAAAGCGGCTCTTGCCTATCCAGGAGACGTGTCCCCAGAGTGACACGAGCGTCGTCATGCCCAGACCGCCGGACCCATCGTTGGCCGACCCGCCCTCCGGCTCCCCGCCGGAGTTGGCCGCGCTTGTCGAGCAGTATGGCCCGGCGCTGCGCCGCTATTTCCACCGCAAGGCGCCGCCCGCCGATGTGGAGGACCTGGTCCAGACCGTCTTCCTGAACATGCACACCCGCGCGGGCGAGCGGGCGGTGGAGAGCGTCGACCGTTACCTGTTCCGCGTCGCCGCCCATGTGCTGGCCCGCCGTCATCGCGACACGCCCGTGCGCCATTTCGAACCCCTCGACGGCGCCTTCGAGCCCGCCGAGGACATCTCCCCCGAGCGCATCCTGATCGGCAAGGAGGCCCTGTCGCGGCTCAGCGCCGCCCTGGCCGAGTTGCCGCCGAAGACGCGCGAAGCCTTCATCCTGCACCGCTACGAGGAGATGACCTATGCCGCCATCGGCCGGCGGCTGGGCATATCGGTCAGCGGCGTGGAGAAGCTGATCATCCGGGCCTTGCGCAACCTGCGCCAGGCGATAGAGGCCCAGCCGTGACCGAACCCCTGGACCTTCAAGGCGATGCCGACGACGTGGCGACCGCCTGGTTCGCGCGCCGCCGCTCCGGCGCGATGACGGCCGACGAGGCCGCGCGGCTGGAGGCGTGGTTGGCCGCCGATCCCGCCCACCGCGCCGCCTTCGACGCCACGGAGTTGACCTGGAAGGCCGCCGACGCCCTGCGCAGCGAACCGGGGGTGCTGGCCCTGCGCGAGGCGGCGTTGCAGGCGCGGCCGGACCGGCGGCGCCTGGCCTTCGCCATCGCCGCCTCGCTGGCCATCGCGCTGGTCGGGAGCGGGGTGCTGCTGGCGAGCGGGGCCTTGCCGTTCCGGCAGATGCACGACCAGGAATTCCGCACGGGCGTCGGCCAGCAGGCCACCGTCAAGCTGCCGGACGGCTCGGTCGTGACCCTGAACACCGACACCGTCCTGCGCACGCGCGCGGCGAAGGGCAGGCGGCTGCTCTATCTCGACAAGGGCCAGGCCTATTTCCGCGTGGCCAAGGACCCGTCGCGCCCCTTCATCGTCGCGGCGGGCGGGCGTACGGTCACGGCGGTCGGCACGGCCTTCGACGTGATGGTGGGCCCAAAGGCGTTCAAGGTGACGCTGGTCGAGGGCAAGGTCCGCGTCGAGGCGCCGGTCGAAAAGACCAAGGCCGTGCAGGTCACCGAACTGACCCCTGGCAGCCAGCTCGCCGCCGCCGACGACAAGCACTGGACGCTGGCCAGCACGGACGTCGCCAAGGAAACCGGCTGGTTGCGCGGCCAGCTGATCTTCGAGCGCGAGCGGCTGGGCGACGTGGCGGCCGAGCTGAACCGCTATTCCACGAAGAAGATCGTCGTGCTGGACGAAAAGGCCGCCGAGACGCCCGTCACCGCCGCCTTCAAGCCCGGCGACGTGGACGGCTTCGTGCGCGCGGTGCGGGACTACGGCTTCGTGCGCGTTGTCGCGGACGGCGAGGACAGCGTGGAAATCGAGGCCGCGTCCTGATTATTTTTCGGCCCCGAAGTGAGGGATTTCCGCGGCCGCGGCTCTTCGTCCATGAAACGGGGGCTTTGGCGCCTCCGGACAATGAACGGGGGAAACCATGATCCACGGGCCGATGAAATCCATGCTGTGCGCGGGTGTCGCCGCGCTGGCGCTGGCGGCGACGGGCGCGCAGGCGGCGAACGCCATCAACATCGCGCCGCAATCGCTGTCCTCGGCGCTGCGCGAGTTCGCGACCCAGAGCCAACAGTCGATCCTCGTCGATCCGGCGCTGTCGGAAGCCAAGGTTTCGCAAGGCGTGGCGGGTGCGACGGATGCGGAAATCGCGCTGGCCCAGTTGCTGACCGGCACCGGCCTGACCTTCCGCCGCTCCGGCGAGGCGTTGCTGATCGTGCAGGCCGGGGAGGGCGGCGGCGGCCCCCAGTCCGAAGGCGCCGGGGGGGACGTTGAGGCGCTCATCGTCACGGCGCAGAAGCGCGAAGAGAACATCCAGGACGTGCCCATCGCGATCTCGGCCTTCAGCCAGCGGGCGCTGGAGGAACAGAAGATCGAAGGCGGCTTCGACCTGCTGAAGGCGATCCCGAACGTCACCTTCTCCAAGAACAACTTCACCGGCTACAACTTCTCGATCCGGGGCGTCGGCACCAAGGCCATCAGCGCCACGACCGATCCGGGCGTGGCGGTGGCCTTCAACAACACCACCCTGATCCACAACCGCCTGTTCGAGCAGGAATATCTCGACATGGAGCGGGTCGAGGTGCTGCGCGGCCCGCAGGGCACCCTCTACGGGCGCAACGCCACCAGCGGCGTCATCAACATCATCAGCGCCAAGCCGGACCTCGGCGCCTTCGAAGGCACGATCAAGGGCGAAGTCGGCAACTACAACACCAAGCGCCTGTCGGCGATGATGAACATACCGATCGTCGAGGACGTGCTGGCCGTGCGCCTGGCGGGGGCCTTCACCGCTCGCGACGGCTTCGACTACAACGACACCACGAAGAACGCGATCAACGGCCGCGACCTGTGGACGGGCCGGGTGACGGTCGGTTTCGAGCCGACCGAACGCCTGCGCGCCAACCTGATCTGGGAGCGCTTCGAGGAAGACGACGACCGCTCGCGCACCGGCAAGCAACTATGCCACCGCGACGACGGCCCGACCCATGTGGGCGGGGAGGATCTCGCCGACCGCGCGACGGCTTTCACCGGCGTGGAAATACGCCGCGCCCTGTTTGCGCAAGGCTGCAAGCCTGGCAGCCTGTATGACGACGCGGCGTTCGGAACGCCGAACGGGTTGTCCTTGAACTTCATCCTGGGCGCGATCGCGCTGAAGGACGGCGGAACCGGCATTGGTGTTCTTCCAGGGGGCGGCGGCTTTGAAACCGTGATCCAGGCTGTTGATCCGTACGGCGGCCTTATGCAATCGCGCGACCTGCGTGTGATAAACTCCATCCGTGATCCGCGTTATCGTGCGAAGGCCGATCTCATTCAGTTGAATTTCGATTTCGATATCACTTCTGATCTCACGTTTACGTCCCAGACGTCGTATAATGCTGACGAGACGTACTCCTTCCAGGACTATGGTCGCTTCAAAAGCCTTCCCACATTCACGGACACGACGCCCCTTCGCTTTAGCATTCCTACCTTGCCTAGCCCCTTTGTTGAGCTGGCCCCGGGTGGGGTATTCTGCGATCCGCAGATTGGTTGCAGCAATACGGTGGCCGGCTTCGACATCAGCAAGGCCGAATCGGAGCAATTCAGCCAGGAGTTTCGACTGCAATCGGCATTCGGCGGGCCGTTCAATTTCAGTGCGGGAGTGAACTACACTCAGTTCGAGACCGTTGTTGATTACTATGTCATGTTCAATGTACTCACCGCGTTGGCGTGGTCGGGAGGGTTCTATCCCGCCTCCCGTATACCGTGGGATCCAGAGATCTGCCTCGGCGGCAGTATAGTCTCGGGAGGTGCGGTTCCGGCAAACGATCCGATGGCCGTCTGTCCATATGTCGATCCCGATCCGGTCGAAAGCATGAGCGGCGATGGGCACAATTATTTCCGCTCGAAAAATCCGTACAGCCTGAAATCCACGGCGGCGTTCGGGGAGGTTTACTGGAACATCAGGGAGAACCTAAAGCTTACGGCAGGCCTGCGTTATACGGACGACCGGAAAAATTTCATTCCTGTCCCGTCGCAGACGCTGCTGGGAAGGTCAATGTTCTCGGGTGGCAGCATTGCCTTAGGATACCCGGAAGATCCGGCCATCAAGCAGAAGTGGGGTGAGTTCACCGGGCGGCTGGGCCTGGATTGGAAGCCTGAGCTGAACTTCACTGACGAAACCATGCTCTATGCCTTCTATTCCCGCGGATACAAAGGTGGCGGCGCCAATCCGCCTCAGCCCGACTTTGTGACTGAGGAAGAGTTCATTGCCAATGCCATCGCAGATGGAATGAACCCTGTCACTCTCAATATGTACAAGACGTTCGACATGATTCCGCCGTTGACCCTGACTGCGGTGGAGTATGGACCGACGTTCGATCCCGAATTCGTCGACGCCTTCGAGATCGGCGCGAAGAACACGCTGCTTGACGGGGCGCTGAATCTCAACGCCACGGCCTTCTACTACGACTACAAGGACTATCAGGTTTCCCAGATCCGGGATCGCACGGCGGTGAACGAGAATTTCGACGCCAAGACCTGGGGTCTTGAGTTCGAAGCGCTGTTCGCGCCTTCCCGCAATCTGCGCATCAACGCCAACCTGGGCTATCTCGACACCAGGATCGGCGATGGCCAGACCTCCATCGACATCATGGATCGCACCCAGAGCAATCCCGACTACACGCTCGTCAAACCGTGGATGCAGTTGCCGTCCAACTGTGTCGTGCCGACCCACGTCGCGGCGGAATGGGCTAGGACTCGGGACGGTCTATTGCAATTTTACGGCATGTGCGGTGGTGTGAAGGGGCTGATTGGCGGGTTTGCGCCCCCGTTCATCGCCGACCCCACCTACGGCGGAGATCGCTACGACTATAAGAACTATCCCGAACTCAACGGCGGCGCAGGCCTGAAGGACGACCTCGGCGGCAACGAGCTTCCCAACGCCCCGCACTGGACCGCCAACATCGGCGCCCAATACCGGTGGGATGTGTTCGACGGATGGGAAGCGACGGTGCGCGGCGACGTCTACTGGCAGTCGCAGTCGTGGGCTCGCGTCTACAACTCCGATCCCTATGACAAGCTGCACGGCTGGTACAACACCAACCTGTCGGTCTGGATCGAGAAGCCCGACGAGGACCTCAAGATCGAGTTCTACGTCAAGAACCTGCTCGATGACGCGCCGCTAACCGACGCCTTCCTCAACAGCGACGACACGGGCCTGACGACCAACATCTTCACGCTCGATCCGCGCCTGATCGGCCTGTCGGTCCGCAAGGGCTTCTAGCCGGTTCCTTCCTGGCCAACCGGAGGCGGCGGATCGCCATCCGCCGCCTCCTTTCTTTTTTTTGCGCATCGCAGGTAGGGTGTTTGCGAAAACCCGCCTCTTAGATGCGCCGGGGTCCGTCCGGCTGCCTCTCGCCCGTGAGCCGCCATGGCCTCGCCGCCGCCCAACCGCCCCGACGCCGCCGCCTCGCCGGACGACCGCCTGCGCGAGTGGATGGCGGCATACGGCCCGCCGCTGCGGCGCTATTTCCGGCGCAGCGTGGGGCCGGAGGAGGCCGAGGACCTGGTGCAGGAGGTGTTCCTGGCGCTGCAGGTGCGCGGCGGCCACGCGGAGGTCGAGAACGCCACCGGCTACCTCTTCCGCATCGCCGCCAACCTGTTGGCCAAGCGGCGCGAGCGCGAGCCCTGGCACTGGGACCGCCACGCGCCGCTGGAGGGCGTCTATGAGCCGCACGAGGAGATTTCCCCCGAGCGGACCCTGATCGGCCGCCAGACCGCCGCCCGCATCCTGGAGGCGCTGAAGGCCCTGCCGCCGCGCACGGCCGAGGCCTTCCTGCTGCACCGTTTCGAGGAGATGACCTATGCCGCCATCGCCAAGCAGATGGGCGTGTCGGTCAAGGCGGTGGAGGCGCTGATCAAGCGGGCGATGAAGCGGGTCGGCGCGGCGCTGGAGGAAAGCTCGTGACGGCGGCGGCGGATGATATCGACGACGTGGCCGCCGGCTGGTTCGCGCGGCGCCGGGCGGGCGATATGGACCCCGCCGACGCGGCGGCGCTGGAGGCGTGGCTGGAGGCCGATCCCGCCCACCGCGCCGCGCTGGACGCCCTGTCCCGCGCCTGGGGGCGGGCCGAGGCCGCCCGCGACGACCCTGAAATCCTCGCCTGGCGCGAGCGGGCCAAGCGCCGGCGCGCGCCCTGGCCGGTTCCGGCGCGCGCGGTCGCGGCGGCGCTGCTGGTGGCGGCGGTGCTGGGCGGGGCGGGCTGGCAGCTCGGGCGCATGGGGTTGCTGCCCTGGTCCGGCCGCTTCTACGACCAGGAATTCCAGACGGACCTGGGCCAGCGGGCGACCTTCACCCTGCGCGACGGCTCGAAGGTGACGCTGAACACCGACAGCCGCCTGCGCACCGTGGCTTCGCAGGGGCGGCGGCTGCTGTACCTGGACCGGGGGCAAGCCTTCTTCCAGGTGGCCAAGGATGCGTCGCGGCCGTTCGTGGTCAAGGCGGGCGGGCGCACCGTCACCGCCATCGGCACCGCCTTCGACGTGCGGGTCGAGCCGAACCGCTTCGAGGTGACGCTGGTCGAAGGGCGCGTCCGGGTCGAGACGCCCGCGCTGAAGCCCGTCGCCCGGCCGCCGGGCGAGCCCGCGCCCCCGGAGCCCGTCCATCAGACCACGGAGCTGACGCCCGGCGCCCAGCTCGTCGCCTCGGCGGCGGCGGACTGGAGCGTGACCCAAACGGATACGGCGCGCGAGACGAGCTGGCTCAACGGCCGCCTGATGTTCGAAAACGAGCCCCTCGGCGCCGTGGCCGCCGAGTTCGGCCGCTATTCCGACCGCCGCATCGTCTTCGACGACCCCGGCCTGGCCGCGACGCCCGTGACCGGCACCTTCCGCTCCGGCGATGTCGCGGGTTTCTCGCGCGCGCTGGAGAAATACCGGCTGGCGCGCGTGGCGGGCGAGAGCGACGAGGTCATCCGCCTCGCCGCCTGGTGAAAAAAATGTCGGGGACCGGGTAGGGTGTTTTCGCAATCGCGCCTCTTCAACGCATCCCGGCGAAAGAACGGCGGGAAGTAGAGGGGGAGCGAAACATGGCTTATCGCCATTCAAGACTTCATGCGCTGTTGGCCGGTGCGGCCGCCGCCGCCGTTTCCACGGCGGCCCTGGCGCAGGAGCGCCAGTTCAACATCCCGCCGCAGTCGCTGGCCTCGGCGCTGAACCAGTTCGGCGCCCAGAGCGACACCTCGGTCCTCGTTCGCCCCGACCTGACGGGCGCCAAGACCACGCGCGGCGTCACCGGCGCGGCGGACGTGGAGGCGGCGCTGAGGGACCTGCTGGCCGGGACGGGCCTTTCCTACCAGCGCGACGGCGCGACCTTCCTGATCGTGCAGGGCGGCTCCGGCCCCCAGTCCGCAAGCGCCGGGGGAGACGTTGAGGCCCTCATCGTCACGGCGCAGAAGCGGGAAGAAAACATCCAGGACGTGCCGATCGCCATTTCCGCGTTCTCAGCCAAGGCGCTGGACGAGCAGAAGATCGAGGGGGGCTTCGACCTGCTGAAAGGCATCCCGAACGTCACCTTCTCGAAGTCCAACTACTCGGGCTACAATTTCTCGATCCGGGGCGTGGGGACGAAGGCCGTCTCGGCGACGACCGATCCCGGCGTGGCGGTCAGCTTCAACAGCATGTCGCTGATCCGCAACCGGCTGTTCGAGCAGGAATATCTGGACGTCGAGCGGGTGGAAGTGCTGCGCGGGCCGCAGGGCACGCTCTACGGCCGCA
>CAZOHI010000059.1:0-16244 GCA_964579695.1 uncultured Caulobacter sp. | reverse complement strand
GCACGCCCGCCTCGCCCGCGATGGCGCGGGCCAGCAGGGTCTTGCCGGTGCCGGGAGGGCCGACCAGCAGGGCGCCCTTGGGGATCTTGCCGCCCAGCCGCTGGAACTTCGACGGGTCCTTCAGGAAGTCGACGATCTCGGCCAGCTCGTCCTTGGCCTCCTCGACCCCGGCGACGTCGTCGAACGTCACGCGGTTCTTGTTCTCGGTCAGCAGGCGGGCCTTGGACTTGCCGAAGCCCATGGCCCCGCGCGCGCCGCCCTGCATCTGGCGCATGAAGAAGATCCACACGCCGATCAGCAGCAGGATGGGCAGGGAGTTGAGCAGGAAGCCAAGCAGGGTGAAGCCGCCCGCGGGCTTGACCACGATGTCGGCGCCCCGCGACTCCAGCCGCTTGACCAGCTCGTCCTGGTTGGTCGGGGTGATGGAGGTGTAGACCTTGCCGTCGCGGGCGTGCGCCTCGACCAGCGCGCCGCGCATGACGGCCGACTTGATGTCGCCGCCGTCCACGCGCTGGAGGAGCTGCGAGTAGCTGATCTCGGCCGCGGCGGCGCCGCGCGATCCTTGCTGGACCATGCTGTAGACGCCGATCAGGACCGCGACGATCACGCCCCAGATGGCCAGGTTCCGCAGGTTCATAATTCTCCACCCATGCAGGTCAGCCTCCCAAGATAGGACGCCGCCACGTCTTTTGCCACGTCACTCCGACCGCACATGCCCGGTGGCGGCGAGGAACCGTTCCAGGGCGAGCGGGCGGAGCCGCGCGGAGGGGACGTCTGCAAGGATCGGGCAAGAGACGGCGCCGTTCTGGTCCACCACAACCGGCAGGGCGGGGCGGGCGGCGGCGGGAACGGTCTTCAGCCGGGCCTGTTCGGTGGGCGGCAGGCGGGCGGCGAGGCCCTTCAGCGCGCGGATGTGGACGGGGGAAGCGACCTCGTAGCGGCCGTCCCAGACGCCGGGGCCGAGGATCGAGGCCAGGCCGCCGCGCGCGGTCTCCCCGGCGTCGCGCATGAAGCGGACGGTCGCGGCGTCGGCCTCGACGCGGGCGCCGGCGAGGGTGGCGGTGAAGGGCTCGGTCGAAGCGAGGCGCTCCATGAGCCGCGCAAGGCGGTCGCCGCGCGGGGGGCGGGATGTCCCGGCAGCGCAGAGGCAGGCGGCGGCGAGGGTGGGTTCGTCCATAGCCTCCCGGGGAAAGGTCAGAACTCCTCCCCCGTATACGGGGGAGGGGGACCGCGAAGCGGTGGAGGGGGCGGCGGCCACCGCTGAGCCCGGTCTCGCCCCCTCCACCACGCTGCGCGTGGTCCCCCTCCCCCGCTGTGCGGGGGAGGAGAGGCGGGCCCGCGCTCTTGCTCTTGCGGAATGCGGGTTCTCATTGGCCGGATCGTCGATCCACGCCTCCCCCCGCCCGCGCAGCCAGTCCCGCAGCGCCTCGCGCCGCTCGCCCAGCATGGGGCGCAGGACGAAGACGCCGCGCCCTTCCGGCCAGACCGGCGACGGCGCCCACTCGCGCGGGTCGGGGACGGTGGAGCCTTCCGCCCGCATTATCCCGGCCTCCAGCACGTCGTCGGCGGTATGGCCCATCAGCAGCACCCTCGCCCCCGCCTCGCGCGCCGCGTCGGCCAGCAGGCGGTGGCGGGCGTCCCTGGCGGCGGCGGCGCCAACCCTCGGCGCATCCCAGCGCAGCGCCTGGAAGCCCGCGCCCAGCCGCGCGGCCGTCTCCTCGCACCGCCGCGTCCACTCGGCGCTCGCCGCCTGCAGGCCATGGTCGACGGTCAGCGCCAGCACCCGCCGCCCATGCGCATCGGCCCACGCCTTCACAGACAGCAGCAGGGCGAGCGAGTCCCCGCCGCCGGAGAAGGCGACCGCGAGCGGGGCGGGGGATGAGGCGGCGAGGCGCCGGTCAAGCGCCGCCGTCAGGCCGCGCACTTGGCCTGGGCGCGGGCGGTGGCGGCGCGGCCCGCCACGGCGGCGGACGGCTTGTAGCGGCGGTTCAGCTCGTCCAGCGTCTTGCAGGCGTCGGCGGGCTTCTTCAGCGCCACCAGCGCGCGCGACAGCTCGACCACCGCGTCGGGGGCCCAGGCGGTCTTCGGCCAGCCCCGGATGGCGCCGATGTAGGCGGTGGCGGCGTCGGCATGCGCGCCGCGGGCCGAGAGGGTCTTGCCCAGCCAGTACTGGGCCTCGGGAATCTGCGGGGCGTCGGGATGGCGCTCAGTGAAGCGCCCGAAGGCGGTCTCGGCGCTGGAATAGTCGCCGTCCAGCATCAGCTGGCGCGCGCGGCCGAAGGCGGTCGCGGGGTCCTCGGCGGCCAGGGCGGCCTCCTCCTGCTGCGCGGCGGCCTCGGCGGCGGCGGCCGCTTCCAGGGTGCGCAGGCGGTCCATGACGGCGCCGTTGTCCTTCTGCGAGGCTTCCAGCGCCCGGCGCGCCTGGTCGAGGTCGTAGCTCAGCGTCTCGTTGGTCGAGTTCAGCCGCTGGAGCGTCGCCTCCAGGTCGGCGACCCGGTCGCTGAGGGCCTGGAGCTGGACGTCGGTCTCGGCGGGCTGCACCACCACCGGGCGGCCGGTGTCGCGGCCCTGGAAGACGATGGCCCGCAGCTCGCGCACCACCTTCTCCATCCGGTCGAGCCGCTTCTTGGAGCGGTCGTCCAGCGGATCGGCGTCCATCGGCATCGGCGTCTGGGCGAAGCTGGCGTCCACGGCCAAGGTCGAGGTCGCCATCAGGGCGGCGAGGAAGGCGGCGGCGAGGGCTGTCGATTTCATGGCGCGATGCTGGGCGAGGGCGACGACGAAAATACGGCGAGAGGGAGCCGCGCGGGGCGGCTCCCTCCCTTGTACCGTTGGTCCGGCTTAGCGGGCGCCGTCGGTGATGACGGTGCCGGCGTTGCGGTTGCGGGCCCAGGCGTCTTCGCCCGTGCCGGCGTCGATGGGCCGTTCCTTGCCGTAGCTGATGGTGCTGATCCGGCTGGCCGAGACGCCCCGGCTGGCCAGGTAGCTGGCCACCGCGTTGGAGCGGCGGGCGCCGAGGGCCAGGTTGTACTCGCGGGTGCCGCGTTCGTCGGCGTTGCCTTCGATGCGGACGCGCACGCCCGGGTAGCGGTTCAGCCAGGCGGCCTGGCCGTCGAGCACCGGACGGGCGTCGGACCGCAGGTCGTAGCTGTCGAAGTCGAAGTAGACCCGGTCGCCGACGTTGATCACGAAGTCCTGCACCGAGCCGGGCAGCGGCGTCGAACTCACCGGGCCGGGAGGCGGCGGCGGGGTGTAGGGCGCGGGCTCCGACGGAGGCGGCGGGGGCGGCGGCGGGGCATAGGGCTCGGGCTTGGGCCGCGAGGCGCAGGCGGCGAGCGAAACGGCGGCCGTGGCGATCAGCGCCAGTCTAACGGCGCGGCTGGTGCCAATGCTCATTACGAAAGTCTCCTAGTTTCAAATCCCAGGCGCCCATATGGCGCGATACTTCAGGAACTGGCGACCCCTAAACGCGGCTTTAGACCTGAGATCACGAGGTTCTGACGTAAACTTTACCTCAAATCCCCTGTCAGTTGAGGAGCGGCGACCACGCCGGGTCCGAACCCGAACCCGGATAGGGCGCGGGCCGCAGGATCCGGCCGGTGACATCCACCGTCCACAAACGCGGAGACCCGCCAAGGGTTTCGCGGAAGAACATCAGCACCCGCCCGTTGGGCGCCCAGGTCGGCCCCTCGTCGAGGTAGCTGGTGGTCAGGAGCCGCTCGTCGGAGCCGTCCGGCCGCATGACGCCGATGTGGAACTGGCCGCCGGTCTGCTTGGTGAAGGCGATGAAGTCGCCGCGCGGGCTCCAGACCGGCGTCATGTAGCGCCCGCCCCCGTGCGAGATGCGCCGCGCGCCCGAGCCGTCCGCCCCCATCACATAGAGCTGCGGCGAGCCGCCCCGGTCGGAGTTGAAGACGATCCGCGCCCCGTCGGGCGAGAAGGACGGCGAGGTGTCGATGCCCGGATCGGACGTCAGGCGCGTGGCGTTGCGGCTGCGCAGGTCCATGACGTGGACGTCGCTGTTGCCACCCCGCTCGACCGAGAAGGCCACCCGCCCGCCGTCCGGCGAGAAGCGCGGCGCGAACACCATGCCGGGATACTTGCCCAGGCTTTCCTGGCGGCCGGTCTCGATGTTGAACAGGTAGATGCTCGACCCCGAGGGCCGCAGCGCCATGTAGGTGATCTCCTGGCTGGTGGTGGAGAAGCGCGGCGTCATCACCGTGTAGGAGCCGTCGGTCAGGTAGCTGGGGTTGGCGCCGTCCTGGTCCATGATGGCCAGCCGCTTGACCCGATTGCCCCGCGGCCCGCTCTCGGCCACGAACACCACGCGGGTGTCGAAATAGCCCTTCTCGCCGGTCAGCCGCTCATAGACGGCGTCGGAGATCTTGTGCGCCACCCGCCGCCAGTTCTCGGGCGTGGAGGAGAACTGCAGGCCCAGGAGCTGCTGCTCGGAGAACACGTCCCACAGCCGGAAATCGACCCGGAGCCGCCCGTCGGCCTCGACGGTCACATGGCCGTTGATCAGCGCCTGGGCGTTCACCTGCTTCCAGTCGGGGAAGCGCGGCTGGACGTTCACGTCGAGGTTCCGCTCGATGAAGCTGGCCGGGGCGACGGGGGCGAACAGGCCCGAACGCTCCAGGTTGCCGCTGATGACCTCGGCGATCTCGGCGCCTCTGGTCGCGCCGCCGAAGGCGGGGATGGCGACCGGCAGGGGGCGGACCGCGCCCTGGTTGACGTCGATCTCGATGTCGGCGCGGGCGGTTTGCGGCGCGGCGAGCGTCACCGCCAGGCAGGCGGCCAGCAGGATCATCCAAGAGCGCATGTTCATCTCCTATCCGGCGCAGGCTTTCTGGGCGTTGAACCTTACAACGATCCGCTCGCCGTAAAGATCGGCGGGCAGGTTCTCGAACGGCTCGGCCTGGCGCACCGCCCGCTTGGCGCGGTCGGAGGCGGCCTTGACCACGGGGTCGGACGAATGCTCGCCCGAGGCTTCCGGCTGGCCGATCACCCGGCCAGACGAAGCGATGCGGAAGGCGACCCGGATGTCGACGCTGGAGCCGCCCTCCACCTCGCAGTTGGGGTTCCAGCGGCGCTCCAGGTCGGCGGCCAGCGAGGCCAGGGCGTTGGCGGCCAGGCCGGTCGCCGCGCCCACGGCTGGGCGGGCGTCGACGGCGGTCTCCGCCCGGTTCGGCCCCTTGCGGGCCGAGGACTTCGGCTGGCCCGCCGCCTTCTTCGGCTGGATCGAGGCGGCCAGGGCGTCGAGGTCCAGGCTCTCGGCCTTCTTCGGCGCCGGCTTGGGGGCGGGAACGGGCTTGGGCGGGGCGGCCTTGGGCGCGGGCTTCGGCGTCGGGACCGGGTCGGGCACGGGATCGGGCGGGGCCACGGCCTCGACGGGAGCTTCAGGGGCGGGGTCCTCGGTCAGGGCTTCCAGCACCTCAGGCGCCTGCACGGCCGGACGCACGTTCGAGACCGGCGCGTTGGCGACGATGGTCACCGGCACCACGGGGCCGATGTCCACCGACTTCGACAGCCACGGCCAGGAGACCAGGGTAGCGACCACCAGCCCCCCGTGCAGCAGCAGGGAGGCCAGCAGCGCGGGGCTCATCGAGGTGCGTTCGCGCCGCATCAGCGCCCTATTCCCCGGCGGCGGTCTGGCCGCCCGAGGACGGCCCGCCCGTATCGGTGATCAGGTTGATCTTGGTGAAGCCGGAGGTGGACAGCGCCGCCATCACCTGGGCCACGGCCTCGTACGACGCCTTGCCGTCGGCGCGGACATAGATCGGCTTGTCGTCCGACCCCTCGCCCGCCAGCGCCTTCACGCCGGGGATCAGGGTGGCGAAGGGCAGCTCCTGCTCGCCGACGAAGATGCGGCCGTCGGCGCGGACGGTCAGGGTCAGCGGCTCGGACTGGTCCTGCATCGCCCCGGCCTCGGTCTTGGGCAGTTCGACCTCGACCCCGGTGGTCAGCAGCGGCGCGGAGATCATGAAGATGATCAGCAGCACCAGCATCACGTCGACCAGCGGCGTGACGTTGATCTCGGACAGCGCCCCGCGCCGCGCCCTGCCCCGGCGGCCCCGGCGGCGGCCCGCCCCGAAGGCGTCGTGGACCGACAAGGCCATGCGCCTACGCCTTTTCCGTCAGCCGCCGCTGGATGGCGGTGGCCAGGTCGTCGGCGAAGCCCTCCAGCCGGGCGGCGAACTTGGCCGCGTCGGTCGAGAACTTGTTGTAGGCGATGTAGGCGGGGATGGCGGCGGCCAGGCCGATGGCGGTGGCGAACAGGGCCTCGGCGATGGCGGGGGCGACGACGGCCAGCGAGGTGTTCTTCTCCACCGCGATGGCCTGGAAGGCATGCATGATGCCCCACACCGTGCCGAACAGCCCCACGAACGGCGAGGCGGTGGCGACGATGGCCAGGCTGCCCAGCCCCTCTTCGACCTTCTGGCTCTCGCGGGCGATGTTGCTGTCCAGCACCCGGTCGATGCGCTGGATCAGGAAGGCGGTCTGGCTGTCGCCCGTCAGGCCCTTGGTCCGGGCGTCGCGCCATTCGCGCAGGGCGGCGTTGAGCAGGCGGGGCAGCGGCTGGCGGGTCTTCTCCCCGGCCTCGGCGGCGATCTCCTCCAGCGAGCGGCCGGACCCGACCGTCTCCTCGAAGCGGTCGGCCTGGCTGTTCAGGGCGCCGAAGCGGAAGAACTTGTCGATGATCACGGCCCACGACCACAGGGAGGCCAGGGCCAGGCCGATCATCACGCCCTTCACGACCCAGTCGGCGCGGATGAACAGGTGGATGAAGGAAAAGCTGTCGGCGTCGATGGCTTCCATGCGGCTCCTCGGACGTGTGCAGGGCGTCCCCGCTCACATGCTGGGACGCTTTGGTTAAACTATGGCTTCGTTGCAAAACCAGGGCCGGAGCGTCTCGACAAGCCCCGGCGGGGGCTTTCTGGGCCTTCCGTCCAGGGTGATGCACGCGGCGGTTACGTCCGCCGCCGCGATCAACGCCTCCCCGCACACGATCTGCTGGCGGATCGGCAGGCGCACGCCCTTGGTCTCGTAGTAGCGGGTGCGGACGTGCAGGGCGTCGTCGATCCTCGCCGCCCGCTTGAAGTCGATCTCCATGCGCACGACGACGAAGGCCGCCGGGTCGTCCCGCTCCAGCAGGTCGGTGTGCGACACCCCCGCCAGCCGCAGGAAATCGCTGCGCCCGCGCTCGAAGTAGCGGACGTAGTTGGCGTGATAGACGAGGCCGGTGAAGTCGGTGTCCTCGTAATAGACCCGCACGGGCAGGACATGCTCGCGGCCTTCGAACCAGCCGGCGGAGGGGGATTTGTCTGCGCTCATCGATCCTCACTAACCCCTCTCCCTCAGGGAGAAGGGAAGAAGTCATTCCTCGAACAGCCCCGGCTGGCCCTTGGGCGCGGGCGGGGGCGTCAGGCCGATGTGGCCATAGGCCTTGGCGCAGGCGACCCGGCCGCGCGGGGTGCGCTGGATGAAGCCCTGCTGCATCAGGAAGGGCTCGATGACGTCCTCGACCGCGTCGCGGGCCTCGGCGATGGCGTAGGCGAGCGTCTCGACCCCCGCCGGGCCGCCGCCGTAGTGCTCGATCAGGGCGCGCAGGTAGCGGCGGTCGAGGCTGTCGAGGCCCGCCTCGTCCACCTCCAGCCGGGCCAGCGAGCGGGCCGCGTGGCCCTGGTCGATGACCTCCGCGCCGTCGGCGGCGGCGAAGTCGCGCACGCGGCGCAGCAGCCGTCCGGCCACGCGCGGGGTGCCCCGGGCGCGGGCGGCGATCTCGGCGGCGCCTTCGGGGCTGAGGTTCGCGCCCATCTTGCGGGCGGCCTGGGTCAGGACCTGCTGCAGTTCCTTCGGCGTGTAGAACTCCAGCCGCAGCGGGATGCCGAAGCGGTCGCGCAGCGGCGTGGCCAGCAGGCCCGCGCGGGTGGTGGCGGCGACCAGCGTAAAGGGGGCGAGGTCGATGCGGATCGAGCGCGCCGACGGCCCCTCGCCGATCACGAGGTCGAGGACGTGGTCCTCCATGGCCGGATAGAGGATCTCCTCGACGTTGGCGGCGAGGCGGTGGATCTCGTCGATGAACAGGACGTCGTTCGGTTCGAGGTTGGTCAGGATGGCCGCCAGGTCCCCGGCCTTGGCCAGCACGGGGCCGCTCGTGGCGCGGAAGTTCACGCCCAGCTCGCGGGCGACGATCTGGGCGAGAGTGGTCTTGCCCAGCCCCGGCGGGCCGAACAGCAGCACATGGTCCAGCGCCTCGCCCCGGCCGCGCGCGGCGTCGATGAAGACCTTGAGGTTGGCCTTGGCCTGCTCCTGGCCGACGAACTCGGCGAGGGTCTGGGGCCGCAGGGCCTTGTCGTGGGTTTCGAGGGGAGCGGCCTCGGGCGAGACGATGCGGGTCACCGCCCCAGCTCCTGGAGGGCGGCCTTGATGATGGCGCCCGCCTCGGCGTCCTCGCCCAGCCGCAGCACGGCCTGGTCGACCACGCGGCGGGCGTTGGGTTCGGCGACCCCAAGGCCCATGAGGGCGGCGACGGCCTCGCCGGCGTTGGAGGGCCTGGCGACCGGCGCGGGGATGGAGGCGTGGAAGGCGGCCACCGGCCCCTCGGTGATCGGCTTGTCCTTCAGCTCGACGACGATGCGCAGGGCCAGCTTCGGCCCCACGCCGTTGGCCCGCGCCACGGCGGCCTTGTCCTCGCGCGCCACGGCGGCGGCGAGGTCCGGCGGCGGCAGGACGTCGAGGACGGAGAGGGCCGCCTTGGGTCCCACGCCCTGGATCGACAGGAGGATGGTGAAGGCCCGCCGCTCCTCCCGCGTCAGGAAGCCGTAGAGCTTTGGCCCCTGCTCCTGCGACCACTGGGTCTCGACGTGCAGCAGGGCCTCGTCGCCGACGGCGGGCAGGCGGCCCAGCGTGCGCGATCCGCAGCGGACGACATAGCCGACCCCGCCCGCGTCGATCAGCGCCTCTTCCTCGCCGACCTCGGCCAGCACCCCGCGCAGGCGTCCGATCATGCGACCCTCCTGCGCATCGAGCGGGCGTGGGCGTGGGCGATCGCGACGGCCAGGGCGTCGGCGGCGTCGGCGGTCGGGCCGCCCGCCGCAGGCAGCAGGCGGGCGATCATGAAGGCGACCTGGGACTTGTCGGCGCCGCCCGTGCCGACCACGGCCTTCTTGACCTCGGTCGGGGCGTATTCGGCGACGGAAAGGCCCGCCCGGGCCGGGGCGATCATGCTGGCGGCCCTGGCGTGGCCGAGCTTGAGGGTCGAGGAGCCGTTGGCGGTCATGAAGGTCTGCTCGACGGCGGCCTCGTGGGGGGCGTGGGCCTCGATCACCGCGCACACGCCGTCGAACAGCGTCAGCAGCCGGTCGGCGAAGGCCAGCTTCTCGGAAGGCGCGATGACGCCGTGCGCCACCCACGACAGCCGCGCGCCGTCCACCGCCACCACGCCCCAGCCGGTGCGGCGCAGGCCGGGGTCGAGCCCCAATATCCGAATCGCGTTCGTCATCCGTTCCACAAGATGGCGGAAGGGTTACCGAAGCGCTACGGCTTGCGCGGCAGCAACTCGAATTCGAGGACGCGGGGGTCCTTGCCCAGGGCGTCCATCATCGCGTCGATGTCCTTCCAGCTCTTGGCCCGGACGTTGGCCGAATGCTCGACCATCTCGCCCCGGTCGAGCAGGCGGTGGCTGAAGGTGGAGTTCCTGACCTTGAGCCCGCGAAGCTGGGCCTTCAGCTCGGCCCCGCTGGGCGCGCCCTCGCGCCTGAACCGCACGGCGAGCCAGGCGGTGGCCTGCTGCGGGATCACCTCGTCGATCAGCCGCAGGGCCGCAAGCGTCAGCAGCGTGAGCACTGTCGCCCCGACGGCCAGCGGCCACAGCCCGACGCCGTAGAGCATCCCCAGCGCCGAGGTGATCCACAGCGAGGCCGCCGTCGTCAGCCCGTGCACCGTCACGCCCGTGCGGAAGATCACGCCCCCGCAGAGAAAGCCGACGCCGGTCAGCACCCCGTGGGCCATGCGGACGGGATCGATGCGGACGATCTCGTCGGAAGCGCCGCGCATCCACGACACCTGCTCGACCGCCATCAGCATCAGGAAGGCGGAGGTGAGGCAGACGAGGATGTGGGTGCGCAGCCCGGCGGGCTGGCCGCGGAATTCCCGCTCCAGCCCCACCAATCCGCCAGCCACGAGGGCGCCCAGCACCGGAAGTATGAGGTCCATAGCCTGCAAACGTGGCTATGGGCGTTTGGTTGTCACCCGGCGAGCCTGGCCAGGTCCTCCTCCGAGATGTCCTCGTTGGAGTAGACGCTCTGGACGTCGTCGTCGTCCTCCAGCGCGTCGAGCAGCTTCAGCAGGGTGGCCACCGTGTCGCCCGTCACCGGGACCTCGCTCTGGGGCTTCCAGACGATGGCGGTGGACTTCGGGTCGCCCAGCACCTTCGACATGGCGTCGGCCACCTCGTTGAGGTCCTCGAAGGCGGTCCAGACCGTGTGGCCCGGCGCGTCCTCGTAGATGTCCGGCTTGACGAGGTCGCTCTCCACGTCCTGGGCGCCGGCCTCGATGGCGGCTTCCATGACCGCGTCCTCGGAGCCCGCCTCGGCCCGGTAGATGATCTGGCCCATCCGGTCCCACATGAAGGCCACCGAGCCCGTCTCGCCCAGCGCCCCGCCGTTCTTGGCGAAGATGGAGCGGACGTTGGCCGCCGCGCGGTTCCGGTTGTCGGTCAGCACCTCGACGATGACGCCGACGCCGCCGGGGCCGCGGCCCTCGTAGCGGATTTCCTCCATCTGGTCGGCCTCGCCGCCGGCGGCCTTCTTGATGGCGCGCTCGATGACGTCCTTGGGCACCGACTCGGCCTTGGCGTTGTTCACCGCCAGGCGCAGGCGCGGGTTCATGGCCGGGTCCGGCAGGCCGCCCTTGGCCGCCACGGTGATTTCCCGCGCCAGCTTGGAGAACAGCTTGGACCGCGCGGCGTCGGCGCGGCCCTTGCGGTGCATGATGTTCTTGAATTTTGAGTGGCCGGCCATGGGGCGTCCGCGAAATTGGAGGTCGTCGCGCTTCTAACGCCGGGCCTCGCGGCTGTCACGCGGTCGCGGTTTCCACCGAGGGGATGGTCTCCTTCAGGCGCCCGCCGACGCGGATCGGCTCGATGCGCCTGGCCAGGCCCGTGCGGTCGTCGGTCTCCACGAACACGCCGCAGACCGTCGCCGGGCCCTCGGCGGGCTTGTAGCGGCCGCCGCTGATGCGGGTGGTGAAGCGGCGCAGCGGCTCCTCCTTCTGGTTGCCGATGACGCTGTCGTAGTCGGCGCAGGCCCCGGCGTCGGTCTGGTAGGCGGTGCCGCCGTTCAATATCTGCGCGTCGGCGGTGGGGACGTGGCTGTGGGTGCCGACCACCAGGCTAGCCCGGCCGTCGCAGAAGTGGCCCATGGCCATCTTCTCGGATGTCGCCTCGCCGTGGATGTCGACCACCACCGCGTCGACCGCGATCCCCAGCGGGCAGGCTTCCAGCTCGCGGTCGACGGCGGCGAAGGGGTCGTCCAGCGCGTCCATGAACACCCGGCCGAGCAGGTTGATGACCAGGATGCGCTTGCCGCTGTCGGTCTCGAACAGTTGCGCGCCCCGCCCCGGCGCGTCGGCCAGGATCGGATAGTTCAGCGGCCGGATCAGGCGGCTTTCCCGGACGATGAAGGTCAGCGCCTCCTTCTGGTCCCAGGAGTGGTTGCCGAGCGTGATGCAGTCGGCCCCGGCCTCGAATATCTCGCGGGCCGTGTTCTCGGTGATGCCGAAACCGGCGGCGGCGTTCTCGCCGTTGACGATGACGAACTCCAGGCCGAGCCGGCGGCGAAGGGCGGGAAGGTGGTCGGCCAGGCCGTCGCGGCCGGACCGGCCCACCACGTCGCCGAAGAAGGCAAAGCGCATCAGATGTCCTTTCGGACCGCCGTATAGCCGGTTTCGGTCAGGATGGCGTCGAGAGGCTGATCGTGCGCCTCGGCGGGAACCCTGGCGACCTCCTGCCCGGCATAGGCGAGTCCCAGGACGAAAACGGCCTGCGCCGCGCGAAGGTTCTCCAGGGTGCGGTCGTAGTGGCCCGCCCCCTGGCCCAGTCGCCCGCCCGTGCGGTCGAAGGCGACCAGCGGGGCGAGCACGAGGTCGGGCCGCACCTCGGGCGCCGCCTTCGTGGGAGAGGGGATGCCGAAGGCGTCCGGTTCCAGCGGGTCGCCGGGCTTCCAGGCGCGGAAGGCGAGCGCGGCGTCGCGGCTGTGGGCGGCGGGCAGGGCGAGCGAGGCGCCCTCGGCCGCCAGGCGCTCCATGAGCGGGCGGGGATCGATCTCCGAGCCCATCGGGCGGTAGCCGCTGACGATCCTGAAGGCCGGCAGCCTGTCCAGCGGCAGCAGGGCGGCGGCCCGGCGGCCCGCCTCGGGCGCGGCCTCGGCCAGCGCATGGCGGCGGGCGCGCATCTCAAGGCGCATGACGGTCTTGGCGGATTGGGAGGAGGCGTGGACCATCCCCTCAATATAGGGAAGGTGGCGGCGCCGCGTGAGCCGTGAAGGCGTTTCAATCCCCTCGGACCTGGTTATCCAGGTGGGCGCCGTGTGTCCAAGCCCACGGGCCGGGACAGGGACAGCTCCCGTAGAGGTGAATTAAGGTCCCCGGGATTAGATGCCTTCGACGAGAGCCGCAGCAGACCCGCCGCCTCCAATCTAGTGCTCCTGGGCCCCGCTCGCCAGCTTCTCGATCTTCTTGGCGGCCGATTCCAGCGCGCCGACCGCCTTGATCTCCAGCCGGGTGTGCTCGGACTGCACCTTGGCCAGCTCGGTCTGGGCGTGGGCCAGCCGCAGCCTGGTGTCCGCCAACTCGTCGGCGAGCAGCAGGGCGCCCATCAGGAAGAGGCGCGTCTCGCCCAGTTGCCCGACGTCCTGGCTGACCTGCTGGACCTGGTTGTCGAACAGCTTGGCCAGCTCGATGAGGTGGCGTTCCTGGCCGTCCTCGCAGCCGACGGTGTAGGGGCGGCCGTTGATCTGGACCGTGACCTGGGCCATCAGCCGGCCTCCTCGTCGGGGCCGAGGGCGGCGCGGATCTCGTCGATGGCCCGGCCGAGGGCCTCGGACGCCTGGGCCCCGGCTTCCTCCAACGCGCGCTCGCGGGCGCGGGAGGCGTCCAGTTCGGCCGCCAGCCGGGTGCGGTCCTGGTCGAACAGCCCGCCCGCCTCGGCGCCCGCCTGGGCCACCTTCTCGGCCATGCGGCTCTCCAGCATCGCGACCGCCCGTTCCAGCCGCCGCGCGGCCAGGTCGAGGGCGCTGTCGCCCGTCTCTCCCGTCATACTGGCGCTCCGGTCATCGTCGTCCCTCTATAGACTGCGTCGCGCCGCGACCGAAAGGCGGGTTGCGCAATCGGCCCCCACATGCGAACGGGCGCCCCAATCCCCGACTCAGGTTAAGGCTCCCCCATGCCCGCCAGCCCCATCGCCATGGCCGACGCCATCCGTGTCCTGTCCATGGACGCCGTCCACAAGGCCAAGTCCGGCCACCAGGGGGCCCCGATGGGCCTCGCCGACGTCTCGACCGTCCTGTGGACCAGGTTCCTGAAGTACGACGCGAGCCGTCCCGACTGGGCCGACCGCGACCGCTTCGTGCTGTCGGCGGGCCATGCGTCGATGCTGATCTATTCCCTGCTCCACCTGAGCGGCTTCAAGGCCGTGACGATGGACCAGATCAGGGACTTCCGTCAGTGGGGCTCGGCCACGCCGGGCCACCCGGAGTACGGCCACACGCCGGGGGTCGAGACCACCACCGGGCCGCTGGGCCAGGGCATCGCCACCGCCGTCGGCATGGCGATGGCCGAGCGTCACCTGAATTCGCGGTTCGGCGACGACCTCGTCGACCACCGCACCTGGGTCATCGCCGGCGACGGCTGCCTGATGGAGGGCGTCAGCCATGAGGCCATCAGCCTGGCGGGCCGCCTGAAGCTGTCGAAGCTGACGGTGCTGTTCGACGACAACAACACCACCATCGACGGCGCGGCCACCATCTCCGAGACCGGCGACCAGATCGCCCGCTTCAAGGCGGCGGGCTGGGCGGTGAAGGCGGTGGACGGCCACGACCACGGCAAGATCGCCGCCGCCCTGCGCTGGGCGACCAGGCAGGACCGGCCGACGATGATCGCCTGCCGCACCCTGATCTGCAAAGGCGCGGGGCCGAAGGAAGGCGACATCCACGGCCACGGCTATTCGCTGTTCGACGAGGAAGCCACCGTGGCCCGCAAGGCCATGGGCTGGGACGCCGAGCCCTTCACCATCCCCGAGGACGTCGAGAAGGCCTGGCGCAGCGCGGGCCGCAAGGGCGCCCGCGGCCGCAAGGCGTGGGAAGCCAGGCTGAAGGCCCACAAGGACGGCGCCGACTTCACCCGCGCCATGAACGGCGACCTGCCCGAGGGCGCCTTCGAGGCGCTGGACACGCACATCGCGGGCCTGATCGAGAACCCGGTCTCCAACGCCACGCGGGTGCATTCCGGCTCGGCGCTGTCGGCCCTGACGCCTTCCATTCCCGAGATGGTCGGCGGCTCGGCCGACCTGACCGGCTCCAACAACACCTATGTCAAGGGCATGGTCCCCTTCGACGCCCCGGACTACGCGGGCCGCTACGTCCACTACGGCGTGCGCGAGCACGGCATGGCGGCGGCGATGAACGGCATGGCGCTGCACGGGGGGGTGATCCCCTATAGCGGCACCTTCCTGGCCTTCGCCGACTACAGCCGCGCGGCCATCCGGCTGGGGGCGCTGATGGGCGTGCGGGTGATCCATGTGATGACCCACGACTCCATCGGCCTGGGCGAGGACGGCCCGACCCACCAGCCGGTCGAGCATGTCGCCAGCTTGCGGGCGATGCCGAACCTGCTGGTCTTCCGCCCCGCCGACGCGGTCGAGGCGGCCGAGTGCTGGCAGGTGGCGCTCCAGCACAAGACGACGCCCTCGGTCATGGCCCTGTCGCGCCAGAAGGTCCCGGTGGCCCGCAAGGAAGCCTCGGGAGAGAACCTGTCGGCCAGGGGCGCCTACGAGATCGCGCCCGCGACCGGCGAGGCCAAGGTGACGATCTTCTCCTCCGGCTCGGAGGTCGGCGTCGCGCTCGCCGCCCGCGACCTGCTGCAGGCCGAGGGGATCGGCGCGCGGGTCGTCTCCACCCCCTCGTGGGAGCTGTTCGAGAAGCAGAGCCCCGCCTACCGCAAGGCCGTGATCGGCGCCGCGCCCGTGCGGGTCGCCGTCGAGGCGGCGGTGCGGTTCGGCTGGGAGCGGTTCATCGGCGAGGACGGCGCCTTCGTCGGCATGGAGGGCTTCGGCGCCTCCGCGCCCTTCGAGCGCCTCTACAAGGAATTCGGCGTCACGCCTGAGAAGGTCGCCGAGGCGGCCAAGGCGAAGCTGGCTTAACCATAGCTTCCGCTCGACCGGCGCGCGGCGTCCGCTAGATTGCGCCGATGCTCAAGTTCGCCGTTCGCACGGCGGCGGCCCTGACGCTGGCCGTCGTCGTGGCGGTCGCCGTGGGAGGGGCCATGTCCGCCGCAAGCCAGACGCCGCATCGCGGCCGCATGATCGATATCGGCGGGCGCAGCCTGCACATCGTCTGTGCGGGCCCCAAGGAGAGCGACGGCCCCACCGTCGTCTTCGAGAGCGGCGCCTTCGGCTTCTCGGCCGACTGGGCGGCGGTGCAGGCGGGACTCGCAAAGGAAGGCGTGCGCTCCTGCGCCTACGACCGGGCGGGGCTCGGGCGCTCCGACCCCGGCCCCCGGCCACGGGACGGCCTCGCCATCGTCTCCGACCTGGAGGCGCTGCTGGCGCGGGCGGGCGAGCCCGGTCCCTATATCCTGGTGGGACACTCGATGGCGGGGCTCTATGTGCGGCTGTTCGCGGCCCGCAACCCGGCGCAGGTGAAGGGGCTGGTGCTGGTCGACGCGGCGACCGCCGAGGCGTCGGAGCATCCCCTGGTCCGCCGCTGGGTGGACGGCTTCGCGGGCGCCTCGCGCTGGGCCGGGCGGGCGGCGAGCGTCGGCCTGCTCAAGCCCCTCGGCCCGGCGATGGGCGACCGCATCGGCCTGCCCGCCGACGCGGCGGCGGAGAAGCGCCGCGCCTTCGCCTCCGGTCCGCACAACCGCTGGGCCGCCGAGGAGGTGACGCAATGGGTCGCCGCCGCGCGGCAGGCCGCGACGGCGGGCGCCTACGACCCCGAATGGCCTGTCGCGGTGGTGACGGCCGGTCC
>CAZOHI010000058.1:0-16362 GCA_964579695.1 uncultured Caulobacter sp. | reverse complement strand
CGGGATCATCGCGGCGGTCCCGTTCGTGGACGTGCTGAACACCATGAGCGACACCTCCCTGCCGCTGACCCCGCCGGAGTGGCCGGAGTGGGGCAACCCGCTGACGGACGCGGCGGCCTACGACTACATCGCCAGCTATTCGCCGTACGACCAGGTGGGGCCCAAGCCCTATCCGGCGGTTCTGGCGACCGGCGGCCTGTCGGACCCGCGCGTCACCTACTGGGAGCCGGAGAAGTGGGTCGCCAAGCTGCGCGAATACACCACCAGCGGCGATCCGGTGCTGCTGAAGATCAACATGGAGGCCGGGCACGGCGGGGCGTCCGGGCGGTTCGACTTCCTGAAGGAGATCGCGCTGGATTATGCGTTCGCGATCTGGGCGGTGGAGCGGTCCTTCGACACGCCGGCATAGCGGTCTGCTCAGGATGACTGACGCAGCGCAAAGCCCTGGTCATCCTGAGCAGCGCCCGTCAGGGTGCGTGTCGAAGGACGCACCATGCTGATCCGCCCCGCCGCGCCGGCCGACGTTCCGGCCGTCGCCGCCATCTACGGCCACCACTGCCTGCACGGCTGGGGCACGTTCGAGGAAGTCCCGCCGACCGTGGAGGACATGGCCGGGCGGATCGCGGCGGTGCAGGCGCGGGGCCTGCCCTACCTCGTCGCCGAGCGGGACGGGAGGGTCGCGGGCTACGCCTACGCCTCGCCGTTCCGCCTGCGGGCCGCCTACCGCTACACCGCCGAGGACACCGTCTACGTCGCCCCGGGCATGGCGGGTCGCGGCGTCGGCAAGGCGGTGCTGGGCGCCGTCGTGGCCGAGTGCGAGCGGCTGGGCCTTCGCCAGCTCGTCGCGGTGATCGGCGGGTCGGACAACGCGGGCTCCATCGGCCTGCACCGCTCGCTCGGGTTCGAGATGATCGGGACCACGCCCGCGCTGGGCTACAAGCTCGGCGGCTGGCGCGACGTGGTGTGGATGCAGAAGGCCCTGAACGGCGGCTCCGCCTCCGATCCCGACGCGCCGGGGCTGACGCTGAGCGGGGCTTGATATACCCTATAGGGGTATATAGGAGAGGGACATGATCCGCCTCGCCGCCGCCCTCGCCCTGATCGCCGCGCCCGCCGTGGCGCAGGACCACGACCACCATCGCCACCACGAGGAAGAGACCGCGCCCCCTCCCGCCGGCAGCGAGGGTTCCGGCACGAGCTGGCTGCCCGCCGCCGCCCCGATGGAGGGCGTCCATGCCCGGGCGGGCGGCTGGATGGTGATGACCCACGCCTCGCTGCACGGCGCCTATGTGGACCAGGGCGGCCCGCGCGGCGGGGAAAAGGCGTTCGTCGCCGGGATGGCGGGCGTGATGGCCCAGCGGGGCGGGCTGCAACTGAAGGCCATGCTCAGCCCCGACGCCTTCATGGGCAAGTCCGGCTATCCCCTGCTGCTGGCGGCGGGCGAGACCGCCGACGGCCGGGAGGCGCTGGTCGACCGCCAGCACCCGCACGACCTCTTCATGGAGCTGTCGGCGCGGTATGCCGTCCCGCTCGGCCAGAAGGGCTCGGCCTTCGTCTACGCGGGGCTGCCGGGGGAGCCGGCGTTCGGGCCGCCCGCCTTCATGCACCGCCCCGCCGCCATGGACAGCCCCGAGGCGCCGATCACCCACCACTGGCTGGATTCGACCCACGTCGTGTTCGGCGTGGTGACGGGGGGCGTGACCTGGGATCGGTGGAAGCTCGACGCCTCGGCCTTCCGGGGGCGGGAGCCGGACCAGAGGCGCTTCGACATCGAGACCGGCGAGTTGGACAGCCGCGCCGCGCGCCTGAGCTTCAACCCGACCGCCAACTGGGCGCTGCAGGGAAGCTGGGCCTCCATCAAGAGCCCCGAGGCGCTGGAGCCGCACCACGACGAGCGCCGCGTCTCGCTCAGCGTCCTCTACGAGGGCGGCCCTTTCTCCGCGACCGCCGCCTGGGCGCGCAAGGACAAGGTTCCCGGCGAGGCGCTGGACGCCGCGTTGGTCGAGGCGGCCTTTCGCCCGGCCGAAGGCTGGACGATCTTCGCCCGCGCCGAGCAGGTCGAGCAGGACGAGCTGTCAGGCCCCGGCCATGGTCCGGCCCACAAGGTGCGCAAGGCGAGCGTGGGCGCGGTGCGCGACTTCCGGGTTTCGGAGCACGTGACGTTCGGCGTCGGCGGACTGGCCAGCGCCTTCGACGCGCCGTCATCGCTGGGATACGGCGACCCGGGCGGCGGCATGGCGTTCGTGCGCCTGAAACTCCGCTAAAGGAGCGGCGTCAGTTCTGCGGCGTCACATTCTCAGCTGCGCCGGAGACGCTGTCGGCCGCCTGGCCGACGCTGCCGGCGACCGAGGAGGCCGCTTCGCTGACCGCGGCCGTCTGCATGGCGTCGTTGCGCTGCGAGTCGACCAGGAAATACGCCACCAGCGCGATCACCACGATCGCCGCCAGGGCCACGATCCAGCCCACCGCCCCGCCGCCGCGGCGGGTCTCGATGACCGTGGTGTGTGATCCGGTCGTGTCGTCCGTCGTAGGGGTCGCCATGTCGGCCTCCATGTTCAGTGTCGCGACCATAACGGGGCCGGGCGGGCGCCGTTCCTACGCTCAAGGTTGACGCAGGCGTCATGAACGCCAAAAGGGAGGGATGGACGCAGCCCTCGACTTCCGCGACCGCGACAAGGCGTTCGACGCGCTGGAAGAAGGCGCGTTCGACCTGCTGGTCGTCGGCGGCGGGGTGACCGGCGCGGGCGTGGCGCGGGACGGCGCCATGCGGGGCCTGAAGGTGGCGCTGGTCGAGGCGCGGGACTTCGCCTCCGGCACCTCCTCGCGCTCGTCGAAGATGATCCACGGGGGCCTGCGCTACCTGGCGCAAGGCGACCTGGGGCTGGTCCGCGAGGCGGCGTCGGAGCGCAAGGCGGTCGAGGCCATCGCTCCCCACCTGACCCGACTGACGCCGTTCGTCATCCCCGCCAGGAACGCCGCCGCCATCGCCAAGCTGAACGCCGGGCTGTGGGCCTTCGAGAAGCTGGGCGGGGTGCGCAAGGACCGCCGCCACAGGACCTGGTCGCGCGAGGAGCTGGAGGCCAAGGAACCGGCCCTTCGGACCGAGGGCCTGGCCGGGGCCATCGTCTATCCCGAGTACCTGACCGACGACGCCCGCCTGACCCTCGCCAACGTGCGCAGCGCGGCGGCGGCGGGCGCGGTGGTGATGAACTACGCCCCCGTTCGCCAGATCGTCATCCAGGACGCCAGGGCGGCGGGCGCCGTGGTGGGCGACGGGCTGCGCGGCGACACCCCCCGCGCCCGGATCTCGGCCAGGGTGGTGGTCAATGCGGCAGGGCCGTGGGTCGATGCGCTGCGGACGCTGGAGGACCGGGCCGCCGCCCCGCGCCTGACCTTGACCAAGGGCGTCCACCTCGTCGCGCCGCGCGACAAGCTGCCGGTCAGCCGCACCATCGTCTTCTCAGCCGGCGACAAGCGCAGCATCTTCGCCGTGCCGAAGGGGGAGATGACCTACATCGGCACCACCGACACCTTCTACGAGGGCGCCGACTACTGGCCGCGCATCGAGGCGGCGGACGTGGACTATCTGCTGGAAGCGGCCGCGGCGCGGTTCCGCTCCGAGCCGCTGACGGCGGGCGACATCACCTCGGCCTGGTCCGGCGTGCGCCCGCTGGTCGCCGAGGAGGGCAAGAGCCCCTCCGACATCTCCCGCCACGACGAGGTGTGGACCGGGCCTCACGGGGTGATCTCCATCGCGGGCGGCAAGCTGACCGCCTATCGCCGCATGGCCGAGCGGATCGTCGACACGGTCGAGGAGACCCTGGGCCGCAAGCCATCGAAGTCACAGACCGCCACGACGCCGCTGGTCGGCGGCGACCTCGATCCCGACGACATGACCCGGCGCCTCGCCGCCGGGCGCCTGCCGGTGGGCGAGGCCGAGCGGCTGGTCCAGCTCTACGGCTCCGAAGCCTTCCTGGCCTTCGGCGGGCCGGGGGCCGAGGCGAGGCGGGCGGTGACGGTCGAGGGGGCGCTGACCCTGGAGGACTGGTGGGTCCGCCGCAGCGCCCGCGCCTGGTTCGACCCCGACGGCGGGCTGGCGGCGCTCGCCCCCGCCGCCGACGAGATGGCCGCCCTGCTGGGCTGGTCCGACGACGAGAAGCAGCGGCAGGTGGACGCCTGCCGCGCCATCCACGAACGCAACTTGAGCTTCCAGGGGGGAAGAGGATGATCGACGCGCTGAAGGCGGCGCTGGGCGCCAAGGTCGTCACCGAGGGCGAGATGCCGCGGCACGACTACTGGGTGGCCAACCACGTCCGCGACTTCGCCGGGCGGCCCGCCCCCTCCCCCGCCTGCGTGGTGCGCCCCGAAAGCGTGGCCGACGTGCAGGTGGTGCTGAAGGTCGCCCGCGAGACGGGAACCCCCGTCATTCCCTTCGGCCTGGGCAGCGGCGTGGTCGGCGGCGTGGAGACGAGCGCGGAAAGCATCCTGCTCGACATGGGGGCCATGAACCGGGTGCGGTCCATCGACCCGGTGAACCTGCTGGCCACCTTCGACGCCGGGAAGAACGGGCTGGAGGCCGAGAACGACGTCGCCGCCCAGGGGCTGACCATCGGCCACTGGCCGCAGTCCATCGCCGTCAGCACCGTCGGCGGCTGGATCGCCACCCGCGCGTCGGGGCAGTTCTCGACCGCCTACGGCAACATCGAGGACATCGTCCATTCGGTCGAGGCGGTGCTGCCGGACGGGTCGGTCGTCACCCTCGGCAAGGGGCCGCGCGCCTCGGCCGGGCCGGACCTGCGGCACCTGATGCTGGGGTCGGAGGGGCTGCTGGGCGTGATCACCGGCGTGACCCTGGGCCTGCGCCGGGCGGCGGAGGCGCGGGCCGTGTCCGCCTTCTTCGCCCCCGACATGCGCAAGGGGTTCGAGTTCCAGCGCGAGATCGTGCAATCCGGCTGGACGCCGCCGGTCATGCGCCAGTACGACGAGCGCGAGAGCGCGCGGGTCCATGCCAAGGCGAAGGACTGCCTGGTCATCATGGTCCACGAAGGCCCCGCCACGCTGGTCGCCGCCGAGAAGGCCGCCGTCGACGCCCTGGCCGCCAGGTTCGGCATGGAGGCGGGACCGGAAGAGATCACCCAGCACTGGCTGGGCCACCGCAACAACGTCCCCGCCTGGGACCTCTTCCTGTCGCGCAACATCGTGCTGGATACGGTGGAGGTGTCCGCCGACTGGACGAAGATCGGCGACGTCTACGACAAGGCCGTCGCGTCCCTGGCGGAAGCGAAGGGGATGATCGCGGGCACGGCCCACTCCAGCCACGTCTACCGCTCGGGCCTGAACCTCTACTTCACCTTCGCGATCCAGGTTGAGGGGCCGGACGCGATGGAAGCCGCCTACTTCGACGGCTGGCGGCGGATCATGGAGGCCACCGACGCGGCGGGCGGCAGCCTGTCCCACCACCACGGCATCGGCCGGGTGCGGCGCGAGTGGCTGGGCAGGGAGCTGGGCGCGGAGGGCGTGGCCCTGCTGCGCAAGGTCAAGGCCGCGCTCGACCCGGACGGGATCATGAACCCCGGCGCGTTGCTGCCCGATGCCTGAGCTGATCCTTTCCCTCGACATCGGCACCACCGCCATCAGCGCGGGGGTCTTCACGCCGGGCGGCGAACTGCTGGGCCTGGCCTCCGCGCCCGTGAAGTCGACCTCCGGCGCCCCCGGCCGGGTGGAGCAGGACGCCGACGCCCTGTGGGCCGCCGCGCGCAAGGCGATCGGCCAGGCGCTGTCCCGCGCCCGCAGGAAGGGCGCGGACCTCGCGGCGGTGGGCGTGACCTCGCAACGGGCCAGCATCGTGGTCTGGGACCAGCTCACCGACGAGCCGCTGGCCCCCGTCGTGGTGTGGAGCGACCTGCGCGGCGAAGCGCGCGCGATGGAGCTGATGGGCGCGGGCTACATCGTCACCGCCCAGCAGGCCGCCGCCAAGCTGGAGGGCGTGGTCGAGCCCATCGGCGACCGCCGCAACCTCGCCTTCGGCAACGTCGACGCCTGGATCGTCTGGAAGCTGAGCGGCGGGAGCGTCCACGCCACCGACCGCAGCCAGGCCTGGCCGATGGGCTACCTCGACATGGCCACGATGGGCTGGAACGAGGGGCTGATCGCGCATCAGGGGCTGGACGCCGCCTGGTTCCCGAAGCTGGTGGACACCTGGGGCGTGATCGGGACCACCGACAAGACGGTGCTGGGCGCCGAGGTCCCCATCGCCGCCATCGTCGCCGACCAGCAGAGCGCGCTGATCGGCCACGGCGCGGAAGGCGCCGGGCTGTCGAAGGTGTCCTACGGCACCAGCGCGACCCTGAACGTCTCGACCGGCCCGCAGATGGCCTTCGTGGGCATGACGACGCCGCCGTTCGTGCTGGCCTCCGTCGAGGGCCGGACGACGTGGTGCGTCGAGGGGATGGTCTATTCGGCCGGCTCGGCGCTGGACTGGCTGCGCGGGACGTTCGGCATGGGCGGCCACGGGCGGTTCGAGACGATGGCCGCCGGAACCCCCGACGCGGGCGGGGCGTGGTTCCTGCCGGCGTTGCAGGGGCTGGGCGCGCCGCACGGCGACCTGTCGCGGCGCGGCGGGCTCGGCGGCCTGACGGCGGCCACCACGCCGGGCCAGATCGCGCGGGCGGGACTGGAGGGCGTGGCCGCGCGGGTGCGGGAGGTCTTCGACCACGTGTACGGCGCGGCGGGGCTGGAGCGGCCGCAGGTGCTGAAGGCCGACGGCGGCCTGACGAACTCCGAAGCCTTCATGCAGGCCCAGGCCGACATGCTCGGCGCGCCGGTCGCACGGCATGCCCTGCGCGAGGCGACGGCCTGCGGCGCCGCCATCTGCGCGGCGCGGGGGGTGGGGCTGCTGGGCGAGACCGAGACCGCCGGGTTCGCCACCTACGACCGCACGTTCGAGCCGCGGGTCTCGGCCGATGAGGCGAAGGCGCGGTTCGAGGCGTGGAAGGCGGCGGCCTACTAGCGCCGCTCCCCCATCCAGGGGAGGGCTATTCGAGACGCACCAGCGCCACGCCCTCGCTGACCTGCTGGCCCGCCTCCACGGCCAGTTCCGCCACCATGCCGTCGAACGGCGCGGTCAGCGTGTGCTCCATCTTCATGGCTTCCAGCGTCACGAGCGGCTGGCCCTTGACCACCTTGTCCCCCGCCGCCACGGCGACGGCGACGATCCTGCCCGGCATCGGCGACAGCACCGCGCCGTCGCCCGCCGCGCCCGCGTCCTCGCCGCCGATGACCGGCAGGCTGAACAGCATCGCCTGACCCTCCTCGAACAGCACGACGTGGTCGTCGTCGCGCTTGGCGTAGTCAGCGTCCACGTCGAGGTAGAGGCTGTCCAGCGGCGCCTCGACCACCTCGCCTTCATAGGCCAGCCGGATGACCGAACGCGGGGCCGCGTTCAGGCGAAAGCCCAGCGTCTCCTGCGAATGGCTCCACGGGGTCGAAAGCCCCATCGCCGGAGCGCGCTGCCAGACCAGCGCCGTGGCGGCGGTCTTCAGCGCGTTGCGGGACGGCGGCGCGGGCGTGGTCAGCGCCTCCAGCCGGGCCTCGATGAAGCCGGTGTCCACCGCGCCCGCCACGAAGTCCGGGTCGGAGGCGCAGCGGGCCAGGAAGGCGGCGTTGGTCTTCACCGGCCAGACCTGGACCTTGCGGCAGGCGGCGGCCAGTTCGGCGGCGGCCTCCTCGCGGGTGGCGGCGTGGGCGATCAGCTTGGCGATCATCGGGTCGTAGAAGGGAGTCACCTCCCCGCCCCGCTCCACCGCGCTGTCGACGCGGATATCCCACATGGGGAGCTTGAACACCTCCAGCACGCCGGTCGACGGCAGGAAGCCCGTGGCCGGGTTTTCGGCGTAGAGGCGCGCCTCCATCGCCCAGCCGGTCAGGCGTATCTCGTCCTGGGCCAGCGGCAGCGGCTCGCCCGAAGCGACGCGGAGCTGCCATTCCACGAGGTCCTGGCCGGTGACGGCCTCCGTGACCGGATGCTCGACCTGGAGGCGGGTGTTCATCTCCATGAACCAGATGCGGTCGGCGCGCAGGCCCTCGGAGGCGTCGGCGATGAACTCGACTGTCCCCGCGCCCTCGTAGGCGACGGCGCGGGCGGCCTTGACGGCGGCCTCGCAGACGGCGGCCCTCGTGGCCTCGTCCATGCCGGGGGCGGGAGCCTCCTCGATCACCTTCTGGTGGCGGCGCTGGAGGGAGCAGTCGCGCTCGAACAGGTGGACGACGTTTCCGTGGGTGTCGCCGAACACCTGCACCTCGATGTGGCGCGGGCGGGTGACGTACTTCTCGATCAGCACCCGGTCGTCGCCGAACGCGGCCTTGGCCTCGCGCTGGGCGGCGCCCAGGGCGGCGGCGAAGTCGCCGGCGGCCTCGACCTTGCGCATCCCCTTGCCGCCGCCCCCGGCCACGGCCTTGATGAGGACCGGGTAGCCGATCGCGCCGGCCTCGCGCTCCAGGCGCTCGAGGCTCTGGTCGTCACCCAGGTAGCCCGGCGTGACCGGCACCCCCGCCTTGGCCATCAGCGTCTTGGCGGCGTCCTTCAGCCCCATCGCCCGGATGGCGGCGGGCGGCGGCCCGACCCAGATCAGCCCGGCCGCGACCACCGCCTCGGCGAAGGCGGCGTTCTCCGACAGGAAGCCGTAGCCGGGGTGGATCGCCTCCGCCCCCGTCTGCTTGGCGGCGGCCAGGATATTCTCCGGGACGAGGTAGCTTTCGCCGGCGGGCGCCGGGCCGATCAGCACGGCCTTGTCGGCCTCCTGCACGTGCAGCGCCCTGGCGTCGGCCTCGGAATAGACGGCGATGGTCCGCACCCCCATGCCCCGGGCGGTGCGGATGATCCGGCAGGCGATCTCGCCCCGGTTGGCGATGAGCAGGGAGCCGATCATCGCATCACATCCTGAAGACGCCGAAGCGCGGACCGGCCGGGATCGGCGCGTTCAGTGAGGCGGAAATGGCCAGCCCCAGCACGTCGCGGGTCTGGGCCGGGTCGATGACGCCGTCGTCCCACAGGCGGGCCGTGGCGTGGTAGGGGTTGCCCTCGTCCTCGTACCGCTGGCGGATCGGAGCCTTGAAGGCTTCCTCTTCCTCCTTGGACCACTTGTCGGCGTCGCGGTGGACGGTGGCGAGAACGGATGCCGCCTGCTCGCCGCCCATGACGGAAATCCGGCTGTTCGGCCAGGTGAACAGGAAGCGCGGCGAATAGGCCCGCCCGCACATGCCGTAGTTGCCCGCCCCGAACGAGCCGCCGATCAGGACGGTGAACTTGGGGACCGAGGCGGTCGCGACGGCGGTGACCATCTTGGCCCCGTCCTTGGCGATGCCGCCGGCCTCGTACTTGCCGCCGACCATGAAGCCCGAGATGTTCTGGAGGAAGACCAGCGGCGTGCGGCGCTGGCAGGCCAGTTCGATGAAGTGGGCCGCCTTCTGCGCGCTTTCCGAGAACAGCACCCCGTTGTTGGCCAGGATGGCGACGGGATAACCCCAGATGCGCGCAAAGCCCGTGACGAGGGTCGTCCCGTACAGCGGCTTGAACTCATGCATCTCGGAATCGTCGACGATGCGGGCGATGACCTCGCGCACGTCGTAGGGCGCGCGCACGTCGCCGGGGACGACGCCGTACAGCTCGGCCGGGTCGTACTTCGGCGGGCGGGGACCGGCGATGTCGAGGTCCTCGGTCTTGACCGTGTTCAGCCGCGCGACGATCGAGCGGACGATCTCCAGCGCGTGCTCGTCGTTGGCCGCCACATGGTCCACCACGCCCGAGCGGCGGCCGTGGGTCTCGGCCCCGCCCAGTTCCTCGGCGCTGATGATCTCGCCGGTGGCGGCCTTCACCAGCGGCGGGCCGCCCAGGAAGATGGTGCCCTGGCCCCGGACGATCACCGTCTCGTCGCTCATCGCCGGGACGTAGGCGCCGCCCGCCGTGCACGAGCCCATGACGCAGGCGATCTGGGCGACGCCCCGCGCGCTCATCTGGGCCTGGTTGAAGAAGATGCGGCCGAAATGCTCGCGGTCGGGAAACACCTCGGCCTGGTGCGGCAGGTTCGCGCCGCCCGAGTCCACGAGGTAGACGCACGGCAGCCGGTTCTCCAGCGCGATCTCCTGGGCCCGCAGGTGCTTCTTCACCGTCATCGGGAAGTAGGCGCCGCCCTTCACCGTCGGGTCGTTGGCGACGATCATCACCTCGCGGTTCGAGACCCGTCCGATCCCGACGATGATCCCCGCGCCGGGGGCCTCGCCGCCGTACATGTCGCAGGCGGCGAGCTGGCCGATCTCCAGGAACGGCGAGCCGGGATCGAGCAGCCGCTCCACCCTATCGCGCGGAAGAAGCTTGCCGCGCGCCGTGTGGCGGTCGCGGGAAGCCTGCGGCCCGCCCAGCGCGGCCTGCGCGGTCTTGGCGCGCAGTTCCTCGACCAGCGCGGTGTTGATTCCGGCGTTCCTGCGAAAGCCCTCGGACGCCGTGTCGACGGCGGAAGCGATCTTCGTCGTCATCCGCCCAGCAGCTCCCGCCCGATCAGGAACCGGCGGATTTCGTTGGTCCCCGCCCCGATGTCGTACAGCTTGGCGTCGCGCAGGTAGCGCTCGACCGGCCACTCCCTCGTATAGCCCGCCCCGCCCAGCGCCTGGATCGCCTCCAGCGAGGCCCGCACCGCGTTCTCGGAGGCGAACAGGATGGCCCCCGCCGCGTCGAACCGCGTGGTCTTCCCCGCGTCGCAGGCCCGCGCCACGGCGTAGACGTAGGCCCGCGCCGAGTTCAGCGCGACGTACATGTCGGCCACCTTGCCCTGCATGAGCTGGAACGAGCCGATGGCCTTTCCGAACTGCTTGCGCTCGCGCACATAGGGCAGCACCGCGTCCAGGCACGCCTGCATGATCCCCAGCGGCCCCGCCGCCAGCACGGCGCGCTCATAGTCGAGCCCGCTCATCAGCACCCCGACGCCGCCGTTCTCCGGCCCCATGACGTTCTCTTCGGGGACCTCGCAGTCCTCGAACACCAGTTCGCCCGTGTCCGACCCGCGCATGCCCATCTTGTCCAGCTTCTGCGAGGTCGAGAAACCCTTCATCCCCTTCTCGATGAGGAAGGCGGTGATGCCCCGGCTGCCCTCGCCCGGCGCCGTCTTGGCGTAGACGACGAGGGTGTCGGCCTCCTGGAAGTTGGTGATCCAGAACTTCGTGCCGTTCAGGACGTAGCGGTCGCCGCGCCGCTCGGCCCGCAGCTTCATCGACACCACGTCCGAGCCCGAGCCCGCCTCGCTCATGGCCAGGGCGCCGACATGCTCGCCGCTGATCAGCTTCGGCAGGTGCTTCGCCTTCTGCTCGGGGCTGGCCCAGCGCCGGATCTGGTTGACGCAGAGGTTGGAGTGGGCGCCGTAGGACAGCCCGATGGAGGCCGAGGCGCGGGAAATCTCCTCCATCGCCACTACGTGTTCGAGGTAGCCGAGGCCGAGGCCACCCCACTCCTCCTCCACCGTGATCCCGTGCAGGCCCAGCGCCCCCATCTGCGGCCACAGGGCGCGCGGGAAGGCGTTCGAGGCGTCGATATCGGCCGCGATGGGCGCGATCCGGTCGGCGGCGAAGCGGGCCGTGGTCTCGCGGATGGCGTCGGCCGTGTCGCCGAGGCCGAAGTCCATCGAGGGGCCGGAGGAGGTGATGCTCATGGCCGGACCATACATCGGCGGCGCAGGGTCAGAAAATTGAATTGCCGGGCGGCCAATGATAGACGCCATCTATGGATCGTTACCTCATCCGCTACTTCCTTGCGGTGGTCGAGGCGGGGACATTCTCCCGCGCCGCGGACCGGGTGAACGTCACCCAGCCCACCCTGTCGGTCGGCATCGCCAAGCTGGAGCGCCAACTCGGCGCCCAGCTTTTCCAGCGCGCGGGGCGCCGGGTGATCCTGACCGAGGCGGGCAGCCGCTTCCTGCGCCGGGCCCGCAACATCGAGTACGAGTTCAACCAGGCCGCCCTGGAGGTCGCCGGTCCCCAGGCGCCGCGCCTGCTGCGCATCGGCCTGCTCAACACCCTGCCCGCCGAGGTGGTCGAGGACATCGTCGCCGCCCACCGCGCCTCCGATACGCCCGACCAGGTGGAGATAATCGAGGGCGCGGCGCGGGAGCTGACCGGGCTGCTCGACCGGGGCGCGGTGGACATCGCCGTCTCCGTCGCACGCCCGCAGGACGAGACGCTGCTGAGCGAGGGTTACGCCCTCGCCCTCCCCGCCTGGCACCGGCTGGCCGGGCAGGAGGCGATCCGCGCCGAGGACCTGGGCGAGGAGCCGATGATCGTGCGCCGCAACTGCGAGGCCCTGTCGGAGACCAGCCGCCATTTCACGGCGCGCGGCGTGCGGCCGGTGTTTTCCTTAAGGACCAACAGCGACGAGCGGGCGCTGGCCATGGTGCGGGCGGGCCTGGGGGTGACGGTGATGCCGGCGGGCTACGCGGCGCCGGGCGTGGTGCGGCCCCTGCTGGCGGACTTCACCCACACGCGGCGGGTGGGGTTGCTCTACGGCGAGCGGGCCGAAGAACTGCGCGAGGCGCCGGGCTCGTTCATCCGCGCGGTGCGGGCGCGGCTGGGGGCGTGAGAAAAAGGGCGGCGGATGGCTCCGCCGCCCTTGCAGGGTTTCCGGTTCGGGACTGGTTAGAAGCCCTTGGTGATCGACAGGCCGATGAGCCGCGGGTCGAGGACGAAGACGTTGGTCGTCATCCCGGTGGAATCCGAGTTCAGGAAGGCGTCGGTGATCGGCGTCTCGTCGAACAGGTTCTTCGCATAGATCTCGAACGTCAGGGCGTCGTCCGGCCGCTCCAGCCGCAGGGTCAGATTGGCGTTGTCCCAGCCCCGCAGCTTGTCGCCGATCTGATTGTGGACCCGGGCGAACGACTGGCTCTGGCGATAATAGTCGCCGCGGACCGTCAACTCCCAGCCGTTCGGCCCATGCCAGGTGTGCTGGGCGCCGAGATTGAAGGTCCAGTGCGGAGCGTTCGGCAACTCGTTGCCGGACAGGTCGTCGTAGATTCCGGCCCCGTTGTTGGATTCGGGGAAATCGTCGGGATTGTAGGTGACCCCCATCAGCCCCTGCCCCGTGTAGACCTGGCAGGCGATGATCAGCGACGAGGCCCAGGTGAAGGGATCCGGCTGCAGAGTCTGGGCGACGACCTGCGCCACGATGTCCGTCGGCAGGATGCAGTTCGAGGTCTGCTGGATCCAGGGCGTCATCACCGTCCAGTCGGGATCGCCCTGTGTCCGGTCGAAGATGTCGATGGACTGCTCGCCCTTGCCGATCTTGGTGTCGAGGTAGCCAAGGTTGGCGTTGATACGCAGGTCGGCGGTCGGACGCCACGCCGTCTCGAACTCCAGGCCCCAGACGCGGGCGTCGAAGTTCTCGTTGACGATGGTCCGGTCCACCACCTTTGAGACCTGATAGTCGGTATAGTCATAGTAGAAGGCCGTCGCATTGAACACCAAGGACCCCTCCAAGAGGTTGTTCTTGGCGCCGACTTCGAAGGCGTTGACGAACTCCGGGTCGAAGGTGCGCGGCGTCACGGCCTGATAGCGCCGGTCCTCCGCCTGGGCGGGCGGGGGATTGGAACCGCCGCCCTTGTAGCCGCGCGAGTAGAAGGCGTAGAGCATCGTCTCGTCGGTGAACGACAGCTCCGGCTTCCAGTCGACGCCAAGCCGGCCCGAGAATTCCGTCCAGCGCTGGTTGATGGGATCGTCCGGCCCGTAGTCGAAGGTGGTGACCAGAAGCTGGCTGCGCCAAGGCGTGAACGACTTGCGATCATCCGTGTAGCGCAGCCCCGCCGTGACCTTCAGGCTGTCCGTCACGTCCCAATAGGCTTCGCCGAACACCGCCTTGGATTCCAGCTTGTAGGGATTTTTGTTGCGGAAGTAGTTGTGACCGGCCCCATCGATACTATCGATGGGATTCGGGTCGATATACATACAGCCGTTAATGCCGAGATTGCTGTTGCAGCCATCGTAGTCCGCAGAGACGTTATAGAAGCTCTGCGCGATCATCGTCACGATGTTGAAGAACAGGTAGTAGTCGTTCAGCCCCTCGAACTCGGTATAGTTTACCCCGGCGCTGAAGTTCAGCGGGCCGTCGAAGCTCGACTGGACGCGGAACTCCTGGCTGAACTGCTCGCTCTCGCTGGACGAGATTTCGAAACCCGCCAGGGTGTCCGCGGGACCGATCTGCGGATCGGTGAAGACGCCGCCCGGCATCAGGCCCTGAAAGAGGCTCGGAGCCGTCGGCGTCGGCGGGAAGAAGTTTCGGAAATCGTACAGGCCCGAGGACTCGTTGAAGCTGGGCTGGGTGGCGAAGCGGTTGTAATCCTGGAAGGACCAGACCATGTCTTCGTTGTAGGCGGTCTGCGACGTGATCGTCAGTTCGTCCGTCAGGTCGAACTCGACATTCAGGGCGAGGATGTCGGCCTTGGCGCGATACCTGGGGTCGAACTTGGACTCCATGGCCCGCAGATCGCGGGACTGTTCCACGCCGTAGGGATCGACCCCCCGCTGCAGCATGAACACCCGCGGCGTGAAGGGCGTGAGGTTGGGGTCCCGCGTGCCGAGCGGGGTCAGGTACTGGCCCGCCACCACGAACGGGATGCTCAGGCCGTTCGGCGCACCGAAGGCCGCGTCGTCGTAGAGCGAGCCGGGTAGGCAGCCCTGGCTCAGGCGGCCGCGCGCCAGGTCCGAAAGCGTTCCGCTGAAGCCGTCCACCGATGCCGCTCCCGGATCGCGGTGGCAGAGCTGCTTGCCTGTGCGCAGGCGGTCGTCGTCTTCCTCGAACCGCTCCCAGACGAGGTCGGCGCGCAGACGCTCGAAGGGGTGGAACGACAGGCTGAGACGGGTCGACCACAGGTCGCGACCGTCGACGTTGTTCCCGTTCGCAAGGTTGGTGCTGTAGCCGTCGCGCTCGGTCATGGCGCCTGCCAGCCGCAGGGCCAGCATGTCCTCCACGACGGGTATATTGACCATCGCCGACACGCGCTGGGTCTCGTAATTGCCGACCTCGCCCTTGATCGCGCCTTCGAAGGCGTCGAGGTCAGGCTTGGCGGTGACGATGTTGATGACGCCGCTGGTGGCGTTGCGGCCGTACAGCGTACCCTGGGGCCCGCGCAGGACCTCTACCCGTTCGAGGTCGAAATACTCTTGCTCGAACAGGCGGTTGCGCAGCAGCGAGACGTTGTTGAACGCTACCGCGACGCCCAGGTCCGAAGTCGCCGACACGGCCTTCGTCCCCACGCCCCGGATCGAGAAGTTGTAGCCGCTGTAGTTCGACTTAGAGAAGGTGACGTTCGGGATCGCCTTGAGGAGGTCGAAGCCGCCCTCGATCTTCTGGTCGTTCAGCGCTTCCTGGCTGAAGGCCGAAATGGCGATCGGCACGTCCTGGATGTTTTCTTCCCGCTTCTGCGCCGTGACGATGAGCGCATCAACGTCGCCCCCGGCGCTGCCGCCCTGGGGGTCCTGGGCGGCTCCGACCAGCAACACGCCCGAGGCCGTGCGCGAAACCGTCAGCCCGGCCCCCGCCAGCAGCAGGTCGAGCGCCTCGCCGGCCGTATAGGCGCCCTTCAGCGCCGGCGCCGTGCGGCCTTCGACCAGCGAGTCGGCGAAGATGATCTCCTCGTCCGCCGCCGCGCTGTAGGCGCGCAGGGCCGAGGCCAGCGGCTGGGCGGGTTGGTTGAACTGATGGGCCTGGCCGTCGGCGGCCTGGGCGGTGGTCGCCAGCAGCGCCAGCGCCACGGCGCTCGCGCCCAGCATCTTGGTCTTGAATGACATCGTTTCCCCCTCTTCCGGGGGCCGGTTCGGCGCCCCCTTGTTGGGAATTACGGAGGGCCGCCGGAAATCCTCAAAGACCGCCGGAAAAAATTCAGGACGCCGAGTTCAGCACGATCCCGTCCGGACCGTCCGTCGCGGTGACGGGCAGGTAGGCGGTCACCGCCTCCAGGAAGCCGCGCGTGTTGCCCGCGTCGAAGGCGCCGCTGACCGGGACCGCGCCCGCCGCCGCGTCACCCACCGTGATCTTGCGGTCGGAATAGCGGTTCATGCGGACCACGGCCTTGGCCAGCGGCTCCTTGTCGAACATCAGCTTGCCCTGCTGCCAGGCGGTCGTGGCCTGGAGGTCGACCGAGGCGACGACGGTCGGCGGCGCGTCCCCGGCGCTGACCAGTTGCTGGCCGGGCTTCAGGGCGATGGGCCTGGCGGGCGCGGCGTCGCGGGCGGGCAGGACCAGGACCCGGCCCTCGATCAGCGTGACCCGCGCCGTGCGGTCGAAGATGTCGATGTTGAAGGCCGTGCCGGTGGCGACCACCGTGCGGTCGC
>CAZOHI010000057.1:0-16408 GCA_964579695.1 uncultured Caulobacter sp. | reverse complement strand
CTACGTGCCGGGCTGGGACTGCCACGGCCTGCCGATCGAGTGGAAGATCGAGGAGGAGTTCCGCGCCAAGGGCCGCCGCAAGGACGAGGTCCCCGCCGCCGAGTTCCGCGCCCGCTGCCGCGAATACGCCGCCCACTGGGTCAGCGAGCAGGGCCGTGAGTTCCGCCGCCTCGGCGTGCTGGGCGCCTGGGAGCGCCGCTACGCCACCATGGACTATTCGAGCGAGGCGACCATCGTCGCCGAGTTCCACAGGTTCGCCATGTCCGGCCAGCTCTATCGCGGGTCGAAGCCCGTGATGTGGAGCCCCGTCGAGCGCACCGCCCTGGCCGACGCCGAGGTCGAGTACCACGACCATTCCAGCCCCACGATCTGGGCCCGCTTCCCGGTGGTGCAGGGCTCGGACGCGGCGACCGGCGCCCATGTGGTGATCTGGACGACCACGCCCTGGACCATCCCCGGCAACCGCGCCGTCGCCTACAACCCCGACATCGCCTACGCCGTGTTCGAGGTCGAGGCGATGGAGACGGACCTCGCCTTCGAGCCCTGGGCCAAGCCCGGCGACCGCTTCGTCGTCGCCGAGAAGCTGGCGGCCGACGTGTTCGGCGCGGCCAGGATCGCCAGGTACCGCAAGGTCGAGGCCGTCGACTGCGAGGGCATGATGCTGGAGCATCCGCTGGCCCCGCTCGACAGCGGCTACGGCTTCGCGGTCCCGATGCTGGCGGGCGACCACGTGACCGACGACGCCGGGACCGGCTTCGTCCACACCGCCCCGGGCCACGGTGCGGAGGACTACCTCGTCTGGCTGGCCCACGGGCATCGCGAGATCCCCGAGACGGTCGATCCCGACGGCGCCTACTACGACCATGTGCCGCTGTTCGGCGGCCTGAAGGTGCTGGAGACCGAGGGCAAGAAGTCCGGCAAGTTCGGCCCGGCCAATCCGGCCGTCATCGACAAGCTGATCGAGGCGGGCCGGCTGCTGGCGCGGGGGCGGCTGGAGCACAGCTATCCGCACTCCTGGCGCTCGAAGGCCCCGGTCATCTTCCGCAACACCCCGCAGTGGTTCATCAAGATGGACGACCCGCTGAAGGACGGCCGCACCCTGCGCGAGACGGCGCTGGAGAGCATCGAGGCGACGGCCTTCTATCCGGCCTCGGGAAGGTTGCGCATCCGCAACATGGTCGAGGGCCGCCCCGACTGGCTGATCAGCCGCCAGCGGGCGTGGGGCGCGCCGCTGGCCATGTTCGTGGACAAGGAAACCAGCCAGCCTCTGCACGACGACGAGGTCAACAAGCGCATCGTCGAGCTGATCGCGGCCGAGGGCGCCGACGCCTGGTTCACCCGCCCCGCCACCGACTTCCTCGGCGCCCACGACCCCGACCGCTACGAGAAGATCGAGGACATCCTCGACGTGTGGTTCGACTCGGGCGCGACCCACGCCTTCACGCTGGAGGGCCGCGAGGATTCGAAGTGGCCCGCCGACCTCTACCTCGAAGGCTCCGACCAGCATCGCGGCTGGTTCCAGTCGTCCCTGCTGGAGAGCTCCGGCACGCGCGGCCGGGCGCCCTACGACGCGGTCCTGACCCACGGCTTCACGCTCGACGAGAACGGCGAGAAGATGTCGAAGTCGAAGGGCAACACGGTCGAGCCGCAGACGGTGACCAAGGAGTCCGGGGCCGAGATCCTGCGCCTGTGGGCGGCGATGGTCGACTATTCGGAGGACCAGCGGATCGGCAAGACGATCCTGGCCACCACCACCGACGCCTATCGCAAGCTGCGCAACACCATGCGCTACCTGCTGGGCGCGTTGGCCGGGTTCTCGGACGAAGAGCGCGTGGCGCTGGACGAGATGCCGCCGCTGGAGCGCTACATCCTGCACCGGCTGTGGGAACTCGACGGGCAGGTCCGCGCCGCCTACGAGGGCTACGCCTTCCAGGACGTCATCCGGCCGCTGATCGAGTTCTGCCAGGGAGACCTCTCGACCCTGTTCTTCGACATCCGCAAGGACGCCCTCTACTGCGACCGTCCCGATTCGCTGCGCCGCCGGGCCTGCCGCACGGTGATGGACGCGGTGTTCGAGCGGCTGACCATCTGGCTGGCGCCGCTGATGTGCTTCACCACCGAGGAGGCGTGGACCCTGCGTTTCCCCGATGCCGGCTCCAACTGCCTGCGGGTGATCCCCCAGACGCCAGCCGAGTGGCGCAACGACGTGGAAGCCGAACGGTGGGCCAGGGTCGAGCAGGTGACCCGCGTCGTCACCGCCGCCCTGGAGGCCGAGCGCCGCGAAAAGCGCATCGGCGGGGCGCTGGACGCCGCGCCCGTGGTCCACATCGCCGACGAAACCCTGCGGGCCGCCTTCGAGGGCCTGGACGCCGCCGAGGTGTTCCGCACCAGCCAGGCGACCCTGCTGGCGGACGGCGAAGGCTCCTTCCGGCTTGAGGACGTGGCGGGCGTCTCCGTCGACCCCCGCCGCGCGGAGGGCGCCAAGTGCGCCCGCTCCTGGCGCATCCTGCCGGAGGTCGGCTCCGACCCGCGTTATCCTGACCTCTCGCTTCGCGATGCGGATGCGGTAGCGTGGTGGGATTCCAGGGAGGCCCCGTGACCAGAGCCGCACAAGCCTACGCCATCGCCGCCACGGTCGTCGTGGTCGACCAGCTCACTAAATGGTGGGTGCTGGCCAGGACCTTTCCCTCCGCCTGCCCGGCCTTCGTGGCCCAGCCGGGGACCCTGATGACCGACTGCTCGATCCCGGTCCTGCCGGTCTTCAAGCTGACGATGGTTTGGAACCCCGGCGTGTCGTTCGGCCTGCTGCGGGCCGACATGGGCTGGGTGCGCTGGGCGCTGGTGGCCTTCTCCATCGGGGTCGCGGTGTTCCTGGCCGTCTGGGCGCGCAAGGTGGAGCGGCCGCTGCTGGCCGCCGCCATCGGCCTCGTCATGGGCGGGGCGGTCGGCAACGTCATCGACCGGGCGCGGTTCGGGGCGGTGGCCGACTTCCTAGACTTCAAGGCCCTCCATTTCCCCTGGGTCTTCAACGTGGCGGACAGCGCCATCACGGTCGGCGTGCTGCTGCTGCTGCTCGACAGCTTCGCCCGCGACCAGAAGTCGTAACTTCGCCAACATTATCGGGCGTTGTGGCCCATCCCCTCATGGAGTATCGAGGGCGACCTCGCTGGAGTTAAGGTCCTGATGAACACCTATCGCGTCATCGCCGCCGCCGCGCTCGTCGGAGCCGTCGGCCTCGGCGGCTGCCAGTCGACCTCCAAGGCCCTGGGCATGAGCAAGGTCACGCCCGACGAGTTCCGCGTCGTGACCAAGGCCCCGCTGGTGGTGCCGCCCGACTATTCGCTGCGTCCGCCGTCGCCCGGCGAGCCCCGCCCGCAGGAGCTGCAGCCCGAGAGCGCAGCCAGAGCGGCCCTGCTGGGCCAGATGGCCAGCGCCCAGCGCAGCGACGGCGAGCGCCTGCTGGTCGCCAAGGCCGGCTCGGAAAAGGCCGACCCGCTGATCCGCTACGTCGTCGACGACGAGTTCGGCGACATCGCGCACAAGGAAAAGAGCTTCGCCGACCGCGTGATGTTCTGGCGCAAGGGCGAGGCTCCGGCCGCCCCGACCGCCGAACAGACCGGCGCCAACGCCCCGGACGTCGTCGACGGCGCGGCGGAGGAAGAGCGGCTGAAGAACCTGACCGGCGGCAAGGCCGTGGTCATCCAGCGCCAGCGCGACACCCGCTTCAAGCTGCCGGGCCTCTAGGCCTCGAGCATCGCGACGATGTCGTCGAGGGCCGCGTCCGGGATGGACGCACGGCCCGGATACATCACGAGCTCCCGTCCGAGATAGGCCCAGTAGAGGAAGGCCGCGCGATGCTGCGCGCGCTCGCCCGCGACGCCGGCCTCGGCCAGGAGGGCGGCGAGGCGTGCGATCCTGCGCTCGTCGATAGCCGCCACGGCGACCGCCACGGCCTCGTCCTCCAGGGCCCAGGACCGGACGGCGCGGTCGAGGGGGAGGACGCGGCCGAAGGCCTGGCGCATCAGGCCCTTCAACCTGTCCCGCTCGCCGCCGCGCGCATCCAGGTCGCGGATGATCTCCTCCGTGCCCTCCCGCCAGGCATCGAGCAGGCGGGCCTTGAAGTCGGCGATGTCCGCGAAATGCCAGTAGAAGCTGCCGCGCGAGACGTTCAGCGCCTGGGCCATGACGGCGACCTTCAGCGCCGTGGGGCCGCTTTCCGCCAGGGTACGCAGCCCGTGCGCGATCCAGTCGGCCTTGCTGAGGCGGTCGTTCATGCCGGCCACCATACAGATGTGTATTGACCGCGCCAGCCCCTGCGCCTAGGTTCCAGACAGAGGTGTATGGTCATGGGCGGACAGGAACTCGCGCTGACGCTGGCCGGGATCGTCGGCTGCGGCGTCGCGGTCGTGCACGGGCTGCTGACGCAGCGCCTGATGGCCACGCCCGTGGACCGGCTGGCGGGGCCGCGGCTGCCTGCCCCGGTGAGGCGGTTGATCCCGGCGCTTTTGCAGTTCAGCACCTTCAACTGGTTCGTTAGCGGCCTTGCCCTGATCTTCCTGGATGGCGAGGCAAGAGTCGCGGCGGCGTGGCTGGCGGGCAGCTCCTACCTCTACGGCGCGGTCGGCAATCTGTGGGGGACCCGCGCGCTGCATCCCGGCTGGGTCCTCTATGCCATCGCCGTGGCGCTGATCGTCTACGGCGTCTCCTGACCCAGGGCCTGAATCGCCGTATCTTTCGGCCATGCCCATCCGCCGCCTGCCGCCCGAGACCGTCAACCGCATCGCCGCCGGCGAGGTGGTCGAGCGGCCGGCCAGCGCCGTCAAGGAGCTGGTCGAGAACGCCCTCGACGCCGGATCGACCCGCATCGAGATCGAGGCCGACGGCGGCGGCCTGTCCCGCATCCTGATCGCCGACGACGGCTGCGGCCTGTCCCCCGACGACCTGGCGCTCGCCGTGGAGCGCCACGCGACCTCCAAGCTCGCGCCCCAGGCCGACGGGACCTGGGACCTGCTGCATATCGCCACCCTCGGCTTCCGGGGCGAGGCGCTGCCTTCCATCGGATCGGTGGCGCGGCTGTCGATCTCGTCCCGGGCGAGGGGCGCCGACGCCGCCCACGCCGTCCTCGTCGAGGGCGGGGCGGTGGGCGACGTCTCCCCCGCCGCCTTCCCCGGCCCGCAGGGGGCGCGGGTCGAGGTGCGCGACCTCTTCTACGCCACCCCCGCGCGGCTGAAGTTCATGAAGTCCGAGCGGGCCGAGCAGATGGCCATAGCCGAGGAGGTCAAGCGCCAGGCCATGGCCCATGAGGCCGTCGGCTTCACCCTCGACCTCGATGGCCGCCGCACGCTGCGCCTGCCCGCCGAGCATCCGGGGTCGGAGGGCCGCCTCGCCCGCCTTTCCGCCGTGCTGGGGCGGGAGTTCCAGGACAACGCCCTGGAGATCGACCAGGAGCGCGAGGGCGTGCGCCTGTCGGGCTTTGCGGGCCTGCCGACCTATAACCGGGGCAACGCGGCGCACCAGTACCTGTTCGTCAACGGACGGCCCGTGCGCGACCGGCTGCTGCAGGGCGCGCTGAGGGCCGCCTACGCCGACTACCTCGCCCGCGACCGGCACCCGACGGCGGCGCTCTATCTCGAGCTCGACCCGCAGATGGTCGACGTCAACGTCCACCCGGCCAAGGCCGAGGTACGCTTCCGCGACCCCAACCTGGTGCGCGGGCTGATCATCGGGGCGCTGCGCCATGCGCTGGCCGGGGCGGGGCACCGGGCCTCGACCACGGCGGCGAGCGCGGCGCTGGGGGGCTTCCGGCCGCAGGGCTATCAGCCGGGACCGTCTCCGGCGGGCTTCTCGGCCTGGAGCGCGGGCGGCTGGACGCCCCGCGCGCCCGCGCCGTCCCTGCCGGGCCTTTCCGAGACCACCGCCCGCGTCGAGCCGGTCACTGAGGCCACGGCGACGGTCATCGATCCCCTCGACTATCCGCTGGGCGCGGCGCGGGCGCAGGTCCACGAGACCTACATCGTCTCCCAGACCCGTGACGGCATGGTCATCGTCGACCAGCATGCCGCCCACGAGCGCCTCGTCTACGAGCGGATGAAGGCCGAGATGGAGGCGGGCGGCGTCACTCGCCAGGCCCTGCTGCTGCCCGAGGTGGTCGAGCTGGACCCCGCCGAGGCCGAACGGGTTTCCGCCCGCGCCGAGGAACTGGCGGCGCTGGGCCTCGTCATCGAGTCCTTCGGTCCCGGCGCGGTGCTGGTGCGCGAAACGCCCGCCCTGCTGGGCGAGGCGGACGCGGCCGGCCTGATCCGCGACATCGCCGACGACTTGGCCGAGAACGGCAGCGCCCTGGCCCTCAGGGAGCGGCTGGAGGAGGTCTGCTCGACCATGGCCTGCCACGGCTCGGTACGGGCCGGACGGCGGCTGAACGGCGCCGAGATGAACGCCCTGCTGCGCGAGATGGAGGCCACGCCCCACTCCGGCCAGTGCAACCACGGCCGCCCCACCTATGTCGAGCTGAAGCTGGCCGACATCGAGCGGCTGTTCGGGCGGCGCTGAACCACCGCGCGGGGACCGGCGTTTTCTTCCGCGAAGGAGAGCGCCCATGGAAATCCGCCGCGGCCGACTGATCGACCACCTGCACCTGCGCACCCGCGACCTTGCCGCCGCCAAACGCTTCTACACGGCGGCGCTGGAGCCGTTGGGCATACCCGTCACGGACGGGGTGGAATACTTCTTCGCCGACGAGCTGTGGGTGGATGTCGGCGATCAGGCCAGCCACGTCCACTTCGCCTTCCAGGCCCCCGACCGTCGCGCGGTGGAGCTGTTCCACGCCGCCGGGCTGAAAGCCGGCGGGCGCGACAACGGCGGGCCGGGCGAGCGGGAACAGTACCACCCCGGCTACTACGCCGCCTTCCTGTTCGACCCGGACGGCAACAACGTCGAGGCCGTCTACCACGGCCCTCATGAGCGCTCGGCGGACTCCGTGGTCATAAGCTGGTGAGGAAGTGGACGCGCGCGGCGCCGTAGTCGCGCGCGTCCAGCATCTCGAAGCCGGGGACGGCGAGGTCGGGTTCGGCCACGCCGCGTTCGAAGACCACCACCGCGCCCGGCTTCAGCCAGCCGCCCCTGGCCAATCCCCCCAGCGCCAGTTCGCCCAGCCCCTTGCCGTAGGGCGGGTCGAGGAAGGCGAGGTCGAAGGGCGGGCCGTCTCCCGCCGGGCGATTGCCCAAGTCCGTGGCGTCGCGGCGGTGGACCCGCACGCGGCCGAACAGGCCCAGGGCGTCCACGTTCTCGCGGATGGCCCCGCGCGCGGCCTCGGCCGTCTCTACGAACACGCAGAAGGCCGCCCCGCGCGAGATGGCTTCCAGCCCCAGCGCGCCCGACCCGGCGAACAGGTCCAGCACCCGCGCATCGTGCAGGCCCGGCGACCATGGCGCGTGCTCCAGGATGTTGAACACCGCCTGCCGCGCGCGGTCGGAGGTGGGACGGGTATCCTCGCCCGACGGGGCGACGAGGGCGCGTCCGCGAAGGCTTCCGGCGACGATGCGCATCAGTTCAGCTCCACCTCAACGGAGGGGCCATGGCTTTCAGCGCCATCAGGGATTCGCGCAAGGCGTCCATGAAGGGCCCGCGCTTGCCATCCCAGTGGACGGCCTCGCCGACGATGACGGCGCAGTTCATCGGCACCGGCACCACCTCGCCCTTGGGCAGCACCCGGCCCGCGCCCTGGATCCATACCGGCGTGACCGGCGCCTCGGGGAAGGCTTCGGCCAGGCGCGCGACGCCGCTCTTGAGCTGGCCCATGTCGTCGGAGGCCTCGCCCCGCGTGCCCTCGGGGAAGATGACCACGATGTCGCCCGCCGCCAGCGCCGCGCGGGCCGGGGCCAACACGTCCTCGCCGCTTCCGGCCTTGTTGCGGGCCACGGGGACGATGCCGATGATCCTGCGCGAGAACCAGCCGATCACCGGGTCCTTGAGGAAGTAGTCGGCCGCCGCCGCCGGGCGCACCTTCGACATGGTCCTGGCCGGAAAGATCGTCAGCAGCAGCAGGGTGTCGACGTGGCTGTTGTGGTTGGCCGCCACGATGGCCGGGCCATGCGTCGGCAGATGCTCGCGCCCCGTGATGTCGGCGCCGGTGAAGAACCGCGCGATGGGCCGGGCGATCAGGATCAGGAACAGCAGCCGCAGCATCAGAACATCTTCAGCGAGAAGAAGGCCAACAGGTGGAAGAACAGCGGCGTCGTGAACGTCAGGCTGTCCACCCGGTCGAGCAGCCCGCCGTGGCCGGGGATGAAGGACGAGGTGTCCTTGACCCCGATGTCGCGCTTGATGGCGCTCATCGTCACGTCGCCCGCGAAGCCCGCCAGCGGCAGGGTCAGCGCCGTGACCGCCAGCCCGACGCCCTCCAGCGGCGTGAACACCGGCCCCAGGAACCAGATGAGGGCCGACGTCGACACCCAGCCGCCGATCAGCCCCTCCCAGGTCTTGTTCGGGCTGACCTTGGGGATGACCTTGCGGCGTCCCAGCAGCTTGCCCCAGACGTATTGCGCCACGTCGTTGAACTCGGTCGCCAGCAGCAGCATGAAGACCAGACCCGCGGGCCCCGCGGGCAGCGGCTCGGTTTCCGGCATCCGCATCAGGTAGGCGCCGTAGCCGATGTTGTAGACGCAGGTCATCAGCCCCCAGTGGAAGACGCCCGCCGTGGTCAGGAATCCCCGCGTCTGGCCGATCATCGCCATCAGGTAGGGCGCGATCAGGAAGGCGTAGACCGGGATCACCACCATGTAGATGCCGTAGCGGTCGATCGCGATGGCCCCGTAGCTGACCGGGATGACGAGGTAGGCCGCCAGCACGATCAGCCGGTCCTCGCGCCGGATGGGGGCCAGCGACAGGAACTCGCGCAGGGCGATGAAGCTGATGACGGCGAAGAGGACCAGCACCGCCTCCCACCCCGCCAGCAGCGCCGCCGCCAGCAGGGCGACCATCACCCACCAGCTGTCGATCCGCTGGCGCAGGTTGGTGAAGTCGCCGCCGGGCTTCAGCACCGGCAGCAGGTGGGCGACGACCGCCGCGAAGGTCAGCAGCGCCACGACCCCGCCCAGCCCCCACAGGAACTGCGGCGGCTGGGCGGCGATGTGTTCGATGATATGGTCCAAGGCCGCCCCCGATTTCGCCGTGAGATTAGAAGCCTTGAAGCCCCTACATCAATCCAGCCTCGTCCATATCGCCTTCGGGTTCGCGCTGATGGGCGGCTGGGCGCTGTGGGCCAACCGCGCGCACGGGCTGGAGGCGGCCCTGCCCGCCGCCCTGGCGCAGGGGGTGTTCTCCGGGGCGGTGACGGGGGTCTTGAAGAAGGCGCTGGAGTGGATGGACGGGCGGACCGCGCCTGCGCTGGCCTACGTCCTGCCTCCGGTGTTGACGGCGGCGACCATCCTGGCGGCGCTGGTGGTCCTGCACACCCTGGTCGGCACGCCGGAGGTGGCGCGCACCGTCGCCTTCCCGTGGTCGGTGTCGACCCTCTACGCCATCGTCTACAATGCGGGCCTCGTCCGCACCCGCAAGGCCGCCGCATGACCACCGAGAACCGCCGCCCCCTGAAGACCCGCGGCGCCGCCTGGGCCGCATCGCTCGCGGCCATGCTGGGCCGGGCGGGGATCAGCCCCGACATGATCTCCCTGCTCAGCGTCGCCTTCGCGGCCCTGGGGGCGGTCTTCCTGCTGCTGGCGGGCGCGGCGGACGGCGGGGTGAGGTCGGCATGGTTCGTGCTGGCGGCGGTCTGCATCCAGCTTCGCCTGCTGGCCAACATGCTGGACGGCATGGTGGCGGTCGAGCACGGGCTGGGGGGACCGTTGGGGCCGATCTGGAACGAGTTGCCCGACCGGATCGCCGACGCCCTGTTCCTCATCGCGGCGGGCTATGCGGCCGAAGGTTCGGGCTTTCCCTACATGGGCTGGCTCGGCTGGCTGGCGGCGGTGCTGGCGGTGATGACGGCCTATGTGCGCGAGCTGGGCCGGGGCCTGGGCTTTCCCGCCGACTTCTCCGGCCCGATGGCCAAGCCGCACCGGATGGCCGCCCTGACGGCAGTGTGCCTGGCCTCGGCGCTGGAAGTGGCCTGGGGCTGGCGCGGCGAGATGCTGCTGATCGGCCTGGGCGCCATCTGCGCCGGGACCCTGCTGACGGTGATGCGCCGCACGCGCCATCTGGCGCGGCGGCTGGGGGAACAGGGCAGCTAGGCCGTCGGCGCCATCCGCCACGCCGGCTTGGGGCCTTCCTAGTCCTGGAACATCTCCAGGAAGCTGGTGAAGTCGCCCACCCCGCCCTTCTCCAGCCTGATCCTGCGGGTCAGCAGCGCCCCCGCCACACCCGTCGGGCCGCCGGTCAGGGCCTTGACCCAGTCGGCCTTGGCGGTGGCGGCCACCACGTCGGCGTCGGGCGCCATGCCCGACTCGACCTCGGCCACGCCCCGGCGGACGCGGACTGTATAGTCGCCCTCGCCTTCGAAACGCACGGCCATGGCGCGGGCCGCGTCCTGCGCCTTCTCCGCGTTCAGCCGCACCGGGAAGAAGGCCATGACCCGCGCCGCCGGGAAGCTGGCCGCCTGGCCTGAGCCCATGCCCTCGACCACCTTGCCCCAGGCGGGCGCCTTGCCTTCGATCTCGGCGGCCTGTTCGAGGTAGTAATTGCGGCCGTTCGGGCTGACGCTGTCGTAGCCGAGTTCGGTCAACGCCCTGGCCTTCACCGCATCGGCCTCGCGCTTCAGCTTCGGATCGGCCCGGCCGACGTAGGTGGCCAGTTCCGCCGCCCACTTCCACTGGCCGGCGCCCTGCGCCTTCTCCGCCGCCGCCAGGGCCTGGGGCGCGCCGCCCGCCAGCGCGACGACCGCCTTCGCCCGGTCGGCCGGAGGGTCGAACGACAGGAAGGCCGCGTCACCGCCGAACCAGCCCATGTAGCCGTCGAATATCCCCCGCACCGACCACTCGACCGTGCCGTAGTGCTCCAGCAGGAAGGGGTGTTCGCGCAGGTGCGGCGGCAGCTTCACCTTCTCGACGATCTCGTCGGGGGTCAGGCCGAGGTTCATCCACCGCACCGTCTGGTCGTGGACGAACTGGATGGCGTCGCGATAGGCGGTCAGCGTCTCCTGCGCCTCGCCCTCGCCGGTGATCGGCCGGGTGTGCGAGGGCACGATGACGGCGGGGTCCAGAGCCCGCATCCTGTCCAGGCTCGCCACCCACTTCAGCGGGTCGCGGAAGCTGGTGCCCCGGATGGTGTAGAGGTTGGGGAAGGTCCGGTAGAGGTTGTCGCCTGGGAACAGGATGCGGCGGTCGGGCATCCAGATCAGAATCTGGTCCTCCGTCTCGCCCGGCGCATGCTCCATGACGAACCGCTCGCCGCCCAGCACGATCTCCAGCCGCTCGCCGAAGGTGGTGTTGGGGGCGATGAAGCCCCCCGAGCCGCCCCCCTTGAAGGCGCCGAGGTAGGGCCCGAGCCCGACGTTCACCCGCCCCTCCGGCCCCTCGGGCAGGAAGACGCCGTACATCCGCGCGGCCCGGGCGGCGATGGCGGGCGCGGCCACGCCGTTCCACTTGGCCGCCTCCCGCATCAGGGTGTCGTGGGCGATGACCTTGCCGCCCTCGGCCAGGGGGAAGGCGGCGGCGCCGTTGATGTGGTCGTTGTGGTTGTGGGTGTAGACGATGGCGACCACCGGCTTGCCCGCCGCGTGGGGCTCGAACTGTTTCCAGACCTCCTTCGCTTCATCGAGGCTGTCGGTGGTGTCGATGATCACGACCCCCTCCGCCCCCACGACCATGATCGAATTGGCGATGCCGTAGCCGACCGCCGAGAAGACGCCGGGCGCGGGCTCGTACACCTTGGGCGGGGCGAACTCGGCGCTGTGGGCGTGGAGCGAGGGGGCGACGCGAGGCTCGGCGTGGGCGGCGGTCGCCGCGAGCAGGGCGGCGAGCAGAGCGAAGCGGACCATCCGGCATTTCCCCGATTTCTGAATTGAGGTTCAGATTAGGGGGAACCTAGGAAGCGTCAACCGCACTTCCTTCTCCCGCGAGGGGAGAAGGGCAAATTACGCAAACGTCTCCTGCAGCCGGAAATCCAGCCGCTCGCGCACCGCGCGCCAGTCGGTGTCGATGATGGAGAACACCGCCGTATCCCGCACGTGCCCGGTCCAGGTGATCTTGTGGTTGCGCAGCACACCTTCCTTCGACGCCCCCAGCTTGCCGACCGCCGCCTGGCTGCGGGCGTTGCGGACGTCGATCATGAACTCCACCCGGATCGCGCCCGCGTCGAACGCATGGGCCAGCAGCAGCCGCTTGCTCTCCGGGTTCACCGGCCCCGAGCGCGCGTCCGGGTGCAGGAAGGTCGCCCCGATCTCCAGTCCGTGGTGCAGGCGCCGGATGTTCAGGTAGCTGGAGGTGCCGACCACCTTCTTGTCCGACAGCCGCCGGATGGCGTAGCCGATCCGCTCGCCGCGCTCGGTCTCGCCCTGGAGCGCGCCCCAGAAGTCCTCGAACCCCTCGCCGCAGCCGTTGACCGACATGATCTCCCAGGCTTCGGGGTCGCAGTCGATGGCCCCGCGCATCTCCTCGCGCAGGTCGGCGGTTATCGGCTCCAGCCGCACGTAGCGGCCCTTCAGGGTCTTGGCGGTCAGGTTCATGGCGGCGACAGACTTGCCGCTTCGCCCCTCGCGCGCAAGGGCGCTTGCTTCGCCGCTGACGCCGGGGCAAGATGGATCAAACAATTGTTTGAACTCGAAGGAAGCGCCTCCATGGATTTCCATCTCACGCCCCGCCAGAAGGAGACGCTCGACCGGGTGAAGGCCTTCATGGACGAGCACGTCTATCCGGCCGTGCCGACCTATGACGCCCAGCAGCTCGAAGGCAGCCGCTGGAAGGTCATCCCGGTGGTCGAGGAGCTGAAGGCCAAGGCCAAGGCGGCGGGCCTGTGGAACATGTTCATGCCGCCCCACAGCGGCCAGGCGCACGTCGAGGACACCTTCGAGTTCCAGGGGATGCAGCTCACCAACCTCGAGTACAGCCTCATCGCCGAGGAGCTGGGCAAGGTCGGCTTCGCGTCCGAGGTGTTCAACTGCTCGGCGCCGGACACCGGCAACATGGAAGTGCTGATGCGCTACGGCACGCTGGAGCAGAAGGAGCGCTGGCTGCGCCCGCTGATGAACGGCGAGATCCGCTCGGCCTTCCTGATGACCGAGCCGGCGGTGGCCTCCTCCGACGCCACCAACATCGAGACCCGCATCGAGCGCGACGGCGACGACTACGTCATCAACGGCCGCAAGTGGTGGTCCTCGGGCGTGGGCGATCCGCGCTGCAAGGTCGCCATCGTCATGGGCAAGACCGACCCGTCCGCCAGTCCCCACCAGCAGCAGTCGCAGGTGCTGGTGCCGCTGGATTCGCCGGGCGTGGAAATCCTGCGGATGCTGCCGGTGTTCGGCTACGACGACGCCCCGCACGGCCACGCCGAGATGGTGCTGAAGGACGTGCGCGTCTCGGTCGAGGAGGGCCTGCTGCTCGGCGAGGGGCGCGGCTTCGAGATCGCCCAAGGCCGCCTGGGGCCGGGCCGAATCCACCACTGCATGCGCACCATCGGCGTGGCGGAAGTGGCGCTGGAGAAGATGACCAGGCGGCTGATGAGCCGCAAGGCGTTCGGCAAGTACGTCGCCGAGCAGTCGGTCTGGGAACAGCGCATCGCCGAGGCCCGCATCGACATCGAGATGTGCCGCCTGTTGTGCCTGAAGGCCGCCGACATGATGGACAAGGCGGGCAACAAGTCGGCCCGGCTGGAGATCGCCATGATCAAGGTGGCGGCCCCCCGCATCGCCCTGAAGATCATCGACGACGCCATCCAGGCTCACGGCGGCGGCGGCGTGACCACCGACTTCGGCCTCGCCAAGGCTTACGCCGGCATCCGCACCCTGCGCCTGGCCGACGGCCCGGACGAGGTCCACAACCGCACCATCGCCCGCATGGAATACGGCAAGTACGGCGACCTGCGCGCCCTGCGCAAAGCCCGCGAAGAGGCCGAGTTGCTGGTCCCGGGAATCCGCTAAGGCGTTGCGTCCTTCGACACGCCCGCGTTGCGGGCTGCTCAGGATGACGAACTCAGAACCCCGTCATCCTGAGCAGCGCCGAAGGCGCGTGTCGAAGGACGCAAAGCCATGCTTTACTCTCCGCGGTATCCGTGGGGAGGACCTGATGGCGAAGACCTGGTTGCTGGCGGGCCTGACCGCCCTGGCTTTCACCACCGGCGCGGCCGCGCAGGAGGCCGTGCCGGTCGCCCTCGCCTCCACCGCCTGCATCCCCTCCCTCGCGGCCAACGCCTGCCAGGTCGCGGGCTCCCTGGTGCTGAGCGAGACCGTCACCTGGGCCTTCTACGACGTCCAGACGCCGGACGGCCGGCACGGGCTGTCGCTGCTGCTCGTCCCGGCCATCGAACCGGGGATGCTGCGCGCCGCCGCCTCCCTGCCCGTCTCAGCCGCCGCCCTCGACCGCTGGAAGCGCCTCTCCTACGCCCCGGCGGGCGTGGTGAAGCAGGGCGAGGCCGAGTACGCGGGCATGGCCATCCGCGGCGAGGACGGCATCGAGGCGTTCAGCCTGGCGAAGGTCGAGGGCCAGGACCTGACCCCCGTCGACGCCGCACACATCCCTTCCGAGGTCCGCGCCAAGGCGCTGGCCCTCACCCGCCCCGACTGCCGCATCGCCAGCGGCGGCATGGAGTGGCGTTTCCTGCGCGTGCGGCACGGGATGATGGGGGACGCCGGTTCCTGCGGCACGGTGATGATCGACCTGGCCGTCGACGGCGGGCGGGTGAAGATCGCCGACGCCCTGGCGATGCGCTAGCTAGACCAGCACCGCGCCCCCACGCAGCATCCCGGCGTAGCTCCAGAACGGCAGCGACAGGGTCGCGGCCATCAGCATCTCGAACACCGTGGCGCGGACGTTGAAGGCCCCGTTGGCGCCGGGGTCGCGGGTCATCGACCACACCCGGCCCACCGCCGCGCCCGCCCAGGCGAAGCCCAGCGCGAAGGCCATGCAGGCCCCGATCTGGGGCGCATAGCCGAGGAAGGCCGCCGTCCCGGCGTGCGACAGCAGGAACAGCCCGCCGTAGGTCGCCCGCGCCTCGGACAGCGAATGGCCCTTCTCCTCGTCGGCCCTCAGGCCCACCATGCCCAGCGCCTCCAGCGGCCGGGCGAGCGCGAAGCCCCCGAGGGCTCCGCCGATGACGCAGGCGACGACGGCGAGGAGGGTGGCGAGGCCGAGGGTGCTCATGGGCCGGAAGGTGGACGAGCCGCCCGGTCCGATCAAGCCGAACCCTTGACTCGACTGGCCGCCAAGCCTACTTCCGGCGCAGCGTTGGCACTCAAGGGTAGGGACTGCTAACAGCGCCCTCCTTCCAGCCCCGCATCCAAACGACAGGAGACTTGCAGATGAAGTTTCGTCCTCTTGGCGACCGCGTCCTCGTGAAGCGCGTCGAGGAAGAAGAGAAGACCAAGGGCGGGATCATCATTCCCGACACCGCCAAGGAAAAGCCGCAGGAAGGCGAAGTCGTCGCGGTGGGCCCGGGCGCCCGTGACGACAACGGCAAGGTCCAGCCTCTGGACGTGAAGGCGGGCGACCGCATCCTGTTCGGCAAGTGGTCCGGCACCGAGGTCAAGGTCGACGGTGAAGACCTGCTGATCATGAAGGAAAGTGACGTCCTGGGCGTGGTCGAGCGCTAGGCCGCTCCCGCCCTCCCTTCACGTCTCCCACAACCCTTATCTAGGAAGGTCCCGAAATGGCCGCCAAAGACGTCTATTTCTCCTCCGACGCACGCGACCGCATGCTGCGCGGCGTCAACATCCTCGCCAACGCGGTGAAGGTGACCCTGGGCCCCAAGGGCCGCAACGTGGTCATCGAGAAGTCGTTCGGCGCCCCGCGCTCGACCAAGGACGGCGTGTCCGTCGCCAAGGAAATCGAGCTGGCCGACCGCTTCGAGAACCTCGGCGCCCAGCTCATTCGTGAAGTCGCCTCCAAGACCAACGACAAGGCCGGCGACGGCACCACCACCGCCACCGTCCTGGCCCAGGCCATCGTGGTCGAGGGTCTGAAGTCGGTCGCGGCCGGCATGAACCCGATGGACCTGAAGCGCGGCGTCGACAAGGCCGTCGTCAAGATCATCGAGGAGATCAAGTCGACCTCCAAGAAGGTCACGACCAACGACGAGATCGCCCAGGTCGGCACCATCTCCGCCAACGGCGACGTCGAAGTCGGCAAGATGATCGCCCACGCGATGGACAAGGTCGGCAACGAAGGCGTCATCACGGTGGAAGAGGCCAAGAGCCTCGAAACCGAGCTGGACGTCGTCGAAGGCATGCAGTTCGACCGCGGCTACCTGTCGCCCTACTTCATCA